>JACQYF010000072.1 GCA_016208315.1 Chloroflexota bacterium | reverse complement strand
CGCGGCGACAACGCACGATTCCGTCGCGGGCGCGATCACGACCGGCGCGGCGGATGTCGGCCCGGGGTTGCGGGCGACCGCGGCCGCGTGGGACCTCGATTTCATCCCGCTCGGCGAAGAGAGGTACGACCTCGCGATGCCGCGCGCCGCGTTCGACTCTAAACGCCTAGAGACATTCCTCGCCGCGCTGCACGGTGAGGCGTTTCGGCGCGAGGCCGCGAGTTTCGAAGGATACGATCTGACACAGAGCGGGCGCGTGGTGGCGCACATCAAGTAGATATGGAGAGATATGGAAAAAGTTACCGACTGGATTCAGTTGTGGCGCGACTTGGTCGAGCATCAATCGCCCGAACCGGAACGCGCCGCCAAGCCAAAAGGATTCCACGCGGCGAACAATCGCCGCTGGGGGAAACCAGATTCGACTCGGGATTTCGTCGTCGCACAACTTGATTCAGTTCCCAATGCCACGGTGCTCGACATCGGTGCCGGAACGGGCACCTGGGCCGTGGTTTTTGCGCAACACGCGCGGAGGGTCACCGCAGTGGATTCGTCGCCCGCGATGATCGAAGCGCTGAAAGCGAATCTATCCGCCGCGAACATCACAAATGTGGAAATCATCGCCGGCTCGTGGCCCGATATCGCCGTAGAGCCGCATGACTTTTCCTTCTGCTCCCACGGGATGTACGGCACGCCCGATCTGCCCGCGTTCATTCGCCGAATGGAACAGGTGACGCGCCGCACGTGTTTCCTCGTGCTGCGCGCCTCCACGCCCGATGGCGTCATGGCGGATGCCGCGCGGCGGATTTGGGGACATCCTTATGACAGTCCCAATTTCCAAGTTTGCTACAAGGCCCTGCTTCAAATGGGGATTTCCCCGAACGTACACATGGCCGACTCAGGCCTGTGGAGTCCGTGGAAGAACGCCAGTCTGGAAGAGGCATTGGCCGAAATCAAACGCCGCTTTGGACTAGTCGGCGGCGAGCACGACGAATTCCTGACCGACTTGTTGCGGCGACGGCTGACGCTCATAGACGGTCAGTACGTTTGGCCGCGCGGCGTTCGCTCGGTGCTGGTTTATTGGAACGCGCGCCAATAGATACCTCATTCTCAACTTTAGAGGAAATAAGTGAAAGTCTCGTTCGTTAGTGTGCTGTTCCTGGTATGGCTCGTCGCGATTCTCGCCGCCGCCTGTGCGCCCACGCCCACGCCTGCGCCGCCGCCGACAGCCGCGATTCCATCTGCCGCTCAAGTGCCGACCCGAGCGCCAACCGTCGCCCCAACAACCGCGCCCACGCCCACCTCCATTCGCGCCGCTTTGGGTTCCGCTTCTGGCTGCCACCTAATCCTTTCGACGACGACCAGCACGGCCGATTCCGGACTGCTGGCTTTCATTCTGCCCGACTTTGAAAACAAGTTTAACTGCAAAGTGGACGTCGTCGCGGTAGGCACCGGCCAGGCAATTGCGATTGGACAACGGGGCGATGCCGACGTGCTGCTCGTACACGACCGCCCGGCCGAGGACAAATTCGTCGCCGACAAGAACGCGCGCGAGCGGTTCGACGTGATGTACAACGACTTTATCCTCGTCGGCCCCAAGAACGATCCGGCGAAGACCAACGGAATGAAACTGGCGAAAGACGCGTTCAAAGCGATCATGGACACCAAATCCACGTTTGCCAGTCGCGGCGACAAGAGCGGCACCAACAGCAAGGAGCTCAGTGTATGGGCGACACTCGGCGTAACTCCCACCAAAGACTTGCCCTGGTACAACGCACTCGGGCAGGGCATGGGTGAAACGCTCTTGTTCTCGAACGACAAACAGGCCTACACGCTCACCGACCGCGCTACATGGCTCGCTCAGCAGTCCAAGTTGTCGGGTCTCACCGTCCTCGTCGGCGGCGCAAACATCAACGAGAACGCCGACAAAGACCTGTACAATCCGTACGGCGTGATGGCCGTCAACCCGGACAAGTTCCCCGGCGTGAAATACGACATGGCGATGAATTTCGTCAAGTGGATCACCTCGGCTGACGAACAAAAAGTGATCAATACCTTCGGCGTGGACAGGTACGGTCAGCAATTGTTCTACGGCAACGCGAAATAATGTAGGGGCGGGGTCTCCCCGCCCCTACAGAGTCAATAATGGACGAACTTACAAGTGGTCTGGCGCAAGCCATCCGGATGATTGTCTCCGGGGATGCGGCGCTCTATGAAATTATCTGGCTCTCGCTGCGCGTGTCGGGACTGGCGTTGCTGCTCAGCACGCTGATCGGCGTGCCGGTGGGCGCGGCGCTGGGACTGTCACGCGTGCGGGCGCGCGGCTTGGTGACCGCGCTGCTCTACACTGGTATGGGCCTGCCGCCCGTCGTCGTCGGACTATTCGTGTACCTGATGCTCTCGCGTTCAGGGCCGTTTGGCGTGATCGGCTGGCTGTTCACGCCCAGCGCGATGATCGTCGCCCAGATCATTATCGCGTTTCCGCTCGTCGCCGGGTTGACAATGTCGGCGGTACAGGGCGTTGACCCCGCGCTGCGCGTGCAGGTACGCTCGCTCGGCGCGACGCAATTACAGGAGATGTGGGCCGTCCTCGTCGAGGCGCGCATCGGCGTGGTCGCGGCGATTGTCGCGGCGTTCGGCGGTGTAATTTCCGAAGTGGGCGCGGTGATGCTCGTCGGGGGGAATATCGAGGGCAAAACGCGCGTCCTCACCACCGCCATCGTCCTAAACACGCGCACTGGCGATTTCGATCTCGCGCTCGCGCTCGGCATTATTCTGCTCGCGCTGGCCTTTGTCGCGAATGCGGCCATGCTGCGCCTGCAAAGTTTTTCGAATGACTGATAAACGAGGAGCAGGCGTTCTCTAACGCCGTCGCACCGCGCTAGAGAGCGCTCGACTCCTCGTTGTGGAATCGAATTGACATCACCGATTTACCAGATTTCCAATCTCAAACAAATCTACGGCGAGCGCACGGTGCTCGATATCGACCGGCTGGACATCGCGCCGGGCGAAATCTTGGGCCTGGTCGGCCCGAGCGGCGCGGGCAAATCTACGCTGCTGCGGTTGCTGAATTTTCTCGAGTCGCCCACGACCGGCCAGATTGCTTTCCAGAATCAACCACCGAACGGCAGCGTGCCCATCGCCGTTCGCCGTCAAGTGACCACCGTGTTTCAGCGTCCGGTGCTGCTGCGCGCGAGCGTGCGCGCGAATGTGGCTTACGGTCTGGGTCTGCGCGGCGAACGCGCCAGTAGCCGCGTGGACGAAATGCTCGCGCGCGTCGGACTCGACAAGTTGGCGAATGCGCCCGCGACCAAATTGTCGGGCGGCGAAATGCAGCGCGTCGCGCTCGCCCGCGCCCTCGTCGTCGAGCCAAAGGTGCTCTTGCTCGACGAGCCGAGCGCGAACCTCGATCCCTACAACGTCGGCTTGATCGAAGAGATTGTCGCGCAGAATAACCGCGAGCGCGGCACGACGGTCGTCGTCGTGACGCACAACGTCTTTCAAGCCAAGCGGCTGGCGCAGCGCGTCGGCCTCATGCTCGGGGGACGACTCATCGAGATCGCCGAAACGAAACAGTTTTTCGATTCACCCACTGATCCACGCACGGCGGCGTTCGTGCGCGGCGAGATGGTGTATTAAACCAGCCGTCTCCTCCGTTGTCTGCTATAGAGAAAGAAGAAAGGAGCAGACATGTCCAGACGGAGCCGAGCCGCCGGTTGCAGTTACATACCCCTTGTCATCCTCACGTTCTTGTTATTCCTGTGGGCCTTTGGGTTTCTGCGCGTCCAGGTCACCTCCGAGGTCAACGTCCCGCCGGAACTTCAAACACCCATCGCGGAAATTCCAAAAGCGATCAGTACGTTAGCGCCCTCACTCACCCTGCCGAATCCCGCCGCGGCGCCTACTGTGTCTGGCCCGCCCGCCATCGGGCGAAGAACGAAAACGATGGGCTGCGTGGCCGCGAACACGCTGCCCGATCCGGCGTGTACCCCCGGCGCGATTTTTGCGACCGCGACCAGCGACCAAGTTTGCGTGGCGGGATACAGCGCCAGCGTGCGCGACGTGCCGGACACGCTCAAAGACGTGGTCTATGCCGAGTATGGGCTGCCGCGCGATCCGCCGGGGAACTACGAGGTGGACCACCTGATTCCGCTCGCGTTGGGGGGATCGAACGATATTGCCAACTTGTGGCCTCAAGGGGCCGAGCCGCGTCCGGGGTCTGAGGAAAAGGACCGCGTCGAAAACTACTTGCAAGATCAGGTTTGTCGCGGCGCAATGCCGCTGCAGCAAGCGCAGACGGACATCGCGACGAACTGGGTAGGGGTGTACCAGAGGATGGGGAAGTAGAAATTGGGGATTAGAGATTGGAGAATCTCCAATCTCTAATCCCCAATCAGATGTATCGCGTTCTTTCTCAGCGACACGGTCCACTCGCGTTGGCGCGACAGGTCGAGGCGTTCGTAGATGTACACCGGCAATTCGATCTGCAAGTCGTAGTCCAGTGCCGGCGCAAGGCGTAGGTCCTCGGCGCGAAAGTACAACGTCGCGTTCATGCCGTCGCTCATCTCGCGAATCAGCGCGCCGTGAAACGCGTTCTCGTCCGACGACCTGCCGGCGCGCTCGGGACGCAAGAGCATGATGCGTTCCGGGCGCAGGCAAACGTGTACCGGCGCGCCCGGCTTGAACGGATATGGCGGCACGTCCAGCACCGCGTCGCCCACACGCACGCGGTTCGCCGTCTCGACAATCCCCGGCAGAATGTTCTTGACGCCGACGGCGCGGGCGACCCGTAAATCCTGCGGGCGGCGCAATATCTCTCCCGGCGCGCCAATCTGAAGGATCATGCCGGCATCCATCACGGCAAGCTTGTCTGCCAGGAAATACGCCTCGCCCAGATCGTGCGTCACAAAGACCATCGGGATTTTGAATTCGCTCTGCAGCTCACACAACTCGCGCCGGAGTTGCATCCGCGTGGGCGCATCGAGCGCGCTGAACGGCTCGTCGAGCAAAAGAAGATCGGGCCGCGTCGCCAGCGCGCGGGCGAGCGCGACGCGCTGCTGCTGCCCGCCCGAAAGCTGCGCGGGATACCGGGTGGCAAAATCGCCGAGACGCGTGAGGGCCAACATCTTGTCCACGCGCGCCCGCGCTTCCGCCGCGCGGCCAACGCCGAACGCGATGTTTTCGCGCACGGTCAAATGGGGGAACAAAGCGTAATTCTGGAAAACGTACCCGACGCGTCGGTCCCGCGTCGGTACGTGGACGCCTGCCGCGGGGTCGCTCAAGACGCGGTCGCCCAGCACGATGCGGCCGCGGTCGGGAGCGATCAGGCCGGCGAAGCAATTGAGCGTCATCGTCTTGCCCGCGCCCGAAGGTCCGAACAAAACCAGAATCTCGGGGCCAATTTCAAAATCGGCGCAGAGCGTAAAATCGGCCAGACGTTTTTCAATGTGAGCTGTCAACATGGTTGGATAAATCTCGTCCGCGAATCGCGCGAATCTACGCGAAGGAAAAGTATCCTTATTGGCGTGGATTCGCGCGATTCGCGGAGAAAACATTCGCAATCCCGCTTGGATTCTGCTGCATGCGGCTCACGGCGAAGAGACTGGAGAGCGAGAGTACCGTGAGCATCAGGACGAGGAAATTCGCGTCGCCAAACCGCCCCGCCTGGACCGCGTCGTATATTGCGAGGGGCGCGGTCTGTGTGCGACCGGGAATGTTGCCCGCGACCATCAACGTCGCGCCAAACTCGCCGAGCGCGCGCGCCGAGCCGAGAATCAACCCGGCGATAATCCCGCGCCGCGCGAGCGGCAGCGTCACGCGCCAAATCACCTCGATTTCCGTCGAGCCGAGCGTACGCGCCGCGTTCTCCACCGTGGCGTCCACACTTTCGAGCGCGGCTTTGGCCGATTGCACCATCAACGGCATCGCGACGACGATCGCCGCGACCACGGCAGCTTGCCAGGTGAAAAGCAGATTCACATCGAACAAGCGCACGAGCGGCCCCTCGCGTCCGAGAATGATGAGCAAGTAATAGCCGACGACGCTGGGCGGCAGCACGAGCGGCAGGTTGATGAGCGTTTCAAAAATGATCTTGCCGCGCATACGCGTGCGCGCGAGAAACAGCGCGAGCGCCAGGCCGATCACCAGGATCCCAATGGTGGCGACGAATGTAACTTGAATGGAGAGCAGCAACGGTTGTAGGTTCATTCATTTGCCTCGGGTAATCCGTAGCCGTACCGGCTGAGCACGGCGCGTCCGGTAGGGCCGGTGACGAACGCGGCAAACGCTCGCGCCGCGCTTTCGCTCTGCGTGGCTTGTACGACGCCGAGCGCTTGGTCAATCGGCTTGTGCAATTCCGACGGGATCGGCGTCCAGCGCCCTTTTGCGCCGACTGTGAGCGACCGCGCGATGACCGCCGCGTCCACATTGCCGCTATCCGCATATTGCTGCGCCTGCTGAGCATTCTCGGCAATGACGATTTTGGGCTGAAGCGCGTCCCACAGCTTGAGATTTTGCAGCGCCTCTTGCGCGGCTCGACCGTACGGGGCGCGCTCGGGATTGGCGATCGCGATGCGCTTGATCTCGGCGCGCGTCAGGTCGGCGAGAGATTGGAGCGAGACCGAGACATCGGCGCGCGTGTACAGCACGATCTGCCCGCGCGCGTAGACCTGGACCGTATCGGCGATCAGCAAGCCGCGCGCGGCCAGGTCGTCTACGGTCGAGCGGTCCGCCGAAGCAAGGAGATCAACCGGCGCGCCCTGCGCGATCTGCTGCGCGAGGGTGCCGGTCGCGCCAAAATTCAAAGTGACCGGCGTACCGGTTTGTTGTTCGAACCGCCGACTCATTTCCGTAAACGCCGGTTCCAGATTGGAAGCGGCGGAAACCGTGAGCAGCGGCCGCGGGGAGCAGCCGGCGAGGAGCACGAGCGTCATGGAGATGATTGCGAATTTCAAAATGTGTCTTGACATCGGGAGTGAATGTTAGCCGAATCACGCGAATTGTCAAGGAGTCGCACGAGGTTTTTAAATCCCGGCGAATTAGTGTATAATAGAATTCAATCTGATCGAGGAGCAATGCATGGCAGAGCGACCGATTCGCGTGTTGATCGCCAAGCCGGGCTTGGATGGGCACGACCGCGGCGCCAAAGTCGTGGCGCGCGCCTTGCGCGATGCGGGCATGGAAGTGATCTACACCGGGATTCGGCAGACGCCGGAGATGATCGCCGAAGCGGCGCTGCAAGAAGATGTGGATGTCGTCGGGCTTTCGATTCTGTCCGGCGCGCACATGGACCTCTTTCCGCGCATCATCGAAACCCTCAAACAAAAAGGCGTGGACGACGTCATGCTTGTCTGCGGCGGAATTATTCCTGAAGAGGACTCTGCGACCTTGAAGACAATGGGCTTTGCCGCGATCTTTGGCCCCGGCGCCTCGACGCAAGAGATGGCGAAATTCATTCGCGCAGAGGTCGCGCGCCGGCGCGCGGTGGTTGGCTAGTGGAACGCGAGACGGTTGAGGCAATTCGCGCGGGGAACCCACGGGCCGTCGCGCGTGCGCTGAGCGCCGTCGAGCGCGGCGGAGAGGAGGCGCGCGCCGTCGTCGCCGCCCTGTTTCGATTTACGGGGCACGCGCACGTTATTGGCGTGACGGGTTCGCCGGGGACCGGCAAGAGCACGTTCGTCAACGAAATCGCAAAGTGTTATCGCCGACGCGGACAACGCGTCGGTATTGTTGCCGTAGACCCGACCAGCCCGTTTACCGGCGGCGCGATTCTCGGCGACCGCTTGCGGATGCAAGACCTCTCCGGCGATGCGGGCGTCTTTATTCGCAGCATGGCGACGCGCGGCAACCTGGGCGGGCTGGCGTCGGCGACCGCCGATGCGGTCAAGGTGCTCGACGCGGCGGGTTTTGACGTGATCCTCGTCGAGACCGTGGGCGCGGGCCAGAGTGAAGTGGACATCGCGAAAAACGCGCATACCACCATCGTCGTGGAAGCGCCAGGGCTGGGCGATGACATCCAGGCCATCAAAGCCGGCATACTCGAGATCGCCGACGTGCTGATCGTCAACAAAGCCGACCGGGACGACGCGAGCGCGACGGTCGCCGCGCTCGAAATGAACCTCAACTTGAAACCGAAAGCGCCGAACGATTGGCGGCCGCCCGTGCTGAGAACGATCGCGCTAAAAGGCGAGGGGATCGAGGACGCGGTGGAATGGATCGGCAAGCATCGCGCGTATCTTGAAACGAACCACTTGCTGGCCGCGAAAGAGCGCGCGCGGCTGCGCGCCGAACTGGAACACGTGCTGCAACGCGATTTGATGGCGCGCATCATTCACGGAACACCCGGCGCGGACATCGAGCGATTGGTTGACCGGATTGCCGCGCGCGAGTTGGATGTGTATCAAGCGGCGAATATGGTGATCGCGGACAAGACGGCATGAAATTCACGGAGGAGTTTTCGCTCATTGCACCTACTCTTGATACGCCACGGTGAGACGGACTGGAATAACGAAGGGAGAATGCAGGGCAGCATTGACATGCCGCTCAACGCTCGCGGGATTGAACAGGCCGGAAAACTGGCGGCGCGGTTGGTCGCCGAAGAACAGATTGAGGTGCTTTACACCAGTCCCCTTGCGCGGGCGCGCGTCACCGCCGAGATCATCGGACAAGCATTCCGCCTCGCCCCCATTCCCGACCCGCGCCTGGTCGAACGCTCAATCGGCAAACTTGAAGGGCTGACGCTTCAAGAGGTCGAAACGCTTTATCCAAAAGTGTATCGCGCGTGGCGCGAGGACACGGCGCGTGTGGTCTTTCCCGAGGGCGAGGATCAGGTCGAGTTTCAGCAGCGCGTGCTTTCGTTCCTGGACACGATTCGGTCGCGGCCCGAAAGGCAAGTGGCCGTCGTAACGCACGGCGGCACGCTCAGCATGTTCTTGGCAACGCTGATGGGGCTGGACATTCAAAAGCGCTTCCCATTCCGTTTTGACAATACGTCGCTTAGCAAAGTGAATCTCACGCGGCGGCAACCGCGGGTGGAATTGCTCAACGACACCTGCCACTTGCGCCCGGCCATCCCGGAACTTCCCCGGACGCAATGCGAAAAGCCGATCGTTGCAGAGGCGGTGTCGCTCGATCCGGCCCTGAGTACGGATGTCGCCGTTTCACCGGAGACCGAGTGAGTTTTGAACAGATCGAGTGGAGGCACAAACAACTATGCAAAAACAAAACTGGCACGCACGCATCGTCACGCCGCCGCAAAGAGGTGGTTTCTGGCTCGGCGGGATGATCGCTGTTATGGCAATGCTTTTCGTATTGAGCGCGTGCGCTTCGCTCGCACCCGCGGCTCCAACGGCGAGCAGCGTCGGCGCGGCCGCAAAAATTGATCCGCAAAAAAGGAGTGACATGTACAAATCGGCGCCCCCGATGACGATTGATGCGAAAAAGAGCTACAGCGCGACGATCAAGACCAACAAAGGCAACATCGTCGCCGAACTGTATCCCAAAGACGCGCCGCAGCACGTGAACAATTTTGTCTTTCTGGCGCGCGACGGATTTTTCAACAACCTGAATTTCCACCGGGTTGTCGCCGGGTTTGTGATTCAGGGCGGCGATCCGGCGGGCAATGGCACCGGCGGGCCGGGCTATAACATTCCACCCGAAATCAAGTCCAAGCACACTCTGGGCGCGCTGGCGATGGCGCGGCGCGGCGGGCCCGCGCAAACGACGCCCAGCAGCGGCAGCCAGTTCTACATCACTCTGGCGCCCCAGCCCAGTTTGGATGGCGAGTATACGGTGTTCGGTCAAGTAACGCAAGGCATGGACGTCGTTCAGAAAATCGCCATCGGCGACCTGATCCAATCCGTGACGATAGAAGAAAAGTAGTGACCCGGAGGTCTTCGATGGGGAAGATGTATGGTGAGTTGGCGATGTTCAGCGGGCGGAGTAACCGCCCGCTCGCCGAAAAGATCTGCAAGCAACTGCACGTCCCGTTGGACGAGGCCGATATATTCGATTTCCCGAACGAGAATATTTTTATCCAACTCAAGTGCAGCGTGCGCGGACAGGACACATTCATCATCCAAAGCTTGTCCTCGCCCGTCAACCGCAGCATCGTCGAGTTGCTGATTTTCCTGGATGCCCTCAAGCGCGCTTCGGCAGGACGGATCACCGCGGTCATCCCGTTTTACGCCTACGGCCGCAGCGACAAAAAGGACCAGCCGCGCATTGCGATCACGGCGCGCCTGCTGGCCGACTTGATCAGCGTCGCGGGCGCGACGCGTTATATGACGATTGACTTGCACGCGGGGCAGATTCAGGGCTTTTTCCGCATTCCCGGCGACGAATTCTCGGCCTTCCCCATCCTGACCGACTATCTCCGGCAGATGAATATTCCCGATGCGGTCGTCGTCTCCGCCGACCTCGGCTTTGCGAAAAAGGCGCGCAACTTTGCGCGCAAGCTCGATCTGCCGCTCGCCTTTGTCGAAAAGCGCCGCATCGGCAACGATCCGACCGCGCAGGGGCTGACCGTGATCGGCGACGTGCAGGGCAAGCACGCGATCCTCGTGGACGACGAAGTAGACACGGCGGGTACGCTCGTCGCGGCTGTCGGTCTCTTGAAAAAAAGCGGCGCGCTGAATGTCTACACGGTCTGCACGCACGCCACGCTGTCCGATCCGGCGGTCGAGCGTTTGCGCGATGCGCCTATTGAAGAGTTCATTTGCACGGATACGGTCCCGATTCCGCCGGAAAAGCGTTTGCCGAACATGAAGATCCTCTCCGTCGCGCCGCTGATGGCCGAAACGATCGCGCGCACGCACACGGGACGGAGCGTGGGAGAGTATCTGAAAGACGCGTGAGCAGATTTAGGACTTCGGATTCATGACTGCGAAGCGTCCCGTAGGGACTTTTGATTTCGATGAACTTGATGCGGTGATTGCCAGCCTCCGGAACGCGTCGCCTTCCGAAGACTGGCAAGAAATAATGACGCAAGTGAGTGCACCAATTGCGGAGGTCAGGGATTCCCGGAACCTAAGCGAACCTCAAGAGCGAGTACCTCGGCGAAGTGTGGTATAATATTGGCAAGTAACTGACGGATGCAAAGACGCGAAGACCAATTGAAATCTTCGCGTTGTTTGTCTAGCGACAAGTCAAGTCATCGAGTTAATTATGCTCAAGAATTTGTATACCAAACTCACCGGCGATCCAAACGAGAAAGAGATCAAGCGTTTGACGCCGATCGTTCAAGAAATCAACGAACTTGAACCGGAATACCAAAAGCTTTCCGATGCCGAACTGCGCGCCAAGACCGACGAGTTTAAGGCGCGCCTCGCACAAGCCGCCGCCCGCCCGCGCCTTCAAGTCGCGGAGGCGCGCGAGCAGTTGAATACCGCCGCGGACGAGCAAGACCGGCGCATGCTCGAAGAGCATCTCAAGCAAGCGCAGAAAGATCAAGTCGCGTCCGAACGCGAGGCGCTAGACGATATTTTGCCGGAAGCGTTCGCCGCGGTCCGGGAAGCGAGCGTCAGAACCATCGGCTTGCGCCATTTCGACGTGCAGCTGATCGGCGGGATGGTTTTGCACGACGGCAAGGTCGCCGAGATGCGGACCGGCGAAGGCAAGACCCTCGTCGCGACGCTCCCGCTTTATCTCAACGCGCTCGCCGGCCACGGCGCCCATCTCGTCACGGTGAACGATTACTTGGCGCGCCGCGACGCGCAGTGGATGGGGCCGATCTACAACTTGCTCGGACTGGCGACGGGCGTGCTCCAGCAAGGCGAAAAGAATGCGCTGCTGTTCGACGCACAGTTCAAAGCCGCCACGGCCGAATTAAATTTTCTCCGTGCGGTCACGCGGCGCGAAGCGTACGCCGCCGACATCACCTACGGCACGAACAACGAGTTCGGCTTTGACTATTTGCGCGACAACATGGCTTGGCGGCTCGAAGACCGCGTCCAGCGCGAGCTTTACTTTGCGATCGTGGACGAGGTGGACAATATCCTGATTGACGAAGCGCGCACCCCCCTCATTATCTCCGGTCCCGCGGGCGAAGCGTCGGACGAATACTATCGCCTGGCCGAAGTGGTCCGCAAGCTCAGCAAGGACGATTACGAGATCGAGGCGCGCACGCGGGCCATTACGTTGACCGAAGCCGGTTATGACCGCATCGAACAACTGCTGGGCACGCCGTTGGTCAATCCGGATCGGCCCGAAGAGATAGACCCCAAGCAGGCGAAAGTGATGCACCACCTCGAAGCCGCGATGAAGGCAGAATATCTCTTCAAGCGCGACAAGGATTACATCATCCGCAAGGGCCAAGTCATCATCGTGGACGAGTTCACCGGACGCACCATGCCGGGCCGCCGCTGGTCGGATGGGCTGCACCAGGCGGTGGAAGCCAAAGAGCGCGTGCCCATTCAGCAAGAGTCGGTGACCTACGCGACCATCACCCTGCAAAACTATTTCCGGCTGTACAAGAAACTCGCCGGGATGACCGGTACCGCGAAAACCGAAGAGGACGAATTCCACAAAGTCTACGGACTGGACGTCGTCAGCATTCCCACACACAAGCCGATGATTCGCAACGACCAGCCCGACCTCGTATACCGGAACGAAGAAGCCAAGTGGCGCGCCACGACCATTGAGATCGCGTCGCTGTACGCGAAAGGACAGCCGGCGCTCGTCGGCACGACTTCAGTGGAGTTATCCGAGCGGTTGAGTAAGCGGCTCGCCGCGCCGAAGCTGCAAACCTTGGCGCGCGTTCGCCTGCTCGCGAACGCGGTAGATAATGCTGGTAATGAGCCACGCAGCGAAAGCGGAGTGGCGTTAACCGACAAGCAGCGCAACACGCTCAAGTCCGTACTTTCCCGCAGTCTCGACGACGCGCCCGAGAATTTCGACGAGGCGCTTTCCTCGCGTCTATTCCATGATTACAACTTGCGCGCCGTCGCCGAGACCGCGCGGCGATTGCGCCAGCCCGCGCGCGAGTTGGCGCGCGTGAAACCGCGGCTCGCGCGCGACAAGGACCGGGCAAATGTCGCCAAGCAATTCAATTGGGGCGATAAGGAAATAAGGGAGATAGAGGAAATTGGGGAGCGCGATTTGAAATTTGCGGCGCGCCTCGAAGACCGCCAGCTTCGGCTCGACGCGGCGGAAACGCTCTGCGCCGAAATTGCCGCGCACCCGGACGACCTCAGCAAGATCGCGCCGCGCTTTAGTCTGCCGCTTGAAGTCGTCGTGGATGTCTACCAAGAATTGCGCCTTCAGCGTACCGACCTAAGCGACATTAATCGCACGCTGATCGAAACTCTGGGCGATGTGGACGAGGTGACGGACGAGTTCAGCGTGCGCGCGGCGGACATGGACATTATCGTCAAGCGGTTGTTCCTGCGCGAGCCGGACGTGCTGCTCCTCGCGAAAAAGCTGGGCGTGAATGCCGACCCGTTCACCGCGGCAAACCTTGAGTCCCTGTCCGCGGTTTTTGGCATCGAGGACGCGCAGCAACTCGAAACGATCCTGCGGGAAGGCGCGCCACATTCCGTTCTGAACGCCAAGGAGCACGAAAAGGAAGGACACATCGTCGCCCGCGCCGGCGAACCGCATACGGTCACCATCGCGACGAACATGGCGGGCCGCGGCGTGGACATCAAGCTCGGCGGTGGTTTGCCGGAAGAAACACTCAACGAACTTGGTCGCATCTTGCGCCGCAACGGCGTGGACCCCTACAATCTCACCTTCGATCAGATTGCCGACGCGCTGGCAAGAATCCCTGAAGAGAGCTACGTCCTCGACAGAGAGCACGTGGATCGTTTTCTGAAATACATGCGCGACCGCGCGCGCGTCCGCGAACTCGGCGGGCTGCGGATCATTGGCACCGAGCGCCACGAGGCGCGGCGCATTGACAACCAGTTGCGCGGCCGTTCCGGGCGTCAAGGCGATCCCGGCTCTTCGCGCTTTTACGTTTCGCTGGAAGACGAGATCATGCGCCGCATGGGCGGCAAGGGCTTGGTGGACCGCGTGTGGATCGAGGACATTCCCATCGAGCACAACTGGGTCACGGGCGCGATCGAGCAAGCGCAAGTCAAGATGGAAAGCTACAACTTTGACATCCGCAAGCACTTGCTCGAATACGACGACGTTTTGAACAAGCAGCGCGAGGTCATTTACGGGCAGCGCTATCGCATCCTCACCAAGGCCGATTTGCGCGCGGACATGCGGAGTTGGCTGGAAGAAGAAGTGAACCGCATTCTCGCCGAGGATTTGAAAGGCGAGCAAGGCGAGTCGCGCTTGCTGCTCCACCTCGACGCGCTGCTACCCGGCTTTTTCCTGAACGAAAACGAGATCTGGCCGCCCTTCTCGCTCACGCTCGCGCAACGCGAGCTGAATCACAGCGAAGATCCGAAAGCGATTTCCCATCAAATCCTCAACGCCGCGCGCGCGGCTTTGGAACTGCACCGCGATTACGTCACGCAAGTCATCGTGCCCGAAGTCGTCAACCAGTTCGAGCAGGAATATAAAATAAAGTGGGATGAGCTGGAAGACCTCGCCAAGAACACGCTGACGACCGCGCAGCAAGAGGCGCAAGAGCAGAACCGCCACCTGGATGCGCGCACACTCGCCGCGGCGGTCAGTCAAGCCACCGGCATCAATATTGATCTGCGCCTCGCCCGTGACGAACAAATCGGCGACCGCGAGATGCTCGACGCGCTGCATCGCGCGTTTGACTTGCGCGTGTTCGAGCAGGTCATGCGGCGCGTTGAGAAACGCACTGGCATTCAGGCGGCTGTGCTTGTGCCCCTAGATGAAGTGCTGAATTTCGACGCGCTGCGCGACGCGATCACGGCCAATATGGCCGATGCTTATAATCAACAAGCCGACAAGCACCTCGCCGAGATCGAGCGCGAATTGGGCGACCGGGTCAAGACCGTCGACGACGTGCGCGGCATGCGCCTGTCCAATCTGCTGTTCGCGATCAGCCACACACGCCACGCCGCATTCGATCAGCGCACGCACCGCCGCTACGAGATCGCGGTGCCGCGTTTCCCGTGGGTGCATTTCGCGGCGGAAAAGATCAAGGGGCTGAGCCAGGACGAATTGCGCGACGAAATCCTCGCGTACTGGAACCAATCGCTCGACCAGCTCGAACCGCTGCGAGGCGGGGCGCAAGCGTTCAACGACCTACTGCGCGAACTTATGCTCAGCGTGGTCACGAATCTCTGGGTAGATTATTTGACGGAAATCGAGGCCCTGCGCGAGGGCATCGGCCTGCAAGCGTTCGCCCAGCGCGATCCGCTCGTCGAGTACAAGCGCCGCGCGTACGAGATGTTCCAGGACTTGTACCGGCGCATCCGCTCCCAAGTCGTCAGTTACGTATTCACGTACCAGTACCGCGGCTTTGCGAAATTGGAGGAAGAGGATCGCGACCGTGCCTCGCGCAAGGCGATTGAGACGGCCAAGCCGGTCAGCAGCGAACAGCCCAAGGCGCAGGTCCCAAGTCCCAAGTCGCCGGTCCCAAGTCCTAAAGCGCAAGCCCAGCCCACCCGAAGCCCCGTTGGGGCAACCACCGCCGCCAAGCTTGGGCGCAATGATCCGTGCTGGTGCGGCAGCGGCAAGAAATACAAGAATTGTCACATGCATAGCGACTTGGGGCAAAGCGCGCCGGCGAATATGGCCGGCAACGGCAAGCGCCGCCGGTAAATCAAACTATGCGCTCGGACATCGAACTCGAAATCCTCCGCGACATCAGCATGGCGATCACCTCGACGCTGGATCTGGAACAGATTCTGCGCCGAGTCTACGAAAGCGTGCATCGCGTGATGAATACCGACACGTTTTTCATCGCGTTGTATGCGGAGCCAGAGCGCGAGCTGCGTTTCGAGTTCCTGGTGGACAATGGCGCGAGCTTGCCCAAGATTACACAGCGCCTCGACGACTTGACCGGGCTGAGCGGCTGGATCATTGCTCACAAGAAACCCCTCGTAATCGGCGATCTTCAGAACGCGCGCGATCTGCCCGTCCAGCCCAGCGTCATCGGGTCGCCCACGCGCTCGTGGCTGGGTGTGCCGCTGATCGTGCAGGATCGCCTCATCGGCGTTATGTCCGTACAGAGCTACGCGCCGGACCGCTTTGACCGCGGCCATCTGCAACTCCTCGACGCGATCGCCAACCAGATCAGCATCGTCATCGAAAACGCGCGCTTGTTCGCGCAGATGCGGGCGCGCGCGGACGAACTGGTCGTCGCGAACGAGATCACGCGCGCGATTAACAGCACGCTGAATCTCGACGAGGTGCTCAAGCTCTTTTTCGACCGCATGAGTAAGTTGTTCAACATCGAAGCGGGCGCGCTCGTCCTCCTCGACCCGCTGACGGACGAATTGGTTTTTGAAGTGGTCCACGGCGGCGCGGGCGAGTCGTTGCTGCACAAACGCATGCGGAGCAACGAAGGCATCGTCGGCTGGGTCACGCAGCACGGCCAACCCCTCCTCGTCCCCGACGTGCGCCGAGACCCACGCTGGTTCAAAGGTTTCGACAAGGACACGCGCTTTGTCACGCGGTCGGTCCTCGCCGCGCCCATCCAGGTGGCGGACCGCACCATCGGCGCGGTCGAGCTGATCAATCGCCGCGACGGCAGCCCGTTCACCGAAGCGGACGAGAAACTGCTCGGCATGTTCGCGGCCTCCGCCGGCATCGCCATCGAGAACGCGCGCCTCCATCGCCAAACGGAAAAACGCCTCGCCGAAGTGACGACCCTCAATCTCATCGCGAATCAACTGGCGACCAGTCTAGACGTGAATGAGATTCTCAACCTGATCGTCGCGCGGCTCATGCTGATTTTCAACTGCCGCACGTGCTCGATTCACCTCCTGAATCCCGCGCGCCAGGTTCTCGAACTCGAAGCCGAGAGTGGGATGATTCCGACGAGGGTCGCCACCGGTGTGGCGCTCGGACAAGGGATTGTGGGACGCGTCGCGCGGGACGGCAGCCCGATTTACATCCAGCGCGCCGAGGACGCGCCGGCGGATGCCGAGCTGAATCCCGGCACCGAGGCCATGCTGACCGTGCCGCTCACCAGCCACGACCGCGTGCTCGGGACGCTGAGTCTGGACTGCGATGCGCCCCATGCGTTCAACGAGGACGACCAACGCCTGCTCACGACGGTCGCCGCGCAGATTGCGACCGCGGTCGAAAACGGGCAGTTGTACGAGGACTTGCGGGACCGCGCCGAGCGATTGAAGCAAGCGTACGACGACCTGAAGGAACTGGACCGGCTCAAGACGGAATTCGTGCAAAACATGTCGCACGAACTGCGGACGCCGCTGACGTTCATCAAGGGCTATGTCGAGTTGTTGCGGACGGATACGCTCGGCGAACTGCCGGCCGCCGCGCGCGATGGGATGAACATCCTGGCCGACAAAACGGATGCGCTGGTTCGTCTCGTCAACGATATTCTCTCGCTGCAACAGGCCGAGGCGGATACATTGCGGCTCGCTTCCGTGAACCTGGGGCTACTCGCGCGCGCGACCGTGCGGACGGCGATGTTTGCCGCGGAGCAGGCGCACGTGGACTTGCGCGAAGACATCGCGCCCGGCCTGCCCGATACAATCGGCGATGCCGAGCGCCTGGCGCAAGTCTTTGAAAACTTGATCGAGAACGCGATCAAGTTCAGCCCGAACGGCGGTGAGGTGTGCGTCCGCGTGTTCGAAAGGGATAGCGAAATCCAGGCGCAAGTGCAGGATCACGGTATCGGCATCGCGCCCGATCAAGTTGAAAAGATCTTTACGCGTTTTTATCAGGTGGACGGTTCCACGACGCGGCGCTTTGGCGGCGTGGGGCTGGGGCTAGCCATCGTCAAACGCATCGTCGAAGCGCACAAGGGACGCGTGTGGGTGGCAAGCGTCGCGGGTAAGGGGAGCACGTTTTATTTCGCAATTCCGAAGGCAGTTGGGCAATCAGGCAATTAGTCAATCGGTCAATCAGTCAACCGGGAAATGAAAACACTCCGCTGCGAACGGAGTGTTTTGTTGTCTGGATGATTATCAGAATTCGCCCTCTTCGTCCATCGGCTGGATGTCTTGAGCCACCCAATCCTTCCAAACTTTGAACACTGCGGTATCGGCCTCGGCGGCTTGGAGACGATCCGCTACAGGACCGGATTCTTGTTTGAGTATCGCGTAATTCTTCAGCCAACTGCTTGGCGCGCGTCGAATAGAGGTCAATGTCCTGACTCATCCGCGGTTCGTCCACGTAAGCATTGACCGCTTGCGCGCCGAAGAGGACCGCATCGTCACGGCCACGCAAAAACTGGAGCACGGCATCCTGAATGGTCGCCAACGGCAGTGGCTCACGCATCATAAACTCCCGAAATGTTAGCGAGCTACCAGCGATCATCTATTCATCTGCTTCGGCTGCTTGGCGCAGAGCCAGGAAGGCCTCTTTGAGCGGCTGACTGACCGCGCTTTCAGGTTCGGCGAGGAGCACAGTTTGATACGCATCCAAATAGCTCGTTCGCGCGCGATGGAAAAGATGGAGGAAATGCCTGAGGAAGCCAACACAATCTAGAATAGCGATCTCGGTCCCACCCGTTTTTTCGTATACCTCTGCTGCGTACTCCCTAACGCGATCTTCAATCATGTCGGTAGTGACAAATAGGTAGTTGTTAATCCGCGTGGAGGCCGTGGCGATCTTTTGCATTGCCCGATCTATGTCGTCAATCGTCACGCGCTTGGTTTTCATTTCGTAAACGGTGACCACGTCTTCATCGCCGATGAGGCAAATCTCCACATCACCTAACGCGCCGGTTTGCTGATCCGCAGCGTTATGCGCCTGCAACGCCAAAACCCGTTCCCCGATTTTTTCACCGATCACCTGATATGCGGCAGCGACAACGAGAACAGGTAGCCGACTGGAGTTCCTGACCTTTAGATGCTGCTCGATCAGATTCACAATTGCTTCTGACGATAGCGGCATGACGTCCTCTGCGTGCTTCAAGCCGGCGAGCAAAGTCGCCATGCGCGTGTCTTTTTCGTTACGCATGACCAGAAGAATTCTTATGGTTTCGGCAAGCAAGTCTTTCGCCGAGACCTGTCCGGCATGCGCATCGGCCAGCAACTGCAAAGTATCTTTGTACAACTGACGGGGCCGCCCAATAATCTCGATGTCGGTCGTCAACGTACGGTCTATATTTCGGAAAGCGGGAGTCAGGAAAGCAGATGGATCTTCGCCAAAAGACATGCCATCAGCAAACGGGCGCCCGCGCGGTTGCGAAGACATCGGCAGACATATTCGACTTGTGCTCTTGTGTCCTTTCTCTTGACCAATGGTTTCGAAAGGTCAGCGGACGCGCGTGCCAGAGCTTGCTCCAGGATTTGGGATGGGTCAGTCACGTTTGCTCTCTAGCAAGGTTTGCATCCCGGCTCGTTGCGCGAACGGGTTATAGTTCGTCCACAGGGCTTCGATTCGTTTTCCCTTCGTGGAGTGAATGGTCCTTTCCGGCGCGACATGCTTTTTCCATTTAGGAGCTGGATAAAGCGCATCCATCAGTTCGCACTGGTAGTTTGAAATTGCGATACAGCCCTCAACCGAGTTTAAGACGTGTGCCAACGCCCGGTGATCATCGTCGGACATTTCGTTACCGTAGGCACTGTTATCGCCGCGCGTGAGATGCACGTAAGGGGGATCACAATAAAAGAGTGTTTGAGGTGAATCGTAGAGACGGATGACATCTAATGCCGGCCGGTTCTCGATCTGAACACGCAAAAGTCTCTCTGCAATTTCGGGCAGACTGTCTACGCTGCCAAGCCATCGGCTCACCACGCCGCTCATGCCGGCGCGGCTCGTATTCTTGCAGTTTGCCCAGCGTCCCAGACTTGCCGTCTGCGCCAATCCCGTTCGGACTTGGCGAGCGCGGACGAAAAAGCGTCGCGCTCTTTCCAGCGGGGGCAAATCGGGATCAATTGTACAGGCAATGCTGAACTCTTCACGCGAAAAGGGCGTCAGGCCAATCACCTCAATTAGCTTTTCCTTTTTGTCTCGCAAAACGCGAAAAAAGTTTACGACCTCCCCATCTAAATCGTTATAAGTCTCGACGGGCGAAGGCGCTCGGTTCAGCAAGACGGCTCCAGAGCCACCGAACGGCTCACAATAGTGATGGCAAACGGGCAGCAGAGGCAATAGCCAATCCAGGTGAGAGAACTTGCCGTCATACCATCCAAACGCGATCACACGCTTTTTAGTCAAGAGCGTTGCAATAGGCGGCGGAGCCGCTTTCCGTGGCTTACGATAGGTGATCTCTGGCTTTCTCTCAATAGTGAACAGAGAACTCTGCGCCGGACTCGATGCAGAATTCTCCCGAATCACCTTGCGGCCTTTTGGCATTTGCCCGCTACCCCGTTTTGTCACAGCAACTTATCCAGCTTCGCCTGATCGAAGCCGACGACGACTTGTCCTCGGACGTTGATCGTCGGCGTGGTCTCGTAGCCCTTGGCCCAGCCGCGGAGACGTTGCGCGGCCGCGCGGTCGCGCGTAATGTCAACTTCGGCGAACGAAACACCCTTCGAACTCAAGTATTCGCGCGCGCGCCGGCAGCCCGGGCACCACGGCGTACAGTAAAGGACTATGTCGCTGGCTGGCTCGGCCTGAATCACCGGCGTCGGTGCCGGAGCCGGTGGCGCGGCGGTAGGTTCGATTTGGGCGAGCACGCCGAACAGCACTTCATTATCGGGCTGATCGTCAATGTCGTGGACGTCCACATAGCGGATGATGCCGCGCTTGTCAATCACGAAAATCGCGCGCTCGCTCTTGCCATCGGAACGCAACACGCCAAAGCATTGCGCTACATACCCATGCGGGTAGAAATCACTGAGCAGCGGATACGTGATTCCGCCCAAGCTCTCCGCCCACGCGGTCAAGCACGGTTCGCTGTCTACGCTGAGACCCAGAACCTGGGTCTGATACCCATCGAACCGGTCGAGCGCGACCTGATACGATGGGATCTGGCCCGTTCAAATCGGCGTCCAGGCCAGCGGGAAGAATGCAAGCACCACATTGCGCTTGCCGCGATATTCACTCAGCCGAACCGTCTGTCCAAGATGGCTTTTAAGAACAAAATCCGGAGCAAGCTGTCCAACTTCAAGAGCCATTGGTTTTCCTCTTTGAAGATATTTTTCGATAGCCAATTAACAAGTCAGGTGCAGGATCGCCACGACGCGTTTGCCCTCTTGCGAGAGTTGCTCGTAGCGCGCGAGCGCCTGCCTGATTCTAACTTTTTCCAATTTCACGCCACGCTGTGCGAGCAGCGCATAGGTCTCGGGCCGGATTGGTAGCAGTCCGAAATGCCCGGCGCCGACAACCAGAATCTCGGGATTCTCTTGGAGCGCGCTCTCCATTTCTTCGGGGCCGAGGACCGTATGCCAGCCCCCGTATTTCTTGCTAAGGTGTTTGGGACGCGGGACGAGCTGCCGGCCGACCGTCGCGATCAGATCGTGATCGTAGCGCCGCCCATCGGCGACGAGCCATCCAAAGCCCTCAGATTCAAAGCGCGGCATTTCGCCCTATACCGGAAGTTGGTAAAAGTAGTAGAACAATTGCCAGCCGAAGAAGACGACCGCGGCAAAGAGGTCTACGACGTAATCGCCCTGCGGCACGCGGATGCCGGTCATATGGACGGCCACGGCGATGGCCACGCTGTCGAGCATCATGACCAGGAGCGCGAGATTGAACGTAATCGTCCACGGCTTGCCCAGCGCCGGAATGGTGTTCGGCTTCCACAGGAACGCGGCGTCTAGCTCGGGAAATTTCTCGATATAGAACCGCTTGATCTGGTTCATCGCGCGCGCGCTCTCGTACCAGGCCTGGCGCAAGCGGACGAGCTTCATCAGCATGAAAAAACCGGTCAGGGCCAGCAGCGCAAACAAGAGCGAATACGCCGCCGGCGGCACGTCGAACGGGCCGCTGGGACTGGATTGCGAGAGCGCGAGGACAATCGAGCCGACGCCCCCGACCAAGAGCAGATACATGTTGACTATCGCGGTCCGGTCGTTCTGCGCCTGCGCGGCCGTCTCGCGCGCGTACTCGAATTCCTCTTCGAGAATCTCTTCCGGGTGCAATTCCACTTCAGCCACTTGCCGCCTGCCCGCCTTTTACGCTTTATCCCGCAGACCCCGCGGGACTTGCGGGGCGTTTCACGTTTTACAAATACTTGTGCTTGTTATTCTGCTTCAACGCCTGTACGATATGTTTCACTTCTTGCGCGCGGTCTTTGGGACACACGAGAATCGCGTCGCCGGTATCCACGACGATCATGTCTTTCAAGCCGACGGTCGCTATGAGGCGGTTGGGGCTGTAGAGCAGCGACGAACTCGTATCCACACCGACGTGATCGCCAATCACTACATTTCGTTCGCCGTTACCCGGCAATAATTCCAGCAAAGTGGCCCAACTCCCCACATCACTCCAACCGACGCTGATCGGCAGTACGGCGACACGTTGCGATTTTTCCATGATCCCAACATCAATTGTTTCGGTTGGGACCGTGGGCCAGACACGCTCCAGCGTCGAGTGCGCACGCGGCGTATTGAGGGCTTTGCCGATCTTGCCTAACTGGGTACACAATTTGGGCTGAAAGCGCTCGTACTCTTCCCAAAGCGTGGAAATCTTCCAAGCAAAAATCCCGCTGTTCCAATAATACGCGCCGCTTTGAACGAAACGGATGGCCGTCGCCTCATCGGGCTTTTCCAAGAATTGCGCCACGCGATACACGGGCTGCTCACCGAGCGTTTCAATCAATTCGCCGCGGTGGATATAGCCGTAGCCGGTCTCGGGATTGCGCGGCTGGATGCCGAGCGTGATCAAGTAACCTTTCGCCGCGACCAAGGCCGCGTTCAAGATCGCGGCGCGGAACGCGTCCGCGCGCTCGATGTAATGATCGGCGTGCAGCGAAACCATCACCGCGTTGGCATCGCGTTTCTGAATGTGAAGCGCGCCCAGGCCAATCGCGGGAGCGGTGCCGTGCCCTTCCGGCTCACCGATGATATTTCCGGGCGGAACATCCGGCAATTGCTCGCGGACGGTCTCCACGTACCCTTCGTTCGTGATGATAAAGATCTGGTCGCGCGGAATGATGGGCGCGATGCGGTCGCACGTTTCCTGAAGCATCGTGCGATCGGAAAAGAGCGCGAGCAGCTGTTTGGGCCGATCGCGCCGGCTGCGCGGCCAAAGCCGCGTGCCCGTGCCGCCGGCGAGAATCAGTGCGTAGATCGAAGGGGCGTTCTTATTTGTCATCTGATTTATTCTGAGTTGGGTTAGTTGGATAGTTTAATAGTTGCATAGTAGTCCTGTGGGTTTACTACAAAACTATTTAACTATTGCACTATGCAACTTTGTACGGCGCTTCGCCTTCCCGCGCCATCACATAATTCATGCCGCCGACTTGCTTGACGATGCCTTTCAACTCCATTAGCGCCAGCGTACTGGATACGGTCGCGATGGGAAGACCCACCTCGCGCTGCAGTTGATCTATGTGGACGGGATCGGCGGAAAGATGTTTGAGCAAGGTGGATTCCATCGCGTTTTCGGGGGCGACCGCGCGCACTTCTTGATGCTGCGCGACCATCGTCAGATTAAGCTCTTCGAGAATGTCGGTCGCGCGCGTGACCAGTTTCGCTTCGCCCTGTTGGATCAGCTTGTTCGTGCCGCGGCTCTCGCGGCGATACATGTTGCCCGGTACGGCAAACGTCTCGCGTCCCTGCTCCAGCGAGTATTCAATCGTGATGCGCGCGCCGGTGTTCTCGTCGCCTTCGGTGATCAGCGTGCCGAGCGATAGCCCGCTGATGATGCGATTGCGCGGCGGAAAATTTGCGGCGTCGGGCTGCGTGCCCAACGGATATTCGCTCACCAAAGCGCCGCGCTCGGCGATCGCGCTCGCAAGTTTGGCGTGTTCGGGCGGATAGACGACGTCCACGCCGCAACCCAAAACGGCGAGGGTGCGCCCCTGCGCGTCGAGCGCCGCTTGATGCGCTTCGCCGTCAATCCCGCGCGCCAACCCGCTCACGATCGTGATCCGATTTCGCACCAGGTCGGTGACGAGTTGCCGCGTGACGTCGCGACCGTACGCGCTGGCGCGCCGTGTGCCGACGACCGCGACGGACCATTCGTCCTCCGGCTTGATTTCGCCCTTGACGTACAATACGGGAGGTGGATTGGGAACCGCCGCCAGCAACGCCGGATAATGGGCGTCCGCCCAGGTCAACACGCGCACGCCGCCGCGCGCAATCTTGTCCAACTCAGCTTCGAGATTGATGTTGCGACGCGCGGTCAGCAGATTCTCCAGCGCTCGGTGATCTAGCCCGGCTTGGGCGAGGTCGTGCGCGCCGGCAGTCCACGCGGTAGCCAGATCGCCAAAATGATCGAGGAGGCGACGTACCTTGACGGGGCCAATTTGGGGGATGAGGTTAAAGCCAACCCAATATCGAGGATCAATCACGGCGCTGTGGCTCCCTACTCTGAATCTGTGGGCAGGATACCACGTCGAACAAGGATTGTCAAACACGTGTAGGGGCGGGGTCGCCCCGCCCTGTGAGGGCGGGATGACCCCGCCCCTACAAAAGTCCTTCCAGCGGTTCGATAATCATCTCGCCGCGGCCCAGGTCAATTTCCTTGACCACCGGCTCGATGGCCGGGATCAGAATTTCGCGGCGCCCATCTCGCACGACGTAGACGTCGTTCGCGCCCGCCGTGTCCAGGACTTGGACGACCTCGCCCAAATCCAAGCCGCTCGTCGTCTTGACTTTCAGCCCGACGAGTTGATAGAGATAGTACTTGCCTTTCGGCAAGGGCACCTGTTCGTCCGTTGGGATTTGGACCAGTTGCTCGCGCAGCTTATTCCCGGCTTCGGTCGAATCTATGCCTTGCAGTTTGAGCAGCACGGCGTTTCCGTGCAGCCGCGCGTGTTCGACCGAAAAAGGTTTCGCGTCGTCCCCCACATAAACGGTGCGGAGCGACGCGAAACGTTCGGGGAAATCCGTGAGAATTTCGATTTTCAATTCGCCGTGATAACTCCACGGCTTGAGCACGCGCCCGATGATCAAATAGCGCGGCTCTTTCGCTTGCGGCTTACTAATGGCTAGACAATCTCCAACGTCGCGCGCTTGCCCTGGCGGATGGCCGCCACACGGACGAGCGTGCGCATTGCATTCGCAATCCGCCCGCTCTTGCCGATCACCCGGCCCATGTCGGTGGGCGCGACGTGCAACTCGACGGTGACCGAATTCGTCCCCTCAACCACCCGAACCTCGACCTGGCTTGGATCTTCGACAAGCGTCTTTGCGATGTACTCGACCAAGTCCTTCAAGTCCACGATTCCTCCCACGAGGAGCAAAGTCAAGACGGAGCAGCCCTGCCCGGTTTTGCAGGCGCTCTCCTGATGGCTAAACGAATTATCCCTCGGTTGAAGGAGCTGCCGGGGCCGAGGTGGGTGCAGCAGCAGGAGCTGCTTGTACGGCTTTCGCCGACCCCGCGCTTTCGCTCGGGGCATGCTTGGATTTGCGCGCGGTATGCTCGCGCACGTACTGGTCGCTAATCCCCGCGCGGCGCAGGATCACGCCGAGCGCATCCGTGGGGCGCGCGCCCACGCCGAGCCAATAACGCGTGCGCTCTTCGTTCAGGACAATCGTCGGCGGCTCGGTGCGCGGGTCGTAGTGCCCGATGCGTTCGACGAGGCGACCATCGCGTTTACTGCGCTCTTCGGCGACGACGATCCGATAAGTTGGCTGTTTCTTGGCGCCAACGCGAGAAAGACGAATTTTGACAGACACGATTCTCCTCTGGTCAGTAAACAGTCAGCAGTGAACAGTGAACAGTCACGCTCCATGCCTGTTTACCGTTTACTGATTACTGTTCACTGTTTATAGTCCCAATCCCGGAAATCCGGGGAAATTCATGCCGCGGCCTCGGCCGCTCTTGAATTGCTGCATCATCCGCTGCATTTGTTTGAACTGGCCCATCAGTTGGTTGACTTCTTGGACGCTCGTCCCGCTCCCCAGCGCGATCCGCTTGCGCCGCGAGCCGTTCAGGATGTCCGGATGCTGCCGCTCTTGCCGCGTCATCGAATTGATGATCGCTTCGATGCGCTTCATCTGCTGGTCCGTGACGTCGGCGGGCAAGTCCTTGGTGACTTGATTCAAACCGGGAACCATGCCGAGCAACTGCGAAAGCGGCCCCATCTTTTTGATCTGTTGCAGCTGCGCGAGGAAATCCTCAAAATCGAATTGCGCTTTGAGCAGCTTTTCCGCGGCCTTTTGTGCGGCTTCCTGATCGAGATTCTCCTGCGCTTTCTCGATGAGCGTGAGCACGTCGCCCATGCCGAGAATGCGGGAGGCGAGCCGGTCAGGGAAAAACGCTTCGAGCTGATCGGTCTTTTCGCCGACGCCCATGTACTTGATCGGGACGCCGGTTACGGAGCGAACCGAGAGCGCCGCGCCGCCGCGCGCATCGCCGTCAACCTTGGTGAGGATTAACCCGGTCAACCCAACGCGCTTGTGAAACTCGTCGGCGACGCGTACCGCCTCTTGCCCCGTCATCGCATCCACGACGAGCAGAACCTCGCGCGGGCTTGCTTTTTGCTTGACCTGTTCAAGCTCGCGCATTAGCTCGTCGTCAATATGTAGGCGCCCGGCCGTATCGAGCAGGACGACCGTGTACGCGCCCGCGGCGCGTTTGACCGCGTTCGCGCAGATGGTGGGCGGCGGGACCGTATTCGGTTCCGAATGTACGGGAATATCGAGTTGTTTGCCGAGCGTCTCAAGCTGCTGAATGGCGGCGGGCCGCCGCGTGTCCGCCGCGACGAGCAGCGGCTTTTGCCCGTGCTTGCGCAATTGCAGGGCGAGCTTGGCAGCGGTCGTCGTCTTGCCGGAACCTTGCAAACCCACGAGCATTACGACGTGCGGCGCTTCGCCGGATAGATCAATCTTGGCCGGCTCGCCAAGCGTCTTGATCAGTTCTTCGTTGACGATCTTGACGACGGTCTGCGCGGGCGACAACGAGCGCATGACTTCTTCGCCGACCGCGCGCTCGCGGACGCGCCCCAAAAAATCCTTGACGACCTTGAAATTAACATCCGCCTCAAGCAGTGCGAGGCGGACCTCACGCAGCGCCGCGTCTACATCCGCTTCCGACAGCTTACCCTTGCCGCTCAGTTTTTTGAAAACGGCGTTCAGTTTATCCGAAAGGTTCTGGAACACAGTGCGCCCATTTTAATGCAACAACGCGGAATAGTCAAATGAAATGCGCGTCACGCCGCCAGCACTTGTTCCAGCACCCGCGCGTGTACGGCGAACGACCGCGCGTCATACAGCACGTACCGCACGAATTTGACTTCGGGATGCTCGCTCAGGTAATCAATGATTGTCCGAAACGCAATGTGGGCGGCGTCTTCCGCCGGATAACCGTAGATGCCGGTCGAAATGGCGGGAAACGCGATGGAGGCCAAGTGGTTCTCCGACGCGAGTTCGAGACAAGTCCGATAGGCACTCGCAAGCAAGCCCGCTTCGCCATGCCTGCCGTCGCGGTACACGGGGCCGACCGCGTGGATGACGTGCCGCGCCGGCAGTCGGTAGCCGCGCGTGATCTTGGCGCTGCCCGTCTCGCACCCGCCCAGCGTGCGACATTCGGCGAGCAACTCGGGACCGGCGGCACGGTGAATTGCGCCATCCACGCCGCCCCCGCCAAGCAGTGACGTATTTGCCGCGTTCACGATGGCATCCACATCCTGACGCGTAATGTCACCTTCGACCAATTCGAGCACCGAATCGCCGATTTCGACTTGCATCGCAGCCCTCCGTAGACAGGTAGACAGGTAGACAGGTAAATAAGTAAACAGGGACCACGTGTTTACCTGTCTACCTGTGTACCTGTCTACCTGTGTACTTGTCTACCTGCGTACTTGTCTTCAATTCGCCCAACGCGCTCTACGCACTCCACATCCACCGCATCCGTCCCCAGCGGCGTTCCGAACCACGCGTCCAGAATCTCTTTGGCGATAACCTCCGACGTCGCGCGCAGACTGAGACAGAGCACGTTGGCGCGATTCCAGAGCCGCGCGCCTTTGGCCGTTTCGGCATCGTGGCACAACGCCGCGCGAATGCCCGGCACTTTGTTCGCAGCCATCGCAACGCCGGTTCCGGTCCAACAAAACACGATGCCTTCGTCCGCCTCGCCGCGCGCGACGCATTCCGCCACGTGCTGCGCGACATCCGGCCAAAGCATGGTCTCGCCGCGCAGCGGGCCTACCAAAGCGAGCGTATGCCCGCGCTTGCTCAGTTCCTCAACTACACTATCCGTCAGCTTGGTTCTCTCATCCGAACCAACAATCAAATTCATAATACCACCTCGCCAATATTATACCCCATAATTACGAATTCTGAATTCCGAATTGGATTTGACACTGCGCCGCGCGCGTGCTACACTTTTGCCACTATGACCGACCTCGAATTGGCGAAACAAGCGTTGTTTGCCGACTCGCTCGCGTTTGCAATCGCGAAAGACGGAGCGATTTTGTGGACGGGCCGGCGGGACGGCATCGGCGAGTTGATACAAACCGTGGACGAATTGGGGACCGCCGCGCAGGGCGCCAGTCTTGCGGACAAGATCGTCGGGAAGGCCGTGGCGATGGTCGCGCGACGTGCGGGAATACGCGCGGTCTATTCGCCCCTCGCCAGCGCGGCCGCCCGCGACGCCCTCGCACGCGAGCACATTTCTCTCGAGTGCGACCGCCTCGTCCCCTTGATTCTCAACAAACGCAACGACGGCCCTTGCCCGATGGAACGGCTCACCATGTCCATCTCCGATCCTGCCGAAGCGCTTGCCGCGCTGCGGGAATTCATACGTCCAAAAGCGTAACTCGCGTGGTGAAAGTGGGTTTAGTCAGTTGACTAATTGACTGAATGGCGGAGTCTTCCTTGATGACGATTTTGTTCGCTTACCTATTCGGCCTGCTGCTTGGCTATGTCTTTGGCGCGTTTCCGACCGGATATTTCGCGGGATTGCTCTGGAACGTGGACGTGCGCAAGCATGGCAGCGGACGCACGGGCGGGACGAATGTTTTGCGCAGCGCGGGCTGGGGCGCGTTCACGATCACGGTCATTGGCGATATTCTCAAGGGCGTCATCCCGGTCCTCCTCGCGCGCTGGCTCTTTCCCGAATACAGCGGCGCGCACGCGCTAGCGGTCCTCGGCGTCCTCATCGGCCACAATTGGTCGCTGTGGATCGCGCTGCTTGCCAAGCCCGACCCGCGCGCGAGCTATGCCGCGCCGCCGCTGGGCTGGATTCAAATGATCGCCGAGAAAGGGCGCGGCGGGGCCGGCGTCGCCGTAACGGCGGGCGCGTGTCTCGCGCTATTTCCCCTCGCGACCCTCATTACGGCGCCGATCCCTCTCATCGTCCTATTGGTCGTGCGTTACGCATCAGTCGCGTCGCTCACGGCGGCCGGCTTGTTTCCCCTCGTTATGCTGTACTTTGTGCTAACCGGCGGCGCGCCGTGGAGCTACTTTCTCCTCTCGCTCGTCATCGGCATCATTATCGTATTCGTCCATAAACCCAATATCGAGCGCCTTCGCACCGGAACCGAACGGCGCTTTGGCCAACGCTTGGGAAAATCCCAAAATGGCTGAGCCACGTGTCGCGGTCATCGGCAGCGGCTCGTGGGGCACCACGCTCGCGGTGCTGCTCGCGCAAAAGGGCTTGGCGGTCACGCTCTGGACGCGGACCCCGGATGAGGCTCAACGCTTGCAGGCCGCGCGCGAGAATCGCGATTTCGTGCCTGGCTTGATTTTTCCGGCCGGGCTTTTCGTTACCTCCTCGCTCGAGCAGTCGCTCGACCGCTGCGCGCTCCTCTTGATGGTCGTCCCGGCTCAGACGTTGCGCGAGAACATGCGCCGCGCGCGCGATTTCTTGCCCGTGGAGGCCGTCGTCGTCAGCGGTTCGAAAGGTCTGGAAATTGACACGACCCAGCGCATGTCGCAAGTGATCGCCGAGGAATTGCCCGCGGCGTTTCACGCGCGCATCGCCGTCCTCTCCGGTCCCAACCTCTCGCGCGAGATCGCGAATGGGCTGCCGACGGCCAGCGTCATCGCCTCGCCCGATGCCGCGACGGCCCGTTTCGTTCAGGAAACCATGATGCTGCCGCGCTTTCGATTGTACACGCACCAGGATGTGATCGGCGTGGAACTCGGCGGCGCGCTGAAAAACATTATCGCGATCGCCGCGGGCGCGGTGGACGGTTTCGGCTTTGGCGATAACGCCAAGGCGATGGTCCTGACGCGCGGGCTGGCGGAAATAGCGCGCCTGGCGTCGGCGGCCGGCGCGAACCCGATGACGCTGGCCGGCTTGGCCGGCATCGGCGATTTGATCGCGACGTGCGCCAGCCCCCATTCGCGCAACCATCAAGTGGGCGAGCGTCTCGCGCGCGGCGAAAAAATCGAGATGATTCAGCATTCGATGAAGATGGTCGCCGAGGGCGTGGCGACCGCCAAGGCGGCCATGCAAATGGCCGCGCGCCTCAGGGTCGAACTCCCGATCACCGAGCAAGTTTACGGCGTCGTGTTCGAGAACAAGGATCCGCGCCAGGCGGTCATGGACTTGATGACGCGCGCGGCCAAGTCGGAGTCGGATTGACTGCCGAGCGGGCCTCGCGCTTCCCCTGTCACGCTGTAACGTCGCTGTAACTGCGTTGTAACTGTCGCGTGTTATGCTCCTCCTAATTACAATCGAATAACCATCCCGCGCGTCGTCAAGGAAGGGGGTGATCTCTAGGGGAACACCGTCGTTTGCCTTTGCTTGATTCTGTAAAGTCTGCCCGCCGAAGGGCGGGCAAGGAGGAGGAGAAAATGTCCAAGACACGATGGCTGTGGACTGTGATCGCGCTAACGGTTGTGTTCGTACTTTTGGCTGGCTGTGCCACTGCGCCCGCGGCCCCGGTCAAACTGGGGATGGTAATCGAGACCTCTGGCGGCAATGCCCTGCTGGGTCAAGCCGGAGTGGACGGCGCCAAGATTGCCGTGGACGAACTCAACGCGGCGGGCGGCGTCCTGGGTCGTCAAATTGAACTCGTGGTTCGCGACAACGAAGGCAAGACGGACGTGGGCGCGCGCGAAACGCGCGACCTCATCCTGAGCCAAAAAGTCTCTGGCGTCCTCGGGCCGGTGAGCAGCGGCGTGCTGCTGGCGATTTCCCCCATCGCCAAAGAAAACAAAACGGTCCTCATCTCGCACACGGCCAACACCGAGCGCGCGTTCTGGGAACAGGGACACAAGTACATCTTTAGCGTCGTGCCCAACACGCAGATCGAAGGCGCGGCCATGGGCGTCTACACGGCCAAGCTGCCGTACAAAAAGTACGTCATCATTGCCCCCGACTATGAATTCGGCCACATCCAGTCCGAGGCCTGGAAGACAAAACTTCAGGAACTGAAAAAGGATGTGGTCGTCACCAAAGAGTTGTTCCCCAAGCTAAACGAAAAGGACTTTACCTCGTTCATTACCGCGGCGCTCGCCGAGCAGCCCGAGGCGGTCTACTCGAACCTCTTCGGCGCGGATTTGATCGCCTTTACCAAGCAAGCCAAGAACTATGGCTTTTTCGACAAGGTCAAGTTCATGGCGCTGTACGATGTGGATGTTCTGCAAGGGCTTGGGCCGGACGTGGTGCCCGGCGTGATCGGCTACGAGCGCGGCCCGTTCGACGTGATCCAGAAACTCGCACCGAGCAGCCAACTCGACAAGTTCATCGCCGAGTACCGCAAGCGCTACAACAAATGGCCGGTCACCTGGGCGATCAATGCCTACGATGCGGTGATGGCTTGGGCGAAAGCGGCCAAGACCGCGAACTCGTTCGAACAGGATAAACTCGTGACGGCGCTCGAAGGGATGCAGTTGGATTCGCTGCGCGGCCCCGGACGTTACATTGACAAGTTCCACCACCAAGCCAACGTCGGCACGTACATCGGCGTCGTGGACTGGCTCCCAGAGTTTAAAGAGTTTGCGCGTTACAAGGACCCCGTCTACATCGCCGGCGATTCGGTCTGGCGCTCGGCCGCCGAGATCACCGCGATTCGAGAGAAAGCGGGAAACAAGTAGACACGTAAACAAGGAAACAAGGAAACAGGGGAACAGGTAGACAGGTACACAAGTAAACAAGTGGACAGTCAGCGCGTCTACTTGTGTACCTGTTTCCCTGTGTACCTGTGTACTTGCCTACCGTTGGGGGTGCTATGGACTTGGGGACGATCGTCCTGTTGATTCTCGCCGGGCTGACGCGCGCCTCGGTGTTGTTCGTGGTCGCCGCCGGACTGACGCTGGTGTTCGGCGTTTTGCGCGTCATCAATCTCGCGCACGGCTCGCTCTACATGATCGGCGCATTCCTTGCGACGATGTTCGTCGTGCAAGCCAGCCCGTTCCCGACCTTTTGGCTGGCCGTGCCGCTCGTGCCCATCATCGTGGGCGCGGTGGGTTTGGTCGTCGAATGGGGCGTGCTCCGGCGCATTTATCGCAAGGCCCACGAGCTGCAATTGTTGGGCACTTTTGCCCTCATCCTCGTCTTTGCCGACCTGACGAAAATCGTCTGGGGACGGCAGTATCGCTCGATCTCGCTCCCCGAACCGTTCAGCGGCGCAGTAAATATCGCCGGGCAACCTTTCCCCGCCTACAACCTCTTTGTGATTGTCTGGGCGCCGCTGCTCGCGCTGGCGCTGTGGTATACCGTCGAAAAGACCTCGCTCGGCAGAATGATTCGCGCGGCGGTGTCCGACCCCGAAATGCTGGAAATTCTCGGCATCAACATTCCGCGCGTATTTACGATCGTCTTCGTCATCGGCGCGGGGCTGGCGGGCTTGGCAGGCGTGCTGGTCGCGCCGCTCGGTTCCGTGGGCCTGGGCATGGATGTCGAGGTGTTGATCGAAGCATTTATCGTCGCCGTGATCGGCGGGTTGGGCAGTTTTCCCGGCGCGCTGTTGGGTGCGGGCATCATTGGCCTCATGCACAGCTTTGGCATCAACATCTCTTCGCGTCTGGGGATCGCGCTGCCTTTTGTCGCCATGGTCATCGTCCTTGTGCTGCGACCATGGGGGTTGTTCGGGCAGCCGGAAAGGTAGTTGGAAGTTGGAAGTTGGAGTGGGTAGTCGGTAATTGGTAGTAGGTAATTGGAGAGTCGAATGGATGTGACGAAAACTGTTCCCCTGACACAGAGGGCGAGAGTCTTGGGTTCCAGCCGATTGTGGATTGGGCTGGTCGCGCTGGCTCTCGTGGCCGTGCCCCTGATCCTCGAACGCGCCGAGGTTTACTTGATCACCGAGATTATCGTGCTGGCGCTGTTCGCAAGCTCGTTCAATCTCTTATTCGGCTACACCGGCTTGGTCTCGTTCGGGCACGCGGCCTATTTCGGCGTCGGGGCGTACGCGCTTGCGCTGTTGTTGAAACGGTACGGCGCGCCGTTCCCGGTCGCGCTGCTCGCCGCGCCCCTCGTCAGCGGGATCATCGCGGCGATCATTGGTTGGTTCTGCGTCCGTTCAATTCGATTGTATTTCTCGCTCCTCACCCTCGCGTTCGGCCAATTGCTGTGGGCAGTCGTCTTCGAGTGGTATGGCTTTACGGGCGGCAGCGACGGCATTCAAGGTATCCCCAAACCCGGCCCGCTCGAAGAGTTGACGGTCATGTACTATTTCGTCCTGGGGGTCGTCGTCGTTTGCATTTTGCTGTTGTGGCGCATCGTCAACTCGCCGTTTGGCTGGGCGCTGAAATCTATCCGCGACAATCCGCACCGCGCGCAATTCCTCGGCATCAACGAACGGCTATACAAGTTGCTCGCCTTTACGATTGCCGGCGCGATCGCCGGAGTGGCCGGAGCGCTCTTTTCGCTGTTCCAGGGATTTGCCGATCCCGGCTTTCTCGACTGGACGCGCTCGGCCGAGCCGGTCTTTATGAGTCTCGTCGGCGGCACGTATTACTTTATCGGCCCGGTCGTCGGCGCGGGCGTAGTGACCTGGCTGCGCAAGTTCATTGGGACTTTTACCGAGTTTTGGCCGCTCATTTTCGGATTGATTCTCTTATCCATCGTCATCGGACTTTCCGAGGGCGTTGTCGGCTTTATCGTTCCGTGGTGGCGGCGCCGCGCAGCGCGCAATGTCATTGCAGGAAGCGTCCCAAGCGGAGTGAGGGATCGCGACGAAGCCGCGTACGCGTCCGATACCGAATTGGGAATTGCTTCGCAGAGCGTAGCCCCCCTTGCGGCAAGACCGCTCGCAATGACAAACACACTCCCAAACTCCCACACTCCCACACTCCTAAAGACCGAAAACGTCACCAAAGATTTCGGCGGCTTGCGCGCCACCGACCACGTCAGTCTCCAGGTCGAGCCGGGCACGATTCACGCGATCATCGGACCGAACGGCGCGGGCAAGACAACGTTTTTCAATTGCATCACCGGCCATTACATCCCCAACAAGGGTCGCGTCTTTTTCGGTGACCGGGACATTACCGGCCTACCCGCCTATCGCATTAGCCGCATGGGCGTGACGCGCGCCTTTCAGATCATCAACGTCTTTCCCCGCTTTACCGTCGCCGAGAGCATCCAACTCGCGCTGATGGCGAGCCACAATCGCACGCTTGAATTCTTTTCCACCGCGCGCGGCCTGTTGCGTGACGAGGCATTGGAAATCCTGACCGAGGTCGGTCTCGCCGACAAAGCCAATGAACTGGTCGGCTCGCTTTCGCACGGCGATCAACGGACGCTCGAAATGGCCATCGCCCTCGCGGGCGAACCGAAACTGCTGCTGCTCGACGAACCGGCCGCGGGCATGGCGCCCTGGGAACGCGTGCAAATGGTTGACCTCGTCAAGCGTCTCGTCAGGGAGCGCGGCATTACGGTGCTGTTTTGCGAGCACGATATGGACATCGTCTTCGGCATCGCGGAAAAGATCACCGTGCTGCACCAGGGTCGCGTGATCGCCGAAGGGACGGTGGACGAGATCAAACGAAATGCCGAAGTGCATGCGGTGTACTTGGGCGAGGCGGGGAGCATGGTGTAGGTGGTTGGGTGGTTGGGTGGCTGGGTGGTTCGATTGAACTGGACTGGCAGGTGAGGAGAACCGGATGACGGCATTTCTGGAAACGAACGAGATTCACACCTATTATGGCACAAGCCACGTGCTGTTCGGCATTTCGCTGAAGGTGCAGCCGGGCGAAGTGGTGGCGCTACTGGGACGGAACGGCGTGGGCAAGACGACGACGATTCACAGCATCATGGGCGTCACGCCGCCGCGCGAGGGAAGTATTATTTTCAAAGGCGAAGAGATCGCGCGCCTGCGTCCGTATCAAATCGCGCGGCGCGGCGTGGCGCTCGTACCCGCCGGCCGCCGCATCTTTCCGACGCTGACGGTACGCGAGAATCTAGAGATCGCGCGCAAGCCGGCGGCGCCCGGACGCGAGCCATGGACGGTTGAGCAGATTTACGATTTGTTTCCACGCTTGAAAGAGCGCGACACCTATCGAGGGAGTTCCTTGAGCGGCGGCGAGCAGCAAATGCTGGCAGTCGGTCGCGCGTTGATGGGCAATCCCGAATTTCTCTTACTCGACGAGCCGGCTGAAGGGCTTGCGCCCCTGATCGTCGAGCACTTGCGCGATATGCTGCTCACGCTCAAGAGCACGGGCTTGACCATGCTGCTGTGCGAGCAGAACATCGCCTTTGCGACCGCGGTGAGCGACCGGGGCTATGTGTTGGACAAGGGGACGGTCAAGTATCAAGGGACCGTGCAGGAATTGAAGACGAGTCCGGAAGTAAGATCCTATCTGGCGATCTAACGAACTGCTTTTATCCGCGAATCTCGCGAATCTCGCGAATAAGAAAAAGAAAGTTGGCGAAGATTCGCGTGATTCGCGGAGGAGAAAGGGAGACCCGATGGACCTCAGCCAACTCTTGTCGCAACACGCGCGGTATCGCCCGAATCAACTTGCAGTCGTGTTTGAAGGCACGCAGCTGAACTATCGCGAATTCAACGCGCGCGTCAACTGCGTGGCGAACGCGTTGCTTGGCAATGGCCTGACCATCGGCGACAAGGTCGCGACGATTTTGCCCAACTGCCTTGAATTGCTCGAGGTCTATTGGGCCGCGGCGAAAATCGGCCTGGTCGTCGTGCCGCTCAGCCCGCTCTTGCGCGGCGCTGGATTGACGACCTTGCTCAACGATTCGGATACGGCACTCGTCGTCACCAATCGTGATTTCGTTCCCATCCTCGACGAAATCAAACGCGATCTGCCCGCGATTTCCTCCGACCGCTACCTGTTGACCGACGCGCTCGACGAGAACGCGCCGGCGGGTTATCGCGACTATCACGCGGTGGTTGCGGGTGCAAGCGACAGTGAACCGCCGCGCGTGGATTTGAGCGACGATCATCCCTACAACATCATCTACAGCAGCGGCACGACCGGCTTGCCCAAGGGCATCGTCCTCACGCACGGCGTCCGCGCGCTGTACGGCGTGCTGTTCGGTTCCGCGTGGCGCATGACGCCGGAAAGCGTCGTGCTGCACGCCGGCTCACTCATTTTCAACGGCGCGTTTCTGACGCTGATGCCCGCGCTCTATTTCGGCTCGACCTATATTTTCCTCCACCACTTTGAAGCCGATCTCCTCATCAAGACGATCGAGCAAGAACGCGTGACGCACATCTACATGGTCCCCGCGCAGATCGTGGCGATGCTGAACTCGCCGCTGTTTTCGGCGGAGCGGCTCAAGTCGCTGGAAATGATCGGAACGGTTGGCGCGCCGCTGCACAAGCAGCACCGCGAGGAACTCACGCGGCGATTGCCCGGCGTGTTTTATGAGCTGTACGGCGTCACCGAAGGATTCATGACGATTCTCGACAAGACGCATTACGCGACCAAGCCCATGTCGGTCGGCGTGCCGCCGCAATTTTGCGACATCCGCATCCTGAACGAAAAGGGCGAAGCGCTGCCGCCGGGCGAGGTTGGCGAGATCGTGGGACGCTCGCCGTTCCTGATGGCGGGCTATTACAAGCGTCCCGATCTGACGGCGAAGGCGATGGCGGGCGGCTGGCTGCGCAGCGGCGACCTGGGTTACGTGGACGAGGATGGATTCCTCTTTCTCGTGGACCGCCAGAAAGATATGATGATCTCGGGCGGCGTCAACGTGTACCCGCGCGACATCGAGGAAGTGGTCGTGCAGCATCCGGCGGTGCGCGAAGCCGCGGTGTTCGGAATTCCGAGCGACAAGTGGGGCGAAAGTCCGCTCGCGGCGGTCGTATTGCGGCAGCCCGGCGCGATCACCGCCGAAGAATTGCGCGCCTGGGTCAACCAACGCGTCGCCGCGAAATACCAGCAGGTCGCCCAAGTGGTCCTAATGGACGAATTCCCGCGGAACGCCGCGGGCAAGATACTAAAGCGCGTCATGCGCGAACCGTACTGGGCGAATCGCGAGACGCAGATTTAGGGCGCCGGCAAATCGGAGAATTGGACGCGCCCGTTCTCGAGGATCACGCGGTGCGTGAACAGGCGCTCGTCTACGTGGACGTGGCTGATGAGGAAGATCTGGTCGAAGGCGCGGGCGATCTCGCCTTCGGTTAGCAAATAGATGAGCGCGTCGGCGCGCTCTTGATCGAAGGAGCCGAGCGGTTCGTCGAGGAAAATAAAGGATGGCGCGCTGCCGCGTTCCTGGGGTAACGTTGCGAGCGCAAACGCCAGCCGCAGGGCGAGCGAGAACTGGTCTTTGGTTCCGCCGCTGAAAATATTCTTCTCTTTGAACGCGCCACTCGGCCCCGCGCGCTCGTCCCACACCTGAATCTTGTACGACTCGGAATCCAACTGCGCGTCGTGATACCGGTCGCGCGTCAGTGTGGGCAGAATCTGCCGCATATAGTCCATCGTCGCGGGCAACACCTTTTGCACGATGCGCCGCCGCGCCAGCGAGACCAACTCCACTCCCCGCTCGCGCACTGACGCCTGGCGCGATTTTTCTTCAAACTCGGCCCGACAGGCGGCACGATCCAGCGCCTGTCCGCTCAGCCCGAGATCGCGTTCCAATTGCGCCTGGCGGTCGCGGAGCGAGTGCAGCCGCCCCACCAATTGACGCTGCTGCCCGCGCAAGGTGGCTTCGTCGCCCAGATCAATCGCCTGAAATCTTTCCCGCAGGTCCTCGAGTACCGCCAGTTCCGGCGGCGACGAGAGTTCGTCTGCCCTACCGATCCCTCGCAACAACTCTTGCGTCCGCCCGACCAAGACCGCGGCATTCCGGGCGCGCGACTCGCGTTCGCCTTGCCGCCGGCCCAACTCGCCCTCGATCTCGCGCGCTTGCTTGATCAGCGCTTCACCGCCGAGCGCGTCGTACTCGGTCCGCAGTTCCTTGCCTAAAGAATTATAGTCGTTGACCGTCCACTCTGGGTTCCACGGCGGAGCGCCCGGTTTTCGCCGGCGTGACTTGTCGTACGCGTCGCGGGCCTGCGCCGCGAGTCGTTCGGCCTGCTGCTCGCGCCGCGCGATCTCTTGGACGAGCCGCGCCGCGTCGTTCATCCGCCGCTGTATCTGCTCTCGCCGAGCGTCCAATTGATAGAGCGCGCGCTGAATTCCGTTCGGGTTCGAGTCCACCGAGAGGGCTTGGGCCAAGCCCTCGATGCGCGGCCGCCAACGCGCGAGGATCGCTTCCGCCTTTTGAGCGACGCGTTGGCAGCGTTCCAGTTCGTGCTGCAGATTGGTCGTGTCTTGTAGCGCATGCTGGTCCTGCAATTCGCCCAGAACCGCGCGGGCGTTCGACAAGCGCTCGCGCGCCGCGTCCTGTTCGGCGCGCAATTCATCTCTGGTCCGACTCTCCATGCCGCGCGCGATCTCTACGCGCTGCGACTGCGCCAGGTCGGGGGATTCGGGAACGGTCGCGCCCAAATCTCTCAGACGCGATTCGATTTCTCTCAGCCGCGCGAGTTGGGTTTCGTTGGTCGCCGCGCGCGCTCGCGCCTCGCCTTCGGCTTGGCCCAGTTGCTCCGCCGCGCGTGACAAATCGCGCCAGAGGAGCGTGACGCGGATCGCGAGCGCAACCAACGTCGCGCTTGCCAGCGCGATTAACCCCGCCGTTAACGTTTGGACGACGGCCGCGGCGACGACAAAGATGAGTAGCAGAGCCGCGAGACCGTAGATTTCGACTCGAAAGCGCTGTGAGAGCTGATCGCGGCCCTGCTGCATCGCTTTCACGCGGCCCTCGCTCTCGTCTTGGGTAACCATCGCGCGGCGCGCGGCGATCCAATCGCCCAGTGCCTCGCCGACCTCGAATTGTCCGAGTCGGGTTTCCAACTGCGCCATTGCTTGCTCTTCACGCGCGATGGTCGTGTTCAATTCAAGCAGCCGCGCTTGAGTCGCCGTAAGCTGCGCGACGCGTTGCGCGTTCGATTCAAGCGCACGGCCAACTTGGTCGAGGCGGCTCAGGAAGCTGCCGAGACGCGCCAAGGACTGGCCGCGCGCCTGCAACTGTTCGCCCTCTGCCACCGCGCGGCGCGCGTCGGCTAGCTCGGTTGTCAGTCGCGCGATTTCCGCCGCGCCCTCGGCCAGCCGCTCGACGGCGTCCCGCGCTTCCTTGACGCCCAGCATGGCCTCCTTCACGGCGTCAATCTGCTCCACGCGCTGCGCGGTCGCATCCCGCCGGGCGATCAAATCACAAATCAGTGCGTCGAGCTGCTGGACAGATTTCATCTCCTCGGCCGCGCCCTCGACGGCCCGGCGCAGGTCAATCAACTGCAAGCGGCTTTCGACGTGAGTTAGCTCTTGCTCGCGCGCGGGCAGGTCGCTTTGAATGTCCGCTAGTTCCGCGCGTTTTTTCAGGCGCTCGAGTTCCTGCTTGTCCTCGGCGCGAATCTTGAGATCGTTCTCCAGGTCCACTAGTGCATCGAGGTTCAGGAGCTTGGCGAGGGATTCTTCCCGTTTGGCGCGGCTCAGCCCTTCCAGCTTTTCCAGTTTTTTCTGCTCGACAAAACAGGTGTTGAGCAGCGCGTCGCCGTCAAAGCCCAATTCCGCGACCAGCCGCTTGTTCACCGCGGTATTGCCGCGAATTTCCTCCGGGGCGGCGCCATCCCGGACAACGTCCAGCTCCCACGTGTTCGCCTTGCCGCGGACGATGGTGCGCGTGATCTTGAAGAGCCGGTCGCCGCACGCGAGGTCCAATTCGACGCGCGCCTTTTCGGTCGCGTACGCGATCAAGCCCTCCAATCCGCGCGCGCCGGTTTCGGTCGCGAGCGCCGCGCCGAACAGCGCAAAGAAAACCGCTTCGAACAAGGTGGACTTGCCCGCTTCGTTTTTGCCTTGCACCAGGATGCGTGCGCCGTCGGGAAAGTGCAGCTCGAGTTCTTGGAGTTGTTTGAAATTATGGGCGTAAAGGCGTTTGAGGCGAATCATGGAATCAAAGTTGGAAGTGGGAAGTAGGGAGTGGGAGGTGGGAAGTTGGAGGTTGGAGATTTGAGATTAGAGATTGGAAATTGCCTATCGCTTCGATGCTTCGAATACAGTGACACCGACCAGCTTTTTGCCACGGTATCGGAGAAGCACCCCATCATCTCGCATCTTGCTCGTCGTCGCTTTTTGTGGACGTTCAAGGCTGATATACAAGACATCCGCCTCGTCGTCGTAGTCAAGCCACAGACGATGCGCCGGAAACCTAGTTAGGTAGGGAACTGCTTTCAGGACATTGTTGAGAGTGTGTGTTGCTAATGATTGCTGGGCCATACGATTTGCCTTCGATTGATCTCTGAGGTGAAATAGGCAGAAATTATGAAACCATCATCTCGGTTAATCTCACGATATACGACACAAAAATATTCCTTTCGACCTGCACCGCGCACGGCAATCAAAGCGCCCTTATAGCCGCGGACGACGAGATCCGGTTCCTCAACCGTTTGGAGCACATCATCATAATGCCCTGCGACGTCATCATGGTTCTCAACGATGTGATACCATCTTTCGGCAGTCAGACGAATCGGAACACTATTGACGGAATAAGCAATGTCCAATCGGTGCTCCTGCCCAGAGTATATCACGCACCTAGAATCACGTCAAAGCACAACAACGAATTTGGGAAAAACGAATAAACGACTGGCGTTGGTTCTCCTCATTCGTTTATTCCTCAATTCGATGTTGTGACTAGACTTGCGTACCGGGATCAAACAATCGCTGGTGCTCGTCGAGCGCAAAGCGGTCGGTCATGCCGGCGATATAGTCCGCGATCACGCGCGCTTGCTCTTCGTCTTTCATCCGCAGGCGGACAGATTTGGGCAGGACACGCGGGTTGGTCATATACGCGTTGAATAACTCTTCCAGCACATGCTCGGCTTTGGCCGCCATGCGCGAGACCCGATAGTGCAGGTAAAAATTCTCCATCAAGTAATCTTTGAGAATGCGATTCTTCTTGTCCATCTCGGGCGAAAAAGCAAATACCGGTTTGCCCTGCGCGCGCAGTTGGGCGACGGAGTTGATGTTCAACTGCTCCAGCCGCGCGTCGGTCGCGGTCACAAAATCCGTCACCTGCTGCCCCACCAGCCAGCGAATGAACCGATGGCGCATGAGATCGTCAAAGCGGTCTTCGCACTCGCCGGTGATCGCGCACCATTCGTTCCAAAACGGAATCGCTTTCAAATCGTACCGGTCCAAGATTCCCGCGCGCAAACCATCGTCCAAATCCGCGGTGCTGTAAGCGGTCTCATCGGCCGCGCTGGCGAGCTGCGCTTCGAGGGTGGCCGCTTCGGCGGGATTGTACTCGATCGGGTTGACGACGTCGTATTCGGTTTCGTGCTTGGCGATGCCTTCGCGCACTTCGTAAGTGAGATTGAGGCCGGCAAAGTCAGGGAAGCGTTTCTCCAATTCGGTGACGATGCGCAGCGATTGGACTTGGTGATTGAATCCGCCAAATGGCTGCATCAGTTCGTTCATCTTGCGCTCGCCGGAATGACCGAACGGTGTGTGGCCCAAATCGTGGACGAGGCAAATCGCTTCGGTCAAATCTTGGTTCGCGCCCAACGCACGCGCGAACGTCCGCCCGATTTGCGCGACTTCGAGGGTATGCGTCAGCCGCGTGCGGTAATAATCGCCCTCGGTGACGACAAACACTTGGGTCTTGTATTCGAGCCGCCGAAAGGCCGTGGTATGGATGATGCGGTCGCGATCGCGCTGAAAGCAAGTGCGATAAAGATGTTCGGTATCAGGATACTTGCGCCCGCGCGACTCTCGGCTCTTGAACCCGTAGGGCGCTAGAGTCGCCTGCTCCTGCTCTTCCAGCATTTCCCGTGTGACCAACATGGCAACCTCCCCAATTGCTGGGATTATAACATAATCCAGGGGTTTATGGCTGCTCATCCCTTTATTCGTTGAGATTTTGACCGAATTCCCACCAAATTGAAATTTGACTTGGACGCTCGCCGTTGATATACTGATAGATGAGGATTGCTGATAATGATTATAAGTTTGCGTGATGATGATGTCACGCGAACGTTGTCAGCAGCCATTATTCTCTGACTCCTGAATCGTTCATCGAAGCGTCTCGATGTGGCGCTCTGTCGTGCTTTGGCGCGGCGCCCCATCGAGACGCTTTTGATTTCAGGCGTCTCACGCACGCTGATGCCGGCGTGCCGCATTGTCCGCGGAGGACAAATTCATCACGCATCGTACCGGCGCCGTTCTGACGAGGGGACTAGGGCCGCGATGCTGTCCAAAGGAGGGATGCCCGTCCAACTAGATATCGTGTTGATACCGACCCTAATCTTGTATTGTTCCGCAAGGAGAAAGCAAGGATGCTTAACAACAAATCCCTCGTCTTTTTGGCGGGAGTGTTGGCAATCACGGCTTTCACGCTGCTGATTTCCATGTCTCCCGCTACGGTCGTCGCGCAAGGTCCTACACCCGCGGCGACCCCCGTGCCGCCCGTTGCAGTTTTGAAAGTCGTCGGCGTGCCGGGGAATCCGAATCTGCCCGGCGCGATCACCACAACGTTCTCTTACATTACCGATACAGTGGTGGGCGCGGCCAAGACGACGATCGCTAACGCGACGACCGGCCTGCGCAATGTTCCGATCAATGTACCCGTCTTCCTTGAAGTCGTGGCTCAAGATCCGAAGAACAGCGGCAAGCCGACCTGGTCGCTGACCAAGCCCCCGGAATCGAAAGCGACGATTACGAACACGACGGCGATGGGCGCCAAGTTCACGCCCGATGTCGTCGGCGCGTACTACGCCCAGGTCACGATCCGGAACGAGGCCAACGTCGCCAGCGTGGCGCAGTTCGCGTTCTTCAACGCCGGCACGTACATTGGCGTGACCGCGGGCAACTGCAAGCAGTGCCACCCGACCATGGTGGCCGAGTGGGAAAAGACCGGCCATGCCTCGATCATGACCGACAACTTTGCCACCCGCCCCACCTACAATGAATACTGCATTCGCTGCCACACGACCGGCTATTCCCAACCGGGCGCCAACAACGGCGGCTTTGTAGATGCTCAAGCCAAAGCGGGTTGGAAATTCCCCACGTACGCCGAACTCGCGAAGGGTGGCGTGTGGTCGGCAATGCCCGACTCGGTCAAGAACATGGCGAACATCCAATGCGAACAGTGCCACGGTCCCGCCGAGCAGCACGTCAAGAACGGGGCCAAGGTCATGGATGCTTCGTTCGCCAACGAGACCTGTAACGTATGCCACGCCGGCGGCGGCAGCCACGTGCGCGGTCTCGAAGAGGCCAACTCCAAGCACGCCACCGGTTCTTCCTTCGAAGAAATCAACGGGCCCGCGCGCCAAGCGTGCGTGCGCTGCCACTCGGGCCAGGGCTTTGCCTCGTTCGTCAAGAATCCCAAGAATCAAGCCGCCTGGGAGAACGAAGAATCCTCCGTCGGCTGCGCCACTTGTCACGACCCGCACGACGACAAGAACTATGCGCAACTCCGCGTGCAGGGCAAGCCGGTTGAAGTCCCGTTCGCCGCGAAAGATGTCGGACTCTCCGCCATCTGCGAGACTTGTCACAACACGCGTCGCGACATTGCCGCCGATGTAAAGACACTCGCCGCGAATGGTACGCCTGGCTATCCTCACTACTCGTCCGCGGCTGAACTGCTAACCGACCTGGGTGGTATTACCTACGATCAGACCGTTCCGAACTCGCCGCACGGTATGCTCGTGGGCGCAGCTCCGGTTCCGAATCCCGCGACCCCTGGCACGTTCCTGTGGAGCAAATCAGACGACAAGAAGGGCAACGTGCCTGGGCCTTGTGTCGTATGCCACATGGCGGCCAGCGTTAGGGATGCCAAAGATCCAAACATGTACAAGGTCGGCGATCACTCATTCAACGCCGTCAGCCCCGATGGCACGTTCGACTATGGCGCGGCGTGCAAGTCCTGCCACGGCGAAGTTAAGGATTTCAATCTGAAAGCCAAAGCCGACTATGATGGCAACGGCAAGGTCGAAGGCGTTCAGGATGAAGTGAAGGGCTTGTTGAATGTGGTTTGGACGCAGTTGGAAGCCAAGGGCTGGAAGAAAGTAAACGGCAATCCGTATGCCACCGTCCCAACCACGGCGGATGCCAAGCAAAAGGCCGCGTGGTACAACTTCCGCACCGTCTACGGCGTGATGTGGGGCGCTGAAACGGGCAATGGCGGCGAAGGGAAAGCGGCGGCGATCCACAACTTTAAGCGTTCGGTCGCGTTGCTGCAACTCTCCATGAAAGACCTGACCGGATCGCTCCCCGCCGGCATGGCCGACGGCACCAAGTAAACGAACAGAGCGCGCCTCGTTGACACGCTATCGTCTCAAGGTAATCGCATCGTCCACGCGCGAGCCAGGGCGGACTGGACCGTATCGTCCAGTCCGCTTCTTATTACCATTTTTTGACCAAATTTAGACCGAAATAAGATTTGACTTGCACACTCGCACTTGATATAATCGTTTTTGAGGATTGCTGATGCTGCCAGCGGAATGATGATTCGTCCCGATGGCTGTCAGCAGCCATCATTCTCTGACTGTAGAATCGTTCCTCGAAGCGTCTCGATGCGGCGCAATTGTGTTTGCGCGCGTCGAGACGTTTTTTGTTTGGCGTCGAACGCCCGCCGTGAAGGGGCGCGACCATATGTCCAAGAGTGACAAGAATTCTGCTCTGATCGCGTGCTTGCGGTTCTGACGAGGGGACTGCACCGCGCGTAGAGCCAAAAGGAGGAATGCCGGCCCGACTAAACTCTGTCTGTATTATCAACCTCTAACCCTGTTTCATTCTGTAAGGAGAAAAAACAAGGATGCCTAACAGAAAATCCCTCGTCATTTTTGCGGGATGCTTGGCGATCACAGCTTTCATGCTGTTGATCTCCCTGTCGCCCGCCACGGTCGTTGCCCAAGGCCCCACACCCGCGGCGACGCCTGTTCCACCCGTGGCCGTCCTAGAAGTCGTCGCGATGCCTGGCAACGCGGCCGAGCCAGGCGCGATTACGGCCACGGTCAAGTACGTCACGGAAACAAACGCTGCGTCTTCTAACGTCGCCCTCTACACCAACGGCTTGAGCAACGTGCCAATCAACGTGCCCGTCTATCTACGAGTCTCGGCAAAGGACCCCAAGAATTCCGGCACGGCAACCTGGTCGCTCACCAAGCCCATTGACTCGAAAGCCGTTATCACCAACGTGACGGCCATCACCACGAGTATGGTCGCCAAGTTCACGCCGGATGTCGTCGGCGCGTATGTAGTCCAGGTCACGCTGAGGAACGCGGCCGGCGCGGCCAGCACAGCGCAATTTGCCTCTTTCAACGCCGGCACCTACATCGGCGTTGAAGTTGGCAACTGCAAGCAGTGCCACCCCACCAAGAGCGCCGAATGGGCCAAGACCAATCACGCGACGCTGTTTTCCCGTGAATTGGACAACAAGTTCGATGGGCCTCTCGGCGCCGCGCCGAGCGCCGCCGGCTATATCACGCACTACTCGGAAACCTGCGCACGCTGCCACACCACGGGTTATTACCCGGCGCCGTACAGTGGCTCGGGCGGATATTGGGACGCCAAGGCCAAAGCTAACTGGACCTTCCCAACGTGGAGACAGATTGACGACGCCTTTGCGAAAAAGGGCCCCAGCAATTGGGACACTGCTCCGGCAGCCATCAAGAACGTAGGAACCATCGGCTGCGAAGTGTGCCATGGCCCTGCTGAACAGCACGTAAAGAATGAAGCCAAGGTAATGGCGACCTCCCTAGATGCCGGCGTGTGCAATCAATGCCACGGCGCCGCGGCCAATCACTCCAAGGGCTGGCAGCTTGGGAACTCCAAGCACTCGACCGGCACGAGCTTTGAAGAAATCAGCGGCCCCGCGCGCCAGGCGTGCGCTCGCTGCCACAGCGGCGAGGGCTTTATCACCTTCACCATGAATCCCAAGAACCAAGCCGCGTGGTCCACAGAAGAAGGAAGTGTGAGTTGCGCGGTGTGCCACGACCCGCACTCGGAAGCCAATGCCTTCCAACTGCGTGTCGTCGGCAAACCCGTCGAGATTCCGTTTGAAGTTAAAGCGGGTGTTGGTCTCTCCGCGATCTGCTTCACCTGTCACAATGCCCGGACCAAGGCGGCGGATGCGATCCGATCGTCGTTCCCGCACTATAGCAGCATCGCCGAAATGATCAGCGACGCGGGTGGCGTGACGTACGGACAGACGCTGCCCAATTCGCCGCATGGGATGCTCGTGGGCGCGGCGCCCATTCCGAGTGGCGCGACGTCTCCCACCGCAGCCAAGTTCCTGTTCAGCAAGCCGGGTGATGCCAAAGGCAACATCCCAGGTCCCTGCGTCACCTGCCACATGGCGACGGCCCTCACCGGCAATGTCGCGGGCGCCTACCAGGTCGGCGGACACTCGTTCAATACGGTCAGCCCTGACAGCAAGATCGAGTATGCCGTGGCGTGCAAGTCTTGCCATGGCGAAGTCACAGACTTTAACCTCAAAGCCAAGCAGGACTATGACGGCAATGGCAAAGTCGAAGGCGTGCAGGATGAGATCAAGGGCTTGCTAGGTGTCCTCTGGAAAGCGCTCGAAGCCAAGGGCGTCAAGAAAGTTGATACCGGTTATCCGTATGCCACGTTGCCGCGCGATGCCCAAAATAATGTGGACGACAAGATTGACAACGCGTTTTACAACTTCCGCACGGTTTATGGCGTGATGTGGGGCGCGGCTGGCCCAGGTCAAGAGGGCAAGGCACAAGCCATCCACAACTTTAAGCGCTCGGTTGCACTGCTGCAACTGTCGCTGAAAGACTTGGCTGGCGCGTTGCCGGCTGGCATGGCCGACGGAACCAAGTAAAACAAGCGCGCGCGCCTCATTGATCCACAATCATCTCACTGCGATCACGTCATCCTCGCGCGCACGGCGGGCTGGACGGTAGCGTCCAGCCCGCTTCTTATTACCATTTTTTGACCTAATTCAGACCGAAATAAGATATGGCTTGAACACTTGCGCTTGATATGATCGCAACTGAGGATTGCTGACGTCGCCGGTGGAATAATGATTCGTTCCGCTGGCTGTTAGCAGCCATTATTCTCTGACTGTAGAATCGTTCATCGAAGCGTCTCGATCGGGCGCAGGTTTTTTGCGCGCGCGTCGAGACGTTTTTTGTTTGGCGTCGAACGCCCGTCGTGAAGGGGCGCGACCCTATGTCCACGAGTGACAAAATCCTGCTCTGATCGCATTCTTGCCGTTCTGACGAGGGGACTGCGACGAGGCGTAGAGCCAAAAGGAGGAAACAGCAGACGCAACCACAACACACATTAACCCATTGATCTCACTCTTATTCCCGCAAGGAGAAAAGCAAAGATGCTTACTAGAAGATCCCTCGTCATTTTTGCAGGACTCTTGGCGATCACAGCTTTCATGCTGTTGATCTCCCTGTCTCCTGCTACCGTCGTCGCGCAGAGCCCCACGCCTGCCGCGACGCCCGTCCCACCCGTCGCCGTGTTGAAGGTGCTCGCGGTCCCCGGCAACGCCTCACTGCCTGGCGCGATTACCACCACTTTCGAATACATCACCGACACGGTCGTCGGCAAAGCCAAGACGACGTCCGCGCAATACACGAGCGGCGGCAGCAATGTGCCGATCAATGTGCCTGTCGTGCTTCAAGTCTCGGCCGCCGATCCAAAGAATGCGGGCAAAGCGACCTGGTCGCTGACCAAGCCCATGGACTCAAAAGCGACGATCACCGGCACGATGACGGCCAAGTTCACGCCCGATGTCGTCGGCGCGTACATGATCAGCGTGCGGCTGACAAATGAGGCCGGCGTCAACAGCGCGAACCAGTACGCGTTCTTCAACGCCGGAACCTACATCGGTTACACGGCCGGCAACTGCAAGCAGTGCCACCCCGAACAGTCCGTCGAATGGGCCAAGACCGCGCACGCAACCATTTTCACGAAAGAGTTGGACAACCTGGTTGACGGTCCCAGCGGCACGGCCACGCACTATTCCGAGAGTTGCGCGCGCTGCCACACGACGGGCTACTACGTCCCGCCGTTCGGCGTTGGCTCGGGCGGCTACTTTGACGCCAAAGCCAAAGCCAACTGGACGTTCCCCACTCAGAAACAAATCAATGACGCGTACGACAAGAAGGGCCCCAGCAATTGGGAGAATGCCCCCGCCGAAGTCAAGAACATGGCGAACATCCAGTGCGAGGTCTGTCATGGACCCGCGGCGCAGCACGTGAAGAATGGCGCTAAGGTCATGGATGCCAGCTTCGCCAATGGCGCTTGCGACCAGTGCCACGGCGGCGGCGGCCACCACATCAAGAGTCTTGAAATCAAGGCCTCGAAGCACACGACCGGCGAAAGCTTTGAAAGTATCTTTGGACCCGCGCGCCAAGCGTGCGTGCGCTGCCACAGCGCCGAGGCATTTGCGACGTTCCTGAAGAATCCCAAGAACCAGGCCGCGTGGTCGAATGAGGAAGGCGCGGTCGGCTGTGCGACCTGCCACGATCCGCACTCGGAAGCCAATATGTTCCAATTGCGCGTCGTCGGCAAACCAGTCGAGGTTGGGTTCGCCGTTACCAAGGATGTTGGACTATCGGCCGTCTGCTACACCTGCCACTGGTCACGTCGTGACATTAAGGTAGATACCGCTACGATCAAGGCGAATGGCACACCCGGTTATTCGCACTATTCGTCCGCGGGTGAACTCCTGAGCGACCTCGGTGGTTACACCTATGATCAGACTTTGCCCAACTCGCCGCACGGTCTGATGGTCGGCACCGCGCCGATGCCTAACACGGCGGCTGCCGGCACGTTCTTGTTCAGCAAGGCGGACGACAAGAAGGGCAACGTGCCCGGCTCGTGCGTCGCCTGCCACATGTACCCAGGCGTGAGCGATGCCAAAGACCCGAACTTTATGAAGGTCGGCGAGCACTCGTTCAACACCAGCAGCGCCGATGGCAAACTGGATTTCGGCGCGTCCTGCAAGTCTTGCCACGGCGACGTCAAAGATTTCAACCTGAAAGCCAAAGCCGACTATGACGGCAATGGCAAGGTCGAAGGCGTTCAGGATGAAGTCAAGGGCTTGCTCATGGCAGTTTGGAAAGGACTCGAAGACAAGGGCTGGAAGAAATCGGATCACAGTCCATATGGGACGGCCCCAGCCAATGCCGATGCGAAGCAAAAAGCCGCGTTCTACAACTTCCGTATGCTCTATGGCGTAATGTGGGTCGCGGACGCATCGGGCAATATCAGTGGCGGCAATGAAGGTAAAGCCGCGGCCATCCACAATTTCAAACGGTCGGTCGCGTTGCTCCAACTCTCCATCAAAGACCTGACCGGCGCGCTGCCCACCGGCATGGCCGATGGAAGCAAGTAGATCAAGAGCGCGTGCGCATCGTTGACCCACGGTCGGCTCATTGCACTCACACTGACACCACGCGCGCAGGGCGGGCTGGACGCAAGTGTCCAGCCCGCCTCTGCGGCAAGACGGCAAAACCGATTTGACACGCCGCACGACGTATGCTATATTGCAACTGAACAAGGGGGCGTGGTGTAGTGGCCAAACATGCAGCCCTGTCAAGGCTGAGATCGCGGGTTCGAATCCCGTCGCTCCCGCTCAACCACCTAGCGCAAGATGCTGGGTGGTTTTTGTTTTAGGCAGATCGCGGGTTTGATTATCGTCGTCCCCGCACCCAAGTTAAACGGGCGGAGTCGAGAGTGACTTCGCCCGTTTGCATATCTGATTTTTGTTGTTTCCTGGAACTAGGCCGCCCAATCTTTCGCAATCAACTCTGCCTGCTCCAGCACGGTCTGCGTGGCTTTTTCCTGCTTGTCAGGTGGATAGCCATATTTGCGTAAAACGCGCCTTTCCATCACGCGCAACTTGGCGCGCACGGCTTCTCGGACTGTCCAATCAATCGTGACGTTGTTGCGCACGGTTTCCACCAATTCTCGCGCAATGCCTTTCAGCGTGTCGTCACCCAGCACCTTGACCGCGCTATCGTTGACTTCGAGCGCATCGTAAAACGCGATTTCGTCATCAGTGAGATTGAGTTTCTCTCCTCGCTTTTGCGCCTCGCGCATTTCCTCGGCGAGTTTGATGAGTTCGGCGATGACCTCGGCAGATTCGAGTGTGCGGTTCTGGTATGATCGTATGGTTCTTTCAAGCATTTCAGCAAAGGAACGCGATTGCACAAGATTCTTTCTCATGCGGTTTTTGAGTTCGTCGTTGAGCAGTTTGCGGAGCAATTCAATTGCCAGGTTCTTTTGTGGCATTCCTCTGACATCCGCTAGGAATGCCTCGGACAGAATAGAGATTTCAGGTTTCTTCAAACCTGCCGCCGCAAAAATATCAATCACGCGATCCGTCGCAACGGCGCGGGAGAGGATTTGGCGAATGGCTTGGTCAATGTCTTCCGCCGTGCGTTCACCTTCGACGGTGGATTTGATGAGCGCGGCACGCACCGCTTGAAAGAACGAGACATTATCTCGGACGGCCAGCGCACGTTCATCGGGTACTGCCAGCGCAAACACGAGCGACAATTCTCTGACGGCTTTAAGTAGACGCGTTTTGCCATCCGCTTGCTTCAAAACGTGCTCTTGCGCGCGTGGCAGAATACCCAGCTTTTCCCGCGCTGTGCCCGTGAAAAACCCCGACCAATCAAAGCCGTGGAACAAACCCTGGCAAATCTCATACCGTTCCATCAGCTCGCCTACGGCGACATCTTGGTCAATTGCAGTTTCGGCGGCATGACCGCTTTCGGTGTACGCGGCGAGCGCTTTTTGCAAATGATAGGCAAGACCGAGATAGTCCACGATCAAGCCGCCTGGCTTGTCCTTGTACACGCGGTTGACACGCGCAATCGCTTGCATCAAACCGTGTCCTTGCATCGGTTTGTCAATGTACATCGTGTGCAACGGCGGAACATCGAAACCTGTCAGCCACATATCACGGACGATGACGATCTGGAATGGGTCGTCGGGATTTTTGTATCGTTTGGCAAGTTCTTCGCGGCGTGGCTTGTTGCGAATGTGTCCTTGCCAATCGAGCGGATCGGTGGCGTTGCCCGTCATTACAATTTTGATTGCGCCTTGCTTGTCATCTTGCGAGTGCCAGTCGGGATGCAATGCGACGATGGCATTGTATAAATCAATGCAGATGCGACGCGACATGCACACGATCATCGCTTTGCCGTCCATCGCTTCGAGACGCTTCGCGAAATGCTGAACGAAATCTTGCGCGATCAATTTCACGCGCTTGTCTGCGCCGACAATCGCTTCGAGCGCCGCCCACTTGGTCTTGAGTTTTTCCTTCTGCTCTAACTCTGCCAGCCGACCTTCGTAATAAATCTTGACGGTCGCGCCATCTTCGACCGCTTGTTGAATGTCATAGATGCTGATGTAATCGCCGAACACGGCGCGCGTGTTGGCGTCCGCGTGTTCAATCGGCGTTCCCGTAAATCCGATGAACGACGCTTTGGGCAGAGCATCGCGCATGTTGCGCGCATAGCCATCTATAAAATCGTATTGACTGCGATGCGCTTCATCCGCAATCACGACAATATTTTGGCGTTCCGAAAGCGGTCCGCCCGATTGCGCGGTCGGCAGAAATTTTTGAATCGTCGTGAAAAAGATGCCGCCCGCCACGCGACCGCGCAATTTTTCGATGAGGTCTTCGCGACTGGTGGCTTGTTCGGGCGTCTGGCGCAGAATTTCGGAGCAACGCGAGAACGTGCCAAAGAGTTGATCGTCGAGATCGTTGCGGTCGGTGATGACGACGATCGTCGGATTTTGCATCGCGGGATGCAGCACCAAGCGCCCCGTGTAAAACGCCATCGTCAAACTTTTGCCTGCGCCCTGGGTGTGCCACACGACGCCGATGCGATGATCGCCAATCTCGCCGCCTTTCATCGTTTGAGCCAGCTACGTGCCCTTGAGTTCGCGCGCTGCGTTTGCTTTTGCTTGCGATGCCCGAATGGTTTCTTGGACGGCATAACTGACGGCGTGGAATTGGTGATAGCCCGCGATTTTTTTGACGGTGGGCGCGCCGCGTTCCTGTTCAAAGACGATGAAATAGCGGATGAGATCGAGCAAGCGGCGTTTCTCGAACACGCCTTTCAGCAACACTTCAAGTTGCGTGACCGAGGGCGGCGCTGGCGCATCGCCTTCGATGGTTTTCCACGGCAGGAACCATTCCTTGTTCGCCGTGAGCGAGCCGATGCGCGCGTTCAGTCCATCGGAAATGATGAGCAGTTCGTTGGCGTGAAACAGAACGGGGATTTGCTCTTTGTAGGTTTGCAGTTGATTGAATGCCGACCAAATCGTCGCGTTTTCATCGGCGGCATTCTTTAGTTCGATGACGGCGAGCGGCAAGCCGTTAATAAAAATCACAACGTCAGGTCGCCGATTGACCTTGCCGTTGTGATGCGATGCCTCGACTGTGTATTGATTGACGACCAACCAATCGTTGTTCTCGATGTTCTCAAAGTCAATGACTTGCACGCGCCCGCTGATCGTGCGTCCATCCTTGGCTTTGTAATCCACCTCGATGCCGTTGACGAGCATTTGATGAAAGGCGTGATTGTTGAGGAGGAGCGAGGGCTGGCTGAGGCGCGTGATGCGGCGCATTGCCTCTTCTTGCGCCGATGCGGGAATGCTGGGATTGATGCGCGCGATAGCGTCCTGCAAACGACGGCGCAGGATCGCGTCGAAATAATTTTCGCGTTCAGGCGACTCGCCATCGCACGCAATGTCGGGAGCGAAAGCGTAGGTGTAACCCAGGTTTGTCAGCCAATCCAGCGCGGCTTGTTCGATGACCGATTCGGTGAAAGGTGGCATCCCCGCTGTCCTTTATGCGACAAGTTCTTGTCTTACGCGCTCTCGTTCGCTCCAAACTACCGGATATATGATCCTGTAAAAGTTCGTACTTGCACAACGACAAAAAAGGGAACCGGACAAGCTGGAATTAACCGACGCACCGATTCCGCCGTTTGGATGGTCAGTGAATCAGCTCCGGCGTGTCACCCGCACCTTGTCGCACCTTGGGGATTACACGCCAGCCGCTACTCCACTCAGGACGACCTGCCAACTGGGGCGCTGACCTGAAACCAGGACGCGGAGTAGTCGCCGCAG
>JACQYF010000071.1 GCA_016208315.1 Chloroflexota bacterium | reverse complement strand
GCCGCCGGAAATCAGGCAGATGACGAGATCGTCGCTCGTCGTTTCGTCCAGCAGTTCGAGAATCTTTTGCGCGCCGAGGAGACTGTTCGCGTCGGGCAGCGGATGGCCGGCCTCGTGCAGATGGACCTTTTGCAGGGGCGCAAGATGGCCGTACTTGACGCTGACCCAGCCGCGTTCGATCTTGTCGCCCAGAATTTCCTCGACGGCTTGGGCCATCGCCGCGCCGGCCTTGCCAAAACCGACGACGAAGACGCGGCGCACGCGGGCGAGGTCGTACTCGCGTGCGCCGACGCGCAGCCGGTCGCCGTCGCGCTGCATCGCGCGATGGATCGCGGCGCGCGGGTCCGCCGCGTCGAGCGCGGCGCGCAGTATGGCAAGAGCAGAGTCACGGAGAGTTGAAGACATTGGGGAAAACCTCGGCGGAAGATGCGCTCTCCCGCCGCCTTTCTATTCACTCGCTACTTTTTTCGATAGATGTCGCCGCGATGCGCGACCTGGTGAATCACAATAATCTTCTCACGTCTTCAAATGGCTCCCCGCGCTCGCCTGCGGCGACGGCTTTCTTTTGCCGCAACCATCTTTCTCGTACGGACTTTATGATTTCCAATCCTTCATCGGGGTCACCCAGCAGTTCTAGTAACTTTTCCTCGATGGTGATGGAAATCATTTCCTTGAGTTCGTCCTTGCTCATTTGAGCGACTGTAACACTCATATGGACTTGCTTCCTACCGTCACTCCGAACGGGAACGACCAGATAATCATTTGGCCGCTTCTTGAGCTGCATTCTACCACCGCTCCATCACGCGGTCAACGCGCCAGCACGCGCTCGTACACGCGCTCGATCTCTTGCCCCGCGTGCTCCCACGAATAGCACTCTTGCGCGCGCACGCGCAGCGCCTGCCCGATCGCGCGCGCCCGTTCCCGATCCGCGAGCAATTGCTGAATCTGATTGGCAAACGCGGTCGCATCGCCGAGCGGCGCGTAAACGCCCAGCTCGCCCAGATAATCGCGCATCACGGGAATGTCGAACGCGACGATCGGGAGCGCCATCGCCATATAGTTCAACACCTTGCCCGCGGCCTCGGTCGCGCTCATCTTTGGCTCGACCGCCACATCGCCGAGCGACAGCCAGAGCGGCGCCTGCTCGTAGGGCACGCGGCCTGGAAACGAGACTCGTTCACTTATCCCCAATTCTTGCGCGCGCGCTTGGTACCGGACGACATTCGGAAAGCCGATGATGACAAAGTGCGCGTCCACCCCGCGCCGAACCAGTTGCGCCGCCGCGTCGAGCAGCACGCCGATGCCGCGATATTCGTCCAGCAGGCCGATGTAGACGACGATGTGTCGTTCCGGCGGAATGTTCAACCGCGCCTGCAAGTCCCGCATTTGCTCGGCGCGCAGGCCGTCTGATACCGGCTCGAACTGGTCACTGTGAACGCAGTCGAGCAGGACGGTCGTTTTCGAAGGCGCAACGGCGAAATCGCTCGCGAGCATTTGCGCGGCGTTGTACGAACTCGTCAGGATCGCATCGGGCAAGCGGTCAATGTGCCACTCGAGGGCACGGATGATCGAGAGGATGGGGCTGTTGGGACTGACGAAGCGATGGTCGGCGAGTTCGCTCGTGGCGCTGCCTTGCAAGTCAAAGACGAGGGGCACGCGCATGAGACGGCTCAGGACCCCGCCGATGAGCGCGCCTTCGTGCAGATGGCCGTGGATGACGTTCGGCTTGAACCGCAGCGCGACCTGAAGCGTTTTGAGCGCGAGCAGCGCGTCAATCAGCACCTTGGAGCGCGAGGGGCCCACTTGCTGCCGCGGGCGAAACGGGATGGGCAGTGTCCGCTCGATGTCGAGATCGGGGACGTTGTTCCCGATCGGGTATGTGACGATCTTGACGCGATGCCCGCGCTGCTGAAGGATGCGCGCCTCTTCGAGGATGCGCACGTGGCATCCGTAGTCGAGGAAGAACGACGTGGGGGCGATCATCAAGACGCGGTAGGGCATGGGCGTGCGCAAGGGCGGGATGACCCCGCCCCTACCGAGGTTTCCGGCCGCGTTCGGCCAGGCCGCCGAGAAATAGACGGCCGAGACTACTCTGCGCGGCGGAATAATCCACCACGGTTCCGGTCTCTTCCAAATTGCCGCTCAGCCATTTATCGCGCCCGCGCGAAACCGTCGCGACAAGCTCTTCGATGGCGGCGGCGTCGCCGCGGGCGATCATGCCGCGCAACTCCTGCAACTGGCTTTGGATCGTGTCAATCCAGCGAGTGAGGTCGTCGCGGTGCGCGAGAAATTGCTCGCGCGCGGCTTTTGGCTCTTGCGGCGCGACTTCGGTGGCCGCGCGGAAATCCGCGCCGGCGAGCTTGGCCAATTCGTGCCAGCCCTGACTCTGGATAGTCGCGGCTTGCAGCGCGGTCGCCAACAACGCGGGCAAATGCTGGATGCCCGCGGTCAACCCATCGTGCTCCGCAGGATCAATGAAATACGGTTTGGCGCCCAGGAGAGCGACAAAATTCGACATCGTGTCTATCGCCGCGGAAGAGGCAGCGGTCGCGGCCGACAGGGCGTAGGTCGCGCCTTGAAAGAGGTCGGCGTCTGCACCCTCGATCCCATGCTCGGCGTTTGCGCGGCGAGGGCTGATTACGGGATCCCCACCGATAAATTGCACCCCTTGGGGCAGTCCCGTGGCCCATTCCATCACGGGCACTTTGCTTGTCGCGGTATCTGTGACGATCACGCCCGGCGCAAGGGACAATTTCAGCGCGTCGAGCGAATCTTTCACGCCGTCGAGCGGGAGGGCAAGGATGACGAGGCCCGCGCCGTCACACGCGTTGTGCAGGTTCCACTCGGTCTTGTCCACCGCGCCGCGCTTGACGGCCTTTCCCGCCGCGCCCGAATTCTTATCGTGCCCCACAAGGTCGGCATCTATCTTGGCCTTTTTCAGCGCCAAACCAATCGAACCGCCGATGAGGCCGAGGCCGATGATTGCGATTCTTGATCTTGCCATGTTAATCCTGTTATACGTAAACAGTCAACAGTCAACAGTAGTCAGTAAACAGTCTGAATACTGAACACTGGATACTGTTTACTGTCTACTGTTTACTGTTCACTGGCTCTACCGCCACGAACCGGGCATTTGGCTTTCGCCTGTTTTGTCCGTCAGCACTTGAATGCTACCGCCATTCTTGTCCATCATGTACACGTCGAGTCGCCCGCCGCGGTTGGAGGCAAAGGCGATCCAATTGCCATCGGCGGACCAGGTGGGCGTAAAGTTGTTGCCGGCATTCGTCATCTTGCGCGGACTCGACCCATCGGCATTGGCGACCATGATCTGGTAGCTGCCATCCAGTTGCTTGGAATAGTAGGCGAAACGGCTGCCGTCGGGACTCCAGGCGGGCGAGCCGTTCTCGCGCTTGTCATTCGTAAGCTGCAGCGGCCCGCTGCCGTCCGAGTTCAGCCGCCAGATCTCGTACTGGCCGGTGTAATTCGAAACGAAGAGCACGTGCGTCCTACCCCAGGCCAAGCCGCGAAAGCTTTCCGGCTTGTCGGTCCGCGCGGCAAAGAATCGCTGCTCAATGCCGCCTCCGGCGGGGATCGAATAAATGAACTGCGTCCCGAAATTATTGTCCATGCCGATATATGCCACCGATTGGCTATTCGGGGACCAATTTGGGCTAGAGATGCCTTGGTGGCTGAAGAGATTGCGGTCGTTGCCCGCCGTGTCGCTTACGCGGAGGACATTCATCGCGCCAGACGCGCCATAGACCCACGCTACGCGACCGGAACCGTCCGGCGCCCAAGCGAACGGCGCGGCGTTCGTATTCAGCGCCAGATCGGCCGGCGACGGTCCCAGGAGTTTGAAACCGGAGATGTTCCGCGGATTTACGACCACGTTGCTCAGGACATACGAGGCCTGGCCCGAATCAAACGAGATGAACCCGATCAGACCTTTGGCTGCCGCCACCGGGATTGTAGCCGTCACCGCCGGCGTCCGCGTGCGAGCGGCCGCCGCGACTTGGGTCGGCGTAGGCGCCGGCGCGACGGCGACGACGGGCAGTTTCTCAACCGGGCCGGTGACATTCACAAAAGCCACCGAGACCCACGAGGGATTCGCCGCATCGGGAAACGCAATTTGGTACCACTTGCCGTCCTCACTTTTGCCCAAAATCACCGCGGTCGTGTTATTCGGTAACCGACCGGCGACTTCAAATTGAGTGCCGGGCCCCTTGCGGACGTTGACCAGTTGCTTGGAGGTCGCTTGGGCCGGAACGGGAGTTGCGGTCGGCGGTACGGGAGTGGGCGGAACCGCGGTTGGCAGCGGCGTCGGTGGAGGCGAGGTTGGAGTCGGCGGGAGCGTCGGAGCGGGCGGCGCAGTCGGCGGTGGCGTTGGCACGGGGGTGGGGCTGGTACCGCATGCGCTCAGGGTTAGAACGACGAGCAGTAGTGCGACCACGTACATTGTGTGTCGCGGTTTCATTGAACCTCCTGGATTAATCAATTAGTCAATCGGGCAACCAGGCAATCAGGCCATCAGTCAACCAGTGACTCGTTGACTGATGGCCTGATTGCCTGGTTGCCTACAAACCCGTCAGCAGGCGCCTGATTACAATGACCGGTCCGAAAAGGACGTCGCCAATCAGCGGCACATATCCCTGCAAGAGCAGCAGCGCGATCAGCAGGAAAAAGCCCCATTGCCGCGTCTGCTCGAACCGGTACGCGAACTCGGCCGGCAAGACGCCCAGCAGGATCGAAAAGCCGTCCAGGGGAAAAATCGGGATCATGTTAAAGACGCCGAGAATCAAATTGTAAGAGACGATGCCGACCAGCAGCTGGAAAGCGATGCTTTCCGGGCCGTTCGACGAAAAAAGGCCCCGCGTAGTGGTGCTGGACAGGATGAGCAGCAAGCGCACCGGGATCGCGAACAGCGCGGCGAGCACAAAATTCGAAAGGGGCCCGGCCAGCGCGACGAGGGCCGGCCCGGTCCGCGGTCCCGCGCGCAGCGCATAGGGATTGTACTGGACCGGCTTGCCCCAACCAAACCCGCCGACCAGAAACATCAACGAGCCCATCACGTCCAGATGCGCGGCGGGCGCGAGGGTGAGACGGCCCTGCCGTCCCGGCAGCGAATCGCCGAGCCAGGTCGCGGCCGCGGCATGCGAAAATTCGTGGACGGTGATGCCCAGCACCAGCGCGATGATCAGCGCCGCGATTTCCGTCGGCGACATTTGTCCGCTGAGAATTTGATAGAGCAACGTTTCCTCCTTGACGCCAGCGGCTATCATTATACCACAGATACGTCAACGAATGAAAACAACGACTTAACGAGTAGGCCCGATCAATTCGCTGATCCGTTTCTGATTCATCGACGCGTGTGGAAAATTTAAGGTACGCTTTCTTGAATAGTATTGTATAATGCAAACAGATGCGGACGTTTTCAATTCGAAAGAGGCAAGTTTGAAGATCTTGGTTGTCTACAACGTTGTCGAAGAGATCGAACGGGGCGAAGCGCAAGATATTTTTGCAGAGCAGGAGATTGTCGCCGTCGAGCGCTTTATCGAAGAGGCGCTGCAGGAACATGGACACCTCACCGCCGGGGTTCCCATCCGCGATGATTTGTGGGGCCCGCTCAAGCATTACGATCCCAACGAATGGCTGATCTTTAATCTGTGCGAAAGCATTCGCAACAAGACCTATCTCGAACCTTATATCATCTCGGCCTTTGAACATCTGGGCTTTCGCTACACGGGCTCGGACCGGCGCACGCTGGCGAATTGTCTCAACAAAGCCCGGACCAAGGAAATCCTCCAGGCCCACGGTTTGCCCACCGCGGCTTTCCAAATCTTTACACCCTGGACCATTCAACGGCACCTTGATTTCCCTTTGATCGTCAAACCGGTTTCCGAAGATGCGAGCATCGGCATCAGTTCCAACTCGGTCGTCCACGACGACCGGGCGTTGCGCCGCCAAGTTCGCTACACTTGGGAAACGTACCACCAGCCCGCGCTGTGCGAGGAATTCATCTCCGGCCGCGAGTTCAACGTGACGATCCTCGGCAACGACTCGCCGCGCGTCTTGCCGCTTTCCGAAATCAGCTTCCGCCATATCCAAGACCCGTTCGCCCGCATCGTTTCATACCGCGCCAAGTGGATGCCCTCGTCCCCGGAGTATCTCTCGACTCCGCCCCAATGCCCCGCGCGCGTTTCGGAGACCATTAAAGCGCGCATCGAGGACGTCGCGCGGCGCGCGTACCAGGCGATGGGCCTGCGCGATTATGGGCGCGTGGACATTCGGCTCAAGAATGGCACGCCCTTTGTGCTCGAGGTAAACCCCAACGCCGACTTGTCGCCGGATGCGGGCATTGCGCGCGCCGCCGGGGTCGCCGGCATGTCGTATTCCCACCTAGCGGACGAGATCATTCGTCTGGCCGCGCGCCGCTACCGGATGAAGGGATTCGCGCGGCCGCGCATTATCACCTATGAGCTTAGAGCACGGAGCGTTGGAAGCGATGGCGTCTACTCGATCCCGGTCAGTGCGCTCTTGCCGACTCAACGTCAATCCAAAATGAGACGCACCCCGCAAGTCGCGGGCGTCGCGGCCTAGTCAAACCCTTATGATCGAACCTCCCCAGCCCGATGATGTGCCGGAGATAGAGCGGATTGCCCTCGCCACCGGCGCGTTCAATCCCAACGAAGTTGCCATCGTCCGTGAAATGCTCGATTGTTACTTCCACCCCGAACCGCGCGACGACCACACCTTTGTCGTCTATCGCAATGGGACCCAGGCCGTCGTCGGGTTTGCCTGCTATGGGCCGACGCCGTTGACGGATCGCATTTGGGACTTGTACTGGATATGCGTGGATCGCGCGTACCAAAAGAACGGCATCGGTCGAGTCCTTCTCCGTCAAGTGGAGCAGAGCGTTTGTGAGCGAGGCGCGCGGGCCATTTACCTGGAAACCTCCGATTCCGCGGTCTACATGCCCGCCCGCGAATTCTACGAGCGTAACGGCTACCAATTCCTGGCGCACATTGACAATTTTTACGCTCCCGGCGAGGGCAAAGTCATATACCGTAAGGTGTTTCGACGAGAGTAGAACCAAGTCGCAGGTCCCAAGTCGCAGGTCCCAGGTCTCAGGCTAGATTCCCGCCGTCTGGGGTCTGTGGTCTGAGACCTGAGACTTGGGACCTGCGACTTGGGACCGGTCAGCGCGCGCACGTCTGGTGGCGGCCGCCGTCAATCGAGTACGAGCCGCCCGTGATCCAGCCGGCCTTGGGCGAGGCGAGAAAGAAGATCAGTTCCGCGACTTCGGATGCTTCGCCGACGCGCCCCAGCGGGTGCGTCGTTTTGCTCCGTTCGAGAAACTCTACGTACGCGTCATCCTCCATGCCGCCCGTGCGGTGCAGCGAGGTGACGACGACGCCAGGATTCACCGCGTTGACGCGCACCCCCTGGCTCGCGACCTCTAACGCGGCGCAGTGCGTGAGCTGATCCAGCGCGGCCTTGCTCGCGCAGTATGCAAGGACATTTGTAAACGCGCGAATGCCATTGACGCTCGACACGTTCACCGCATTCCCCTTGCGCGCGATCAAGTAGGGCATCGCGCGATTCATCAGGTAGAACGGCGAGCGCGTGTTCACCTTGAACATGTAATCCCAATCGTCAAGCCGCGTATTCTCGATCGTCCCGTTGGTGATGATCCCCGCCGCGTTGACCAGCACGTCAATCCCGCCAAATGCCGCGACCGTCTCCTGCACTACGCGCTCGATTTCCGCCTCCTCCGTCACATCCGCCGCGATCACCTTGACCTCGCCGCCCTGCGCCTCGATTTCGTTCGCCACCTCTTTCAACTTGTCTTCACGCCGCGCGACGATAGCGACCTTTGCGCCCTCTGCTGCGAACCTGAGCGCCGTCGCTCGGCCGATTCCACTGCTCGCGCCCGTAATGAGCGCAACCTTGCCTTGCATTTCATCCACTGATCACCTCTCCTTTTTGCCCTCGCTCCGGCCGCGGCGTCAACAAGAGCACGCCCGCGCCGACAAGAGCCACCCCGAAAATCTGGGTCCACGCAAGCCGTTCGCCGAGCAAAAAGTAGGCGTACAGCCCGACGAAGGCGATCTCGCTCATCGCCAGAATGCTGGCAACGCCTGCCGGCAATTTGCCCAAGCCGTAAATGTACGCGCCAAAGGCGATAATCGTCTGCGCGATCCAGCCCGCAAACCCAAGCCAAAACGACACGGGCGCCGACCACGGCTGGACGACAAACAACTGTAACGGCAGCAACGTCAGCGCACCAAAGCCAAAACCGTAGGTCAGCGTCACCAAAGGGCTATACGGTCCGCGCACACTTTTGCCGAACACGGTCCAGCCCGCATATCCCAATGGCAAACAGAAACCTACGGCCAGCCCCACCATGGTAAATGGCGCTGCGTCCTGCTCGCCGATGCCCGAAACGAGAACCGTGCCGGCAAATGCCAGAACAATCGCCAGGAGCTTGCGCCAGGCCAGCGATTCGCGCCAAACCAGCCGCGCGATGACGACGACAATCGCCGGCGCGGCGGCTTGTTGGATGGTGGCGACTGCCGCGCCGTTGAGGAGTACGGCCAAATTCCAAAACACGTGAAACGCGCCGAGCATTGCGCCCATGGCCGCGAGACGCGGCAGATCGTCACGGCGAATCCGCAGGGCCGCGGGTCGGAGCAAAGCCACGCCGACCAGCAGCGTCAGGAACGTGAGCAGGTCGCGCCAAAACGCCAGCGCGATGGACGATACGTCGGCTTGGCTGGCGATGAATTTGACAAACAGACCCGAGGTTGCCCACCACGCCGCAGCCACCAGAACGGCGAGGTATCCCGTTGCACGCGAGTTGTTTATCGTTTTCCCTCGCGCATCATTTTCAGCTCGCGTGGACTATACCGCTCCCACAGCGCGACGCTTGCCGATTCCAGCACACCGCCCAGGTAGTTTTTGATGTGCCGCCGAACGTAGGGCATGTCAAGCATTTGCCGTGGGTTGATCCAGAGGTCGGGCAAGGCAAAGACCACGTGGTCAATATCGCTCATGACAATCGCCCCCAAGCACATGACGCACGGCTCGACGGTTGCGTAAATGATACTGTCGCCGTGGATGTCCGCATGTAGGTATTTCTCGGCTTGCAGCAGCGCGTTCAGTTCCGCGTGGGCAATCTCGCTCTGGCGACCGTTGTGATCCGCGCGACCTCTGCCAATGATTTTGCCGTCATGTATGACGACCGCGCCGATCGGCCGCTCGCCGTTCGCGAAAGCGACCTCCGCCTCTTTCAACGCCCCGCGCATGAAATGCTCGTGGTCAATTGCCGTGAAATCCAGTTCCATCGTTTGACTCCGCAGTAGATTAGCGGCGCGAATCATAGCGCACAAGTCGGCGAGGCGCAAATCCACCGCCACGGCCCGACCTACCATTCCCCGATCATTTGATGTGTGCTATACTTGCCTCAACTCCATGCTACGAATCAGGAGGACTCGATGAAGGCAAAAATCCACGGCTTTGAAATGGCGTACGACGATACCGGCGCGGTCGGCGCGCCGCTGCTGTTGATTCACGGCTTTCCGCTGGATCGCACGCTCTGGCTCGCACAAACGAACGGGCTGGCCGATATGGCCCGCGTCATCGCGCCCGATTTGCGCGGCGCCGGCGAATCCGGTCTGCCGCCCGGCCCCGTGACGATGGACACCTATGCCGACGATTTGAGCGCGCTGCTCGATTCGCTCGGCGTCAAAAGCGCGATCGTCGGCGGACTTTCGATGGGCGGCTATATCGCGTTCGCGTTCTATCGCAAATATCCGCACCGTGTCCGCGCGCTCGTTCTGGCGGACACGCGCCCGCAGCCCGATTCGGCCGAGGCCAAGAAAATGCGCGACGCGAACGCGGCCCTGGCACGCGATCAGGGCGTAGGCGCGGTGGCGGAGAGATTATTGCCGAAACTGCTGGCGCCCAAGACCTTCGAGTCACGCCCCGAAGTGGCCAAGGGCGCGCGCGAGTTGATGGCGCGCCAGCCGGTGGAAGGCGTCGTCGCCCAGCTCATGGCGCTGCGCGACCGTCCCGACTCGACGCCGACGCTCGCGCAGATTTCGGTCCCAACGCTCGTCATCGTCGGGGCGGAGGATGCGCTAACGCCGCCCAAAGATTCGGAGATGATGCGCGATGCGATTCGCGGCGCGCGGCTCGTGACCATACCCGACGCGGCGCACCTGTCCAACTACGAGCAGCCGGAGCAATTCAACAACGCCGTGCGCGAATTTTGCAGGCCGTTGATATAAGCGAAAACGTGCCTCGACAACCCGGCGAGGCACGTTTTCTGCTGAGAGCGCCAATTAGGGGCGCGGGTAAAATTCAGGTTCGGCAAGGCGCTACTTGACGGGCTTGGCAGTGGGCGGGGTGACCCCGCCCCTACTTGACGAGCTGGCAGATTTCTTGCGCGCTTTCTTCTCTGTCGCGGAGCGGGGACTCGGCTCTTCCTCGGCCCTTTCCGATTTGCGTTTTTCTTCGGCGGCGCTTTTGCGTGTCGCGGTCGCGGCGGTGGTTTTCTTGGCGGTCGCGAGCGATTCTTCGGCCGCGTCGAGCGCGGCGAGCTCGTCTTCGGTTTCCAGCTCGCGCGCTTTGAGAAACTGCTCGAGATCACTCTGGCGGACGCGGTAGCTGCCTTCCAGTTTGATCGCTTTCAGCTTGCGGATGCGAATATAGCGGCGGATGGTAAACGGGCTGATGCCCAGCGTCTGGGCGACTTCGTTGGTCGTAAAAAACTCACGTTTCGCGATCACACTCGACCTCACGCGACCTTGCTCTATCTTGCAACATTTTACACCATTCTGCTCATGCTGTCAATATCTTATGTACGGACGCGGCAAAACAAAACGCGGAGGGGATTCCTCCGCGTTTCGGTTCCGTAATGGGCGACCACAAGGGTATGGGCGACCACAAGGGTCGCCCCCACGATCTATTTCTTGACGGCGCTCTTCGGCGCGCCGGCCGTTTTTGCGGAAATCATCTGCGAGATGATCTTGGACGCTTCGGCGAGTGTTGCTTCAGCCATCGTGTGCTTGAACGCGCTTTCGAAAACGGCGTCCAGGCCCTGCAGCGCTTCCGCCTCCGCTCCGCCAAACCGCTCGATGTACAGCTCGATCAGCTTATTCCGCTGGTTGTTCGACATCGGCGCCGTGCGCCGCGGATATTCGCGTCCTTCTTTGTCCACAGAGCCGCCGTTGCCGCCGGTTTGAGTCGTCGAACCGGCCCGCAGCATGTCTTCGGCGCTCGCCAAGCCCGCGCCCGGGAGCAGTCCGTATCCCATGGCCGTCAAGGCCCGACCGATCGCCGAAGTTTCGGCGACCTCCCAGGGAAACTCGCGTTCGGCGCGGGTGCCATTTTGCTTGCGGCTCGTCGCAATCCCATGCCGAGTGCCGTAGATTTCACTCGTCACGGTTACCAGTAGGGTTAGTTGATCCTCGTTGTTGATCAAGACCTTTGGCTCGCCAAAATCGAGCCGCTTGCCCTGTTTGCGATGATCCTCGTTCGCCATGGCCAGCTTGCCATCCACGGCCATGTACGGCTGGTCAACAGTCTGCCAATCGTCGCCGATCCGGCGCTGCGCTTCCAGCATCACGATATAGTCGGCGAACTCCTCGTGGGTCACCGTGCCCACGTCGCCGGCTTTGCGAGCCACCGCCAATACGTCTTCGCGCGTCATTTCAAACCTCCTCCGCTGCGACCCACTGCGCGCCAGTGCGTCCAGCATCCTTCGGGTGTCCGCCCAACCGCCGGGGTTGGTGACCGCCCGAGCTAAAGACATCCATCGAATCAACGATCTGCCCAAATTTTAGCACATATTTTCTATTTGTCAAGCCCGATTCACGTCAATCGTGAACTGCCACCAATTGTTCGAAACGCCGTCGGTCACACCCGGCGCTTTCGGCAGCCGCTTGAACCACCACTTGTGATGTTCGCGAATATCGCCGTTGCCCCAGTCGCCGCAGTCTACGGCGCGCAAGTTTGGCGGGTCGGGCAGATTCGGGAACAGCAGCCAATCGTCGGCGCACGATTGGACGCGCGTCGCGTTGCCCCAGTCGTAGTCGGCTACGCTGTTCGGCGCGAAATGCAGCACGCCCACATTCGCCCGCCCCGGCGCGGTGCGATCATACGTAATAAACCGCTCGAACAAATTCGCCGATTGCACGATGGGGGCCGCGCTCGAATTGTACGCGCGCCCGATCGCGGCATCCGAGCGGAACAAGTGCGCTAGCACCGATTCGGTGCGATGTCCGAGATCTTCCAACATTTCGCCGACGCCGCGCTCGTAGTTAAAGCCCATGATCACAAAACGGCGCGGGCAGTTGGCCGTGTTGGGCACGGGCGGCGCGTTGCACCAAAAAGCGCCCGCGCCCGCCATCGTGGATTCGTAAAAGCCAAAGTACGGCCCGCCGAACAGCCAGACTTCGTCTATCTCGTTATTGGCGATGCGCTGGAGCAAATTGAATTTCGCGACGATCGCTTCGTAATCCACCGCGTCGGGATCGTGAAATCCGCTCCCCGCGCGATAAAACCCGACAAAGTCGCTCGGCGCATACTGAAAGCCGTCCTTCTTGACCGGCAATTCGTCGGCTTCGATCCGCTCGACGATTTGGTAATCCACGAATCCCGCACTGCATTCTTTGACATCCGCGATGTACCCCGCGGCGAGCTGGTCGGGATCGCGCCAGCCGAGCGTTTGGATCAGCTTGTTGCCGGCCGCGTCCACGACCGGGTTGTAGACGATCATCAGCACGCGGGGCTGCATTAGAGCGGGCGTGTCGTCGGGCGGCGGAGGTACGGGCGGGGGCGGAGGCGTGGGCGCCGGCGGAGGGGGAGCAGGCCGGGAACCCAAAAGACGCGAAAGCATTTCGAGCAACGATTGCAGGAACGAACCACTCTGGCTCATGGGTCTCCTTTCGGTAGGGGCGGGGTCGCCCCGCCCTGTATGGCGGCGTCAGCCCGCCCTGCATGGCGGCGTCAGCCCGCCCTGCATGGGCGGGGCGACCCCGCCCCTACAATCAATACTCCACGGTCACCAACTTTGGTTCGATGCGATCTTCGACGATCCGGACATCCTCTTGCACGAGTCCAACCCAATAATAAACGTTGATGCGCGGCGGCTTGTCTACAATCCGCGCGGTCCCGCTCACGGTCACGCGCTGCCCCGGCATCAGATACAAATATTCTTTGCCGTCAATCCTCACGCGCGTTAACTCCGCGCTCGACCCAATCTGCCAGCGATAGGGATACGAGCGCCCGGCGCTGTTCCCTTCCGAATCGAGGCCGACACGCCAGACGCCCGGTTGCTCGTACATGTTTTTGGTGTTGAAATTTTCGCTCGTCGTGTAAACCGTGCCCGGCTCCGGCCCGCTCGTCCGAATCGGCACGGGCCCGACATTTTGCACCGTGACCGTGAACGTCAGCGTTCCGCCGAGCGGCACGAGCAGCGAATTCGGCTCGACGCGCAAGCTGGGCAGCGCCTGCGGCGACCACTCGACGCCCGAGTTGGAAATCGTCGCGCGCGGTATGCCGCCCTCGGCAATCGTCAGCTTTTTCTCTTCCCGCATGCGATTGCCGACCGCGTCTACGGCTTCGGCGACGACGGTGTAGGTCCCGTTGGGTGGCGGGGTCGCCAGCATGTCAATCCCGCCATCGTAATCGTATTCGTGCGCGCCCGCGCAGCTCTGTTGGTCTTTGATGCACAGCGTCGTCTTTTTTTCCGCGACCTCGTACCGCTTTTTCCCATCGGTGAGATAAACGTCCACTTTAGCCGGTTTCGTGAGCCAGTAACGAATCGCAACCCGGTCGGCGATGCCGTCCTGATTGGGCGTGAAGGTATTTGGAAATACGGTGAAATTCTGCAATTGCGGCGGCGTCGAATCCGCGCCGGTGATCGTCAACGCCTTTTTGACCTGCGCGAGCTGACCCGCTCCGTCTTTCGCTTCGATCACAACGGTATACTTGCCATCCGGCAGAACGCGATCGCCGATCGCGCCGCTAAAAGCCGCATCGTAAGCGCCGGCCGTGCGCGGCTGGTCCTTGCGAAAATCGTGCCGCGCGTTCTGCTCGTCGAGCAAATAGATGGAGATGGTCGCGTCGCGCGTAACGGCGTAGCGCAGCACGGTCGCGGCATTCGGGCTGCCCGCGAACGGCGAAATGCCGTCGGGATCGAGCGATACATTTTCCAGCAGCGCGCCGCCGCCGCACGCGCTCAAGGTCAACAAAATGAAAAGAACGATCAAAACGCGCCTCTGCAATCTGACCTCCGGGGTTAGTTTAAAGGCAACTAGTCAATTAGTCAACTCGTCAATCAGGGAGCGATTTCGATTTCGTCGAGAAGGATGCTGTCCGGGCCATCGCCGACCGCGAGCCGCGCGCCGGTGGCCGGGTCGTACAGCCCAATTTCGAGTTTGTATTTCCCTGGCGGCGCGTGCGCGTCAATCGGCACGCGATAGATGTCCGCGACGATTCCATCCGGCAGCCACGCCGAGGTCGGCGTTGATGGACTGCGATCAATTTGGCCCCAGAGCGGATTATTTTGAGCGGGGTTGAATTGCGTGCCGAGCAAATGGACAAACGCGACGTAATTCTTTTGGACGCGGCGGTCCGTACTCCAATAAAGCGTCACCGAAACACTCTCGCCCGCGCGGAGTTTCGCTCGCGGCAGATCGTAGCCGATGAGGTGAATCGCCTCACCCAAACGATAATCTACCGGGTGCGAGATTGGGCCCGACAACTCCGGATTGGCATTCGGTTCTACTCGCACTCGCGCCAACGCAATTGGGCCGAGTTGCAGATCGAATTCGCCAGACGCGTCGGGCGGAATCGCGAAATCGTTTTCAAAGCGCATGAGATCGCCGCTCGGAATATTCAACGTCGTCGTGACCAGCCCGTTTAGCCGGACCGAGATTTGGGCTGGATAGGTCGCGCGCCAATAGGTCGCCACGCGAAACGTATCTCCGGCGTTTATCGTTCGCGTTGGCAAATCGTATCCGACCAGCCGCAAAATGTCATTCAGTTGGTCCGACCGTGGGAACTGTGCGGCGAGGTTTTCGCGCGGGACGTTTACAAAATCGCGCGGCGCAGGGGCATACAATACCAAGCGTTTATCGCCTACCGTCCGCTCATACTGTTGGTTCAACTCGCGCGCCAGGCGCGTCTCGACCAATCTCTGCGGGTCGGTCGCTAGCGCGTCGGGAATCGCGACCAGCCAGACCGCATCGTGTCGCGCGAGCGCGCGTCGAACGAGGGAATCGGCGTTGGCCGCATTCATCGGCGCGCCGTTGGGCGCGCCCAGCCAATCGAGCGGAGAACGCAGGTAATAGAGAAAGGTCGGCCACTCCTGATCGGTATTGAGCAAGACCAGATCGTCGGCGCGGGCGAACGCGTTGATGGTATTGGCGAGGGACGCGTAATCGTCCCGCAGGCGGCGGGTGGCGTAGTAATCGTTCAGCATAAAGGCGCTGGCGCCGACGACGAAAATAGTCGCCGCGAGCGCGACGTAGGTTGACAGCCGCTTGAGGGTTGCCACACCGAGCGCGAGCAGAATCGTGTACGCGGGGAGCAGCACGAGCAAATAGCGCCCTTGGATCTTGGGCGCAAAGAACGCGACGGGGGTCAGCGAAAGCGCGTAGAGGAGGGCGGGGGGAAGCAGCACAATCAAAGTAAACAGTAAACAGTATTCAGTCTTCAGTCTTTTATTTCTGAATACTGAATACAGAATACTGATTACCGGCAACATAACGAGCGCGGTAAGCACAAGCGTCACCACGTAATAGTTTTCAATATTGGTCGTGACGCCCAGGGGCAACACGGTAGCGACGAGTTTGAGGAATGTGCCGAAATCGAACGGGGGCGCGGCGCTCCACGCGGCGGCGTTCGTCAAATAGAGATACAGCCAGGGGGCGAAGAGAAGAGCGCCTAGGATGTTTGCGGCGAGCCATCGTCGGGTAATCGAGTAAAACGTAAAGCGTGAAACGTGAAACGCACGGACTAGCACAAATACCGTTCGTGTGGAAGCTCGCCTCGCAATGAGATCCAGCGCAAACCACAGCGCGGCAAAGGCGAAAAAGATGGACGGCGTATAGTTCTTGATGTCCTGCGACCACCAAATGTGAAAGCGCGCGAGGGCGAGGAACAGCGCGGCGAGCACGCCAATCCATCCCCCGCCGACGCGCTTGCCGATTCGAAAGATGAGCGCGACGGTCAGCACGCCAAAAGCGACGGAGAGAAAGCGGCCCGCGAACACCTCGGTCCCTGCGACCGCGTTCCAAAAATGCAAGAGCCAATAGTGCAGCGGCGGATGCTCGTCGGCCGCCGTACGGAGCGCGATCCACGCCAAATCCTTTTGCGATAGCCAGATGCTCCAGCCCTCATCCCACCAAACATTATTCTCTGCCAGCCGGTAGACGCGCAAAAAGAACGCGACCAATAGAGTCGCGTAGGTGACGAGTGATGGCGCAAACCGCGCATGACGTGTAGCGTGCTGCGTAAAACGTAAAACGTAAGGCGTGAACTGCCTCTCGTTTGGGTTCATATCATTGAACTATGAAACAATCGCACCATCAAACTGATTAACTGCGTCAGCAACTTGGCGCACATCCTCCAACGATAATTCAGGGTACAGCGGCAGCGAGACAATCTCGCGCGCGAGTCGTTCTGCGACCGGGAAAGTACCGGCGGGATAGCCCATGCTCGCGTAAGCGGGTTGCAAGTGGATGGGGAACGGATATTGAATCGCGGTGCCGATGCCGCGCGCGTTCAAGTGGGAGATTAGAGATTGGCGATTGGGGGTTTGGACGACGTAAAGGTGATACACCGCCTCACCGTATGCCATTTCGCGCGGCGGCGTGACGGTGCCGAGCAATTCCGTGTAGAGCGCCGCACGCTCGCGGCGAGCCGCTGTCCACCGGTCCAGGTATTTCAACTTGACACGCAGGATGGCGGCTTGCATTTCGTCCAACCGCGAGTTTAGCCCTTTGATGTCGCTGGCGTAGCGTTCGCGCCAACCGTACTGCCGCAGCAGTCTTACGCGCTCGGCGAGTTGGGCATCATTCGTGAGGATTGCGCCGCCGTCGCCGTACGCGCCGAGGTTCTTGGTGGGATAAAAGCTGAACGCGGCGATGTCGCCCCAACGGCCCACGCGCTGGCCGCGATAGGTCCCGCCGTGCGCCTGCGCGCAATCTTCGAGCACGAAAATATTCCTGGCGCGCGCCAGTTCGAGGATCGGCGCGAGGTCGGCGCTCTGCCCGAAGAGGTGAACGGGGATGATCG
>JACQYF010000070.1 GCA_016208315.1 Chloroflexota bacterium | reverse complement strand
GTTGCCCGCCGCCGCCGCCGTGCGGGGCTACGAAGGCATTCTCGCCGGCATTGATTATCGCGGCGTGCCGGTGTGGGCCGCCGCGCGCGCCATTCCAAATTCGCCGTGGTCCTTGGTCGCCAAAATAGACGCCGCAGAGATTACTACGCCGATGGAGGCCAGCGCGCGGTTCGTGCTCGTCCTGATCGGCGTCTTTGTCCTGATTGCCGCCGGCGTGACGGCATTGATCGCGCGGAATCAACAACTCGGCTTGTATCGCAAACAGTACGAAGCGGAGCGACAGGGACGGAACCTGGCCCTGCAATTGGATCATCTAAGCCGCCACGCCAACGACATCATCCTGCTCATGGACGATCAATACCGGATCGTGCAGGCGAACGAACGCGCCGTCGCCGCCTATGGTTACCCGCGCGAGCAACTGCTGCGCATGAACGCGCGGGACTTGCGCGCGCCGCAAGCGCGCGACGCGTTCGACGAAAACGTCAAGCGCGTGACCGAGGATGAAGGATTGGTCTACGAGACGCTGAACATCCGCCGCGACGGCACGATCTTCCCGGTCGAAGCCAGTACGCGGTCAATCGAACTGGAAGGCAAAACGTATTATCAGGCCATCATCCGGGACATCACCGAGCGCAAGCGGGCCGAGCAAGCGCTCCGCGCCAGCGAGGAGCGTTATCGAACGCTCGCCGAGGCCGCGCACGACCACATCTATGTCATCAACCGCGATGGAACCGTCGAATACGTCAACCGTTTTGGGGCTAACCTATTCCGAGCGCGCCCGGAGGACCTGGTACACAAGCCGCTGTCGGCCGTGTTCCCATCGGAGGTCGCCGAAGCGTACAAAGCCGCTCTGACTCTGGTCTTTGAGAGCGAGGAGCCCCTTTATGCCGAGGGCATTACGGAATTCCCCAGCGGCCGACTGTGGCTGAGCACGTGGCTCGTGCCTCTGAAGGACGCGGCGGGTCACGCGCGGACATCACCGAGCGCAAGCAGGTGGAAGAGCAAGCGCAGCGTCGCGCCGAGCAACTGGCTTTGCTGTACGACGCGGGCCTGACCCTCAACCGCGTGCTCGATCCGCACGTGCAATTGGAATTCCTCTTTCAGATCGCGATGAAAGCGCTGCACGCCGACCGCGCGCAATTCTTCGGGTTTGACGAGGACCGCAACGAATTGCGCTACGAATTCGGTGTGGGGCATACGGAGAATATCGAAAGCCGGTTGCGCGACCTGGTTCGCCGCATGGACGACGAACAGAGCATAGTGGCGCACGTCGCCCGAAACCGGCTGCCTCTCAATCTTCCTGACGTGAGCGCCGATCCAAGTTGGATCGTCTTTGACCCAAAAGTCCGTTCCGGATTGTGGGTCCCCGTTCAACATGAGGGCCGCTTGCGCGGCGTCCTCAACGTGTTGAGCACGCGCCTCAACGCGTTCACGCCGCACGACGAACGGCTGCTGGCGCTCTTTTCCAACGAAGCATCCGTCGCGATGGAAAACGCGCGGTTGTTCGCCGACCTACGCCAACGCGTGACCGAACTAGAAGCCGTTCACGAAATTTCCAGCGCGCTGCGGTCCGCTCAGACGCTGGACGAAATGTTACCGCGCCTTTTGGACAAGACCCTGGCCGTCCTCGAAACCGAGGCGGGAATCCTGTTTCACTATGATGTCGAAAGCGATACGCTCAAAAAAGCCCTGGCGCGCGGCTGGTTCACGCGCATTCCCGATTCGTTAATGACCGGGAAGGAAGGCATGGTCGCGCGGGTTTTGGAAACGGGGCAGGTCTACGCGTCGGAGGAATTCGTTGCCGATCCACGCCTACGCGCTTCCATTCGGCCATTCATTCCCGCGGCGTGGGGTGGCGTGTGTGTCCCAATCCGCACCATCGAAGCGGTCGTCGGGATTTTGTTCGTGGCGTTCAAACTGCCGCGCCGGCTTGAACCGGACGAGGTGCGGCTGTTGACCACCGTGGCCGAAATTGCCGGGAACGCCATTCATCGCATGCGGCTGCACGAACAGACCGAGCGCCGTCTCGAGCAAATCCAGGCCCTGCGTAATATTGACACGGCCATCACCGCCAGTCTGGACCTGCGCGTGATGCTCAACGTCGTCCTGGAGCAGATCACCGCGCAATTGCGTGTAGACGCCGCGGCGGTGTTGCTCTTGAATCCTCACACCCAGATCCTCGAATACACGGCGGGACGCGGCTTTCGTTCCCCCGCCATCGAACGTTCGCGCCTGCGCTTGGGCGAGGGCTATGCCGGCCAAGCCGCGCTCGACCGCGACCTGAAAATCGTCTCGAACATCAGCCCCGGCGAGGGTTATGCGCGGGCCCAGCTGCTCGCCGGCGAAGGGTTCGTCACGTATCTGGCCGTGCCGCTCGTCGCCAAAGGCCGCGTGAAAGGCGTGCTCGAACTTTTCCACCGCGCCGCGCTCAAACCGGACGCGGAGTGGCTCGGGTTTTTAAAGTCGCTCGCGCTGCAAGCCGCCATCGCGATTGACAACGCCGGGCTGTTCGACGCGCTGCAGCGCTCGAACGTCGAGCTGGGACTGGCGTACGAATCTACGCTGGAAGGTTGGTCGCGCGCCCTGGATATGCGTGACAAGGAAACCGAAGGGCACACGCAGCGCGTCACGGAGATGACGGTCCGCGTCGCCGCGGCGATGGGGATTCATGATGCCGAAATGGCGCAGGTGCGCCGCGGCGCGCTGCTGCACGACATCGGCAAAATGGGTGTACCCGACAGCATCCTGCTCAAACGCGAACCGTTGACCGAGGACGAATGGATAATCATGCGCCGGCATCCTGACTTTGCGTACGAATTGCTCGCGCCCATCGCGCATCTACGACCGGCGCTCGACATTCCGTATTGCCATCACGAAAACTGGGACGGCAGCGGTTACCCGCGCGGCTTGAAAGGCGAGCAAATCCCGCTCGCGGCGCGCATCTTCGCCGTGGTGGACGCGTGGGATGCGCTGCTCTCGGAGCGACCGTACCGCGCGGCATGGAGTGAGGAAAACGTACGGGAGTATCTCCGCGCGCAGTCCGGGCAGCGCTTTGATCCAAACGTCGTCGAGGTGTTTTTGAGGATGGCTTAGCCACGGAAACACACGGAAACACACAGATTTCTTTTTTATCCGCTCTCGGAATTGAGCAGCCGCAGGAAGTGCTCCACAACCTTGGGATCGAATTGCTTGCCCGAAAGGTCCAGAAGGTATTGGCGCACCTTCTCCTCGGGCCACGCGGCGCGGTAGGGCCGCTCCGAACGCAGCGCATCCCACACATCCACGATCGCAAACAAGCGCGCGGCCACCGGAATCTGTTCCGCTTTCAAGCCGCGGGGATAGCCGGAACCATCCCATTTTTCATGATGACAGTAGGGGATGTCCAGCGCGGGACGCAAATAGCCGATCGGCGCGAGCAGCTCGTAGGCATAGACCGGATGCCGGCGCATGATGACCCACTCTTCATCCGTCAGCGGCCCGGGCTTTAGCAAAATCGCATCGGGAATGCCCATCTTGCCGATATCGTGCAGCAGCGCGCCGCGATGGATCTGGATCATGTCTTGATCGCCGACCCCGAACGCGCGCGCGAGCTGCTCCGTCATGGCCGTCACGCGCAGCGTATGCCCTTCCGTTTCCTTGTCGCGCAAGTCGAGCGCCTTGACCCAGCCCTCGAGCGTCGTATCGTACGCCAGGCCCAGCTCGACGTTGGAGCGCTGCAAACCCTGGAAAAGCTCCGCATTGTCAATCGCGATCGCGGCCTGCGCGGCGAGATTGTTCAGGAACGCGAGCCAAGTGGGATCGGGGTCCATCGGCGTGCGATGGAAGATATCGAGAATCCCTTTGACTTGGCCTTTGGCCATCAGCGGCATGGCATAGTAGGCGACGAACCGCTCGTCTCTCAGCAGCGCCGCGCGGGCAAAGCTTCCGTTGGCTTGCGCGAGATCCGGAATGACTTTGAGTTGGCGCTCCAGGGCCGCTTGACCGGCAATCCCTTGTCCCAGGCGCAAGCGGGAGCGCTCGATAGCTCGCGAGTGGAATCCCCGTCCCGCCGAATAGTTAAGCGTCCAAGTGTGCGGATCCAAAAGCAGAATGTCCGCCGCGTCCACCTTTAGCTCGGCGGTCACGTGCTCGAGAATGATTTGCAGCGTGAGCGACAAGTCGAGGGTCGAGGTAATGGTCGTGTCAATGGCCTGCAGCGCGGTCAAGTGCTGCAGACTCCGCACCGTCTGTTCGTGCAGGCGCATGCGGTGGACGGCATTCCCAGCTATCTCGGCAAGCGTCGTCAAGAGCGCCACTTCGGCCGGTTCGATCTCGCGCGGCAGCCGGACGGCGACGAGCAGCACGCCGACAATCTCTTGAGCGGTACGAATGGGAATGCACGCGCCGCCCCACCCGGCCGGCATTTGGGGACGCGCGGATTCGCGCGTGTGAGGATCGGAGACAAATTCATGCGCGACGTAGGGTTCGCCGGTGGCGAAGACGTGCCCGGCGATACCTTCCGCCGTACGGATAGGCGCCTGGACAATCTTACCGAACCAACCCTTGGCGGCGCCAATCTGCATTTCGCCGCACGCCGGGTCGTGCAGCCACAGAATGCCGGTGTCGGTCTCGAGGATGGCGAGCGTTTCATCCAGGAGCCGCGGGAGCATTTCGTCGAGATTCTGCGCGGTACGCAGCCCCGTCGAGACCTTGTTCACGGCCTCGAGTTCGGCGAGGCGCTGACGCTTTTCGTCAAAGAGCTGTGCCACGCGCACGGCACTGGCTGCCGGTCCAGCAAAGAGCGAGAGCAAGCGCGCGTCGGCGTCCGAAAACTGCCGCGGATTGTCGCCGCGCATGTGAACGGATAACACGCCGACGAGTTCGCCGCCATTGAGCATAGGGACCGAAGCCACGGCGCCCACCTGCAGGCCGGTGTATTTCGGCGAGCGTCCCGGCCACGTCTGATAACGGTCCACCAACATCGCTTGGCGCGTTTGAGCGACCTGGCCCGAAACCCCTTCGCCCATTTCCAATCGGGTGCCAATCGGCACGTCCAATCCCATTTCCGAAGCGAGCGCCAAATCGTTCTGGGCCGCATCGTAGAGATAGATAACGCAACTATCCGCGGCGAGGAGAACGTGGGCGCGCGCGACGGTCACCCGGAGCACAGCGTGGAGATCAAGCTCTTGCGAGAGAACGTGGAACGTATCGTAGAGCGCGGCGAATTCATTGGCGCGGCGTTCCAGGTCGCGCGCCGCACGTTGGCGCTCGCTCACGTCCGTAATGACCGCGATGAAGAACGGACGGCCTTCCATCGTGATCTTGGAGATGCCGATTTCGGCGGGGAACTCGGTCCCATCCCTGTGCTGGCCGAGGACCACTTGCCGCTTGCTCATCGAGCGACTCGTCTCGGGCGCGGCGGCAAAGCCGGAGACATACGCGCGATGCGCATTCGCAAACCGTTCCGGCAACAGGCGACCCAGCGGCTGGCCCAAGACCTGCTCGGCCGAATAGCCAAACAACCGCTCGGCGCTCTGGTTGAAAAGCACGATCTGCTGGGCCCCATCCAGCGCGATGATCCCCTCGGAAGCGTTGTCCAGAATGCTCTTTAGCCGCGTCTCGCTCGCCTGCAAGCGCGCTTCGGCTTTGTGTCGCCGAGCATCGGCGAGATAGAGCAGCGGCACAGTCAAGACGATCAGGATGCCGGCATCCACGATATTCTTGCCGAGTCCGTCAGGAATCTCAAAGAACGAAAATGCGACCATCACAAAGAATTCGACGACGGCAATCACGCCGACCAAGACAACATACCTCGGCGCCTTTGGAACCCGCGACCTCACGGACATTAGCTGCCTCAAATGAACAGAATAGGAATTGTCGGTCGCTCCGAATGTAGCATGAACGGAGCGATGGCGCAATGGGATTATAGTCCGCACGCAAATTGACAGGCGCGCGGGTTGGGGTAAAATGGGGCCGCCATGGGACGCTCCGTCGCTGGCTCGTATCAGTGGACATTTTATCTGACCACCGGTCTTTTGTTGAGCGCGGTGGCCTTGCGCTCGCTTTTGGTCTACGCGGGCAGCGTCACCCTGCCTCAAGTGCTCGGACAGTTGCTAGTCTCGCTGATCCTCTTGATCTTTAGCGAAAGTTCCGCCACGGCCAGATTCCCCGCCTATCTTCCCCTGTACCTGCTCGCTCAAACGAGCGTTGCTCTGCTCCTGATGCTCATGCCCGGCGCTGCGGATTTTTACGCGATCCTCTTCGCCATTTTGAGCATGCAAGTCATGCGCCGCTCCAATCCGCGGACCGGCGCGGCGGCGATCGCGTTGTTTGCCGCGCTGATGACGCTGCCGCTCGTCAAGATGTACGGAATGGTCAACGGCATCGCTTTCATGCTGCTCTATACGTTCGTGAATGTTCTGGTCGCGGCGTATGCGCTTGCCAGCCGGCGCGCCCAAGAGGCACGCAGCCGAAATGAGGCGCTGGCTCAGGAACTCGACCAGGCCAATCGCCAACTCCAGACTTCCGCAGCCCAAGCCGCGCAACTCGCGGCCGCGCGCGAACGCCATCGCATGGCGCGTGAGTTGCACGATTCGGTCACCCAGACGATCTTTAGCATGACCCTCACCACGCAATCGGCCCTGCTCCTTTTGGAGCGCGATGCCGGGCGCGTGGGGCCGCAGCTCGACCGGTTGAATCAATTGGCGCAAAGCGCGCTCGCCGAAATGCGCGTGCTGACCGAGGTCACCTTGGTGATTTCCGAATTGCGGCCGGGGCGCGCGGCGGAAGGCGGCTTGGTCGCCGCGCTGCGCCGGCATTTGGCGAGCCGGCAAATCCCCGAAGAGCTATCGGTTTCTCTGGAGATCGAAGGCGACGCGCCGCTCGATCCGGCCGAGGAGCAGTCGCTTTTTCGAATTGCCCAGGAAGCGCTGAACAACAT
>JACQYF010000036.1 GCA_016208315.1 Chloroflexota bacterium | reverse complement strand
TGCATGCTTCCCCGGTTCGCACGTCGAATACCGAACCGTGGCCCGCGCACGTAATGCGCCCGTCCTTTAGCTCGCCGCGGCCGAGCGGCACGGACAGATGCGGGCACAATTCGTCGAGCGCGTAATAGTGGCCGTCGCAGTTCACAATGAGGACCCGCCGATCGGCCACTTGAAATCCGCGCATAGTGTTCGCCGCAATCGCCGTAACCGGCGCGACTTGGAAACGGGCCATCTTCACTCCACGGAGGGTTATCCGCGAATCTCGCCAATCTACGCTAAGAAAAAATCTCCCACGTAATTGGCCGCGGCATCCTATGCCGCATCCGCGGGCGGCATCCTTCGACTGGCGCTCAGGACGATGCCGCCGTCAACAAAACCTCTCGCGTAGATTCGCGTAGATTCGCGGATAAAGTTTTCGTCCGGCGTGAACGCGTGCATCATATTGGCAATGTGCGCCAAGGCCTGCGGCGCGCCGGTCGGATGGCGTTTGGCGTACTCGGTCAGGTCGTCGGCGGCCGCCGCCGCATCGCCCAGCGCGCGATAAACCAAGCCGCGCAAGAGATAGAGTTCTTCGAAATCACTTTTGAGAGAAATCGCGCGGGACAGATCGCCCAGCGCGGCATCCGGGTCGCCTTGCGCGTACCGCGCCACCCCGCGCACGCGGTAAATCTCAAACGACTCCTCGTGTGAGTCCAGTCTTTCGCCGTGATCGCAGTCCGCAATCGCCTCGTCATAACAGCCGAGCATCAGGTACGAGTGTGCGCGCTGCGCGTACGCCAGCGGCAGCGCCTCACCCTCGATTTCGAACGCGCGGCCAAAGTCGGCGACGGCTTGTGCGTGATTGGCGAGCTTTTGATGGCACATCGCGCGCGTTTCCCAAGTGCGCTCGTTCTTGTCGTCGAGTTCGAGCGAGCGGTTCAGGTCGGCCAGCGCCGGTTCGATCTGGCCGGCGAAATAGCGCGCGACGCCGAGGTTCGACCAATACAATCCGCGCTCGGGTCTGAGTTCCACCGCGCGGGTGAGGTCGCGAAGCGCCTGTTCGGACATAAGCGTTCGGCGATAGCAAACGCCGCGGAGATTATGCAGGCGCGCCAGTTCGTCGAGGGACAATTCCGCGGCGCGCGCCTCCGCGCGGTCATAATCCCGGACCGCGCCCGCAAGTTCGCTCATTTGCTGGAGCCACATGCCGCGCTTGAGCCAGGTTGGGGCCGTGGCGCGTCCGCTCGCGATCTCACGCGTGTACTCGGCAATTTCCCGCACGCATTGGTCGTATTCCACTGTATGGGGATGAACACACATGCTGGTCTCTCCGGAAATGGGAACTTCGCGTCAACGAATGGGTAACGAATAAACGAATCTCACACCGCGTATTCGTTTATTCGTTGCGGATTCGTTGACGCATTCGTTGACGCGAACTCTAGCACCCTTTGCACGCGTTGCTGGTGTTTGGACAAAGGCAGGGGCAGCCGCTAGCTTCGATGCCTTTCACGGTTGACGCCGAGATGCGCGTATCCAGTTTGCCCAAGCCCATCTCCTTGGGCGCCATATTCTTGAGCGCTTCCATTTCGTCCCGCGTGAGCTGATAGCGTGACACGATACGCTCGGCTCCGTAGGATTTAAAGGCGTCGAGGTAATCGGGTTCGGTCATAAAGCGCGTGATGACCTCGCGTACAACTTCCTCCCGCATACGTATCCTCCTTTCAGAATGCGAATTACACAGAATGTAACAGAAAAGTCGCTTGATAACATCTATCAAGCGACTGGTCTTTATCCGCAATTGGTTAGTGGCGAGAATTAACTATAGTTAATCCGGGCGCGGCTCGGTGCGCGCGAGGCCGTGCTGCACCGCGTACAACGCGGCTTGCGTGCGGTCGGCCACGCTCAACTTGCCGAGGATGACGCTGACGTAGACCTTGACCGTACCCTCGGTCAGGTTCAGCGCGGTCGCGATGGACCGGTTGCTTTGACCTTGCGCGATCAGTCGCAACACCTGAAACTCGCGCTCGGTCAGTTTCTCGTGCGGGAGTCGTTCCGACGCCGGGGCTGCCTGGCGCATGAGCGAGCGCTGCGCCTCCGCGTGCAAGATCGGTTTGCCCGTGGCGGCGGTTCGAATGGCGCGGAGCAAATCGAACTTGGTGACATCTTTCAATAAATAGCCGATAGCGCCCGCTTGTATCGCGTCGCGTACGCGTTGATCGCCGAGAAAACTGGTGAGCACGAGAATGTGGCTCGACCGGCTCACTTGAAGCAGGCGCCGCGTTGCAGCTATCCCGTCCATTTCCGGCATGACAATGTCCATGAGAATGACGTCGGGCTTACAGGTGGCGGCCAGTTCCAGCGCCTCCGCGCCGCCCGCCGCCTGACCAACCACGCGGATGTCGGCTTCCTCCGAGAGGAGCGTGTCCAGCCCTTCGCGCACGATTTCGTGATCGTCTACGATCAACACGCGAATGGGTGAGGTCATGCGCTGGCTCCCTGGACCGGGATGGTTACCTCGACCGTAGTTCCATTCCCCGGCGTCGAACTGATCAGCGCGGTTCCATTCAGCGCGCGCGCGCGCTCGGGCATGGTTCGCAAGCCCAGCCCGCGCGGAGAATGCTCGGCGAGAAAACCGATCCCATCGTCGTGAATCGTCATCCGCAGCGCCTCCTGGTCTCCGCCGAGATTGACAAAAACGTGTTTGGCGTGGGCGTGCTTGACCACGTTGTTGAGCGCTTCTTGCGCGATTCGAAATAGGGTCTCTTCGTAGGGCCGCCTGCCGTCCGCCGGATAGGCGCGCGTATCAATTTCGATTTGCAGCCCGTCCTGCGCGAGGGTTACCGCGTGCTGGCGAAGCGCGGCCACCAATCCTTCTCTCTGCACGCGGACGACGCCGGGCACCGAAGCGGTCTCGACCGGCGCGTTTTGCTCTCCCGCGGGGCGCAGCTCGGCGAGGAGCGCACGCATTTCCGCCAACGCGGTTTGACTCAATTCCAACAAGCGCGCCACGCGCCGTTCGCCTTCGGCGGGGTCGCGCCGCCAGGCGGGCGCCAGCGATTGCGCGATCAAGGTGATGCTAAAGATCATTTGCGTTACCGAGTCGTGCAGCTCGCGCGCGAGACGCTGCCGCTCTTCGAGAATCGCCAATTGCTGGCCGCGCGCATAGACCAGGATCTGCTGGCGGCGACTGTCCATCGCGGTGGCGAGTTGCGCGGCGGTGGCCTGGTAAAGCTGCAGCTCGCCGCGTGACCATTCGTGAGCGACCACATCGCTCAAGACGACCAACCCAATGCGCTCGCCGCGCGCGATCAGCGGAATCATCGCGAGGGCCGGGCGGCCATCGCGGGCTTGAATTGCGCGCAATTCCGGCGACACGCGTGCGTCGGCGTGGACGTCTGCGATCGTGACCGTTTGTCCGGCGTCGAGCAGCGGATCGAGCGCATCGCGCGTGTACGGATGGCGTTCTTGAATCAGCACGGGGCCTTCCTGCGGCGACCATCGCCCGCGCACGATCACGGCGTTACGCTCACCGCGGCCGTCGAATTCGTACAAGACGATGTTGCAAGTATAATGGCCGCGCGTGGCGACTTGATCAAGGTAGGCTTCGATGACCTGATCCACGTTCATGGCCGTGCTGATTCGCCGGCTCGTCTGGTAGAGGAGTTCCATCTCGCGGAGCGCGCCCTGGGTGCGGGCGAGTTCGCCGCTGATGGCCTCGATGACCTGACGCAACGCTTCGCCCGATGCTTCTGCTTCGGTGTAATGCTCTGGAACCATATTTCTCAGCATTCTCTAAGGCGTCATTCAACCTTCTCTTATCTAGTTTTGTTATCCTATTATGGATAGGATCCGAAGGAGGTTATGCTTACTTGGCTACTGTTCTTGTCGTAGACGACGACCAACGCTTGTTGAAAATGTTAGGGCGCACGCTCGCGTACGAGGGTTTTCGCGTCCTCACCGCGGTGGATGGCAACGCGGCTCTTTCCCAAGTGGAAGCGCAACATCCCGATCTCATCGTGCTCGATTGGCTGATGCCGGGGCTGGATGGAATCGGTTTGATCCGGCAACTACGCGCCAAAGAGGATCAGACGCTGATTCTGATGCTGACCGCGCGCGATGCCGTCGAAGATCGCGTGGAGGGTCTGGAAACCGGCGCGGACGATTATCTGGTCAAACCGTTTTCGCCCGCCGAGCTTTTGGCGCGCGTCCACGCGCTGCTGCGCCGGCCCTCGATCGCGCGCAAAGACGAGCCCCTGGCATACGCGGACTTGTATCTCAATCCCGTGACGCGCGAGACGCGGCGCGGCGAACGGTCGTTTGAACTGACTTCCAAAGAATTCGATTTACTGCGCACTTTGATTATGCACCCGCGCCAAGTGCTGCGGCGCGAGCAAATTCTGCAAGATGTTTGGGACTATGATTTCGGCGGCGACGACAATGTCCTCGAAGTCTACATCGGCTATCTGCGCAAAAAAACCGAAGCCGGTGGCGAGCCGCGCTTGATCCAAACCGTCCGCGGCGTCGGGTATGTGCTGCGGGAGGAATAGTGCAATAGTTTGATAGTTGGATAGTTTCGTCGTCATCCAACTAATCAACTAACAAACTATTGCACTAACCAACTAACCATGTCCATCCGTCTTCGTCTCACTCTATTATACAGCGCGATTTTGGCGCTGACGTTGATCGCGTTTAGCACCATCCTCTTTATCACGCAAACGCGCGTGACTTTTGACGCGATCGAAAACACGCTCGCGCGCCAAGCGCAAGAGGTGGCGAATCTCGAGCGCCGCCTGCCTCCCCGCCGTTCCGACGACCAGCCGCCGGCCACGCTGCCGGGGCGATGGTCGCAAATGCGAAACTCGGATGGCAGTGTGCTCGCGCGCACGGTTGATCTCAGCGATACCGTGTTACCGCTCAGCGACGCGGGATTGCGCGCGGTGCGAAACGGCTCGCCCTGGATCGAGGCCGCCCACGTCGAAGGCGATCCCCTCTTGATCTACAGTCAGCCCGTCGAGGCCCCCGGTCGGGGCGTGCGGATCATCCAGGTTGCCAGTCCCATCGCCGAACGCGAACAGTCGTTAAACACGTTGGGCCTGATCCTGGTTGTCGGCGATAGTCTGGTCATCCTGGCCGCGTTCGCGATCGGCTGGGTGCTGGCGGGACTCGCGCTCGAACCGATTCATCGGATCACGCAGACGGCGCAAGCCATCGGCGCGGAGCGCAACCTGAGCCGGCGCGTCGAGCACACGGGCCCGAACGACGAGATCGGTCAGCTCGCGACGACGCTCAACGGAATGTTGACCGAACTCGAATCCGCGTATCGGCAGGTCGAACAAGCCCTCCAGGCGCAGCGGCGTTTTGTGGCGGACGCGTCGCACGAACTCCGCACCCCCTTGACGACGATTCGCGGCAACATCGAATTGCTGCGGCGCGACCCGCCGATTGACGCGAAAGAGCGGTCGGATGTGTTGAGCGATGCCAACGACGAAGTGCAGCGCTTGATTCGGCTCGTCAACCAACTCCTCATCCTCGCCCGCGCGGATACGGGCCGGCCGCTGCGCCGCGACCCGGTCGAAATCAAGCCGCTCGTCGAAGATGTTTGCCGCCAAATGAGACTCATCGCGCCGCACCGGACGATCCTGTGCGATGCGCCGCTCGAGGCCACGGTCCTTGGCGATCCCGACGCGCTCAAGCAAGTGCTCCTCATCTTGCTCGACAACGCGCTCGTCCACACGCCGCCCAACGCGACCGTCAGTCTCACGACCGCCGCCGCCGATCAACGCGTGGCGATGAGCATTCGCGACACCGGGCCCGGGATCTTGCCGAATTTGCTGCCGCACATCTTTGAACGCTTTTATCGCGGCGATACGTCGCGCACCGGCGGCGGCATGGGCTTGGGCCTGGCCATTGCCAAGGAACTGGTCCACGCGCAGCAAGGCACGCTCACGGTTGAAAGCCAGATGAAGAAGGGCAGCGTATTCACCGTGACAATGCCACAAGCCAGTTAGTCCCTTGACAGGCGACTTGCAGACGCGCTATAATTCGCGCTGTTCTGAAAGTTCCGCCTGTAAGCCAAACTCGACGTTCTATTCGCATTGTGCTCTTCGCTTCGAACGTGACTTTTCAGGGGTTTGCAGGTTGCCGAACGCCCGGTCCATCGTCCGTTGTTCTTGATGGAGGAATTACAACCATGCGGCCAACCGCAGCGCCCCAACCCCAGCTCGTTGATGCGCGTCCGTTGCCTGACGCGCAGTCCCAACCCGAAGATACCGCGCACGGCGGTCTGCGCCTCGTCGTCGAAACGATGACGCGGCTGGAACAGCAAGCCCAAGCCAGCCGGTCTTTGATCCGCCAATTGGCCGATACGTTGGAGCAACAGACCGAAACATTGGGCCGTTGTCGGGCGATGCTCCGCCAACTGGCGCAACAGTCCGACCCGCACGCGCCGCGCGACATAGCGCCGGCGACCGCCGTTAATGTCCGCATTTATTGCTTTGGCCCGTTGACTGCTTATCGCGGTCAAGAGGCGATTCCACTGCGGCGCGCCGGCAAAGCCAGCGCGATCGTCAAATTCCTCGCGCTTCGCCCGCATCATCCCGTGCAGCGTGACGTTCTCCTCGAGGCGATCTGGCCGCAGACTCAACCCGCCGTTGCCAACAATCGGCTCAAAGTTGCGATGCACCACTTGCGTCAGGCCTTTGTCACCAAGGATTGCAATCCGCGTTGCGAGGGCTGCGTTCTCTTTCGCGATGGCTGTTATCTCTTCAATCCCGACATCAATGTTTGGACAGACATTGAGCAATTTGAAAAGTCCTGGCAAACCGGTGTTGGCTTGGAGCGCGCGGGCCAATTGATTCAAGCCATTCCTCACTACTTGCAAGCCGAGTCGCTCTATCGCGGCGACTTGCTGGAAGAGGATGCCTTTGAAGAATGGACCCTCATCCGGCGCGAGGAACTCAAGGATACCTATCTCACGATTCTCGATAAGCTGAGCAATTATTGGCTGCAGATTGGTAATCTCGACGATGCCATCGAGGGCTGGAAAAAAATCCTGGCCAAGGACCCGTGGCGCGAAGACATCTATCGTCGCCTCATGGAGTGCAACGCCCGCCGCGGGCAGCGCGGACTGGCCTTGCGCTGGTACGAAATCTGCGCGCAAGCCCTGCAAACCCAGCTCAATCTCGGCCCCGAACCGGAGACGGTCGCGCTCCATCAACGCATATTGGCCGGCGAAGATATTTCTGACTCGTCGCAGACCCTAGGGGTTTTATCGGCTCCGTAGGAGCCGCATAACCCTTTAGGTTTGCTAGCACACCGAAAACTTGCTTTCGAACAGCGAGCCATCGGGCTTGTTAAAGAACGTCGGTTTCTTCGCGCTGTCCAGCCACGCGACCCGCGCGACAAATTCCTCGCATCCGCCGCCGCCCGTCAGTCTCCAGCCGCCGCCCGGAATTTGTTCTCCTTGTCCAACTGGGATACCTGCCACAATGGAGGGCGTCTCCCCCAGCGAATTTTTCTGAACCTCAAGTTTGAAAATATAGACCAGCCAGCGGTAGTTTACCGTCGCGCCACTGGTATTTAGAAACGTTGGAAAAAACGTGACGTCTTGGCGGCGAACGGGAACCACTGGTTCGACGCGCAATCCGGTAACGTACACGCCCGGAGGGATCACGGCGGTTGGCGTGACTACAATCGTCGCCGTCGCCAGGGGCGCGGCCGTTGGCGCCGCGAGCGTAAAAGTCGCCGTGGCGGTGGCCGGGACCGCGGTGGCAGTCTCGGTTGGCGTTTCAAGGACGACGGTCGGCGCTAGCACGGCAATGGCCGTCGCCGTTGGGACCTGCGCGACTTTGAAGATCGGCAAGTTGGAGGCCACGATCAGCCCGCCTGCGACGAAAAGGCAGAGCAGGACCAGGCAGCCCGCGGCGACGAGCGGCACCACGTACCGCGTGCGCGGCAACTCGGGCGCGATTGGCGTTTGCCGGGGAACGTCCTGGACTGGCGGTGGTTCGGTCGGGGTCTGCTGCACGTTCCAGTAACCGTTATCCCCTAACGTCCAGGCGCGACCTTGATCGTCTTTCACTATTAGTTTTCTGATCGCCGCATCAAATTGCGGTTGCGTGATCTGCCCGGCCGCGAGCTGGCTTTTCAGACGACTGTATTCTTCTTCGGCGCGTTTGAACTGATCTTGAGTATCCATGTGGCTGCCTCGTTTTCTACGGAGTTTTGGGTTGTATGGGTACGATAAAGGTAGGACGGAAGACGGGATCAATGATGATTGTGACCGTGTGGAACGTGTATAGCCGAGCGCCACTCGCTGAACCAACGTCCACGACCTTGAGTTTCGTCCCTTCTTTCGTTAGGGTAAGCTGGTGAGTCAGTCCGCCTCCAAAATCAAAAAGGATTTTGAACGGTTCGCTCGTGAACGCCCCGCTGCGCGTGCCCCAATCACAATCCGTTGGGGTACACTTGCCAAAACCATGCACCGAAATGGTCGCATTGCTGTTCGTGATTTGTAGTCGCGTGATCCCATTCGTGTTTGCGTCGTCGTTGAACCAATTCCCATTATACTGACTAAACCGCGCGGCCTGCGCGGTCTGCTGGGCCTTGGCCGTGGCCGTCTGTTGCGCGCTCAAAGTCTTTTGAGCCGCCGCGGTTTGCGTCGCCGCGGCTTTATCTTTTGCCGCCGCGGTCTTGTCGGCGGCGGCTTGCTGCGTGGCACCCGCATCGGGCGTCGCCTTGGGCGGTTGGGTCGGTTGTTGTGGCGGCGCGCCCGATGGTGGGGCGGGCGTTGGAACGGCCGTCGGCACGAGTGTCGGCGTATCCGATGGGATGGGCAACGGCGTTGCGAGGGGTAGCGGTGTGGGAAGCTGTAGGTTGGCAATGTTCGAAACACCACTGCCCAGCACGCTCAATACCGTAGACCCAATCCACAACGCGGCGAGACAAGCGACCAGCGCGAGCGCGCCCACGGCCGCAATTCCCAAGATTCGCCCAACCTGAACACCTTGGACTTGGACGAGTGAGCCATCGCTCTTGATCGGTTCCTCGAGGTCCGGCGCGTGGAGTTGAACCGAGAACGCGCACGTGCGCCGCGTTTCTCCCGGCAGCAGCCCGGACGTGGGCCGCACCGTCAAGCGCGCGGTCGCGTGCCCGTGCGCAGGCACGGTCGTATGCGTTGGGTTTACGGCGATCTCCGACATGCCGTCGCCCGCGCTCGGCTTTAGCTCGACTTGCAGCGGCGTGGTTCGCGGGTTCGAGATGAGGACCGTATACGTCGCCGCGCCGGCGGACGATTGGCTGGAGGGACTCAGACTCATCACCGGTCGTTCCATGGCCGTTTGCAGGAATGTTCCCTCGCCCTTGGCCGGCGGCAGCAATCCTTCCGTTGGTTCCGCGCGAACCGTAAAAACATGGGGCTTGTCGCCCGGATCGCTGTGGTAACGCAACGGCGTCACTTGCAGGGTCGCGGTCGCCGCGCCGCCGGCCGGCACGGTGAGTGAGGCCGGGTCGAATTGATAGCGGCACGCGCCCTGGCTGTCACTCGCGGCGACGCGGACAACCGCGTTGCTTTGACTCGGATTCGAAATGCGAACCGTGTAACTCACCATGCCCGGGCCGCTTTGGCGCGGAGGCGTGAGCGCGAGCGCCAGCGGCGGAATTTGTTTTTGAATGAAACGCGCTTGCGCCTGGCTCTTGCCGGCCGCACCCTCGGTCGCGGTGGCCGTGACGGTAAACGGCCAAGTGCGTGAATCCACGCCGGCGAGCGGCTGGCGCGCGCTGACGGTCAATCGGCTGCTGACCGTTCCTTGCGGCGGAACCAACAGCGTGGGCGGATGGAAGGTGAAATTGCAGGCGGCTTGATCGCCGCTGGCGGCCAGCGTCACCCCGAGCGGCGTCGAACCGCTCTGCGTAAGGCGCACCTCAAATTCCGTCGAGACCTGCGCCTCGGCTTGAGGCGGCATCACCTGGACGGTGATTTCTCCGGGTTCGGCAATCTCAAAGATCAGCTCGAGTTCGACCTTGACCATTGCGTCGTCGCGTGATTGCGCGGTGATGTCGAGCGGGTAACTGCCGGTGGGCGCGTCGCTGCTCGGCGAAAGGGTGAGCGTAACCCGAACCGATTGCGCGGGCGCGAGCGGCAGGGCCGACTGACTCAAGGACAACCACTGGCTGGGCGGGCCCGCGGCCGCGAGTTCGACGGACAAGCCAGAGCCGCTCGTGTTGCGCAGGGTCAGCATGATGCGTTCCTGCGCGCCCGGCAAGATACTCACGCTGCCGCGATCCGCGGAAATCTGCAATTGACCCGCGCCGGGAGAAGTAGCGCTAACGGAGCGATCCATTTCAGGCATAGAGTTTACCTCACCAATCCCAAACCAAATACCGCAATCAACGTCATAGCCACAAGACACGCGAAAATAATCGCGGCGACGACCAGCAACCAAACAAGGACATAGGAGCGCGGCTTGGCCGGGAGCGTTCCGATCTGCGCGAAGGTGGCCTGCGTCGTGATCGGGGACGTTTCGCCATTGACGGGCCGGGCCGTGACCTGAAAGGCGTTGACCTGCCGCGGGGCCGAGGTCAACACGGCCCTGGGACGCACGACCAAACTAATGCTCGCTTCGCTCTGCGGCGGCAGAGTCGCCTGCGCGGGTTGAAAATCGAAATCGAGATTTCCATCGTCGCTGCCCGATAATTGCACGACGGCCGGCGCCGCGCCCGGATTTCCCACGCGCACTTGATACGCGCCGCGGTCCATCGCCTCGACGTGCGGCGGCTGGATCGAGATGATCAGCCGCGCCGGAGCGCCCTGCACAAATTGGCCGGACACTTGATGACTCGGCGCCGTGAGGGGCGCGCTGTTCTTGGGCTGGAATTCGCCGTGAGCGGTCACGTCGAAAATGATGGCGCGTTCGGCCGGCGCCTTGTTTTTCGCGCGCAGGGTGAGCATCGCGTTGGCTTGGCCGCCCGGCGGCACATCGAGTTGATAAGGATCGAATTTGTACCAGAGTTCGTCGGCGCTGTCGCCGGCTTTGAATTGTAGTTGCAGGAAAGCATTTGCGCCGTTCAAAACCTTGAGCGCAAAAACGGATTCTTGACCGCTGCGCGCCTCGCCCTTGTCCAGTGCCAGGCGATAATCCCCGACCAGTTGGACCTCTAGCTCACTCTTGTCCTCGCCTTCGTGCCCCGGGAACTCTTGCGACGCGCCGACCACGCGCAGCGGATACACGCCGGCGACCGATTGCGCGGGATCGCGCGGCGGTTGAAACACAACCTGCGCGGTGGCCTGGCCCTGCGCGAAAACGGGGAGATAGCGCGGAATGACCTGGACCCATTGCGCCTCGATCCCTTGCACGCCGACGGCAACTTGATCGAGCAGCGTGCTCAAGTTTTGCGCGGTGACGCCCAAGGCGACGCTTGCGCCCGGGGCCACCGTCAGGTGTCGTTGATCTACGGAGAGCAGGATTTGGTTTGCCATATGATTACCGCACGATGGGCGGACAATACTCGACGTTCACGAATTGCGCGGCGCTCGTCCCCACATTCTGCGCGTCATCCGCGGCGCTAACCCAGAATTGCAGGCGGCCATCGCTGTTTCCCATGTATTTGCCCGCCTCGGTCGCCACGGGAACCGTCGCCGCATAGTAGCCGACGATGCGACTCAGCGCGCCATCGCGCAAAACATAGAACATGTACTTCATGTCAACCTTCAAGTGATTCAACAAGGGACTGGTAGTGTTCGCGGGCCAATAAGAATAGTTCAGGGTCACCGCCGGCGATGAAGTCACCTGGTCTTTGACATCGCTCGTGACGGTAAGGTCAATCGGTCCGCACGTGTTGTACGGATAGAACACCGTCGTCGGCTTGCCGCTCACATTCGTGATCGCGGGCGGCACAGTATCGCGCGTCGGGCTGGGCGTCACCGTGCGCGTCGGCTGGCGCGTTGGCGTTAGCGTGCGCGTGCGCGTCGGCGCGGGCGTCCGCGTCGCCGATGGCGGAACCGTCGCCGTAGGCGGTTCGGTCGGCGGAAAGGTCGCCGGGACGATCAGCAGCGTCGGCGTCGCCTCTTCCGTCGTCGGCGCGGCGGCTGGACTGGGCGTCTCCGTAAGAGTCGCCGTCGGCGGGACCGCCGACGGAGTCACCGCCGCGGGCTGCAACGCAACTTCCGGGTTGGACACCACGCTGCCCGCAATGGCGCATAGCATGCAAGTGACCAAGCCGACGACGATCGCGCCAAGCGCAAGGAATGTCTTTTTGCCTGGACTGGGTGGCAGAAACGTCTGGTTGCTCACCGCCGCGCGCCCAACATGTTCATGATTCCTTCTACCAGAAAGACGATGCGCTGCGCCGCGCCCGTAAACGGAGAAAGCCCAAGCACGCCGCGCAGCAAGTTGGGTGAAACGATCGAGTAAACCAAGCGGCCCAGTTCCGGGCTGCGCTCCGCAACGCGATCAAGTCCTGCCAGCAAGAAGGTGGTCAGGAACAGCACGACGACAAATGCCACGAGCCATTTCAACGCCCAGCCGCCCCACTTGAACCCCAGAGTTACAAAGCGCGGATAATCCGTGCCACGCGTCTGTGCCAGAGTTCCGTTCGTCGTAACGGTCGTTTTCGCGCCATCCACATTGCAGGTGACCGTGAACTTGTGGACCCGCCGCGGTTCGCCCACGGGCAGTTTGTCGCGCGGCGTTGCCATCAAGGTGGCGGTCCCCTCTGCGCCGGTGGACAGATGGATTTCCGTCGGCCGGAACGCGAAAGCGACCGCGTCCTGCTCGTCTTTCGCGTCGAGCCAGATGTGGACTGGCGCGGCGTGCGGATTTTTTATTTTGACGAAATAGCGCGCGCGACCCGGGCGACTTTGTTGCGGCGGGATAATTGCCAGGCCGATAGGCCTCAGCGGCTGCTGCATAAGCTTGCCTTCGGCCCTGGCGGCGGGCATCAACTCGCCGGTGCGCGTCGCCGAAATGGTAAAGGGAATCTGCTGCGACGTTTCGCCCTGCAAACCCACGCGCGGCCTGACGCGCAGCATCACCTGCACTTGCCCGCGCGGCGGGAGCATGATCTTGGACGGCTGAAAAATATAGTCGCAAGAATCGGCCGGGTCTTCGCCTGAAAGGAAGAGCATGGTCTGGACCGTCGAGGGATTGATTACCATGACCGTGTAATCGGCAGACATTTCGCTGCTTTGAATCTGGGGCCGGAGCCCCAGCGAAACGGGCGTCGCGCCAATTTGCGTGAGTCGCGCCTCATCGCTTTGCGGCGGCGCGAGCAAGTCGCGCGGCGTCGCGGTTACGCGAAACGTGTAGGTCTTGCGTTCGTTCGGCCCGAGCACGGCGTGCGGCGCGACGCGCAGCGTGCTCGTCACATTCTGTTTGGCGGGCAGGTATACCTCGCTCGGCTCAAACGTATAGTCGCACGCGTTGTCCTGATCGCTCGCGACGAGATTCAGCCACAGGTCGGTGTTTGTCGCCGGGCTGCTGCTCAGCGACACCTTGAACTCGCGCAATCCTTGCGCTTCGGCCTCGCGCGGCGAGAGATGCAGTTCAAACGCCGTGCTCTGAGTGACCTGGATTTGGAGCGCCAACTCGGTCCGTTGATTGAGGTTGAGATGGGAAAACGAGCGCAGTTTGAACGGGTAGCCGCCGCCGGGAGTCTCCGGGCCGGGCCGGACCGTCAACAGCGCGTGCCCTTCTTCGCCGGGCTTGAGCGTCAGCGCGGCGGGATCAATGTTGACCCAATTTGGACGCACGCCCGAAATGTTGAAACTGAACGTGTCGAGCACCGTGCTCGCGTTCCTCAGCGACAGCTTCCACTGCGCCGCGGGCGGCGGCAGCTTGGTCTCTTTGAGCGGCTCGGCCTTGATTTCGATCTGCGCGGCCGATAGAGGGCGCGCGGCAATCGGCGGTGGCTCAGGCCTTTCCGTTCTCTCCTCGGACGCGACAGGGATCGGGGGCGCGGCCGGCGCCGGCACATCCACGTCAATCAGTCCGCGGCCCTCCCCGCCGGAATCGCCTTGCGAAATCGCGCGCACGGTCATGTGGTAGGTCGCGCCGCGCGTGCCGTTCGGCGGATGAATGGTCAATTGGGCGCGCGTCTCTTGCAGCGGAAAGGCCGAAACTTGATTCGGGACGATCTCGGCCCAATCGGGCGTGAGGCCCTCCACTTGGAGCAAATAGTGCGCGACCTCCTCGGAACGATTGCGAACCGTGATGGTCGCGGTCGCTTTGGCTCCCGGTTCGACTTGAATTTTGGGTGGGTCAATGTTGACGACTATCGCGGGCATAGGACTCTCTCGGAGAACGTTACGGCGAACGCTCCCTACGTGGAACGTTACGGCGAACGTTCCCTACGTTTGTTCCACGCGCAGCGTGTAGGTCGTGTGCGCGGGTTTTTCCTCTTCGATAATGCGCCGGACGCGGTCCTGCTCGACAGCCGCCGGGTCGGGCACACGCAGGATGACCGAGAAGTGAAACGGCTGCGCGTCATCGCCGTCCTCGACGATTTCCGGCTGCGTGCCCGTGTAGATGGCGAGATAATCGCGCAGCGCGCCGGCGGTGCCGCGACGGCGATACAAGTCCGCGGCATGCTCGATCAGCGCGCGGCGCCGCGCTTCCGGCCAGTTTTCGTCCAGCGCGAGGTCCACCCACGTGCCGAGCCACGGCAGAAAATCGGCGGGCGTCATGCGCGGTTCAACATAGTTGTACAGTTGATCAATCTGCCGTTCGAGCGGCGCCCAGATGGATTCGAAAATGCGGAGAAACCCATCCAGGAAAAAATCGTCCGCATAAATGCCCGGCAGATAATTGAGCAGCCGGCTCTTGTTTTCGCTAGCGACGATGAAACGGGTGGTGGTTTCGGTTGGAATCATAATTATCGCGCGAGATAGACGTTGTGATAATACGAAACGATCACGCTGTTGGCCGGGACCGGAATGACTTGCTCTTGTTTCCCCAAGCGTTGACCGTTCGGGTCAGTCATGTTGATCGGATACAAATTCAATTCGGTCGCGTACTCGACTCCGGGCACGGATTGAATGAGCGCGTAGACTTTGTCAATCGTGAGCGGCGCGCCAAATTGCCAACCGGTCCCTTCGGGTCCGCCAAAGTACGGATGCAGAAAACGATACAGCGCCACTTTGACATCGCGGCGCACGCGTTCCGGTTCGGCTTTGGGCTTGGTGCGAATGCGTGTTTGGACTGTAACCCAAACGTACTCGGGTTCATGGACCTCGATGCGCGTGGTCAGCATCCGCCGTTCGTCGAGATAATCGCGCAAGCGCATCTGAGTCGCGGGCGGCAGCTTGAGTCCTTGTTCCAATTCCATTTCGATCGCGCGCCGCCGGTTTTCCTGCGTGATGGATTCGTGCTGATTGATGTGCCGGTCCAATTCCGCGCCGACCAACGGCGGCATGCTGGGAATGACCAATAGGGTGACCGTACCCGGCGCGGGCGCTTGCGGATCGTCGGGGCGCGGCTGCAAGCAGCGCACGCGGCCAATGCCTTCCACCTCTTGCGCGAGGTATTCGTAATCTTCGGCCGTCACCGCGCGATACCGCGTGCGAAGGAGCGCCGGGCCGCGCAATTTGGCATCCTCGAGTCCTTGGGCTTCCAAGCCACCCGTAATCGGATTGCGGTTGACGACCGCGGCCACGTAGGGCAGGGTGGTCTTGAGCACCTTGACGCGTCCTTCGGCCACGTTGCCGCGCACGCCGCCGCCGATGCGATAATGCTGCATGCGAATCGTCCGCCCACGCGGCGGGATCGCGCCGAACTGCGGCTCGGTCCCATCGCGTTGGCGCACGGCGGGGCCAAATTCAATTTCGCCCGTAATCGGATCTAGCGTGCAGTGACGATCGTTCGGCGTCGAGTCGCCAAAGTCGCGCACAAAACGCCACGTCTCCCAATCGCCGTCCTCGGTTGAAACCTGGGCGACTTCATTGGTTCCCTCGGGTTTCAAGATATTCCGATGTTGCAGCGAGAATTTCTGCGCGGGTTGTCCATTGCTGATGCCCAGTACGGTCGGACCGACCGGCAGCGCGTGCGTAATCGGCGCGGTGACGCCGATGGTGTATGCGCTCAAGCGGCGCAGGCGCGGCGAACGCGCGTAGGATGCTTGGCCCGGCGCGAGTTTTGCCGCGGGCGAGCAGCGCACCCATGTACGCGCCTCGCGCAGCAGCAGGCGCGTCGGCTGGCAGCGATAGGGCAAATACAATTTCACTTCGCCATTCTGATTTAGACCCGCCGTCGTATCCGCAGCGACCTCGACGCGTTCCCACCGAAACTCATTGCCGCGCCAAACCTCCCACTGCCACGGCGGCTTGTCGGGGTCAATGCCGATGCCGACGTCGTTGCAGCGGATTTGGAGCGCAACGGTATGCGCGCTGAGGTCCTCGTCAAAGCCGAGATAGAATGCTTGCGCCGCGTTAGGCGGATTGCCCCAAACGTCGAAAGGCGCTTCGTCTTTCAACGCATCGGTGTGGTCGGCATAATCCTCGCCGTCGGCGCTCGTCAAGAGCCATCGCAGCGCGGGAGAGAGCACCTCGGTCTCGACATCGGTCGTAAAGACCACCGCCTCTTCGGTCTCTGTGCGCTCGGTTGCCACCTCAGTCCAGGCAGGGATGATCGCGCGGCGTTCGGGGGTAGGCGGCGCGGAGAGTGTGAAGGTGACGTCGCCCTTGGCCGGCTGCGCGGGCGCGAGTCGCATGCCGATCAGGTTGAGAAAGGTAATGTAATTTCGGTCGGGCACTTGGTTGAGCCGGTAGATGTATTGCTCGGTCATCCACGCGAATAACTCGACGAGCGTAATGCCCGGATCGCTGACGTTGTGATCAGTCCAGCTCGGGCAATAGCGCGGGATGCGGCGCTTGGCTTCGTCCACCAAGTCTTGAAAATGACGGTCGTCGAGATTGGGCACAGGCAAGGGCATTGTTTTTCATTCTCCCGGAATCTGATAGAACGGGTAGACCAGACTGCGCTCGTCGTGGGTCGCTTTGATGCGATAGCGAATCTCGATGAGCATGACGTGCGGCCGCTCCGGTTCGGTGGACGCGATCACGTCCAATAACTCGATGCGCGGTTCCCAAAACGTCAGCGCTTCCTGCACGTACAGCTCGGCGAGACCGAACGTCTCGGGCCCGGCCGGCGCGAAAACCAGTTCGTGCAGGCGACTGCCAAAGGTCGGGCGCATCACGCGCTGGCCGATGGGTGTCATCAAGATGACCTTGATCGCTTGCGCGATCTTGTCGGCGTCGGAGACCAGCGCGATTCCGCCGCGCCCATCGGCATTCGGCGGAAAGCCCCAACCGGTCCCGATAAAATCTTTTCCCATGTATGACCTCGTGTAGGACAAGATGGCATCTTGTCCTACGGGCCGATCAGCACGGTTGGACAGCCGGGCGGAAGGATGACGCCGGGCGGGCCAACGCATTGCGTGATGTCGCCGACGCGGGCGGCGGGCCGGCCGTTGATAAGGACCGTGATGCCGCCCGGCGGCAAGATGGGGCCGCCCACGTGGGGCACCAAGACGGTAACTAACGGACACGTCTGCATGTCACCCACCAACGCGGCGGGCAGCCCACCAATCAACACGGTCGGCGCGCCGGGGCCGACGATCACGCCCCCGTGAGCGGTCATATCGCCAATACGCGCGGCGGGTAGGCCCATGGTTCGTTCCTTTTCGGCTAGTTCAGCTTAATCGGCAGTCCGCTCACGTTGACGGGGCCGGTGCCTTGAACGTTGATGAGCGAACCTTTGACGGTCGTGTTCATGGCGCTGCTTAACTCCGCGCTCGCTTGCCCGGAGAGCGAAAGCTGCGCCTGTGTGCTCACGTCAAGGCCCGTCTGCGACTTGATCGTCATATCCATCTGGCTGGACATCTCGACGCCGCTGGTCCCCTTGATGTTAATCTTGCCTTGTGCTTCGATGGTCAGGTCGCCTTGCACCTTGATCTGCATCGAATTGTCGGGCGAGTGAAAGATGATCTTGTTGCTGCCGGTCTTGTCCACGATGGTGATCTCTTCGCCGCCCGACGTGTCGTCGAGCGTAATCGTGTGGCCCGAGCGCGACTTTAGCACGCGCTTGTTCACTTTGCCGTCGCCGCCGACGGCTTGGGCCGCGTTCATTGGCAGCTTGTCTTTGCCGTTCCACAACGCGCCCATGATAAACGGACGATGAATATCGCCATGCTCAAACCCGACGAGGACTTCGTCGTCCACTTCGGGCAGATAAAACATTCCGCGCCCATTGCCGGCCATCGGTGTAACGATGCGCGCCCATGCGGATTCGTCGTCGTCCGACAGCCAGGGGAATTTCACGCGCACGCGTCCCAGTTCGTCGGGGTCCTTGTTGTTGGTGACAATGCCGATCACCATGCCCTGCATTCCGACCGGTTTAGGTGTCGAGTCGTGGAGAATGCTCCACACGCCGCGATCGCGGCGCCCGCTCACCGTAAAGCGCGTCAGCATGGCCGCGCCCGCCGTCCACTCGTGAACGACCTGGGTCACATAGTACGTGCCATTGAAGCGCGTGCCGACGCCGTCAATTTGAACCTGGCGTCCGGGAAGAATATCGCCGTTCGCGAGACAAGCGCCCTCTGCTTCGACAAACACCGATGCCATCTCGTCCAGCGCGGCCTGCGCGAGCGCGTCGGCCTCTGCCGGCGACCGCACGAATTGATCCACAATTGCGAACTTGGCCTCGCCCCACGTTTGCTTCGCGATGTTCGCGCCCGGTTTTGATTCCCCGATCTCCGGCGCGCCATTGCCATTCGACGCGCGTCCCACCACGGCGCGCTTTTGCCGCGGGTCCCAGCCGCGTACTTCCACTTGGTTCACCTGTTCCACGGTCGAGAGCCGCGGCCGAAATGAAATCAGCGACTCGCCCCACGCGAGCTTGACCGCTTGGCCGTTGGGACTGGGTTTGCGAAAGTTCAACGCGTCCTCGTCCACCCACAGCTCATAGCCCAGCAAGCGCGCACGTTCGAGTAGAAACTCGGCATTGGTCTGATTGTTCTGAAAGACGTATTCGTGAACCTCGGTCGTGTCGTCAATCTTGCCCGCGCGCAGTCCGGCTTCGCTCATCAGCTTCTTCGCCAAGTCCGAGTCGGTTACCTGATTGAACGAGCGGCGGTGGCGGCCGCGATAGAGTTTGTGCGACAGATCATAGCCGCGGACGAGCAGCGTCGGATGCGTGACTTGGAGGTCCGGCTCCAAGCTGGCGATCTTGCCGGAAAGCAGCTTGAATCGCGACCGCTCGCCGTAAAAGATTTCGATCTTTTTGCCCTCGCGGAATGTGTCCTCCCTGAGCCATTTCATATCGTGGCTAAAGAGTTTGAGCGTAAACATGCTGGGCAAATGGAGACTATGGTCCACCACGACCGCGAGCAGATCGCTCATGATCTCAGCCGAAGCGAGCGTGCCTTCGATTTTCAAAGAGACGTGCGAGAGATGCGGTTCAGTCGGCATGATTGAGTCAACTCGATTTCAGCGCGGCGGCACGACGAGCGTCATTCCGGGCCGCAGGTTGAGCGGATCGAACAGATGGTTGGCGTCGGCAATTCGCCGCCACTCGTTCGCGTCGCCGTATTCGCGATAGGCGATCCAGTCCAGCCGGTCGCCCTCTTGGACCTGCCAGGCCTTGCGCCCCGGCTCGCCGCGCGAGGTGGGGTTGGTTCCGCCCAGATTTTCGGGATCAACCGCTTCGTGCAGCACCATGCGCGCCCGCGCACGAACGGGCACGCCGTCGCCGTTAAAAAGAACATACTTGACATCGCAGCTCGCGATGTAGCACGGGAAATGGTTCTTGGTGTCGCGCGCCCATTGCAGACGGCACTTGGGTGGACGCCCCATGTGGCTGTCGCGGCCATCCTGTTGCTTTAGCGTATCGTCCACCAACATGAAATCGAATAGCTTGTTAATGTCCACGCGGACGTCTTGCTCTTGGACCTCTTTGCCCTGGTCGTTATCGCGCGGCATCGAGGAATCGAACAGCAATTCGAGCGAGACCAGGCGCGGGTTGCCGCCGGAGAATTCCCAATTGGGAACGTTGCCCCCTTTGTTCGCGGCAGGATTGTACTTGTTCGCTTTGGCCACGGTGTATTCAGCCGGGTTGTAATGGAACTCGACCTTTTCGTTATTGTGTTTGCCTTCGGTGCAAGTGATGTTGCCGATCGATACTTGGGACATGGTTACCGTCTGTATATTTCATGCCGTTCGCGTTCGGCGCGCAGTTCGTTCTTCAAGAGCGCATAGACTTGGCGCGCCAGGGCGTCGAGATCGGGCGCCTCGGCGAGCGAAGGTGACGGCGGCTTGGCCGGCGCAGGCGCTTGAATCGGCGGCAAGCCCGCTGAGACATTCGCGCTGCCGAGAATAGGGTTCTCCCATTCGGTCGTCGCAGACGCGATTTCCGGCAGACTAATAGCCGGCGCTTGGGTTTCGACGACCATCTCGCCGCTTATCGAGCTAATGCCGGTTTGATTGACCGTCTGCGCTGGCGGCGCCGAACGGCGCAGTTCCATTTGGGGCGGCGCTTGGCGACTCTGCTCGAAAACGCGCTCGAGCGCGCTTTCCTGTTGGCGAGCCGCGAGCTCGTCCCCGTCGTCGGCGCTGGACGATCCGTCGCTCTCTTTCAACCCCAAGGGCTGTCCGATGTGCGCCAGTTCGTGACCGAGCAGTGCCAGGCCGCGGCTGCTTTTCAGGTCCATGCGCCCCGGCGCAAACACGATGCGTTCGCCCGTCGTGAATGCCTCGGCGCCCATTTGCTCCGCCGCGGGCGATGAATACACGCGTACGCGGGAGAGATCGCGCCCGACGAGTTGTTCCATCACGGGCTTGACCGGTTCGGTCAGCGGTTCGCCCGGCCCCAAAGTTGGAAGTGTCTGAAGCGCGGAGATTGCCGCGGGCGACTGCAAGACGGGCAGGGGAGCGCGAGTGTCGGTGGCTGCTCTCCTGCCCAGCCGGTGAATCACATCGAGAATCGGCCATTCCTGGCGAGCCGCGGGGCTGACTGCCATCGCGCTTTCCTGCGCCACATCTGGCTCAATTGACTGACCGACACTCTGCGGGCTTGCGCGCTCAACGGCGATCCGCTCCTCGGCAGCTTGCGTTTGGCTGATCGGCTGAGTTGGGACTGTGACGGATGGTGATTGGCCCGGCGGATTGTCTGCCGGGATAGCTTCGTTCGGAGCACCGGGTTGCATTTGAACCGGAGCGCGCACCGCGGGTCTTCGATGAGTCAAGCCGGCTGTGGGCGCGTTGCCAAGAGCCGGAGCAATTGTGCGTTCCGCTTCACTGGCTGGGCGCGGCATGAGCCAATCGCCGTCTGCGTCATGGATGCTCACGCGCGTCTGATTCGAAATTTGAAAGAGCGGATTGACGCCATCGGTTTCTGATTCTTCTGTCGGTTGGCCGAACGCGGGTGGCTCGTGACGCGCCAACTCGATCACGCGTTCATTCGTCGCGCCCGGTCCGCGGGTGCGCCGCGTAGACTGCCGATGGACGAGCGCGATAGGACCCGTTGTGCGTTGTTGCGTAAGCGAAGCTGTGAGCCGGTTCGGTTGGGTTAGCGAGAATGCAATCGGCGACAAGTCGGTTAACAAACCGGCGGCTAACGCAGGTGGAAACCCGATGAAATCGGGTTCGCTCCTAACCCAATCCGCTTCGGCTTCGCCGATGGGGGCGGACGACGCGGTATCTCGAGGCCGAATCGTCCGACGCTCACTCACAAATTCGCGCGATGGTGTCTGCGATGTGCTCAACGCATCCCCAATCGTCTGAATCGGCGCAAGCGACGGATAATCCGCTAGCTCCGGCGCAACGTCCTGGTCCAATGGCAGTTCGAACATTTCTTCCATCGAAGATGGAGTCGTAGTGTCAACCGCCTCGCTTTCTTCCGCGTCTGGCGTCAACCCGTGCTCATCCTGTGCGATCATTTCGGATGGTCGTCGCTTTTTGGGGCGGCGCGGGCGATACACGTACTTGACTCCGACCGGCCGCATGTTGCTGCGCCCGAGCGATTCGAGCCGAAGCGTAAGCCACGCGCGCAACTCGCGCAGAATGCCAAATCCGCGCAACGCGGCTGTCGGCATCAACCGATTCAGCACCGCGAGAAATGGCAAGCGAGTTCTCGACAGCCAGCCCGGAGTGAAATCCGCGGCCCTCGAATCATTCATCATTTGTTACCCGTCGTCCCCGCGCCCGCACCGGCCCCGCTCGGTTTGGCTTGTCCGCCCGATGCGCCCTGGCCGCCGGACGCCGGTGACGTTGGGCTGGGCGGCGTCTTGGGCGGCGGCGGTGGCGCGCCGGTGTTTTGATAGGACCCGCCCGCAAATTGAAGAGACGCGCCTTGATGCGCAAACTTGATGGTCTCAATGGCGAGCTTGCCCTCACTCGCGTCAAACGTGGGCAGAGTCCATTCCTTCGGGTACGCCTTGAGAAAGGTCCATACCATGCCCGGCTTGCCTTCGGCGTCGAGCAGCGTCACCGTGATATTGTGGGGTACGAGACGTTTCTTGCTCACGGTGTCCATAACCCATCTCCAGAGCGCGACGCCGTCTTTCGCCATGCCTCTCGAAAGGGATAAATCGCTCCACTTCCAACTCAGCGGCGGCAATTGGTCGCCCGGACCCGGACGCCCGCCCTGTTGGGCGTGTTCGGGTGTTCCGATAACACTAATCGCGCCGACATTCTTGAACCGCATCGCCGAAACACCCTCGATCTCGACAATGAATTTGAATGCGCTCCAAACATCAGGCGGATGAGCGCCAAGGGGCACGACAGCTGGCGCCGGAGCCGTTGCCGCCGAGATCGCCAACGTGGCGGCGGTGCTGACGGTTGCCGCGAGGTCCACGCTCGCGCCGAGGTCTGCGCCGAAATTGAGACTCCCGCTCAGTCTAGCCCCGAGATTTCCGATCATCCTCTGCTCCTAAAGAATCATTTTGCAACTGCTCAGCCCTTGTCATTTCGAGCCGGTTTTGCGAGAAATCTTCTAGTTGCCGCGCGAGATTTCTCGCTCCGCTCGAAATGACAGCCTGAGTATCATCATTTTCATCCCGGCCAGGGCATGTTAAGCAAATTCTCCAGCGGCATAGTATCCGATGGTTCCTGGCTTACATTCATTTGGCGGTTAATGGCCGAGATTCGTTCGATAAAGCGACGGCGGTCGGCATGTTCCAGATTCAAAATGTCTGCTAGCGACCAATGAAAATGATACGCGATAAAGGCTACCTCCTCGAACAAGGCGTCAAGGGGGTAGCCGACTATTCCCCCGATGGGTTGCCTCCCGGCGCGGCTTGCACCGCGAAAACGTGATTGCAGTTCGGGCAAGCGACGTTCGTCTGGTTTACGCCATCCGTGTTGATTCGGCGGTACAAGTCCTGAAGATAAGCCAGGTCAGAGGTGAACAGTTTTTCAATCGTGTTCGTGCTGACTTCGACAATGTCGCCTAATCGCGTGACCACGCGGGAAAGGATCAGGACAGTCAGGTAGGCCTGATTGTCCCGGACGCGTGGATCGCGCATCGGCGCGATCTCGTCCATCGCCGTGGCGAGCCGCATGCAGCCGTCACGGTGAACCTTGCCTTGCGCGTCAACATAGCCGCGCGGCAACGTGAAATTGAATTCGGTTTGTAGTGGGGATGCTGGTGCTCCCATCCCTTGACTCCTTTGCCTCACCCCTCTCCCCCTTCCCCCTCCCCCCTCTCCTGACCTTGAACTTCAGGTCAGGAGAGGGGGGAGGGGGATTCAGGGGGTAGGGGGTGAGGTGTTACGACGCTCTATGGAAATCTTCGCACGTGAGAGCGATGACTTCGACCCCGGGGCTGCCGCCGGTCGCCATCAGCGGCGGCATATCTACCTTCGTCGGCCAAGCGTTCATGACGTTGAACACAGCCGCCGGTTTGCCCTCATTGTCCAGGATCGAGACGGTGCCGTTGACGCGGGCGGAACCGATTTTGCCCTGCAAGACTTCCTGGTGCCAATTCCAGGCCGAAAGATCGGTCGTCATGCCTCGTTTCAATGTGATCGTCGGCAGTTTCCGGATGCCCGGCTGATACGAAGTGCTCGGTTTGCCATCCGCGCCGGTAAAATTATAAGCGACGGCCGGGACTTCGGCCGAGGTCACCGCAACTTCGGTGAACACTCCACTCAGTTTAGGGAACTCGACTCGATAGCGCGCCTGAATGACGGGATCAGGCGGACGCATTCCGGGAGTAGCAGGTGGTGGCATATGAGTTATCTCCTGTTACGATAATGGTCGGAACGTTACGGTGAACGTTACCTACACGGAACGTTACGGTGAACGTTCCCTACGCTTCGCTGGTTGCGCCAGCGCTGTCCTCTTTCTGGCTCACGCGAAAGACGACGAACTCGGCGGGCTTGACCGGCGCGATGCCGACCTCGATGCTGTAGTATCCGAGGTCGCGTACCTCTTTCGGATTCGTCTCTTCATCG
>JACQYF010000035.1 GCA_016208315.1 Chloroflexota bacterium | reverse complement strand
AGGATGCGATCGCGCGTGCGATAGCGGAAGAGCGGCATGCCCTCGCGCGTCAGCGAGGTAAACACCAATTCGCCAACCTTGTTTTCGGTGATCGGCTCGCCGGTATCCGGGTCGACGATTTCCGCCAAGAAATGGTCTTCGGCAATGTGCAGGCCGTCGTGGTACGGACATTCAATGGAAACGCCGGGGCCGCCCATTTCGGTCAGCCCGTAAATATCGAATGCCTCCAGATTCATCTTGGCTTCGACCTCTTCGCGCATCTCGTCGGTCCACGGTTCCGCGCCGAAAATGCCGACCCGCACGCGCATGCGCTGCTGAATGTCCACGTTCATTTCCTGCGCGGTCTCGGCGAGCACAAGCGCATACGAAGGCGTGCAGGTGAGCACCGTCGCGCCGAAATCTTCCATGAGCATGATCTGCCGCTTGGACAGCCCGCCCGAAACCGGCACGACCGCCGCGCCGATGCGTTCCGCGCCAATGTGGAATCCAAGCCCACCGGTGAACAAGCCATAGCCATACGCGTTGTGGACGACATCTTTCCACGTTGCGCCCGCCGCGGTATAGACACGCGCCATCGTCTCCGCCCAAATGTCGAGATCCTTGGCGGTGTACGGCCCAACGGTCGGCTTGCCGGTCGTGCCGCTCGACGCGTGCAGGCGGACGATCTTGTCCATCGGTACCGTCAACAGCCCGAACGGGTAATTGTCGCGCAGGTCTTGTTTACTCGTAAACGGCAGCTTGACCATGTCCTGCAGCGACTGGATGTCCGCCGGCTTGACGCCCTTTTCGTCCATGGACTTTTTGTAGAACGGCACTTTGTTGTAAACGAGTTCGACCGTTTGCTGCAAGCGTTGGAGTTGAAGTTTCTCCAGATCCGCGCGCGGCATGGTCTCAGCTTCCTTGTTCCAAATGAGCGGTGTTTGTTTTACTTTCGCCATCGTACTCCTCCCTCTTTAGGAATTTACGATTTACGAATTACGAATTACGATTTGCCTACTCTCCCATTCTGCCTTTCCAGAAAGCTTGCTTGTTCTGCTCGACATACTTTTGCGGGACGCGCTTGACGATCACGTCGAGCCACAGCTCCGGGTCCACGTCCAACTCGCGCGCCAGCGCGCCCAAGAGGACCGTGTTCGCGAGATTCTTGTTACCCAATCCCTTGGCAATTTCCAAGCCGTCTACATAGACGATTTTGTCGGTCACCGCGCGCAAGGCGCTCTCGATGGTCTCCTCCGTAGGGTATACCGCGTCGCCGACCGTTGCCGACATTGGCAGGATCTTTTGCCGATTGACGATGACGACGCCGCCCGGCTTGAGAAACTCGATCCAGCGCGCGCTCTCCATCAACTCGAACGCCAGCAAATAATCAATCCGGCCCTTTTCCCCCATCGGCGCGGCCACGCGCTCACCCCACCGCACATGCGATTCGACCACCCCGCCGCGCTGCGAAAAGCCGTGAATCTCGCTCTTTTTTGCATCCAAGCCCATCGCCATGCCGACTTCCGCCACGATATCGCTCGCCGTGAGCACGCCCTGTCCGCCAACACCGGCCAAAAGGAAATCTGTTTTCATCATCGGTACCTCGTCAATTAGTCAATTAGTCGAATAGTCAATTAGTCAACTGGTTGCCTGATTGACTAATTGACCAATTGACTAATTACTTATCTTGCCAATCGCATCATGCGGGCACACTTGCGCGCACACGTCGCAACCAATGCACAGCAGCGGGTCAATGACCGCCTTGGGCTGCTTGGTCGTCGTATCCAGTTCGCCCTTGAAGATCGCGGGACAGCCGACTTTGAAGCAAATGCTGCAACCGTTGCACTTGGCACTGCTCACTTCGTACACAAATTTCTGCGGATATTGATCGAGAAAGACGCAGGGACCGCGCGAGATAATGACCGTCGGACGATCTTTGATCGCCAATGCTTTCTTGAGCGTCTTTTCAACCTCGTGCTCGTCAAACGCGTTGACGACGAAAATATCTTGGACGCCCATTCCGCGCACGACCGCCTCGATATCAATCTTTTGGGTCTTTTCGCCTTGCAACGTCACGCCGGTGCTGGGGTTGTCCTGCTGTCCCGTCATCGCGGTTGTGTCGTTATCGAGAATCATCAACGTGCTCGCGCCCTTGTTGTACACAATGTTCGCGAGCGCGGGCAGACCGGCGTGGAAGAAAGTCGAGTCGCCGATCACCGCGACCCAGCGCTCCTTGTCGGTGTTCGCGCCGACCGCCGTCACGCCTTGCGCCACGCCGAACGACGCGCCCATGCAGCCGAGCGTGTCAATCACGTTAAACGGCGGCAGGGCCCCCATCGCGTAACAGCCAATATCGCCCGCGACGCGGAGCCGCAATTTGCGGAGCGCGTAGAACGTCGAGCGGTGCGGACAGCCGGGACACAGCGCCGGGGGGCGGGCGGGAACTGCGGCAGCGCCGCTCGGATTCTGCACCGCGTCGCCAACCTTGACGCCAAGCTTACGCGCGCCGTCGCGGACAACCGCCAACGTGAATTCATTCGTGACTGGGAAAAATTCTTTGCCGACGACGGGAATGCCCATCGCGCGAATCTCGTGTTCGAAGAAGGGATCCAGCTCCTCGACGACGACCACCTTTTCGACTTGAGCCGCGAAATTGCGAATCAACTTCTCGGGCAGCGGATAACTCATGCCAAGTTTCAAGAAAGAATAGCCGTCGAAAACTTCGCGCGCATACTGATATGCCGCGGACGATGTGACCACGCCAAATTTCTTATCGCCCCATTCGATTCTGTTGACGCTCGCCGTTTCAGCCCACTCGGCCAGCTGCTTGGTGCGCTGTTCGACCTCTGGATGCCGCCGTCGCGCGTTCGCGGGAATCATCGCGTATTTGGCTGTATTGCGGACAAAGGGCTTGAGCGGTCGTGGTTCGTGTCCATTGCTCTCCGGCACGTTGACGACCGATTTGCTGTGATTGACGCGCGTCGTCGTCCGTACGATCACGGGCGTATCGAACTGCTCGCTCAGATCGAACGCGAGCGCGATAAAATCGAGGCATTCTTGCGAATCCGCCGGTTCGAGGCAAGGCACTTTGGCAAAGCGCGCGTAATGCCGATTGTCCTGCTCGTTCTGCGAGCTCCACGCGCCCGGGTCGTCCGCGCTGATGATGACCAGACCTGCGTTCACGCCGGTGTACGCGAGGTAGAACAGCGACTCGCTCGCGACGTTCAAGCCGACGTGCTTCATCGAAGCGAGAGCGCGCGCCCCGCCGTACGATGCGCCCGCGACCGAATCCAGCGCGACCTTTTCGTTAGGCGCCCATTCCGCGCGCATTTCCGTCGCCGTCGCCAGATTTTCGAGAATCTCAGTAGACGGCGTTCCCGGATACGCACTCGCATATTTCACCCCGGCAAGCCGTGCGCCCAGCGCAATGGCTTCGTTGCCGGAAAGTAGTTTCTTCATTTATTGCCTCCTGCTTATCAGGTACACAGGTAGACAGGTAAACAGGTAAACACGTTCCTTGTGTACTTGTGTACCTGTCTACGTGTTTACCTGTGTACCTGTCTACCTGTGTACCTGTCTACTTGTTCCCATTCGGACACATCACACACGAGTTAATTGATTTATCTTCCACGCATGCGTAGGTGGTGAGACCGGCGCGGCAGCGCGCGAGCTGCAGGCGATTGCTCTTGCCGAGGTAGGCCTTTTGCACGCCTTCGTCAGCCAACAGCTCCTTCGCGGTGCCGGACAGCACGACGCGGCCCGTCTCCAGCACATAGCCGCGATCCGCGACCTGAAGCGCCGCCCGCGCGTTTTGCTCGATCAGCAGAATCGTGGTTCCCCGCGCGCGCAGGTCGGCGACGATGTGAAGGATTTCGCGCACCATCAGCGGCGCCAATCCGACGGACGGCTCGTCCAGCATCAGCAGCTTGGGGCGGCTCATCATCCCCCGCGCGATGGCGAGCATTTGCTGCTCGCCGCCGGACAACGTCCCCGCCATCTGATTGCGCCGCTTTTCCAGAATCGGGAACAGCTCATACACTTGCCGCATATCCGGCTGGACCTGCTTATCTCGCCGGTGGTACGCGCCCAGCAAGAGATTATCGGTAACGCTCATCGTGGAAAAGACCTGGCGGCGCTCCGGCACGTGGCAAATGCCGAGTTGGACGAGCGCTTCGGCTTGGCGATTCGAAATCGGCTTGCCGGCGAAGACGATTTCGCCGTGCTTGGGGCTGAGGATGCCGCAGATCGTATTGAGCAGCGTCGTCTTGCCCGCGCCGTTCGCGCCGATCACGGTGACGATTTCGCCGGTCCGAACTTCCAGATTGACCCATTCCAGCGCGCGAATTTGGCCGTAGTAAGTGCTGACGTCATGCAGTTGGAGCATCTATCCCTCCGCCGCCACAGCGGTAAAGGCCTCTTGGCCCAAATACGCTTCGATGACGCGCGCATTCTGCTGCACCTGCAAAGGCGTGCCCTCGGCGATTTTCATGCCATAGTCCAGCACCATCACGCGATCGGCAATCCCCATCACCAACTCCATGTCATGCTCGACCAAGATCACCGTCATGCCGGTATCGCGCAAGCGCCGAATCAAATTGTCCAGTTCGGCCAGTTCCTTGCGCGTCAACCCGGCCCCCGGCTCGTCGAGCATCAGCATCTTGGGGCCCGTCGCCATGGCGCGGGCGATCTCGACCAGGCGCTGCTGCCCAAAGGGCAAATTGCCCACCAGCATGTCGGCGCGCGCCTCCAGCCCGACGGCTCTCAATTCTTCGTGCGCCGTCGCCCGAATCTCCTTTTCTTCCTGCTGCTGCTGCGGCAGACGCAGCGCGCCGGCGACGAATCCGGCGCGGCTTTTCGTATGCCGACCGACCATGACGTTTTCCAGCACGGTCATGTTCGTGAACAATTGCAAATTCTGAAACGTGCGCGCGAGTCCAAGTGCCGCCCGCCGATGGGGTTTGGCGCGACTGAGCAAGCGCCCTTCAAAATACAATTCACCGCCCGTCGGCATATAGACGCCGGAGATCAGATTGAACAGCGTCGTCTTGCCCGCGCCGTTCGGCCCGATGATGGCAAAGACTTCGCCGCGGGTCACGTCGAACGAAACATTGTGAACTGCGACCACGCCGCCAAATTCTTTAGAAAGGTTTTTCGCTTCGAGAATGTTCATGACTTTGAAATCTGCCCAATTTGCCAAACATGCCAAACCCGCCAAATCTATTGGCACATTTGGCATGTTTGGCAAATTTGGCCCGTTTGACTCATTGCATCGGTTCCAGTATGTCCGTTGCCTGCTCAATGTCCCGGACCGCCTTGCGCTCCGCGCGCCAACGACGGTAGCGGGCAATGCTGCCAGTCAATAGCCCTTCGGGCAAAAAGATCATGACCAGAATCAGAATCACGCCAAAGGCGATGATCTCTTGTTCGCCCGACGCGCCGCGCAAGAGCTGCGGCAAAACATTACGCAGAAATTCCGCGAGCAGCGTCACCATCGCCGCGCCGAAAATCGCGCCCCAGACGCTCGCCAACCCCCCGATGGCGACCATGACGACCAGTTCGATCGAGAAACTGAGGTGGTACACCGAGGGACTGATGATGCCCAGCCAGAAGGCGTACAGACTCCCGGCGACGCTCGCGTAGACCGCGCTCAACACCAGCACCGCGACCTTGTAGTGCGCCGTGTCCACACCGTTCATCTCCGCCGCGATTTCGCTCGCGTGAACGGCGCGCAGCGCGCGCCCGGATCGCGAATTGACGATATTGAGCGACAAGACGATGATCAGCAAGGCGAAAGCCCAAACGACAAAGTACATCTCTCGGTCGGTCTGGAAAACAAACTCGCCAATCGAGAATTTGGGAATGCCCTTGAATCCGTCCGGCCCGCCGGTCCATGCCGTTTCTTGCATGACGATCAGCTCAAAAATCACATTCAGCCCGAGCGTCGCCATCGCGAGATAGTTCCCACGCAGCCGCAGCATCGGGACCCCCACAAAGTACGCGACGAGGCCGGTAACCACCGCGGCCAAGAACATGCCGGCGAGCGGCGGCAGTCCGTTGCGAACGGTCAACCACGCGGTGACGTAGCCGCCCATGCCGTAGAACACTGCCTGCCCCAACGAGATCTGGCCCGCATAACCCATCAGCAATGACAGCCCGACCGTAAGAATCGTGTACAGCGCGATGAGAATAAAGATGCTGACCTGGTAGTTATTCGACAGAAACGATGGAATGATCGCCAGGGCGCCAGCCAGAGCGACAAACGCGATCAGATTCGTTCGACCAGTCAGTTGCATTGATTCCTCTTAAAGGCCCGACTCTTCCAGCGGCGATTGACCGCGGCGCAGCGCGCCGCTCAAGCGAACGAACAAAATGGCGAACAAGACCAGAAACGCAATGGCATCCTTGTAGCCGGACGAAAGATAGCGCGCGCCGAGCGTTTCCAAAATACCCAGCACGATGCCACCGACCACCGCGCCCGTCGCGCTGTTCAGACCGCCCATGACGGCCGCGACAAATCCCTTGAGACTGAGAAAGGTGCCGTCGCCATAACTCATCGAGTTGGCCGGCGTGATGACGATCCCGGCGATCGCGCCAATCGCGGCGCTGAGCGCGAACGAGAGGAGCGCCATGCGGTTGATGTCAATCCCCATCAAGCGCGCGGCAGTGCGATTGATGGCGCACGCTCGCAGCGCCTTGCCGAGCATGGTCCGTTCAAAGAAAAGGTACAACAATAACAACAGAACGACGGTGACGCCAATCACCCATATATTCTGCCGCGTGAGGATGGCGCCGATCACTTCGAGCGGCGGCCCGCTGCTAAAGCGCGGCAGCGAGTACGGGTCGGCGGCCCAGGTGATCAGCGCCGCGCCTTGCAAAGCGAAATGCGCGCCGATGGTGATGATAATCAGCGACACGATGGACGCGTTCCGCGCGGGGCGAATCGCGACGAGGTAGAACAATGCGCCCAACGCCGCCGAAATCAGCACGCTCAGCGCGACGCCGACCGGCAGTGGCAGGTTAAACTCGGCGGTCAGCACGCGATTGAAAATCGGCGTTTTCTCGGTGAGGGTGACGGCGATCAAAGCGCCCAGCATGGCGAAATCGCCCTGGGCGAAATTGACAATGCCCGTCACGTTATGCACTACGACAAACCCCAGCGCGATCAGCGCATAGATACTGCCGACGGTAACGCCGGCGAATAATAGTTGGAGGATCTCGGTCTCTAATGCCATCCCGTTCTCCTGTAGGGGCGGGGTGACCCCGCCCCTACATTGTAACGCTAGTTGTCCTTGTACTTGGCCGGGTCTACAAACGTCCACTTGCCTTTTTCGATCTTGACGAGCACGAGCGATTCCTTGGCGATGCCGGTGTGATCGGTCGCGGTCATGTTGAACACACCGCTGATCCCAGGAAAGCTCTTGACCCCCTCAAAGCACGTGCGCAGCTTTTCGGCATCCGAGCCGACTTTTTCAAAGCACATCACGGCCATTTGGATGCCATCCCACGCGTGGCCGCCGAATGTGCTGATCGGCGCGCCCTTGGTGAAAGCTTGATAGTCTTTGATGTACTGCTGCAAGACCTTTTTCTGCGGGTCGCTGTCCGGCAGGCTGTCGGCGACGAGCACTTTGCCGATGGGGAACAGCACACCTTCGGCGTCGGCTTTCGCGGCGTCAATAAATGCCTGGGCGCCGATGCCGTGGTTGTGGAGAATGGGGATCTTGAAGCCGAGTTCACGGAACTGCACGGTGACGCCCGCGCCTTCCGCCGAGGTCGCGTGGACGACCAGCCCTTCGGGGTTCAAGGATTTGATTTTGGTCAGTTGCGCGCGAAAGTCCTTGTCGCCGGGTTGGAACAACTCGTCCGCGACGATTTCGATGCCCGCTTCTTTGTAGAGCGCCTTCATCCCAAGTCGCGAGTCGAGACCGAACGCGTTGTTCACGCCAATCGAGGCGACTTTCTTGATACCCTTCGCCTTGAAATAGTCTACCTGGACCGAGGCCACGGGGTAGTTTTCCTGGGGCGTCTTGAAGACCCAGGGCAGAGCGACGTCAACTTTGATGTCGGGATTGGCTTTCTTGATGTCGTCTTCTTTCACGCCGTAAACGCGGGCAAGGTAAACCAGCGTTTCTCCGGCGGCGACCGTGTGGTCGGGCTTGCCCGGAATCTTGACGGCCTTGCCGACGAGATCAGTCAGCGCGGGGTACACAATGGCGGATGACGACGCATAGCTGACCATCGGAATCTTGGCCGCGGTTGCGAGTGGGGACATGGCGATACTCATCGGACTCCCGCTCGCGCCTTCCAGAACGTGCACCTTGTCTTGCTCGAGCAACTTTTTCGACGCCGTCACCGCTTTGGTCGTGTCGCTGGCATCGTCCTCGACGATCACCTCAAGTTTGTGCAAGGCCCCATCGGGACCTTTGATGCCGCCCTTCGCGTTGACTTGCTCCATCACCATCAACACCGAATCGCGCTCGGGCACGCCGAGCGAGGACTGCGGGCCGGTGACAGATACTACGACGCCAACTTTGTAGGGTGCTCCAGCCACGGGCGCCTTGGTCGGTTCCGGCGCCTTGGTCGGTTCCGGCGCTTTGGTTGGCACAGCTGTCGGCGCAGCCGTTGCCGCGGGCGCCTTGGTCGGTTCCGGCGCTTTGGTCGGTTGCGGCGCAGCTGTCGGCGGAACCGCCGTGGGTGGAACCGGTGTCGGTGTCGGCGCGGGTGCGCACGCGGCGACAACGGCCAGAATCACGAGACTCGTCGCCAGCATCAGCAAAACGTGTCGTAACTTCATTTCTGCTCCTCCTTGTTTGAATTGCTCTCTCTTCCTAAAGGTCGTGCTTCGGTCGAACCAACAACCACTCCAGAGACCGCCATCACCTCCCTTCACACGTGCCGTTTGTCAACCACTCGAACCGCCTTACCCGGTGGGCGCGGCAGCTCGCCTTGCTTGACGAACTGGGGTGCCACCGACAAACCCACATAGTCGAATAGCTCGCGCCGAATGCGTGCTTGCGCTTCTGCGGCAAGCGGCGCGGCCGTCTCGACAACAATGTCCATCGTTTCATTGCCGCGTTCGTCACAGCCGAGGACAATCTGATAATCTGCCGCAATTCCATCTTGACGCAGGAGCAGAGTCTCGATCTGGCTCGGGTAAAAATTCAAACCTTTGTAAACGATCATATCGTCGGTGCGGCCCTTGAATCGGTCAATGCGAAGATGCGTGCGCCCGCATTCGCAGCGCTCTCGGGAAATCACCCGCGTAATATCGCCCGTGCGAAAGCGAATGAGCGGCAGCGCTTGGCGCGTCAGAGTCGTAACGACCAACTCGCCTTCGCGCCCATCGTCCAGAACCGCGCCCGTCTGCGGATCAACGACCTCGGCCAGGTAATGATCTTCCCAAATGTGGATGCCGTGGTGCGCTTGGCAATCAATCCCCATCCCCACGCCGCCCGTTTCCGTCATCCCGATAATATCGAAACTCTCAATCCCCATTTCGTTCTCGATCTTTTTGCGCAGCTCGTCGCTCCACATTTCCGATCCAAAGATGCCGACGCGCAATTGGGTCTTGCGAAAATCGAAATGCTCTTCGCGGGCGGCTTCGATCAGGCGGATCGGATACGTGGCGATGGCGGTGAGGACGGTCGCGCCGAGGTCTTGCATCAGTTGCAGTTGGAGGAGTGTACGCCCGGGGCCGACCGGGATGTAGAATGCGCCGAGCGTTTCGGCGCCAAAGTGAAAACCAAAGCCGCCGTTCGGCAAGCCGAATGAGGGGGTAATTTGAATCACATCGTCGCGGGTGACGCCGGCTGCGGTGTAGCAACGCGCCATCGTCTCGGCCCATTGGGCGATGTCGCCGCGGGTGTAGGGGCAGATCACCGGCTTACCGGTCGTGCCGGAACTCATCTGCATGCGCGCAAAATCCTTTTGCGGCACGCACGCCAAGCCAAAGGGATAGCCCGCCCGCAAATCGCCTTTGGTCATTAAGGGGAGTTGTTGCGGGATGTCGCCCAGTGCGCCAATCGCATCGGGATGCGGTCGGCCGATTTTGTCGTAATACGCGGGGTTGCACGCGGCAATGCGCGCGATATTCTCGCGCACACGCGCCAACTGCAATCGCTCTAATTCTTCTCGCGTGCAAGTCTCGCAATCCGGCTGCCACATGGCTAACCCTCCTTCAGGTTACCGGTCATCCGCTTTCTCTACGCGGCGGCTTTCTGTCCTTCGGCAAACGCGCGCTGGTTCAGTTCTAGCAATTTCGCGGGAATGCGCTCGCGCAAGACCTTGTCCCAAGAATCGGCTTTAAGCGGAATAAACCGCGAAACAGCCCCGAGCATGACCAGACTCGCGACGCGCTCGTTTCCCAGCGCGCGCGCGGTTTCGGACGCGTTCAGCACTATAACACGAATCGGCTTGCGCTCCAAAAATCCGATTGGGTCGTCGGGATACTTGACGGTCGTGTTCAGGTAGGTCGGTTCGATCCGGTGGTCGTTGACGATGAGCACGCCGCCCGGTTTCAAATAGTGCGCGTGCCGCACGGCTTCGAGCGTTTCGAACGCGGCCATCACATCCGCTTGCCCGCGCAAATTGAGCGGCGAGTAGACGCGCTCGCCAAAGCGAATGTGACTGACGACCGCGCCGCCGCGCTGCGCCGCGCCGTGTACTTCGCCTTGCTTCACGTCGTATCCTTCAGCCGCGGCCACCAACGCGATCACCTCGCTCGCCAAAACCACGCCCTGTCCACCTACACCCGCAAATAGCAAATTGTGTGTCATTGTCCTCTTCCCCCAAACCATTCCTGCTTCCGATACGCCGTCGCTTGAGCCGACGCGATCAGCTTGCCGCCCTCATCTCGCACCGTGAGGTGGTACAGTCCGATGCGCTTGGTCACCGCTTCTTCGCTTGCCTCTCCGATCAGGCGTGTCCCCGATTTCACGGCATCCAGGAAATTGATTTTGACTTCCAACGCCACGGCGACCTGACCATACGAGTTACACGCCGCCGCAAACGCAAAGTCGGCCAGCGTGAAAATCGCCGCGCCGTGCGCAATCTTGTGTGCGTTCAACATGGCGTCGCGCACGATCATCGAACACTTGGCGTACCCTTCGCGCAATTCCAACAACTCAATCCCAAGCGATTCCGCGAATTTATCCCGTAGAAGGTGCTCTCGAATTTTCTCACTGACCATGTCCGTCTCATGTCAAGTCTCACGTCACAGGTCACACGTCACAAGCACAGTCGGACTTGCGACTTGTGACCTGCGACTTGCGACCTGCTACGCGCCCCACGGTTGCCCATCCACTCTCACGATGCACTCCGGCGGGCAGACCGCCGCGCAGAGCGTGCAGCCAACGCAAATGTCGGGATCAATAATCGCCTTGGGCCGCGACTTTTGTTGTTCCGTCTTGCGATAGGTCTCGGCGCTCTCCTTGATCGCCGGGCAGCCGGTGTGAAAGCACAAGCCGCATGCGATACAATCTTCGGCGACGACCGTAAACCCAACTTTCTTTTTCGCTTTTTCTTCCGGAATCAGAACGCACGGCCCTTCCGAAATTACGACCGAAGGCCCATCGAATTGAATCGCTTCGCGCACCGCTTTTTCAACTTCGTCCGGGCGGAAGGCGCTCGCGTGCTTGACGAATTCGACGCCCATCGCGCGGCAGAGAACTTCGTAATCTATCTTTTTCGCCGGATGGCCGTGAATGTCCTTGCCGGTGCCGGGATGATCTTCCTGTCCGGTCATGCCCGTCGTGCGATTGTCCACGATGACGACGGTTGTCTTGCCGCCGTTGTAAACCGCGTCCATCAACGGCGCGACACCGCTGTGCAGAAACGTCGAGTCGCCGATGATCGCGACGGTGCGCGGCTCGCCCGCGGCTTCAAAGCCGTACGCGTGCGCGATGGAACCGCCCATTTCAAACGATGTGTTCATCGTGTTGTACGGCGGCAGGCCGCCGAGCGTGTAGCAGCCAATGTCGCCGGTGACGGTGATGCCCTTGATGCGATTCAGCGAAGTGTACGTGCCGCGGTGCGGGCAGCCGATGCACAGCATCGGCGGGCGCGCGGGGATGCCGATCTCTTTCGAGAAATCCGTCGGCGCAAGCGTGCCAAACATTTGCTGCGCGATCAATTCCGGCGACAGCTCGCCGATGTTCGTGAACAATTCCTTGCCGACGACGTTTTGTACGCCCCAATAGCGAATCTGCTCCTCGAGGAACGGCTCGCTCTCTTCGATGATGTATACCTTGGGGTATTTGGCGCAAAAGTCGAGGATCATATGTTTGGGGAGCGGATAGGTCATTCCAAGCTTGAGGAAATCCGGCTGCGGTAGAACTTCGCGCGCGTACTGGAAGATAACGCCACTCGTGATTACGGCGTAATCAGCGCCGCCGATCCCTTTTTCAACCTTGTTTTCGGCAAAGGTTTCTGCGTACTGCTCCATCGCACGGATTTTGTTCTCAAGCGGCGTGCGGTGGAGCTTGGCAAAGGGCGGAACCACCCATTTCAAGTTGTCCTTGACAAACGGCTTCTTAGGCGCGGTGCTGCGCTCGCCCGGCTCTACCATACCTTTGGTGTGCGCGAGCCGCATCGTCACGCGCACCATCACGGGCGATTCGAATTGCTCGCTGATCTGATACGCCAGCTTGATGTAATCTTTGGCCTCTTGATTGTCGGAGGGTTCGAGCATCGGCACCTTGCCGAATTTCGCAAAATAGCGATTGTCCTGTTCGTTCTGCGAACTGTGCGTGCCCGGATCGTCCGCGCTGACGACGACGAAACCCGCGTTCGTCCCACCATACGGAAAGACCATGAACGAGTCTGCGGCGACGTTCAAGCCGACATGCTTCACCGCTACAAACGCGCGGACGCCCGCAATCGCCGCGCCCATCGCCTCGTCAAACGCGACCTTTTCGTTGACCGCCCACTGCGCCTGAATGTCGGCATAGTGCGCCAGACTTTCGAGTATTTCGGTCGCCGGCGTGCCGGGATAGCTGGACGCAAAGACCACGCCCGCTTCCCACACCCCGCGCGCAATCGCCTGATCGCCGGACATTAATTGCTTGGTCATGTTGACTCCTGTATGGTTCGCCGTTATAATTCTCTTGCAAGGAGGTCAGAATGGAAGCACAAATTGTACGAGAAGGTCTGCTGCTGCCCAAAGATTATTTCGAGAGCTTCGGCGAACTCGAAATCATCCGTACAGAACATTACATACTGGTAAAGCCGAAGAATCTCACCGAGCAAATGAGTGGTTTTGTTGCCCCTGTAGCCGATATTGCCACGCTGCATGCAGACTACGAAGACTCACTTCTTACCAGGTAACCATGGACCTCATTGGCTATACGTTGCCCGACGACATCTTTATTGACGCCAATATCTGGAGTTACTTTGCGTTACGCAATCCCAAGTTCCAAAAGGATTGTACCCAATTCCTCGAACGAGTAGAGCAAAGTCAGATAAGCGGCGTAACGTCGAACTTTGTGCTCAATGAAGTTCTTCACGTCATCCTGATCGGCAAAGGTTCGGAGATTCTACAGACCGACAAGATTTGGAAAATCAAAGAGCAACTGAAGAAGGACGCTGCTCTCTCTGCACAGTGCTACAAGGCATGTACCGATTTTCTGGGCTATGTGAACGTCTTGAAAGCGAAAGGCCTACGCATTCTTGATATCGGTTACGATGTTATCGCGACATCGCCGGACTTGGGCAAAAGCTACAAGCTACTTGGGACAGATGCGCTCCACCTCGCAACCTGCAAAGCGCAGAGCATCAAACACCTTGCGACGAACGACTCGGATTTTGATAATGTAGATATTCTGACGGTTTGGAAACCACAGTCTGTGCCAGTCGCTTCGCCCCAACCACCCAACCACCCAGCTACCTAACCACCCAACCCCAACACTCGCGCCGCATTCCCCCCGAGAATCTTTTCGAAGGTACTCGCCTTTAACGGCAGTTTGCGAATCTGCTCGATGTTCCGCTTGATGTACGGCATCCCGGGCCAGTCCGTGCCGAAAATGATCTTGTCGGCGTTGCGCTCGAATTCGGGAAAGTATTCCAACAAGCGCGTCGGCGGCAAGCCCGCCAGCTCCATGTACACGTGCTCGTGCAGCCGGGCGAGAAAGAACGCGCGATCATACCAAAAGCCGCGTCCGCTGTGCGCCATCACGATGTTCAGGTCGGGAAAATCCACGGCCACATCGTCGAGCGCGAGCGGATCGCCGTACTTGAGTTTGGCGCCTTTGAACACCGACGAACCGGTATGCACCATCAGCGGCAGTTTCGCGTCCTGCAGAACCGCGTACATCGGGTAAAGCTCGCGGTCGTTCGCGTAAAAGTGTTCGTAGGTCGGGTAGATCTTGAGGCCGCGAAATCCGTCTTGTGTAATCAGCCGTTCCAACTCTTTGCCCGGGGTCGCGTGCAAATAGTGGTTGACGCTGCAAAATGGGATGAGGCGCTTGCTGCCGCGGCAAAAGTTGATCACATAGTCATTCGGCGTGATGCCCGTGGTGATGGGACTTTCCTCAGCCAGTATGACGGCATAGTCCACGCCGCACTCGTCGAGATGCTTTTCCAACGTTTCCCACGACGCGGCGATGCTGTCCAGATAATGCTCGGCGCCCAAGCGGCGGTCGTCTTCGTTGAGGTTGTTGACCGCCCACTCGAACACCCACGGTTTCCACATCTCGGAACGACCGACATGGATATGAAAATCAATGATTGGCGGCATCGAAGATTTGGCTCATTGGTTCATTGGCAAATTGGCTCATTATCCTACCGTGCTGTACCCGCCGCTCACGCTAAAGATTTGGCCGGTCATATAGCCCGACATGTCAGACGCGAGGAACAGGATCGGGTTCGCGATGTCAATGGGCTGGGCGAGACGGCGCAAAGGATACGCCTTGGCCAACTTTTCCTCACCGCCCGCGCCTTGGATGAAATCCGCCGAGCCGGGCGTGAGCGTGATACCCGGTGCAATGCCGTTCACCGTGATGTTGTATCTTCCGACCTCTTTCGCCAACGCCTTGGTGAACGCGGCGACGCCGCCTTTGGCCGCGGCATAGATCGAGAGATACGGCTCGCCGATGCGCCCCGCATCCGAAATCAAGTTGATAATGCGCCCGTACTTGCTCTCCATCATCGGATCGAGCGCGGCGCGCGAGGCGTGTAGAGTGCCATAAAGCGTGACGCGAATATTCGCATCATAGTCTTCAGGCGTCATGTCCTTGAACAGCTTGGTCGTCCAGCGCGCGGCGTTGTTCACGAGAATGTCCAAGCGCCCGTGCGCCGCCAGCGCGGCTTGGACCATCTGCTTGGCATCGTCCGGCTGGGTAATGTCCACCCGCACATGCGTCGCCGCCGCGCCCAACGCGCGAATCTCTGCCGCGGTGCTCGCCGCCGTCGCTTCGTCCACGTCGGCAATCGTCAAGCACGCGCCGGCTTTCGCCAGCAGCAGCGCCGTCTCGCGTCCGATCCCGCGTCCGCTCCCCGTTACAATTGCGCTTTTCCCGGTTAGGTCAATTGCGACTGTCATAGATACCTCCAAAAGTCGTTGTCATTACTCCAGGTTCGTGTTATAATCTCGGCCAGAGGTGATGTGCCGTGTCAGCGATTACAATCGAAAAAGGAACCGTCAAAATCCCAATTGAGGCGGTTGAAGGTGATGGGTGGGTGGTCCTCACCCTAGCGCCGAATGCCTACTTGATTCTGCGCGCCGACAAGATCAGTAACTATCCCGCCGAGAAACTCGATCAGCTTCGCCGAGCGGTGTCTGCGCTTTCCGGAGAACCAGAGCCGAACCCGCGTTATCACCCCAGCAAAGTGCGCGCCTTGCGCGAAATGCGTGCGGCGGGCATTCCAGTTTCGGGCGGTGAGGAGTATTTCCCCAATCCGGTGGAAAATCCACCATCGCTCGAGCAAGTCCGCCGCGGACTAGCATCCATCAAAGGATCGCTTTCTGATTTGGTTATCGCTCTGCGAGAAGAAGAAGGATGACTTCGTACTTCCTCGATACGAGCGCACTCGTTAAACATTATCGCTCCGAAGCTGGTTCCAAACGCGTTGATGCAATCTTTGCAGATGCTCAATCCAAGATCATCATTTCTGGATTGGCGATTGTCGAGATCGCTTCCGCGTTCCAACGCCTCAAGAATCAAGGTGACATTGACGACGCCGTTCTGAATCACGCGCTTGACCGATTCACCGCCGACGCAACCGGCCGACTAGCTGTAGTCAGTGTTGATGACGAATCTCTGCACACCGCGCGTGGATTGGTACTCAAGCATAATCTTCGGACGCTTGATGCGTTGCAGCTTACGTCTGCCGTAAAGTCAAAGGCGCAATCTCCAGTTTTCGTTGCCGCCGATGACAATCTCCTCGCGGCAGCTAAAGCAGAGGGATTAGTCACCCTCAATCCTCTCGAACAATCCCCTACTCCGCCCGAAGCCGCGCCAGATTCTCCTCCGCAATAGCGATCACTTGCTCGCGCGGCGGCACGCCCCTTTCGATTCCGTCTAGCACGCGCCGCGTGCGGTCCTGCAAACGCTCTGCCACCAGTTTCAAAATCGCGTCCGCATCCGCGCCGACCGCGCCCATTAACAGCGCGCCGGAGATGTAGGCAAACGCGGAATTCGCGAGAAAGTCGGGGATGATGACGACGCCGCGCGCGTGGAGCGCTTGTTCCGCTTTGGCGGTCAGCGGGAAATTCGCGCCCTCGACGACGATGGCCGCTTTCACTTGCTCGGCTTTGTACACGTCAATCGTGTCCGCCAGCGCGGCCGGAATGAGCACATCGCTCGGTTCCGTGAACCACGCGTCCGCGCCAAGTTGCGCGTAATCGCCCGGCAATCGGCTCCGATCAATCATACCCAACGCGTTCCGCGACTTGAGCAGCAATTCTACGTCCAAGCCCTCGCGTCGCGCAACCGTCCCCTCAATATCGGCCACGGCGACGATCTTGGCGCCCGCTTGCGCCAGGTAGCGCGCGGCCGCGCCGCCCACGCTGCCAAAGCCCTGCAAACCGACGCGCGCCGCGTTGATCGGAAAATTCTTGTGCTTGAGCGCCTCCAGCGCGCAGACCGAAACGCCATAACCGGCGATGAAACCGTCGAGCGTCATCCCATCCGTTTTCAGCGCAAGCGCGCGTCGCACCGTGTCTTCTGCTTCGGGCGTCAAGCCCCAGCGTTGAATCGCCGCGTAATAGGGCGAGCGAATTCCAACGCGCTGCAACGTTTTGAGAATCTGATTCTCGTGCGTCCCCATGTCGGGGCCGGTGATGTACGATCCCCGCAAGTACGGCGCGATGGCCTCAAAGAAACGATACAGCACCTCGTCCGCATCAGGCGCGCCGGGGTCGTAGTCAATGCCCACTTTCGCGCCGCCAATCGGCACATCGAAAAGCGCGAACTTGAGCGTCATCGTCTGCGCGAGCCGCGCGGCCTCTTCCATCGTGCAGCCGGGCCGCATCCGGCAGCCGCCGCCCGCGATGCCGCGCACGAGCTGGTCTATCACCAGATAGCCGGTCGCACTGCTCTGAGGATCGTTCCAGACGAGGTCGAGGAAGTGTTTGGATGCCATTGCTGTCTCAAGTCTCAGGTCCCAAGTCGCAGGTCGTAGTTCTCAGGTCACAGGTTACACGTCTCAAAGAGCCATCTGTGGCTTGAGACCTGTGACTTGTGACTTGCGACCCGTTCATAGGTCGGCTTTCCGCCGCGTGAAGATGGTTCGCATCACGCCGGTCAGTGCGCAACTGCTGCACGACGGGTCTTCGTCTAACGTCAGCGCCCACGGTTCGACGCGAACTTCTAACTCCATCGCCCCATACAGGTCAAGGTATTCCTGGACGCGGTTGGGGAATGTGGTGAATTGCCGCGTCCAACCCTCAGTCACCAACTCTCTTTCTTTTTCCGCGATTTCGGCCTGCGTCAGTGTCGGCATAGTCTCCTGTGGGGCAAATTGGCAATTTGCCCTACGCCGCCTGCATTTTTGCCAAGCGCTGCTGCGCGAGGATGGCCGCGCCCACCGCCGCGGTGTATTGCACCAGGTCGCCGGGCGGAACGTTTACGGTCGCGTTCAGGCGGTCGCCGATGACGCGCACCATCGTCTCGAAACGCAGGATGCCGCCGACGACCGTGTATTCCGGTTCCATCTGGACGCGCTTCATCAACTGCACCGAGCGATCCACGAGCGAAACGATCGCGCCGTGCATAATGTCCGCGGGCGTCGCGCCCGACGAGACGTGATTGATGACTTCGGATTCGGCAAACACCGCGCACACGCTCGAAATCGCCACCGGCTCTTTCGAAGTCGCGATGAGCGGGCCGATCTCTTCGATCTTGTAGCTCATGTAGCGCGCGGTCTTTTCGAGAAACGCGCCGGTGCCCGCCGCGCACTTGTCGTTGAGCCGGAACGAGCGAACTTTGCCTTGATCGAGGCGGCTGGCTTTCATCGTCTGCCCGCCCACGTCGAGCACGGTCTTGGTCTTGGGGAAGAAAAAGTGCGCGCCGCGCGCTTGCGCCGATAGATCAGTCACTTGAACATCGCGGAATGGAACCTGGTAACGCCCATAGCCGGTACTGACGATATAGCCGATATGGTGCTCGGCTAATCCGGCTTGCGCGAGCGCCGCCTGGTACGCTTTCGACGCAGCATCGGCGAGGCGAAAACCGGTAATGACCATGCCGCGACCCACGATGCGGCCTTGTTCGCCAAAAATGACTGCCTTGGTATATGTCGAACCGACATCAATGCCTGCGGTATACATTAGGACGTCCCTTCTTTCACGGCGACCGGCGCGCGGCTTGCCATCACGCGGTCGAGCGCGAACAGCGCCGCGCCGAGCGCGCCCATCAAATGCGCTTCCTCGCCCACGTTCACCTTGAACCCGAGCATCTGGTTCATCACCTCGACCATGCCTTGATTGCGCGTCACGCCGCCAGTGAACGTTACTTGCTCTTCGATTCCAACACGGCGCAGCAAGGCCATCGAACGCGTGCCAATCGAACGATGCACGCCGAGTAAAATGTCTTCGATCTTTTTGCCTTTGCCGAGCCACGACAGCACTTCGGATTCGGCGAACACGGTACAGGTCGTCGTGATCGGAACGGATTTTTCCGCGCGCAGCGCCGTCGGCCCAAGTTCGGCGAGCGGGATTTCGAGCGCAAACGCCGCGGCTTGCAAAAAGCGTCCGGTGCCTGCCGCGCATTTGTCGTTCATACAAAAGTCAATCACTTCGCCGTTCGGGCGGACGCGAATCGCTTTGGTGTCCTGCCCACCCATGTCGAGCACCGTGCGCGTGCCGGGGAACATGTGAACCGCGCCGCGCGCGTGACAACTGATCTCGGTCACTTGCGTATTGCCGAACGTCACTTTGTATCGTCCATATCCCGTGCCCACGACGTATTCGACTTCTTCGTCGGGAATGTTGCCTTGCTTTAGAGCCGCGTGGAACGCCTTTTCAGCGGCGGTGACCACGTTCGAGCCGGTATCAATAATCGTCCACCCGACGATGCGTTGCCCTTCGTCAACGACGACCGCTTTGGTCTGCGTCGAGCCGACGTCAACTCCTGCTGCGTATGCCATGTATGCCTCCGTAAAACGTAAAGCGTAAAACGTATTCTTCGCGCTTGCGTGGTGTTTTTACGTTTTACGTTTCACGTTTTGTTCCTATGCTGCTGCTTGCGCGCGCAATTTCCGCGTCGCCAGTCCTTCGAAGAACGCGTCAATGCGGTTCTTCATTTGCGCTTCCGAGACGACGCGCTTGTCCATCATGTCCGATTCGATAAAGAGGGTCGCGACGTCGCACGCGTCCATCACCGCGCGGCGATTGTCGGCCAGACCGGTCGAGACGGTGCGGCAGCTCTTGATGGGATGATAGACGATTCCATCAATGTTGTAGGTCTTGACCTGTTCGACCAGCGCCTGATTCTGAAAGAACATCGAGTCCATCGCCTGACGCAACCCGATCAGGATACCTTCCGCCAAACTTTCCATCGGGCGATTCAAATCGTATTCATAGCCGAGACTCAAGCCGCCCGCCGCAAATTCCAAATAGGTCGAGGTGACGAAACTGCCGCCCCATTCCGAGAACATTTCGAAAAAGCGGCGGAAGATGGGGTAGCACGGCACGCCGACAAAGCTGAGCCGATATTTTTCTTCGTCAATCGTCCCCACATGATGCGCGGCCTTGTATTCCATCTCTTGCACCAGTTCTTTGAAATACTGGCTGCCCGCCGCCGTGCCGCGCAGCGCGTTCGCGACGCCCATGTAGATCGTTCCTTCGTTGAGCGCATTGAACGGCGCGGGCGCGGCCTTGTTCAAATCGAGCACGCGCTTCCACGCCACGCTCATGTCGTTCGTGTACTGCATCGTCTGGCACAGTTTATCAATATCGAATTTCTTCCCGGTAAGCTGTTCGCACAGCGCGATCAGTTCGCGGAGCTGGAACTCGACGTACTTGCGGTCGTTCTCGAAATCCGCATCGCCGGGCATTGGGTGCAAGCCCGCGCTGCGCGAGCCGGGCGAATCGAGCGTAAAGGTCGCGTTGCCGTACCAGCGCTCCCAAATTTCGCCCCACTTCATGTAGGTGTTACAGGCATTCGTCAGAATCGCAATCGTCGGCTTGGGAATCTTGCCCATCGGATGTTCGCCGCCGCGAAGTTGCACGCCCACGTCGGCCTTGACGTAGCCGCAAATATCGGGCGAATAGCCATAGTCCTCGGCGATATTCAGGTACTCGTGCGCGACGCGGCGCACCGCGGTTTGCAGCGAACTGATCTCCGGGAACACTAAATTAAAATCAAAGACATTTAGGACTTCAGCGAGACTGCCCATGACGAAAACGTAAGCCGTATGTTCGCCCCGCTCGGCCGCGCCGGTCAGCCGCCCGAACCATTCCCGAAACAGCCGCGCGCCGTCCTTTGCGCCGCGCCCGACGATGTCTTGTCCGTTTATCTTGTCGGTCATTGTATGCTCCGTAACCAGTGAACAGTGAACAGTGAACACAACACCTGATGACTGTTAACTGTTAACTGTTGACTGTTGACTGTTTACTCAAAGAGGATATTCTCCACAAACGTCTCAAGCTGTATCTGCATGTGGTCGAACGCGGTCATTTTTTCTTCGAATTCGCTGATAAAGTACGGAATGTTCAGCTCGTCGAATTTCTTGCTGTAGGCAACTTGCTCTTCCAAACCCGGTTCGCACATTTTCGCCGCGGTGATGATCGCGGCCTGCGCGTGCGAGTTCCGGATGCGTTCGAGCAGCATTTTCTCTTTCGGTTTGCGAAGATCGTGCTGCACCGGGCTGTAGGACGAGTTGTTGAGGTACGCGTCGGCCAAATTCAGCAGTGGGTCGCCGTCGGCCGGCACGTCACTCTGAATCCAGCGCAGGCCGATCAGTAGATCGTCGTCCACGACGTAGCACGATTGGCCGATGACGCGCAGCAGATCGAGCGGCGGCTGCTCGCAGAATCCGCCCTCGAAGACGACGCGAATCTTATCTTGCTTTTTCGCCGCGCGCGCTTGGATGAGCGGGAGCGCATAGTTGAGGAGCGCGTTGTGCTCTTCGCGGGGGAGCATTCCGCCGACCGAGACGAGAACGTACGCCTCGTCCACGGACAGCAGCCACGGCGTTTCGCGTTTGATCGCATAGACCTGGTGCATCAAGCGGCGGTTTTCGTTAAACACTGCGATCGAGTTTCGCAGGTCTTGATCGCTCACCTTTTTGCCGGCGATTCCTTCGATGGTGGTCAGCACGCGGCGGTATTCATCGCGCAGGTATTGCGCGGAGTAGGCAGAGTTGGCATTCTGAGGCAGATACAGAATTTGAGCGGGGTAGGAAAAATTGCGGCCCCACACGCCCGCGAGGTTTCGGGCGACGTCACAAATTGGGTGAGTGACGAACATATCGAGTTCGAGCGTGCCGTTCAACGTCAGTTCGAGCGAGCTACGGATGATCGAGCAGAGGTACGAGCCGAAATGCGAGTCGGCTTGCTTGCGTTCCATATTCGCGCCGCGCAGCTTGACGGGCAGCATGCCCGCGGCGTGCGCGAGTTCTTCGGGAAAGTAGACCTGAAAGTGACCGAGAACCTTGCCGCCTTGTTCGCGCCAACGATTCACGGTCGGAAATTCATTATCTTCGACTAGCTCGCGCGCCGCTAGCAGCACTTGATCGAGCGGCTTGCCTTGCCAGCCCTCAAAAACGGCCATGCTATACTCCCTAGAGTGTGACAAGTGACGAGTGGCAGGTGACAAGAGAGGTTTTACGATTTACGTTTCACGTTTTACTTCTCTTGTCACCTGTCCCATGTCACTTGTCCTTCCACACTGGATTGCGCTTTGCCATGAACGCGTTCAGTCCTTCCGTCGCGTCTTCCGAGCGCATTAGGTCGTTCAAGTAATACCGTTCGATTTCGGTCAAGCCGTTCTCAATGCCGATCCCGATCGCGCGCTTGGCGTGCTTGAGGACAGCTCCGCTTAAAGACGTGAGGCGTCCGACAAACGCGTTGACCGCGCTATCGAACGATTCAAGCGGCGCGACCACGTTCACCAAGCCGATGCGCTCCGCCTCGCGCGCGTCAACCGTATCGCCCGTCAGCAGCAGTTCGTTCGCTTTCATGCGACCGATTAACCGCGGCAGCAGCAACGTGGCGATGGGGGCGAATACGCCGACTTTGATCTCGGGCTGACCGAATTTCGCTTTCTCGCTCGCGACGATAAAATCGCACGCGATCGCGAGTTCGCACCCGCCGCCCAGCGCCGCGCCCTGCACTGCGCCGACGATGGGTTGATCGAGCGACCACATCGTGCGAAAGATGGCGTGGAACTTTTCGATCATACTCTCAACGCGCTCGGGCGTATGGTCGGCGATGTCCACGCCCGCGCTGAACGCTTTGCCCTGCGCCGCGAGGACGATCACTTTAGTCGCCGCATCGCCTTTCAGCGGCACGAGCGCGGCATCTAGCTCGTCCATCATCGCGATGTCCAGGACGTTGAGCGGCGGCTTGTTGAGAGTCACGCGTGTAACGCCGTTGTTTTTTTCGACGAGAATGGTTGACATAGCAATCCTCACCGTAAAACGTAAAGCGTGAAACGTAATGAGCAACGCTTTACGTTTTACGTTTCACGTTTTACGTTTTAGACTCGCTCCACCACCACCGCGATCCCCTGCCCGACGCCGATGCACATCGTGACCAGGCCGTATTGCGAGCCGCGGCGTTTCATTTCGTGAACCAGCGTCGCCGTGATGCGCGCGCCGGTCGAGCCGAGCGGGTGGCCGATGGCGATGGCGCCGCCGTTGACGTTGACCTTGGCGGGATCCATTTCCAATTCGCGAACGCATGGAATTGATTGCGCGGCAAACGCTTCGTTCAACTCGACAAGATCAATCTGGTTCATGCTCAAGCCCGCGCGCGCCAATGCTTTCTTCGTCGCGGGGATGGGGCCGAGGCCCATGTACGAGGGATCCACGCCCGCGACCGCGCTCGCGACGATGCGCGCCAACGGCTTGTACCCAAGACGCTTGGCCGTTTCGGCGTCCATCAGCAAGACCGCTGCCGCGCCGTCGTTGATGCCGCTCGCGTTGCCGGCCGTAACTGTGCCGTCCTTCTTGAACGCGGGCGACAATTTGGCAAGCGATTCCATCGTCGTATCGGGACGTGGGTGCTCGTCCTTGTTCACGATAATCGGATCGCCCTTGCGCTGCGGAATCACGACGGGCACAAGCTCGTCGCTGAATTTGCCCGCCGCGTGCGCCGCGCCCCATTTCTTTTGCGTGTTGAACGCGAACTCGTCCTGCTCCAAACGGGTCAAGCCGTATTTTTGCGCGACGTTCTCGGCGGTGTCGCCCATGCCTTCCTTCGCGTACGGCATCGTCATTTTCGGATTCGTAAACCGCCAACCAATCGTCGAATCAAAGACCTTGACATCGCGCGGGAACGGCGAATCGGCTTTGGCGAACACGAAAGGCGCGCGGGTCATAGATTCCGTGCCGCCCGCGATAAACACATCGCCTTCGCCGAGCTTGATCGAGTTCGCCGCGCTGATGATGGCGTTCAAGCCCGAGCCGCACAAGCGGTTGATGGTCTGTCCGGCGACTGAGTAAGGCAGTCCGGCGAGCAAGGCCGCCATGCGACCCACGTTGCGGTTATCTTCACCCGCCTGATTCGTGCAACCGAAAACGACATCCTCGATCAGATTCGCATCCACGTTATTGCGCTTGACGATCTCGGCAATACACATCGCCGCCAAATCATCCGAGCGCACATCTTTCAACGCGCCGCCGTATCGTCCCACCGGCGTGCGTACTGCATCCACAATCACTGCGTCACGCATAAGTCCTCCGTTTCAGGTCTCAGGTCACAAGTCTCAGGTCACAATAAACTTGAGACCTGTAGCTTGTGACTTGCGACTAGATATATTGTCCCCCGTCCACCTTAATCACTTCGCCGGTCACGTGCCGCGCTTTTTCCGAGCAGAGGAACGAAACAACCCACGCGACCTCTTCGGGCAAGCCGAGGCGCCCGAGCACGATTTCAGCGAGCGCCTTTTGCTTGACCTCTTCCGGCGCTTGCTTCATCATCTCGGTTTCGATTAGCCCGGGCGCGACGGCGTTGCAGTTCACATTGGACTTGGCAAGTTCGCGCGCAACCGTTTTGGTCAGGCCGATGATGCCCGCTTTAGCGGCGGTGTAGTTCGATTGGCCGAACTTGCCGCGCAGGCCATTGATCGAAGTGACGTTGACGATCTTGCCACTGCCCTGCTCGCGGAACAAAGGCGCGACGTGGCGGATGTAGTTAAAATAGCCCTTCAAGTTGATCGCCAGCGCCTCATCCCACTGCTCTTCCGCCATCTTCCAAATGACCGCGTCGCGGTTCACGCCCGCGTTGTTGACGAGAATGTCCACGCGGCCGAATTCCTTGACGACGGTTTCGACCATCGCCTGCGCGTCCTTGAAATTCGCAACGTCCGCGCGGATCGCCAAGCCGCGCCGTCCCATCGCCGCGATCTGGCCGCAAATCGCGTTGGCTTCCGTGTCGTGCTTGCGATAGTTGATGGCGACGTTCGCGCCGTTTTTCGCCAGATCAATCGCGATGGCGCTGCCAATGCCAAGACTAGCGCCGGTCACGATTGCGTTCTTTCCTTCGAGATCCACTTTGTCCTCCATGTGCTTATTTGGGTTTTCCTAGTACCGCCTCGAACAACTCGTCGTCCATCTTCTGCCCCTGCGCTTCCAGGTCGCGGAATTTCATGAAATCAATGACATCCTGGCCGGTGAGCTTGCGGGTGTTGAAAGCGTTGAATCCGGCAAAGGCCTCCGCGTTCATATTCAATGCCAGCCAGTGGCGATTCGCCGTCTTGCTCATGTCCCAGAAGAATTTCTTTTTCTGACGGACGCCTTCGACCGAAACTTGCAGACAGTTCGGGAAGAGGTTGGCAAACGTCCACACGATGTCGTTAACCGACCTGTCCAGCAATTCAAAATCGGTTTGCGCCGATTTCAGCAACTGCTTGGCCGCAGCAGCATCGTCGCCCGTTTTCATTTCGCCGTAAACGATTTCGCCATCACGCACGTATTCGTCGGTGATGACGAGCGGATTGCGGAGCCACTTGCCGTCTTGTTTGAGAACCGGGACCACTTTGCTCAACAGGCCCTTGGCCTTCATCTTGTACGCGCTCCACATCTCACAGGAGATGCAGCTCCACATCGCGTCTTCGATGCTCAGCGCCCACGGCAAAAAGTCGGTCGCTCCGCCGACGGGCGCGCTGCCGTGGCGCGGTCCCGCTTGTCCGTAAACCGCGAGGTCGGACGAGAGACTAATATCGCAAGCCATGCCCACTTCCTGACCGCCGGCGACGCGCATTCCGTTCACCCGGCAGATGACGGGCTTTTTGCAGTTGAGAATGCCGTCAATCATCCCGTTGAACAGGTCCATGTACATTCCGTACTCGGCAGGCCGTTTGGAATAATACTCGGCGTACTCTTTGGTGTTGCCGCCGGAACAGAACGCTTTGTCGCCGACGCCGGTGATGACGACCGCGACGATGTTCCGGTCCATGCTGGCCTTCTGCAAACCCGCCGTGATGCCTTTGACCATCTTGGTCGTGTAGGAATTGTATTGCGCGGGGTTGTTGAGGACAATCCACGCGGCGCACAGCCCCTCGACCGGTTGGCCCTGCGGGTTTAGCACAGGGCGGATTTCATACACAATGGAAGGAGCTTCGGCGCCAAAGAACTCGGCGCCCCATAGATCATGGTCCTTTAATCCGTCTTCTCTAGGCAGCCAATTCAAAGCCATGTTTCATTCCTCCGTAACTGAGATCAAGTTGCTTGGCGTTCGCTTGATGTGGTAACTCGCCTGTAGATGAGGTGCGGCCAATTCGGCCCGCGGTTCGAACACCGAATAGAAAAAGGCATTCGCTTTCTCGGCCAGCAGGTCGTGGTATTCGCGAAAGAGATTGGCCGCTTCGTTCCCGCGCCAATTGGAGGGGAGAAGCTCGGCGGGCAATTCGGGGTCAATATACGGAAACCGCCGATACTCGTGAATCAGGTTGAAACGGCGAACGAAATACTGGTTTGGTTCGACATCGCCGCCATCGGCGAGCCGGCGGCAGTGCTCTTGGTACGCGGGCCGATATTTTTCAATGAACGCGAGGTAACGGGCGTCAATTTGGGACAGATTCCAGCAACGCCGGACGATTGTGGCCTGGTCGGCAAAGCCGTCGTGGCGTGCCGTGAATATTTCGACGCGCGAACGAACTCTGAGCGATTCGGCGAGGCGCTCCACCTCCGCGCCATAATCGTGGGGCGAAATCCAGAGCGCGCTGGTCAGCATCCCAAAGCCCATCCAGCTTAGCTCTTGGCGGAGACGGTCACGCGCTTCGCGTTCGCTTTCGGGCACCGAATAAGTAACGAGTCGCCACTGCCGGTCCCAGGGCTTGCGCGGGGCGTGAAAATGGAAAATGCGGGTGGCGCCTTCTTCGATCCATTTTGCGCTCTTCTCGGTGAGCGAGTAGTAGCTGCGCGGACCGACGCGATCAATCCGCAGCAAATCGCGCCGCGTCATTCTGGAGACGGTCGAACGGACAGCTTGTTGCGAAAGCCCAAAGTAGGAGAGCAGGCGAATGAGGCTGCCAATCCAAATGCTCCCGCCGGCGTGGCGGATGTAATCGCCATAGAGCGTGACGATCATGGATTGAGGTCGAATAGTGTTCACGCGATCTCCACGCAAACAAAAGGCCGATTCCTTAGAGTTCCGAGGATCAACGACGATCGGCGGCGGTTTTTGTTCGGAATCGGCTCACTTTCTAGAAAATATCACTGCGATAAAACTATGTCGTTTCTTCTACGCAAGACAAATTATAGTCACATTCAGGAGACAAGTCTACACTCCTCTTGATAGTTTTAGGGGGATTAAGGTATAGTCTTTGCGGCTACCCGCGCGGGCGAGAGCGAGACTACCCGATCGAGCGGTGAATGACGATGGTTGGAAAAACCCTCCTCGAGATTGCGGCACACCTTACAGTTGGGTTACAAACCATCCGCGCCATCCGAATGCGTCAATACAACTATTGACATTATCACCGCGACCGCTATACTGACATATTGAAGGACACGCAATGGCGCGCATTCTGGCAATCGCGAACGTCAAAGGCGGCGTTGGCAAGACCACAACCACGGCAAACCTCGCCGCGGCGCTGGTCGAGCGCGGGCGCAGCGTGCTCGCGGTGGACCTCGATCCCCAATCCTCCCTCACCCTTTGCCTCGGCTATCAGCCCGATCAATTGCCTCGGACGATATGCGACGCGCTCGACGGCCATGCAGTACCGATCTCTTCGATTTTGCTGTCCACACCCGATTGCTTCGATCTGATACCGGCCAACTATGGGTTGACGACCATCGTGCACGAATTGGAAAAACGACCAATCCAGATTTCGGCGCTGCGGGTGGCGTTGGACACGCTGCGCGACCGTTACGATTATGTGCTGCTCGATCCTCCCGCCAGCACCGGCATCCTAACCGGCGTAGCGCTAGCCGCCGCCGACGAGGTGGTTATCCCGCTGACCGCGGATTATCTCACGGTACAGACTCTAAAGGTACTCCTCGACATTATTCAAGGGGTGCAAAAGACCGTGAATGCCAATCTGCGGGTAACGGGAATCTTTTATTCGATGCACGATTCCAAAACGCGCCACGCCCGCGAGGTCTCGGCAACGGCAGAGAGTACCTACGGCGCCAAGATTCCATTCCTTTCGACGACAGTGACGCAGAGCGTCGTCTTGAAGGAGGCCAGTCTAGCCGGCAAGACCATCTTCCGCTATGCGCCGAATTCGCCCTCTACCCTTTGCTACCGCGCCCTGGCGCAGGAAATTGACGCCGGGATTCAGGAATCGTCGCGGAACGCGCTTTACCTGGCGCTCACCAAGGGACACGAAATGCTGGCGCGGAACGACCGGCGTTCGGGCTACGCGGCCTTTTGCCACGCGACCACATTGGACCCGAATTCGGAAGAGGCGTGGGCCGGTCGTGCGGCCGCCGCGACCGAATTGGAAGAAGTTGTGCGCTGCAACGCGCGCCTGCTCCAGTTGAATCCTGCGCGAGCGGAGATTCGCGCCGGGCTGGAGAAATCCGTGGAGGAAATCATCGCGGGGGCTGCGCTCGCCGGCGTTCCGGAATTGGTCGGCTTGGCGCACTCTCTGAACGACCTGGAGCAACCTCACCTGGCGGCACAACTCTACGACCGCGCCACAGAACTCGATCCCGGCCACATCCAGGCCTGGTTGGGTCGAGCCAGGACGAGCACGGACCCGCGCGAAGCCATCGGCCATATTCAACGCGGTTTAGAAATTGATCCTCAGGATTCTCTCGCGCAATCGGCCCTCGCGGAAACGAAAGAGCGCCTACGACTCGAGGCGATGCGCCTAGTCCAGGAGGGTCTGACACTGCAACGCGATGGCAATAGAGCGCAAGCACGCCAACAATTCAAGCGAGCCGTCGAACTCGATCCGATGAATGATCTTGCCTGGTTAGGTTGCGCGCGCACGGCTGACAGTTGCGATGTCGCTTTCATTCTCGCAAAACGAGCGTTGGAGATCAATCCCAACAATCAAGAAGCGATTGAGCTGAATCGGCTGCTCTGGCATCCCCCCGAAGATGAAATCGAGCCGGTCCCCGCTCCGAGCCGGCTCATTCTCCCACTCTTTGTCCTCGCTCTCGCCATGATTGCGCTCGCGTTGGCGCTTGCCTGGCGATTCCACCTAATCGGCGTCCCCTAATGAGCGACAAATGCTAACAGCAAGCGATTGACCTCGTCCGGCGCTTCGTTTTGCACCCAATGCCCGCAGCGCGCGATGAAGTGAATCCGAAAGTCGGCGCCGTACCATCGCGCGATCCCCTCAGTCAGCGGCTTGCTCAGCGCGACATCGTGTTCGGCCCACATGATCCGCGTCGGCGCGGTGATTTGCTTGGTGCGCGCCATCGGCGGAAAGCGCACTGCGGCGCGATACCAGTTGATCATCGAGCGCATCGCGCGGGGTCGCGCGTTGGCTTTTGCCGTGACCTCTAAATCCTCGTCGCTAAATGCGTGCTTGTTGACGGCTGTATCGCGGAAGAATACACCGGCCCAGTAGTCCGGAGCGAGATTCAAGATTGTCTCTGGCAGCCAGGGAACTTGGAAGAAATAAATGTACCACGATTTGAGCAGTTGGCGCGGCCGCTTTAATTCGCGCGCCATCGCGCGCGGATGCGGCGAATTCATAATGACCAGTTTACTCACCATCGCCGGATAATCCATGGCGAGCCGGTGCGCGACGGCCCCACCCCAATCGTGGCCGACGATCACCGCCTGATCGCGCCCCAAAGCCCGAATCAAGCCAACAATATCTTCCGTCAGAGCATCCAAGCGATAGTCGCGAACGTGCGCGGGCTTGTCGCTCAGATTGTAGCCACGCTGGTCCGGCGCGACGACGCGAAAACCGGCGTCCGCCAACGCCGGTATCTGTTTTCGCCACGAGTACCAATGTTCGGGAAAACCATGCAACAAAACGACGAGCGGCCCCGCTTCCGGTCCAGCCAGAACGGTGTGTAAAGTGATGCCGTTGGTCGGGATGGACAGATGTTCAAGTTGGTTCATGGTCTGTAAACAGAGACCTTCGAGGTTTTGAGAAACCTCGAAGGTCTGCGGTATCATCGCCGCAAGGAAACGATCGCCGGAACCAAATCGAACATCCAGAATCCCAACGGCAAGCCGATGATCGTGAGACACAGAAAATACGCGGCTTGCATCCACAGCGCCGAGAGCCACCAACCGACAAGCAAGAAATAGATCGCACGCACAAAGAAATTGTATTGCGGCACATCGGCGACGACGGTCTTGCCTCCCACGCTTCTGACGACCAACCCCGTCTGGCCGCGGAGCGCGATGACCTGGGGAATCATGTTCAGCATCACCACGGCCAGTGGCATACCGATGATCGTCAGCATCAGGGCCCACGCGATGCCGATCCAGATTTGTCCCGCCCACCAACCGACGAGGGCAAACCACACAAGTTGTACTAAACACCCGGGATTCTTTTGAACAGCCACAACGGTGCTCACGTTTCATTACCTCTTGACCAATTGACTAATAACCGCCTTCGCCACCTCGTCCGTCGTGTTTGTTCCGTCGAGGTCGGGTGTGCGCACGCGGGCTTGGGCGATGACGCGCTCGAGCGCACCCATCACGAGATTGGCCGCTTGCTTTTCGCCGAGATGATCGAGCATCATCGCGCCGGCCCAAATCGTGGCAAAGGGATTCGCGATGCCACGGCCCGCGATGTCGGGCGCCGAGCCATGCACCGGCTCGAACATCGAAGGATAGCGCCGTTCGGGGTTGAGGTTCGCACTGGCGGGCAAGCCAAGACTGCCTTGCAGCGCGCCGCCCAGGTCGGTCAAAATGTCGCCGAAGAGGTTCGACGCAACGACGACGTCCAATCGTTCGGGGTGCAGGATCATCAAAGCCGCAAGCGCGTCTACGAGCACACTGCGCCACGGCACGTCGGGAAATTGCTGGCCGATTTCGCGCGCCACCTCGTCCCAAAGAACCGAAACGTACTGCTGCGCGTTCGATTTGGTCGCGCTGACGAGCGGCTGGTCGGGTTTGACGCCGCGTTGGCGCGCAAGTTCGAACGAATAGCGCATCACGCGCTCGACGCCGGTGCGCGTGAAAATGGTCGTCTGCGTCGCCACTTCTTGCGGTCGCCCGCGATGGCTGCGCCCGCCGTGCCCGGCGTATTCCCCCTCGCTGTTCTCGCGCACGACGACGAAATCAATGTCTTGCGGTCCCTTGCCGCGCAGCGGGCCTTGGATTCCCTCGAACAGTTTGATCGGTCGCAGGTTGATGTACTGGTCAAAGCCCTGGCGAATGGGAAGTAGCAAGCCCCACAGCGAAACATGGTCTGGCACACCCGGATAGCCAACCGCGCCGAGATAAATCGCATCGAACGATGCAAGCGTTGCAAGCGCGTCCCCGTCCATCATGCGGCCATGCTTCAAATAATACTCGCAGCCCCAATCGAAAGCGGTCGTCTTAAGTTGGAATGCGTCCGTCAGCTTGCCCGCCGCGTCCAAAACCTGCAAACCAGCCGGAACGACTTCCTTGCCGACTCCATCGCCGGGGATGAGTGCGATCGCGTATTGGTTCATGGTGGCCCCCTGCTGTGTATGGGCGGGGTGACCCCGCCCAATCTCAGTATATCGCGCGGAATGCAAAAGTCAAATGATTGACGCTCGGAAAAGAGACATGGTATAATGGTTGCAGTAATCTCACTGCCGAGAGAATCCGATGCCGTATCCTCGAGACCCAAAGGAACCCATGTACCCACCTCCCGAAACTCCGCCAGCCGAAAACGCGTGGGCGGCTCTCTTCCTCGCCCAAGACACGCCCGTCAGTCTCGCCGCTGGACAAACGGTCTCCGTCAATCTGCGCTTGAAGAACGTCGGCATGTGCGCGTGGGCGCCGAATGGAGACAAGCCGATCCACCTCGGCTACAAGTGGTTTGACGCGGCGGGACACCGCCAATTAGACGCGGACGACCGTCGCACCGCGCTGCCCGCCGAGATTGCGCCGGGCGAGGAAACGGCATTTGGCGCGGTACTGTGTGCGCCTTACACGCCGGGCCGGTATCATTTGGAATGGGACTTGGCCATCGAGGGGACGAAATGGTTTGCCGAAAAGGGGAATCCACCCCTCGGCGTTCCGGTCTCGATCACGGACCGGCCGCGCGATGTGAGTGGTTGGCGCGTCGAATCGAATCTCAATCCGCAAGAGGTGGCCTTTGCGCTCGACGGCGATCCGCGCACTTTTTGGGACAGCCGTATGCCGCAAGCGCGCGGGCAATGGTTTCGACTGAACGTGTCTACGCCGCGAGTCGCGGACGGCATACAGTTCCTCAGCCCTGGCAAAGGTTTCCCCGCGAGCTATTGCCTGCGAGTTGCGCAGGATGGCAAGACTTTCACTGAAATCGCGCGCGCCGCGGCGAATAACACCCACGATCTAGTGGCCGTCTTCGCGCCGCAGCCGATACAGTACGCGCAGATTGATTTACTGGGAGGCGTAGGACAAGTTGCTTCGGCACCGCAGGTGCCGCCTTTGTCCTACTGGATGATTTCGGAGATTCTCGTCCACGTGGGAACGGTGTGGACCGCGAGCGCGAGTCACAACGGCGGCGCGGCCGCGCACGCGATTGACAATCGCGCTGACACGGTGTGGTCGAGCGGCAGCCCGCAAGAAGCGGGGATGTGGTTTCAAATTGATTTGGGACGCGTCGAGACCGTAAGTGGGCTAATGCTCATTTCGCCCGCAGGCGAGAACCCGGTCGGCTTCCGCATCGCCACGTGGAACGCGCGCGCCAGTCGCTGGCAAGTCGCGCATGAGAATCTCAACAATCGCGCGTCCGTAGATGTCGCGTTCGCCGCGACGCCCACCCAGTTCATCAACATCCAATTGCTTCAGCCAAGCGAGCAGCCCTGGTCTATCCAAGAAGCGCGCGTGGTGCGCGAAATGGATACGTGGTTAGGGCCGGGCGGCTCGGACTAGTGGACACGCTTGATGCGGTACTTGAAGACATTGTCTTCGACGACGCTCGACACGAGTTCCTGGCCGGTGTTCTTGAGCCAGATTTCCATGTTGGTCTGCGAGAGGGAATTGTCGGACCACAACTCGAGGATCTCGCCGACCTTGGCCTCGCGCATCGCGTGGGATAAGGTGATGGTTGGCATCGTATCCGGCATGCCGCGGGCGTCTATGATTTGAGTTGACTGGTGCATTTTATTCGCTCCTTGCTAGTAGCCAATGGCACATACCGTTGACCCATTTCATTGCACCCAGAATAGCTCAAAGTTCGTTCATTCGCAAGACCAAAAAGTGCTCATTTTCTGCTAGCTATTTGCGCGCTGCAACCAAAGTGAACGGATTGCTTCGCGAAGCGGATAATCGGATGTTTCAGTGGACTATCCGTTTATCCGCTTCGCGAAGCAATCCGTTCACTACTTTTCCACTTTGAACCCCGAATGACCGTATACCATTCGGACTGGACGCTCACCCTGCGTGGCATGGATGATGACGGTGGCCTTCCACAGCTCGTGAATGTACTCCATCGTCTTTTCGGCATACCGGAGATCAAGATCGCCTAGCGATCCTTTCTCATGGCGGAGGTGCAGCTCTCCTTTCGCAACTTCGGTGATGATGATCTTGGGCGCGCCATAGTTATAACGCGGGGCGAGCAGCTGCCGAATCACCTCGTCGTATTCGCGGCTCTTGATCTCGACGTCCGTTTCATCCTCGTCCTCTTCGTCGGCGTAGCCATACGTGAAGAGTTTCAACTTGGCCGCCAGTTCCTTGGTCAAGTAATTCGAGAGGAACGAGATATCATTTTCGGTCGCCCGCACTTCAAAGAGCTTGCCCAGGCCGTCCAGCTTGGATTCGCCCGCGGCATGCATAGCGTCCCAGCGCTCCCTGATATTCACAAGGATTTTATAGCCGAGGTAGTAGGGATTGAGCTGCACCGCGCTGCCCGGTTGAACGACCCCGGAGTGCAGCTTGGCAAACTCGATCGTTTCACGCGGCGTGAGATTTTGGTAACGATGGAGCAGTTCGGCGTGCCAGTACGACGCCCAGCCCTCGTTCAGCACTTTGGTCTCGAACTGGGGGAAGAAATAATAGGACTCTTCGCGGATGATCTCCAGAACGTCTTTTTCCCAGTCCTCGATAGGCGCATAGTTCGCGAGAAACCACAGCAGGTCTTTTTCGGGATGGGGCGGCAATTTGTCGCCGATAAGCTCGGTGGTCAGCGAAAGCCGCTCTTCGCCAAACAGGTCCGCGTACGCGGACTGGACCACTTCTTTTTCGATCACATGGCGCGCGGGATAGCGTTTGCGGTTCAGCCCTTTGTACGAATCAATGTGCCGGTCGAGCGCGAACCCGATGTCCATGATGTGCTCGACGCGTTCCAGCCCATGCCGGTCAATGTATTCGTCAATGCGCTGGGCGTGGTCCACGGCCTCATTCACCATATTGCGATTCGTGCCGTCAAAGTAGACGTTGTTGCGAAAGAAATCGCTGTGCGCGAGCACGTGCGCGGCGACGAGGATGTTCTCGATTTCTTCGTTCGAATCGAGCAAAAAGGCGTAGCAGGGATCGTTGTTGAGGACGATCTCGTAAATCTTGGACAGCCCCATCTCGCCGTGGATTTTATGATGATTGTAGACTTTGCCATAGCTCCAGTGCTGGGCGCGCGTTGGCAACCCATACGCGGCGATCTCGTGCATGATGTCGTGGGGAATTACTTCAAAATACGTATTGAAGGGATTGAGACCCGCCTCTTTCGCAAGTTTTTCAATCTCGACTAATCGGTCCTCAAACACTCGGCAAACCTCTTCAAAAGTTTGTAGTCAGGCACGGAGCCCTTCGGCTTTGCTCAGGGTAAACTCCGCGGACTGCCGCTCTGCAAAAACCCCACTCCGCTTCGCTCCGTGGCGTACTACGAACCAAAGCCCACGAATTGAATGGCCGGCGAGAAACTCTGAACAATCTCGACCGGAGGCAAGATCACATCATGACCGGCCAGCACCTGGCGTAAATCCGGGATGATGGTGAGCGGCAAGTGAACGTCAATATCGAGATAAAAGCGCGGAGTCATGGGCGGACCGGCGTGCGCTTGCTCTGTCACCAGATGGCGCAAGGCAGCGGTCAGGTCTTGTTTTTTTGCCAAACCGTCCAGCACCCAAGCAAATTGAAGATAGCTATGCTCGTGGGGCGTCTGGGTCAATTCCGTATAGTGAGTGTCGTAGTAGGCGGCGGGTTCTTCGTCAGGCAAGATCGGATTGGGCAAGAGCCGCTTTCCATCCTCGACACAATCGGCCAATTGCGCGAGCCGCCCCTCTTCGCCGAACGCTCGCCAGTACGCGACGGCAAACTCGGTCGCCGCTTGCTCTTCCACCCAACGACTCTCGGCCCGCGTGCCGTATGCTTTCCGCAAGATGTGGCCGCACTCGTGCGCGATGTTGAACCAATAATAGTAGAGCGCAAAGAGCACGCGACCACGCTGCGGCTGATTGTCCATCAGCTCGATAAAGAACGCCTGGTAATCAACCGGCAGTTCCTCCCAGCTTGTGTATTGTAAGGTGGCGAACATTCGAGTAGGGGCGGGGTCTCCCCGCCCTAGTTCTCCCTAACCTTGAGGAACTCGCGCAGCGCTTCGTAGACCTGCTCGCGCTTGTCAATCGTCACCGTAATAAAGTGCGGATGGTCAATCGCTTTGAATTCGCGAACGAGCGTGCTCCATTGGGGCGCGCGGTAAAGCCCGCGCCCTGAATTTGCGGAAAAGAACTCGTCGTAATTCACTTCGCCGTAACCGACCATCGTGCTGATCTTGAGCAGTTCCTTGATGAGGTGAATGCAGCGCGGGTTGTCGTCCGCAAAGTTGTCGCCGTCCGAAAAGTGAAAGACGTAGTTGTTCCAGCGCGACTGAGGATGATGCTTGGTAATGTGGTCGAGCGCGAGCGAGTACGCGCTGCTGCACATGGTGCCGCCGCTGTTGGAGAGAATGAAAAAGTCCTTTTCGGGCACGACCGCCGCTTCGGTGTCGTGGGCGATGAAGATCGTCTCGACGGTGCGATACTTGAGTTTCAAAAAGCGCACCATCCAAAAAAAGAAACTCTTGGTGATGTACTTTTTCTCAGTCGTCATCGAGCCGCTGCGGTCCATCAGCAAATAGATCGCGCAGTTCGAGTGGAATTCCTCGTGAACCTTGGGAACGCGGAACCGGAGATCGTCGTCCTTGATTCTGCCGACATGGTTCTCGCCCTTGGCGGATTGGCGCTTGAGATTCTGTTTCAACGTCCGCCGCCAGTCGAGATTGGCGAGCGGCCCCTTTTTGCGAATGTCCTCGTACCGGACCGTCGTCGTCTTGACTTGGTCTTTGGCTTTTTCTTCCAGCCACGGCAGCGCCAGGTCTTCCAGCATCATCCGCGTCAGTTCGTCCAGCGACATCTCGGCTTCGTAGATTTCCTGCCCGGGCTGGTTCCCCGCTTGCCCCGGCGCGTTCCCGTCGTCGTCGCTCGCAATGACGTCGCCTACATTGCCGGGCCCCTGCCCGACCCCGCGGCCATTCGTCGCGCGATCAAAGATAAAGCGATACTGGTCGAGATAACGGACGGGAATCTTGACCATCTTTTGCCCATCGGACGTGATAATGGTCTCCTCGCCGATCAGCTCGCGCAAGTTCTGCTTGATCGCTTCGCGCACGCGCTTGTCGTGGCGAATGGAATCCTTCAGCCCTCGCCGCCGCAAATCCCACGGAATTGCCATGTTCGAAACAACAACAGACATCGCAACCTCTCTGTAAAACGTGAAACGTAAAACGTAAATCCCTTACGCTTTACGCTTCACGTTTTACTTCTCCCTCGCTAACAGCGACGACACGTACTTGAGCAACTCATTCGCGCAGACGGTGCAATAGCCCTCGCGGGTGATGAGCGTGTCCACGACCTGGTTGATCTTGCGTAGCTGTTCGGGATCGGGATTGCGCGAGGTGACGGTCAGCTTGATCGTATCGCGCCGCTCGTCGAATAACTGCCTTTCGATGGCTTCGCGCAGCTTGTCGTGCGTGCGGTAGTCGAACTTGTCGCCGCGGCGTTCGGCCATCGCGACCTTGCGGAAGATCTCGTTGCGGAACGCGTCCTTGCCGCTCTCGGAAACCTTGACCTTATCCTCGATCGAGCGCATCAATTTCTCGTTCGGGGGAACTTCTTCGCCCGTGATGGCGTCGGTGATGCGCGAATCGTCCAAGTACGCTTCGACATTGTCCAAGTAGTTATCGAGCAGAGTCTGGGCTTCTTTTTCAAACGAAACGAAGAATGCCTTTTGCACGTCCGTCCGTGCGACCTCGTCGTATTCCTTGCGCGCGTCGGCGATCAGGTTGACGTATCTTTCTTTGTGTTCCTTGGTCAGGCCGCTGTGCGCCTCGATGCCATCTTTGACGACGCGGAGCGCGTCGATCGGATTCACACAGGTCGCGCCGGGCTTGGTGAACGCGGCGCTCACGCGATTGATGATAAAGCGCGGCGAGATGCCGTCCATGCCCTCGCGTTCCGTCTGCTCCTTAATCTGGCGGATGTCCTTTTGGCGAAAGCCCTCCACATCCTCGGCCCCATCGTAGAGCTTCATTTTCTTGACGAGGGTCAAACCCTTGATTTTTGGCTCTTCGAGCCGCGTCAACACCGCGAACATCGCCGTAACGTCCAGGGTGTGCGGCGCGATGTGAATGCTGCCGATGTTCGCCTGGTGCAGCAATTTGTCGTAAATCCGCTGCTCGGCGGAGACTTTGAGGTTGTACGGCATCCGCACGACGATCATGCGGTCCTGCAGCGCTTCCGATTTCTTGTCGGCCATGAACGCGTTGAACTCGGTCTCGTTCGTGTGGGCGACGACCGTTTCGTCGGCATAGATCAAGGGGAAGCGGCCGGTCTTGATATTCTTCTCCTGCGAGAGCGTCAAGAGGACGTACAAGAACCGTTCGTCGGCCTTGAGCATTTCGATGAATTCCATCAAGCCGCGGTTCGCGACGTTCAATTCGCCGTCAAAGCGGTACGCGCGCGGATCGGATTCGGCGCCGTACTCGCCGATCGTCGAAAGGTCAATCGAGCCGACCAGTTCGGTAATGTCTTGTGACTTGGGGTCCGCCGGGACGAACGTGCCGATGCCCATGCGCTCGCGCTCGGAGAAAAAGATGCGTTTGACCGGCACCGAGTAGATGTCGTTCTTGTACTTGTCCTTCAAGTTCAACGCGCACATCGGGCACAGTTCGCCTTCGACGTGCAGCTTGTACTCGGCGAGAAAATCCGGGCGCAGCGAATGGGGCACGAGATGCAGCGGCTCCTCGTGCATCGGGCAGTCGGCAATCGCGTACACCGCGCCTTGGGGCGTACGCGTATACTCTTCCAAGCCGCGTTTGAGAAGAATGACAAATTGGCTTTTCCCGGACGAAGGCGGGCCGTAAATCATCAGAATCCGCCGGCCGACATCGGAGCCGAGCGACGCGGCCTTAAAGTATTCCATGATCTGCGCAAGCGCTTCGTCCACCCCAAATAGATCATTCTTGAAAAATAGATATTTCTCGGTGCCCAGCACGTTGTCGGTCTGGACGCCATGCGAACGAACCACTTCGTAGATGCGTTGGTGCGCGAGCTGGGCCACTTGCGGATTGGCGCGGACAATCGAAAGATAATCCCGAAAAGTCCCTTCCCATTCTTCAGCTTTGAAACGCGCGGCATGCGCATCTAGTCGTGCAAATACGTCGCTCATACCATGCTCCCTTCATTCACGATCTGCGTGCTCATCATAACAAACTGGTCGTTTCAGAACCGTTCCCAAATCGTTACCCCACCCTGTCCTGGCTGTCGCTGTCACCCATTTCTATCATCCCCAGATATAGCAAATCCCGAGGGCACGCAGGTAGACAAGGTGCCACTCGGGATCAACATTGTTTCCCGGCGCAAGGATTGCGCTCTAGCCAAGCTCGTCAGTCAGGACGCGCTTCACGGGAACGATGAGTCTTGAGACGATGAAATTGAATCGCGTGAGAAGACGGCGCTAGATCGCGTTAGCGAACTTCCGTTAAGGTTCACGCTGTTCCGAAACTAACACCATTATATCTAATATAACGGGAGATTGTCAAGAAGAGCAATGTCCTATTTGAGCCAAATTGGCAAGTCTAATCTAACTCTAATCTACTTATTATTTCTTATCAAATCGGTCGGCCATTCGCCAAAAACATTAAGGTAGAGTTTTGGGGAAAAGCAAAACGCTCCCGTGCGCTTGGCAAAGGAGCGTTTTGGATCGCGAATCAGCTGCTCGCGCCCGTGTGGGACTATTTGATCTCCACGGTCGCGCCGACTTCTTCCAGCTTCTTCTTGGCTTCGGCGGCCTCTTCTTTGGTCACACCCTTTTTGATGCTCGCCGGAGCGGACTCGACCAGCTCTTTCGCTTCTTTCAAGCCCAGCGTGCCACCGGTCAGTTCACGGACGACCTTGATGACGGGGATCTTTTGCGAACCGGCCTCCTTGAGCACCACTTCGAATTCGGTCTTTTCTTCAGCCACCGGCGCCGCCGCGCCTGCGCCGCCGGGCGCCGCCGCGCCGGGCATGGCCGCCACGGCCATGGGCGCGGCCGCGCTAACGCCCAGTTTTTCCTCGAGCAATTTGACCAGTTCGGACGCTTCCAAGAGCGTCAGACCCTGTATCTGGTCCGCGATCGCATTCAATTTGTCAGAAGCCATTGTATTTCTCCTCAGTTTAATTTTTCGAATCTAGGCCGCGGCGGTCTTTTCGAGCTGGTCCGCGCGCGCTTTGAGCAAGTACATGATCTTGCGAATGCTGGCGGCGACGACGCCGGCCGCTTGCGTACTGGGCGCATTGATCGTGCCGAGCAGACGCCCAAACAGCTGTTCGCGTGAAGGCAAGTTCGCCAGCGCGGAGGCCTCCGCGCCACGGAGCACTTGCTTTCCCAGAATCGCGCCCTTGACCTTGACCTCTTTGTCCCTCAAAAACTCGTTCAACGCCTTGGCCGGCCCGGCAATGTCGGTGTAGCAGAAGGCAATCGCGGTGGGGCCCTCGAGCAGGTCTTGCGGCGCGGGCAGTCCCGCTCGCTCTAGCGCAAGCGCCATCAGCGTATTCTTGACGACATGCACTCCGGCTTTGCCGCGCAATTGATTACGCAGACCCGCGAGCGCGGTCGTGGGCAGTCCGCGATAATCCGTCAGGATCACTGCCTGGGATTTGCCCAGCTCTTTTTCCAAATCGGCGACAAGCTCTTCCTTTCGTTCACGTGTAACGGGCAATTGGACTCACCTCCTGATGAGTTCGTAGTCAGGCACGGAATGCAATGGAGTGCCGTCGGCTAACGCCACTCCGTTTCACTGCGTGGCTTACTACAAACATAAAGTCTTTGTGCCATGCCGACACAAAGACTTGGTGCTGCCTCACCCCACTCCCCCTTCCCCCTCTCCCCTCTCCTGAAACGAAGTTCAGTTTCAGGAGAGGGGAGAGGGGGAACGAGGGGGTAAGAGGTGAGGGGGGTCTCTGCCTCGGCAGGCGATTCCATTAAGCGCCAAATTCGCGGCGCACCTGCGGTCACTGGCTGTATTCGATTGGCGGTAACGCGCGAAGGACGATTATGCTCCGGCGCGCAGGTTCACAACTTCAGCCGGGTCGAGCTTGATGCCCGGCCCCATCGTGCTCGTCACGACAACCTTCTTGATGTACTGTCCTTTGGCGGTGGCGGGCTTGGCCCGCATAATTGCATCGAGCATCGCCATCAAATTCTCTAGCAATTGTTCTTCCGAAAAATTCACCTTGCCAAAGATCGTGTGGATGTTGGCGGTCTTGTCCGTGCGAAATTCCACGCGGCCCAAGCGCAGCTCTTTGATCAGGCGCGGCAGTTGCTCCGGCGGGACGATTGTTCCGGCCTTGGGACTGGGCATCAAGCCGCGCGTGCCGAGAATCTTGCCCAAGCGCCCAACCTTCGCCATCATCTGCGGGACGGCCACCGCCACGTCGAAATCGAGAAAGCCACCCTCGACCTGCTTGATCAAATCGTCAGCGCCGACCACGTCCGCTCCGGCTTCACGCGCCAGCCGCTCGCCTTCGCCTTCCGCAAAGACGGCGATGCGGACCTTTTTGCCGGTGCCGTTCGGGAGCAGGATCACGCCGCGCACCATTTGGTCGGCCTGTTTAACGTCCACGCCGAGATTCAAGTGCAGCTCGGCCGTGCTGTCGAATTTCGCGAACGCCGTCTGCTTAACCAGCGCTACCGCCTCTTTGGGCGTGTACGTCTTGTTCTCGTCAATCAGTTTTACGGCTTGCTGATACTTTTTTCCGTGCTTTGCCATCTAGATGTCTCCTTGTGGTTTTGTCGCGCGTTATCGCGCTCCCACGCGTGGGCAAGTTGCAAGTTGTAAGTGTCTAAAGTGCGAAGTAAACTTTAGGCACTTTGCACTTTAAACTTGGTCCTTGATTTCAATCCCCATACTGCGCGCGGTGCCTTCGATCATTCTCATCGCGCCTTCCACGTCCACCGCGTTCAGGTCTTTCATCTTTTGTTCCGCGATCTCGCGCACTTGCTTGCGCGTCACCGAGCCGACCTTGTTTCGATTGGGCACGCCCGAGGCCTTTTCGACGCCCGCCGCTTTCTTCAAGAGGATGGGCGCGGGCGGCGTCTTGAGAATAAAACTAAATGAGCGATCCTGATAAATCGTGATTTCGACCGGAACGATCGTGCCGGCCATGCTCTGGGTCTTGGCGTTATACTCTTTGCAAAACTGCATGATGTTGATCCCGTGCGGACCGAGAGCGGTACCGACCGGCGGCGCCGGGGTCGCCTTGCCCGCCGGCACCTGCAACTTGACGATTGCTTTCGCTTTCTTACCCACTCTGCCTCCAAAGATGCCAAATCATCCAAATGTGCCAAATGTGCCAAATCCTTCGACATTGCTCAGGATCGTTTGGCTGGTTTGGCAAATTTGGCAGCTTTGGCTCGTTTGTCTCAGACTTTCTCGACTTGCAGCAAATCCAATTCCACCGGCGTATCGCGGCCAAAGAACGAGACCATCACGCGCACTTTGCCTTTTTCCATGTTGACTTCGTCCACGGTGCCGCGAAAATCGGCAAAGGGGCCATCAATAATATGGACGACTTGACCTTTGCGATAGGTGACACGCACTTTGGGCTGATCGGTCTCCATGCGCTTGAGAATCTTGGCAACCTCGTCCTCGCGCAGCGGCGTCGGAATATCGCCCGAACTGACAAAGCCGGTCACGCCCGGCGTGTTGCGAACCACGTACCACGCGCGTTTCGACTCCGGATTCTCCGGATCATAGCGCATCATTTCGACCAGGACGTAACCCGGAAAGACGCGGCGCTGCACGACCTTGCGCTGACCCTCGCGGACGTCAATTTCCTCTTCCGTCGGCACGACGATGCGAAAGATCAGCCCATCCACGTCCATGTTAGTGATGCGCTGTTCCAAACTCTTTTTGACTTTGTTCTCGTAGCCGGAATAGCAATGGACGACGTACCACGCGCGCTTGGGCGGCTCGGCCGGTTGGGGCTGCGGCTCAACGCTCTCGGGCGCGACGGGCGGCTGGGCCGCGGTTTCCTCGCCGGGCGGCGCTTGGGTCGGTTCGGCGTCCGGGCGCGCGACATCTACCGGCTCGGCATTCTCGGCAGTTTCCGTGGGTACGGCGGCTTGATTCTGTTCCACGCTCTCGGTTTTATCGTCCACGTCCAATCCAACTTTCCTGGCGATCACTGCGGCGCAATCAAGAATCTAAACACGATCGTAAAGAAATAATCGAAAAAACCCAAAAAGACGCTCATGACGAGAATCGTAATGACCACGATCCCGGTGAGATTGATGGCTTCTTCGCGGGTGGGCCAAACGACTTTGCGCAACTCGGCTCGTGTCTCGCGAAAGTATTGCATGAGCCGGTTTTCTCTTTGCATTTCTCTAACCACAGTTGTCTCCGTTCCCGACTACTTGGTCTCGCGATGCAAGGTATGGCGGCGGTCGTGCGGGCAATACTTTTTCATCTCCAACCGCGCCGTGTCGTTCTTTTTATTCTTCTCGGTCGTATAGTTGCGGTTCTTGCACTCGCTGCACGCCAGCGTGACTACAAGACGGTTTTCTTTTTTTGCCATTAATCATCCACCTCAAATTCAGTGAACAGTGAACAGTTAGCAGTCAACAGTCTGTTCACTGTTCACTGGCATTTATCCCGTGATGTTCGTGATCACGCCCGCACCCACGGTGTGCCCGCCTTCCCGGATCGCAAACCGCGACCCCTTCTCCAACGCCACCGGCGTGATCAGCTTCACCTTCACCGTCACCCGATCCCCAGGCATCACCATCTCCACACCTTCTGGCAACGCCACATCCCCCGTCACGTCCAACGTCCGAATATAGAACTGCGGCCGATACCCGTTGAAGAACGGCGTGTGCCGCCCCCCTTCTTCCTTCTTCAAAATGTACACTTCCCCCTCAAACTGCGTCAGCGGCTTGATCGAACCCGGCGCGGCCAACACCTGCCCCCGCTCCACATCCTCCCGCTCGATCCCGCGCAAGAGACACCCGATGTTGTCCCCCGCCTGCCCGCTATCCAGCAGCTTGCGGAACATCTCCACGCCCGTCACCACCGTCGAACGCGTCTCCTTCAACCCCACGATTTCCACCGTGTCGCTCACCTTCACCACCCCGCGCTCGACACGCCCCGTCACCACCGTGCCGCGGCCCTTGATCCCGAACACGTCCTCAATCGGCATCAGGAACGGCTTGTCCACCGCCCGCACCGGCGTCGGAATGTAGCTGTCCACCACCCGCAAGAGCTCGTGAATCGGCGCATACTCCGGCGCATTCGGGTCTTTCGACGTGCTCGTCAGCGCCTTGATCGCCGCACCCCGCACGATCGGAATCTTGTCGCCGGGGAAGTTGTAGCTCGAGAGCAGCTCGCGCAGTTCGAGTTCCACCAGGTCGAGCAATTCGGGGTCGTCCATCACGTCCACTTTGTTGAGGAAGACGACCATGGCCGGCACCTCGACTTGGCGCGCCAAGAGGATGTGCTCGCGGGTCTGGGGCATCGGGCCGTCGGGCGCCGAGACCACCAGGATTGCGCCGTCCATCTGGGCCGCGCCGGTAATCATGTTCTTGATATAGTCGGCGTGGCCCGGGCAGTCAATGTGGGCATAGTGCCGGGCGTCGGTTTCGTACTCGACGTGGGAGATGGCGATGGTCAGGATCTTGGTGTCATCGCGGCGGCCCTGCTTCTCCGAGGCCTTGGCAACCTCGTCGTAGGAGACAAAGTGGGCCTGGCCTTTGAGGGAGAGGGTCTTGGTGATCGCGGCGGTGAGGGTGGTCTTGCCGTGATCCACGTGCCCAATCGTCCCCACGTTCACATGCGGTTTCGTCCGTTCGAATTTTTGCTTCGCCATTCTGCATCATCCTCCTAAAGATGGAGCCCTCGCTGAGAATTGAACTCAGGACCTTGCCCTTACCAAGGGCACGCTCTGCCATCTGAGCTACGAGGGCAATCTAATTTCAGATTTAGGATTTCAGATTTCAGATTTTCAAAAATCCTAAATCATAAATCTAAAATCTGAAATTATGGTGGGGAGGGAGAGATTCGGACTCTCATAGCCGTAGGGCACCGATTTTACAGACCGGCGCGACTCACCACCTTCGCCGCCTCCCCGATCATCAATATGCAAATTTTCGCTGGAGCCGACGCCCGGACTTGGACCGGGAACCGGGCGATTACAGGTCGCCTGCTCTACCAATTGAGCTACGTCGGCAATCGTCTACCGATTGACCTGCCCCTGCTCTTTAAGCGCAGGGCATTATATACGGCATTCGAGAAAATGTCAAAAGCAATCTTGTTTTCCCTATTCGCGAAGGGAATTGGCCGCGGTTAGCTAATCTTGCCTCTCAGTAGAATGTTGAACACGCCCTGGAGAATGTCATAGACCGATCCAGTGATTAACAGTCTTTGGAGTTCTCCTACAGCTTTCTCGCCGGAGATCAGAAACTGAAAGGTATTGTACAAGAATGAAGTCATTGGAATGCTTACCGACGATAGCCCGAACTGTCCTAGGGCTTTTTGGTTGATCGGCGATTCAGGCAGGTTTTCGAGCAGTCCCTTGGCTTGGGTAAGGTGGTCCAAATGATCCATCTGCTCTTTGACGGTTGGCTGCGCTTTGGCTGGTTTGTCCAATCCCGATTGATCGCCGGCGCGTTCGGGCAGAATTCTCTCGCCGCTTTCCTCACGAAGCAGCCGAAAGAGGTTATCCAATCCCCTGACGTACTGGTCGGAAATCGTTTCCAGCTGCCGGCGCTTGGCCTCGCGCATTGCTCTTCGGGCGGCTTCGTTGGGGAAATGGTAAAAGATCATGTAGCCCACGCCAAGCACCAGAAACAACACGAGGAAAAGGCCAACATCGTAGTCGGGTTGCAGAGCCACCTGACCATCAGCCGGTCGGAAAAGCACTTTCGTAAAGACAAAAGTCGCCAACCCGACGAAGAGGCCCAGCAAATTAACCGAGTAGTTGGTGAACGGGCTGTAGCCGCACGCGCGGTCCCAGTGCAGAGGATTGACCTGGGGTTCGATCCCTTTCATCAGATCGCGCCAATCGCCAAGTAGAACCAGCCGCACGAGCACCGACGCCGCGCCGTAGATCGCCAACATGCCCAACGGAATCCGGAATAGGAACAAGCGAGGGGATGGAATACTGTTGTAGGTCCATCCGTAAGCCACATTCCCAAGGAATACGAACATCTGCAGAATCACCGTAGCCACGATCGCGAGCAGGACCCATGTTCGCGTATACCTGGCCGCTAGCTCCGCCGTATTCTTGTGAAAAGTCGGCAGGTCTTGGTCTCGAATCAGGCGATTCTGATGCATCCCCTCAAAGATCGCATAGGTCCCATCCGCCATCCAGACAAAGGTGCGCAAGAACAACGGGATCATCACGAACATAGTCAACAGATAGGGAGGATCCAAAAACGCCCCGATAACCATCACGCGCGATCCCCAAATTACCCGCTCGCCTGAATACAAAAGGTCGTAGCGCCATGCAATCAATAGATCCACGAATCCCAAAACGAAGGCCACGATCAGCATCCGGTTGGGAGTGAGATTCAGGCGGTCCACCAGAAAACGCAAGATAGGATCGTTCCTGTACACGTCCCTCTTGTCCGGTTCGATCCTACCCGCGTGAGGTTGGGGCTGGCCGCCCTTCGGATTCTCGTATCTCGCGCGCAGATTCTCAACAACCGCAAGCCCAACCCTGCCCGCCTGTTCGAATCCACGCGGGTCGAGTTTGTCGGGCGAGTCATTCACAGAATGAACAAACCGGCTGTCCTTGCCGATGGCGATCAGCGAAACCGTATCGCAGCCGGCATCCGCGAACGGCAGGTGGTCGAACAACGCGCCCGGCAAGCGAAAGCGCCCGAGCCGGTAACCATGCTCGTCACATGCCTCTCTGACGAGGTCTTGGAGAGCAACGCGCGCGGACGCGTCGCTTTTCTTTGACGGAGCCACGAGGTACAACGAGCCGAGAACCCCGGGCCCGTCAAAGTTGAGCACGTGCAGCCCACCCGTCTCACTCGGCTGCGAGAGCGCGGACTGGTTTTCGAGGACGTAAGCCAGCGCGCCCATGGTGGCCAATTCCTCTGCGCCCGTCAGCAGGATCGTCACGTTGAGACGCTTGTGTATTTCCGGCGCGCGTGCCAGGATTTCTGCCAGGTGTAGGACGACGCCGACGCCGGACGCGTCGTCAATCGCGCCGGGAGAGACGTTGCCCAGATCCAAAAAGAGCAAGGGGATGCTCAAAACGAGCACGACACCGGCCACCCAGTACGACGCAACGGTGAAGGCCGAGTCGAACACTCCCAATACCATCAGCGCGGCAAACAGCAGACTGCCGCCGATGGAGACGGTGAACAACGCGATGCGCACGACGAGCGGTATCCGCTGGCTTTTGGAATCATAGTGGGCCACCAGCAACAAGCGCGGCAATCCCGGTTCACCGGACGCGCCCGGAAAGGTAGCGACGATATTCTCTGACGCATAGCGCGTTCCCATGCTCCAGCAAATTCGCGACCACACGGCGGATGATTGGCCGGGGCGGGGAGCGAAGGAATTTCGCTGGACTGTACGATTCAGCGCCGTAGACGTGAAAATCAGGACAAGGAGCAGAATCAGAGGAAGGAAAAGCAGACTTGATTCTGCGAGCGAAAGCCAGATGGAGGACACGATCAGAATCTGGCTTGCAAACACTTGAAGCGCAAGGAATACCGCCATCGCCGTCGAGAATCGAAACAGTTGATGGCTGACCTGGAGGCCAGATTGCGTCAATCGCCGAGTGATTTCCTGCCGCGCGATTTCCTCGCCTGGGGTGCCAACCAAGCGGGGGTGCGAAATGTCACGCGCATAGCTCAAAGCCGCTTCAGAGTTGAAAGGATCCATCGGACTGCTTCCTCCAATTTGACGACCGATCAAATTCGAGTGCCCCGGTGAATAGGCCAGGTCCGGCTGAAATAGCTACTTACCTGGCTCGATTATAAGGTACGAGCGGATGCAAGTCAATTGTGCTGTAATGTGGTCTTGGGCGGATACCTGGGAAAAGCAGGGCTAGTTGAGCGCCTGCCCACACTCGCCGCGATAACCGCACGCCTGGCACCGTCGCGCTCGCGCGTGGCTGCGCGCCACATCGCGCGCCCCCTCGTCATGCCGCATCGCCGCCATCAGCTCCATCAGCTCTTGTCTCAATTCTTCCGTT
>JACQYF010000008.1 GCA_016208315.1 Chloroflexota bacterium | reverse complement strand
GACCGGCATGGCGTGGTCAATCCCGACGACATTGCCCGCGCGATCACGCCGCGTACGGTCCTCATCAGCGTCATGTACGCCAACAACGAGGTCGGCACCATCGAACCGCTGGCCGAAATCGCCAAGATCGCGAAAGGGCGCGAAATCGGACGAAGTTCGTCCGCCGCGAAAGGACACGAAATCATTTTCCATACGGATGCGGTGCAGGCGGGCGGGTATCTCGAACTCGACGTGAATACGCTGGGTGTGGATTTGATGTCGCTTGGCGCGCACAAGTTCCACGGGCCCAAGGGCGTCGGCGCGTTGTACGTGCGCGCGGGGACGCCCCTGATGGCTATGCAGACGGGCGGCAGCCAAGAACGCGGCCGCCGCGCGGGAACCGAGAATGTCCCGTACATCGTCGGTATGGCGACCGCACTCAAGATCGCGCAAGACCATCGCGAACAAGAAAACGCGCGCTTGAGCGCCTTGCGCGAGAGATTAGCGGAAGGCATCCTGGAGCGAGTCGCGGGCGCGGAACTGACCGGCGATCCCAAGAATCGCTTGCCGGGCCACGCCAGTTTCGTCATCCCCGGCGCGGTCGGCGACGAGATGGTGCTCGGGCTGGATCTCGCGGGCGTGGCCGCGTCCACCGGCAGCGCGTGTACGGCCGGTTCGGCGGAGCCGTCGCACGTACTCGCGGCCATGGGCTACGCGCCGGACGTGGCGCGCGGCGCGCTGCGGCTCACGCTGGGGCGAGAGAACACGGAAGCGGATGTGGATTACGCGGTGAATGCGGTGGCGGATGTGGTGGGCAAGCTGAGGAAGTAGGAAGGCAAAAGCTAAAAGGCAAAAGTAAGAAGAAGGTGAACGTAGGCAGAAGAGATTAGCGTTAATTGGCGAGATTCGCGGAAGTGGTTAGGTATATGAGTTTCCAACTCTATAGTGATGTTGTGCTGGTGGGCGATGTTCCCGAAGAGAACCTGCGCTCAGGCGATGTGGGTACAATTGTGGACCGCCATGACGTAACAAATCGCGAGGTCGGCTACAGCGTCGAGTTCTTCGATATGCTTGGCAATACCATTGCCGTTGTGACGTTGCCGGGCAGCTTTTTGCGTGCTCCCACACACGCGGACAGACCCGCAGTGCGTTCGGCAGCGGTCGCAGTTTGATATTGGCGAAGTTTAGCGAGATTCGCGGATAAAACATGAAAAGCGATTTGGCGCGGTTGACGGCGAAGAAGATCGAGTTGGATAAACATCGTCCGCTTGCGCCCGCTATCGTCGCAAAGCTGCGCGAATATTTCGTCGTCGCGTGGACGTATCACTCGAATGCGATTGAAGGTTCGACGATAACGTTGGCCGAGACGCGCGCGATTCTGCTGGACGGTATCACCGTAAACGGCAAGCCGCTACGCGAGCACCTCGAAGTGATTAATCACAGCCACGCGATTGATTTTGTCGAGGCGCTGGCGCAGAAGGACGAACCGCTTACGGAGATGGCGATTCGCCAGATTCACGCGCTGGTCTTGCGGACGATTGACGATGAAAACGCCGGGAGTTATCGTCGCGGTAATGTGTACATCACCGGCTCGAATTTTGTTCCGCCCGATGCAGTCGCCGTACCGAGTTTGATGTACGATTTTGGGCATTGGCTGGCGTCCGACGAGGCGAACAGGTTACACCCCGTCGAGTTTGCGGCGCTGGCGCATTTCAGACTTGTGGACATTCATCCATTCGTGGATGGGAACGGACGCAGCGGGCGCTTGTTGATGAATTTGATGCTCATGCGCGCGGGCTATCCACCGGCTATCGTGCGCGCAGAAGATCGCGTCGCGTACTATGATGCGCTTGAAAAGGCGCACGCAGGGGATACACGCGATTTTGTGGGGTTGATGGCACAAGCCGTTGAGCGTTCGCTGGATGTGTACGTGGATGCGGCGCCGAGAAATGGGGCGGCATAGGATGCCACCGTCAAGAATAGACGAGAGTTAATTGTGAACGATAGCAAGATGGTCGTCGTCGCGATGAGCGGCGGCGTGGATAGTTCGACAACTGCCGCGCTCTTGGTCGAGCGCGGTTATCATGTCATTGGCATGATGATGCGGCTGTGGGCTGAGGGTGAAGGTGACGACCGGTTCGCGGCGAATCGCTGCTGCTCCCCCGAGGCCGTGGCGGACGCGCGCGGCGTGTGCCAGAAGCTGGGTATCCCGTTTTATCTTTTGAATTTCGAAGCGGCGTTCAAGGCGCACGTCGTGGATTTCTTTCTCGACGGATATGCCCGCGGGGTGACGCCGAATCCATGCCTGGAGTGCAATCGCCAAATCAAATTCGGCGCGCTGCTGGACAAGGCGCGGGCGCTGGGCGCGGATTATTTGGCGACGGGTCATTACGCCCGCGTGCGCGAGCGCGAGGGCAAGTTCGAATTGCTCAAAGGACTTGATCCGAAGAAGGATCAGTCGTACGCACTCTCGATCCTGAATCAGGAACATTTGGCGCGCGCGATGTTCCCGCTGGGCGAGTTCACAAAAGAGGAGACGCGCGCCATGGCGCGGCGCTTCGGCTTGCGGGTCGCGGAAAAGCGCGAGAGCCAGGATTTGTGTTTCATCGCCGATGGGAACTATCGCAATTTCTTGCAGCGCAATATCCCTTCGGCCTTGGTTCGGGGCAACATCGTGGATACGCGCGGGAATGTCCTCGGCCATCATGACGGACTCGCAAATTACACGATCGGTCAGCGGAAAGGGCTGGGGTTTGCGGTGGGCGAGCCGCTCTACGTGCTCGCGCTCGACGCGGCGCGGAACACGGTAGTCGTCGGTCGCGCGGCGGAGTTGGGCAAGCGCGAACTGATCGCCGGCGGCGTGAATTGGATCGCGGGGGAGCTGCCATCGGAACCGATGCGCGTGACGGTCAAGATCCGCTATCGCGCGGCGGAGGCGCATGCAACTATTTACCCCCACCCCGGCCCTCCCCCGTTAGCAACAGGGGAGGGAGCGCGCGTGGTATTCGATGAACCGTTGCGTGATATTACTCCCGGCCAGGCCGCGGTCTTTTACGACGGCGAAGTATGCCTTGGTAGTGGAATTATTCAGGTAACTGGGGAGTAGTCGGACCAAGTTCGTCCGCGCAATCTGTAATCAGGCAATCAGGCATTGCTCGGTCGTGGCGACCTATTTGCCTGCTTGCCTAATTGCCTAATTGCCTAATTGACTATGTTCTCGCCTTCCCTCGTCCTTGCCTTTGTCATTGGCAGTCTTTACGGCCTGGTCTTTTATCTGGTCTTCGGTCGAGGATGGGCGCGTATTCCGCTGTACTGGGTCACCGGGCTGGCCGGTTTTGCGCTCGGGCAATGGCTGGGCAGCTCGATCGGCCTGTCGCTGTTCAACATCGGCCCGGTAAATCTCGTCGAGGGCACCCTGGTCAGTTGGGCGAGTTTGTTCGCGGTGCGCGCCTGGCGGCGTTGACGCGGTTGCGTGCGTTTTCAAACTATGCTATAATCGCCCGCGAAAGTGAGGTCGAGTGACTGCCCTATCCTTCGTGCGTGACCTGGCTATCGTCTTACTCGCGATCGAATCGCTCGTCATCGGCATCGTCCTGATCATCCTGATCCTCGAAGTCCGCAGTTTGGCTCGCCTCTTGCGCGACGAAATCAAGCCGATCCTCAATTCGGCGGATGAGACGGTACGGACGGTGCGCGGGACGACGACCTTTGTCAGCGAGAATTTGGTCACCCCGGTGGTACGCCTCTCGAGTTTCGCGACGGGCGTCGCGCAGGCCTTACGCATTCTGACCCGCCGCGGCGGATCTTGAGTTCGGGCGATCGGTTCGAAAATCGTTGCATCACGTTCGCGTTTAAAAAAGGAGTTGCAAAATGAGTGATGACGGTCACGGATGGGAATTCTTTACCGGCTTTTTGCTCGGCGCTCTGGCCGGGGCGGCGGCGGCGCTGCTCTTGGCTCCGCAAGCGGGCGAAGAGACGCGGGAGGAAATTCGAGAGCGCGGGATTGAACTGCAAGGCCGCATGACCCAAACGACCGAGGAAGCGCGCCGGCGCGCCGAGGAATTGGCCGCGCAAGCGCGCACGCGCGCGACGGAAGCCCAGGAGCGAGGTCGGCTCGTGCTGGAAGAGAAGAAATCCCGTTTGCAAGAAGCGCTGGACGAGGGGAAAGAGGCCGCGGCCAAAAAGCGCGAGGAATTAACGGCGCGCTTTCAATCCGACAAAGAACGCCAAGAGCCAGCCGCTTGAATTTTCACCGTTCGATCGGGCAAATCGCGAGCCACGCGGTTTGCCCCTTTTTGTTTCCGCCGGAGGTGAGTTTGTCCGCATTGGATTTGGCGCCTATCCTGAAACAACATCGTCCGTTTGCGATCTATTCATCCTTCGCGCTGGCCTTATTGTATTTGGAGGAGGCCTGGTCCGCCTCTAGTTTTTGGTCGCCACATGGTTCGAACGAGGCGTCCGTCCTGATCGTCCTGGTGACGTTGGTGGCCTTTGTCGGCTACATGCTGTCTTTTCTCGTGCCGCCGATGCTCGTCGCCGAAACGTGGGACCACCCACGCGCCTGGGGCGTGCTGAGCAACGTGACGGCATGGTCGGCCGGGATTACGGTGGCCGTCAACGCGCTGATCTTTGTTTTGCTGTTATACCTGGTCAGTTTCAACCTGGTGGCCACGTACAATCTCCTGCGCGATATTTACATTTATACTCTGGTCGCGCTGCTTTTTTTTCACGGCCTGTTGCTGTACGTGCGGTACATGACCTATCTCTACCAGACGCCCGGGTTCGTGCAGCCCCTCAAGGTCGTGGCGGCTTCGGTCGGTATCGGCATGGTGATTTTGGTCGTCGCCGGATTCCTGTTCACGCTGGACCTGCGCCGCCTCGAACTGGCGCCGCCCGCGCAGGAAGGAATGCTCGGTCTGCACGTCTACCTGCGTTCGTTGTATCTCTTGACTTTGATTATCGCCGCCTACGCGTGGCATTTGCGCTGGATCGCGGATCACTGAGTGCAGTAAACAGTAAACAGTGAACAGTAAACAGTCTTCAGTCTTCACTGTTCACTGTTTACTGTTCACTGTTTACTGTTTACTGTTCACTGAATACTGATTACTGGAGACTGTCGTAATGCGTACCCCTATCATTGCGGGCAACTGGAAGATGAACAAGACGATTGCCGAGGCGCGCGAGTTGACGAATGCGCTGCGTGCCGATCTGGTCGCTCTCGCTGCGACGGGTAAGGTGGAGATTGTGCTCTGTCCGCCCTTCGTTTCGATTCCCGAGGTGGCGAGCTTGGTCGCCGGAACGCCGATCAAGGTCGGCGCGCAGAATCTGTTTTGGGAGCCGAAAGGCGCGTACACCGGCGAGGTTTCTGGGCCGATGCTGAATGAAATTTGCGATTACGTCATCATCGGTCACTCGGAACGGCGGCAGTATTTCGGCGAGACGGACGAGACGGTCAACAAAAAGATCAAGGCCGCGCTGCGTTACCATCTGCGCCCCATCGTCTGCGTGGGCGAGAACCTCGCGCAAAACGAAGCGGGGCAAACGGCCGCGATCGTCGGCGCGCAGGTCCGCGCCGCGTTCGAGGGCCTATCGGTCGATCAGGCGCGCGGCATCGTCAGCGCCTATGAGCCGATCTGGGCAATTGGCACGGGCAAAGCCGCGAGCGGCGCGGGCGCGAACGCGATCATTGGCTTGACGATTCGCGGCGCGCTCGCCGACCTGTACGACGAGCCAACCGCGCAAGCGGTCCGCATCCAATACGGCGGCAGCGTCACGGCCAAGAACGCAGCCGAGTTTTTGTTGCAGCCGGAGATTGACGGCGCGCTCGTGGGCGGTGCGAGTCTCATCGCGGCGGATTTTGGCGCGATCTGCAAGGCGGCGCTAAAGTAAAGCGTGAAACGTAAAACGTAATGAACACGGTGCGAGTGGTTACGTTTTACGTTTCACGTTTTACGTTTCACGTTTCATTCCTTCCATGTCCATTCTTGTCTTTGTCCTCGTCTTCACCCTGACGATCTTGCTCCAGCAATGGCTGCATCGCCATATTCAGGGCCTGGCATTGATTTTGACGGGCAAGCCCGGCTGTGGGGTTCGCTTGCTTTTCTATCTGCTGTGGCCGGGGGTGCTGCTGCACGAAGCCAGCCATTACGTGGTAGCCAAGCTGTTGCTCGTCCGCACGAACGGCATGAACGTTGGCATCGGGCGCGTCAAAAGGAGTCAAATCTCGCTCGGCTCGGTGAATATTGAGCGCAGCGACCCGATTCGCGAGAGTGTGATCGGCGTGGCGCCCTTTATCGTCGGCGTGGGCGCGATCTGGTTGTTGGTGAGCTGGGGATTTGGCATTTCGCCGGAGAGCGGCCTGTCGCCGGAACAAATGGTGCGCCGCGTCGCCGAATACGCGTACGATTGGACGACGTGGCTCGACCTGTATCTGATCTTCGCCGTCAGCACCGCGATGATTCCGAGCGCGTCGGACCGCGAGCCCTGGGGCCCGGTGATTACGTTTTTTGGGCTAGGCGTGGCGCTCTTGTTCCTGATGGGCTGGACGCCCCGCGTGCCGTCGAACCTGGTCGTCCTTGCGCGTCAGACGCTCGATGCGCTCACAGTCGCGCTGGGGATCGCGGTCGTCGTGAACGGCGCGGTCGCGCTGCTGCTCTGGCTTGTCGAGCGCACGGTTGAACGGGTAAGTGGCAAGCGCGTAGAGTATCGGGTCAAAAGAAAAAGGTGAAGGAGAGAGGATCAAAGTAAAATACCGCGGGTCATGCTCGCGGTATTTTGTTGACCTCTGTCGTTTGTCGGTGGTCTGTCGTCGGTGGTCTGTCGTCGGCTCGTTGGCTCATTCGGATCAGCAGCAGCAGCGCGCCGAAGCCGATGACCACCAGCGCGATCAGCTTGTAGAATCCGAGCGGGAGGACGAGCGCGAGCAAGCCGGAAATGGCCGTGAAGCCATAATACAGCAAAACGATCGTGCGCTGCGACAGTCCCGCGTCGAGCAGGCGATGGTGCAGGTGCGTGCGGGTCGGGGAAAAGGGGGATGTGCCTAACCGGACGCGGCTGACGATTTGCCAGGCCACATCCATAATCGGTATGCCCAGGAGCAAGAGCGCGAACGCGACGCGTGCCGCGCCAATGATCGAGAGGACGGAGAGCGCATACCCGAGCACCAGCGCGCCCGCCGTGCCTAAGAAAATCCTGGCCGGCGAAAAGTTGAACGGGAGAAATCCCAATACCGCGCCGACGAGCGCGGCGGCGAGGAGCGCAATCGAATATTGCTCCTGGCGCAGGGCGTGGATAAAGAGAAAGACCCCGGCAATGGCGACGACACCGCCGGCCAAACCGTCAATGCCGTCGAGCCAGTTCACGGTGTTCGCCATGCCGACGATCCAGAAGACGGTGAACAAGACCGCGAACCAAGTTTCGAATTTGAGCAGCCCGCCGAGCGGACTATTGACCTCGCGAATCAGCACGCCCGCGCCGACGGCCATACTCGCCGCGATGATTTGCGCGAGCAACTGGGGCAGCGCCTTGAGTTCGCGATGATCGTCGTACGCGCCGACGAAAAAAAGCACGACCGCGCCGCCGAACAAGCCGCCCAACCGGAGGAGTTCGTATTGATCGCTGCGCGGATAGACGAGCGAGACGGCGACGGCGGCGAAGAACGCAACGAACAGCGGCAGCCCGCCAAAGCGCGGCATGGGGACATGGTGGATGCGGCGCGCGGCGGGCTGATCCATCGTGCCGAGGCGAGGGGCGAGACGAGCGGCCAGCGGTGTGATCCCAAGCGCGACCAAAAAGGCGGTGGCAAAGACAAAAAGAAAAATCATAAAGTGAATGTATTCTATCCCACATTCGACAATCCGCCAAATTGCGGCTATAATTTGGGTGTTGATGGAAAACGACTATTACGTTCAAGACCAAGATTGGTCGCCGCAACCGCAAACGCAGAACCGGCTGTGGCTCGCCTTGTTCTTGTTCTTGTCGCTGCTGGCCTGCGTTACGGTCTCCGTGCTCGTGCCGGGCGGCTTGGGATTTTGGGCGGGCTATAACCAACTTCAGGCGCAGAATCACGAAAGCGCCATCCAACACTTTCAGCGCGGCTTGGGCTATCTCGCCGAGAATTATCCGGAACTCGCCTACACCGAATTTGAAATCTCGATCCGGTACGATCCCGCGTTCGAACCGGCGCGGCAGAAGTTGCAAGAGATGCAGGCGATGATGGGCGGGCCGGGGACGCCGGGCGTCTCGGAAGAAGATCGAGTCGCGGCGGCCTTGTTCGAGGAGGCGCGCGGGTTGGTGGCGCAGAAAAACTGGGACGACGCGATCAACCGCCTGGAACAACTGCATGCGCTGAACGTCAACTATCATACGCAAGAAGCGAACGAGCTGCTGTTCCAGGCCTACGTGGCGAGCGGCAAAGAGGCCGTCGCGGCGGGCCAGATCGAATTGGCCCGCGAACGATTCGACGCGGCGTTGACGATTCGCAACCAGGATGCGGAGGTCCAACGGCAGCGCGATCTCGCCGTGCTGTATCTGGACGGACAGCAGGCAGTCGGCTATAATTGGCCCGTGGCCATTCAAAAGTTCGCGGCGCTCTACCAGCAAGACTCCGCCTATGACGACGTCAAGCGGCGTCTCGTGGAGGCCTATACCCAATACGGCGATCTCGCGATGAAGCAGAACGCGTCGTGCCTCGCCGTGCGGGAATATGATGGGGCTCTGGCGATTACCAAAGACGCGGCCATCTCCGACAAGCGCGCCCAGGCGATGGCTCTTTGCCGCCAGGCGATCGTCGCCACGCCGACGCCGGTCGTCACGCCGGGGAGCGAGAATTACGTCATCACCAAGAACGTCAGGGATGTTACCAAGGTGTGCAATACGGGCACCGGCGATGTGAGCGGCATCGTGCGCGACGCGCTCGGCCAGCCGCTGGCGAGCGTGGCGGTGGCTTATTACGCCGACGGCATCAACCGTGTGACGACGCGGACGAATGCCAATGGGCAATATCAATTTACGTGGGGCGCGGACGCGGGCTTGTTTCGCGTCATCGTATTGAGCGCGGATGGCAAGACGCCGGCCGGCGCGGCGGCCGAAGTGCAATATCCCGGCGGCAACAAGCCAGGTTGTCACGTGGTCGTGGATTGGCAAAAGGCGCAGTGACGGTAGTTAGGTGGTTAGGTAGTTGGGTGGTTGGGCAATTTGTCCGAACCACCAAACAACCAAACCACCTAACCACCCCGATGTAGGGTGACGGTGATATGAAACGATTAACGCGCGTACTGGGTATCGTCTTTATTCTGCTCGCGCTGAGTTTGCCCCTCGTGGCGCGCGCTCAAGACCGCGCGCAAGTGGACGTGCTGACGGTCACCGGGGCGATTGATACGTGGGTCGAAGGGTACGTGGACCGCGGCATCGGCGTGGCCGAACGCGATGGCTCGCAAGCCGTGATCATCATCCTGAACACGCCGGGCGGCGCGTTAGGCGCGATGCAAAACATCACGACGCGGATGCTGAACGCCCGCGTGCCGGTCGTGGTGTTTGTATATCCGAATGGCGCGTGGGCCGGCTCGGCAGGCACGTTCATCACGCTGGCGGGCAACATCGCCGCGATGGCGCCGGGGACGACGATCGGCGCGGCGCATCCGGTAGACGCCTCCGGCCAGGACATTTCGGGCGACGCGCGCGACAAGATCACCAACTTTTCGGTCGGGATCATCAGGAACATCGCGCAGCAGCGCGGCCGGAATGCCGAGTGGGCGGCGAAAGCCGTGGAAAGCAGCGTGGCGGCGACGGCTCAAGAGGCATTGGACGAACGCGTGATTGACCTGATGGCGAATGACCTGAACGAGTTGCTGAACAAGATAGACGGCCGGATCGTAAAGACCGCCGCGGGCGAGATCACGCTGCACACGCAGCGCGTCGGCATCGTAACCATAGACATGAACATCGCCGAGTTATTCTTGCACACGCTCGTAGACCCTAATCTCGCGCTGATCCTGCTCCAGATCGGGCTGCTGGCGATTGCCGTCGAGCTTTACAACCCGGGGGCGACGCTGCCGGCGATCGTCGGTGGGATTTGCCTGGTGCTGGCGTTTGTCGCGCTGGGCAACTTGCCGGTCAATTGGGGCGGCGTCATCTTGATCGTGCTCTCGGTGATCCTATTTATTATCGACGTCAAAGTCACGGGCTTTGCGCTGACCATCGGGGGTTTTGTGATGTTCGTCCTCGGCGCGCTGCTGCTCTTTACGCCGTTTACGGCGCCGAGCACGCCCTTCGTGCCCGAAGTTTCTGTCTCGCCACTGGTCATCCTTGCGCTGGGCGGCGCGATGGCCGCGTTCTTTATCTTTATCCTCAGCGCGGCGGTGCGGGGCCGCAACTTTCCCGTGATCACCGGCACCGAACTGTTGCTCGGCGCGGTCGGCGTTGCGACGAGCACCCTCGCGCCGGAGGGGACGGTGCAGGTCAAGAGCGAACTCTGGACGGCTACCGCCGACGACGGCCCGATTCAGAAAGGCGAAGCGGTGCAGGTGAAAGCAGTCGAGGGCTTGCGTTTGAAGGTTATCAAAAAGTAATCCGGAAATCGTAATTCGTAATTCGTAATTCGAAACTAAAGGAGGAGGTGCGCGTGAACACCAATTTGGCCTTATTGGCGTGCGTCGGGTTTGCGTTCGTTCTGTTCCTGATCGTGCTCTTGTCCATGGCGCTCAAAATCGTGCGTGAATATCAGCGCCTCGTCGTTTTCCGGCTCGGCAAGTGCATCGGGCAGCGTGGACCGGGACTGGTGTTCCTGATCCCGTTCATCGAGCTGGCCAATTGGGTGGACCTGCGCGAGCAGTTCTTGGAGGTGCCGCACCAAACGACGATCACCAAGGACAACGCCAGCATCTCGGTGGACTTTTTGATCTTTTGGAAGGTCGTTGACCCGGTGGCGAGCGTCGTGCAGGTCGGCAACTTTGCGGGCGCCTCGCAAGGCATCGCGACGACGACGCTGCGCGCGGTAATAGGCGACATCATGCTCGACGACGTGCTGGCGCAGCGCGAGCACATCAACACGGTCTTGCGCACCAAGCTGGACGAAGTGACCGAGCGCTGGGGCAACAAAGTGACCGCGGTCGAAATCCGCGAAATTCTGCCGCCGCGCGAGGTCCAGGAGGCGATGACGCGGCAGATGTCGGCGGAACGCACGCGCCGCGCGGTCGTCACGGAAGCGGAAGGGAAAAAGCAGGCGACGGTTACGGTGGCGGAAGGCGACAAGCAGTCGGCGATTCTCCGCGCCGAAGGCGACCGCCAAGCGCGCATCCTCGCCGCCGAAGGGTACGCCCAGGCGTTGCAGACCGTATTCAACGCGGCCAAGGGGATTGACGCCAAAACCATGAGTCTGCAATATCTCGATGCCCTCAAGGCGTTGGGCGCTGGCCCTGCGACCAAATTCGTTTTCCCGATGGAATTCACCAATCTCCTCCGGCCGCTCATCGCATATACCAATGAGTCGAGTGCGGCCGATAGCGACGGCAAGGGCGGTTAATGGACGCGACCGTGTAGGGGCGGGGTCACCCCGCCCTGGGCAACGGCATGTCACCCAGGGCGGGGTGACCCCGCCCCTACACGATCGCAACGGCATGTCACCCAGGGCGGGGTGACCCCGCCCCTACACGATCGCAAAAGTCAAGAAATCTTAACTCTAAAATCACTTTAAACCCTTGACAAGGGTTTTCGTTTATGTGATAATGGTTTCGCAGGAACGGCAAGTATCGCGTTTGGTGTGAGCGTTAATGGATCGCCAAGGCCAGAACTTCCGGCCGTGGCGATTTTTCTTTTTCCCCGCAGCTTATTCTTCCAATAAAAATCTCTCAGGGGAAGGGGGTGTCAGTCAGAATGGCCGAACGCATCACTGGTACGGTCAAGTGGTTCAACTCTGCCAAGGGTTACGGCTTTATCGCGCGCGAAGGCGGTAAAGACGTCTTTGTCCACTTTTCCGCAGTCCAAATGGATGGCTATCGGACCCTGAACGAAGGCGATCAGGTGGAATTCTCCATCGAAGATAGCGCCAAGGGACCACAAGCCGTCAGTGTAGTGAAACTGTCCTAATTCATCATTCTCATTGTAGGCAGCCATTCACGACACAGCAGCCAGCGCGAGCAATCGCCGCTGGCTGTTTGCATTTCTACTGAAACGCACTTTGGACTTGGCTTTGACCGCTTTACGACCTCCTCCTGCTAAACTGGGCCTGGCGCGTTTCACGCGCTGAATTTGTATTGCCCGAACTTGCCCTGTAGGGGACAAGCGATGCGGCTTGGCTCATTCAACCATATCCTCGCCGACTGCGCGTCCAGTGACACTCGGCGCGCCCAATGTCCTCGCGCCGTCAAGCCCCGGCCTTTGCTACCTTACTCTCGAAGGAGATAACATGCGCTCAACCGATTTGCGATCCGTGCCCTTGGCGGTCGCGCTGCGTCCTGAAAGCGACGATCCGGTGAACGTCCCGGAGCAGCGCGCCAAGATTGACGCGATCATTGCCGAACACGCTCACCGGCCGGGTTCGACGATGGTGATTCTCAACGAGATTCAATCCGAAATCGGTCACGTCTCCAGGCCGATGCAAAATTACATCGCCGATAAACTCCACGTCCCGCTGCGCGATGTGTATGGCGTTATCACGTTCTATTCCTTCTTCACGATGAAACCGCGCGGCAAGCATCGCGTCGCGTTCTGCCTCGGCACGGCCTGCTACGTCGGCGGCGCGCAGATGCTGATCGAAAAGGCGCAGCAGATCCTCGGCGTCAAGCTCGGCGAGACGACCCCCGACCGCAATTTCACGCTCGAACCCTGCCGCTGCCTCGGCGCGTGCTCACAAGCGCCCGCGGTGATGGTGGACAGCAACTTGCACGGGCACAACGCGCCGGAGAAAATCATCACGGTTCTACGCAAATACGAAAAGTTGGCCAAGGAATAACCTATGCCGGTCACAACATTCGACGACCTCCAGACGATAAAGGAACAAGCCCTCGCCAAGCGCGCGACGCGGCCGCCGCTCCCGCAAGTTGGCGAGATCCGCCCGCCCACGTCGAAAGAGATTCGCGTGATTCTGTCGCGGTGCGGCGTGATTGATCCCGAAGACATTAACGACTATATCGCCGAGGATGGCTACAAGGCGCTTGCCAAGGCGCTGCTGGAGATGACGCCGCGGCAGGTCATTGACGAGGTGTTGAAATCGGGCTTGCGCGGTCGCGGCGGCGCGGGCTTTCCCGCGGCCAAGAAATGGGAATTCGCCGCCGCGCAAAAATCCGACGTCAAGTACATGATCTGCAACGCGGACGAGGGCGACCCCGGCGCGTTCATGAATCGCAGCGTTTTGGAGAACGACCCGCATTCGGTTTTGGAAGGCATGGTGATCGCGGGTTACTCGTTCGGCGCGCGCCAGGGCTATGTGTACTGCCGGGCGGAATACCCCATCGCGGTCAAGCGTTTCCGGCTTGCGATCCAGCAGGCGCGCGAGTTGGGGCTGCTCGGCAAGAATATTTTGGGCAGCGGCTTTGATTTTGATGTCGAACTGCGGATCGGCGCGGGCGCGTTCGTCTGCGGCGAAGAGACCGCGCTGATGGCCTCCATCGAAGGCAAGCGCGGCGAGCCGCGGCCGCGCCCGCCCTTTCCTGCGGTCGCCGGCTTGTGGGGCAAGCCGACAATCATCAACAACGTCGAGACGCTCGCGAATATCCCGAACATCCTTCGCAACGGCGCGGGCTGGTTCGCGACGATGGGCACGGAAAAGAGCAAGGGGACGAAAACGTTCACGCTCGCGGGCGATGTCGTCCGCACGGGTTTGATCGAAGTCCCGCTCGGGATTTCGTTAGGCGAAGTGGTTTTCGACGTGGCGGGCGGCATCAAGGGCGGCAAAAAGTTCAAGGCGATTCAAACCGGCGGCCCGATGGGCGGCTGCATTCCCGAGCATCTCTTGGAAACGCCGCTCGATTACGAATCGCTGGGCGCGCTCGGTTCGATCATGGGTTCCGGCGGCCTGGTCGTGATGGACGAAGGCACGTGCATGGTAGACATCGCGCGGTTCTTTATGGATTTTATCCAGGACGAAAGCTGCGGCAAGTGCGTGCCGTGCCGCATCGGGACGCGCCGCATCCTCGAAATCCTCGAACGCATTTGCGCGGGCGAGGGCGAAGAGGGCGACATCGAGCAGTTGGAACGCTTGTCCACGTACATTCTGGCGGGCAGTCTGTGCGGCTTGGGGCAGGGCGCGCCGAATCCTATCCTCACGACCGTCAAACATTTCCGCGCCGAATACGAAGCGCACATTTACGAAAAGCGCTGCCCGGCGAAGGTCTGCCGGAAACTGATTCACTATCGCATTCTCGATACTTGCCCCGGCTGCATGGTCTGCGCGCGCAATTGCCCATCGAAAGCGATCACGGGCGAAAAGAAAAAAGTGCATTACATTGACCCGAATCTCTGTGAGAGCTGCGGCATCTGCCTGTCGGTGTGCAAGTTTGATGCGATTGTAGTTGAGTAGGAGAACAACAAATGCCGTTGCTGAATCGCGAAACCTACTTGGGACGCGGGGTGGGGGTGTGGGCGTTCTGGCTGCACCGCCTGACCGGGCTCCTCATCACATTTTACTTGCTGCTCCACATCCTAGTCATTTCGACCGCGCTCGCGGGCACGGGCAGTTTTGACGCCGCGATGAAGACGCTCAAAGCGCCCGTTTTTATTCTGCTGGAGATGGGCTTGATCGCGACGATCTTGATCCATGGGCTGAACGGGTTTCGCATTTTGCTGTTCGATTTTGGTATCGGCGTCAAGAAGCAAAAAGAGATTTTCGTCGTGATGATGCTGATCGGAATCATTCCGTTTATGGTCGCCTTTGCGGTGGCGTGGCCCCACATCGTTGGCTAGGCGAAAGGAAAACGCTATGGCTCAAATTGCAGTTCCCATTCAATTTCCGTCTCGAGTTGCCGCACGGCCCCAAGGGGTGTGGGCCTGGATTCTGCAACGCGTCACGGCCAAGCTACTTTTTGTATTGCTCGGCGCGCACCTTGTCGTGCTCCATTTCGTGCCCGCCAATCTGAACATTAACTATCTCGGCGTTGCAGCGCGGTTCAAAAGTGTGCTGTATCTCGTCATAGACGGCGGCTTGCTCGCGGCCGCGCTGTATCATGGGCTGAACGGCGTCCGCAATATTTTGTTCGATTACCTCATCGCGGAAAGCGCCCGGCGCGCGATCAACGTGGTTCTCACGATTGTCGGGCTGGCTTTCCTGCTCTACGGCGCGTATGCCCTTACCGCCTTTCTAAAATGATTGGAGAACATCGAGGATGATGAAACATCAGGTCATTGTCGTCGGCGGCGGGCTGGCGGGCTTGCGGGCCGCGGTCGAAACCGCGATGCTCGGCGTGGACACGGCGGTGCTCTCACTGCTCTATCCCGTGCGGTCGCACTCCGGCGCGGCGCAGGGCGGCATCAACGGCGCGCTCGCGAACATGGAAGAGTGCAAAGACGATTCCCCAGCGAAACACGCGTACGATACCATCAAGGGTTCGGACTTTATGGCCGATCAGGACTGCGCGGAAATCATGACGACCGACGCGCCCGCGCGGATTTACGAACTGGAGCATTGGGGCGTGCCATTCAGCCGCACGGCGGATGGACGAATCGCGCAGCGGCCCTTCGGCGGCGCGGGCTATCCGCGCACGTGCTACGCGGCGGACAAGACCGGGCTGTACATTCTGCACACGCTCAACGAGCAAGCCGTCAAGCACGGCATCAAGGTTTACAACGAATGGGCGGCGATTGCGGTTGCCAGCGATGGCACGGCGTCACACGGATTGGTCGCACTGAACTTGCAGACCGGCGAGATTGAATCGTTCGCGGCAGACGCGATCATTTTTGCGACCGGCGGCGCGGGACGAATTTTCCGGCGCACGTCGAACGCGATGCAGTCTACGGGCTATTGCCTCGGAGTCGCGTACAAAGCCGGCGTGCCGCTCAAGGATATGGAATTCGTCCAGTTCCACCCAACCACCATTGTCGGCACGAACATCTTGATGTCCGAAGCCGCGCGCGGCGAAGGCGGCTACCTCGTCAACAATCAGGGCGAGCGCTTTATGGCGCGCTACGCGGCAAAAGCGATGGAACTCGCCCCGCGCGATATTGTTTCGCGCTCGATCCAAACCGAGATCAACGAGGGCCGCGGCTTTCCCGAAGGCGGCGGCTGCGTTCATCTCGACCTGCGCCACTTGGGCCGCGAAAAGATTCTGGAGCGATTGCCCGGCATTCGCGATCTGGCGATCAGTTTCCTCGGCATTGATTGCATCGAGAAACCGATCTGGGTACAGCCGGGGCAGCATTTCATCATGGGCGGCATTGACACCGACAAAGACGGCGCGACGATTTTGCCGGGTCTCTACGCGGCGGGCGAATGCGCGGCGGTCAGCGTTCACGGCGCGAATCGTCTCGGCGGCAACAGTCTGCTCGAATGCGTGGTGATGGGTCAGCGTTCCGGCGCCGCGGCGGCCCAGTACGTCAAAGGCAAAGCGTCGGCAGTCAAAGAAGCAGTGCTCGCAGACGCCGCAAAGAAAGCGACGGCGGAAGTTGAAGCGCTGCTCAACTCGGAAGGCAAAGAACGTCTAGTCAATTTACGGGACCGCATGGCCGATACAATGACAAATCACATCGGCATCTACCGAGAAGAAAAGGCGATGAAAGAGGCGCTGGCGACCCTTCAAGAACTGCGCGTGTGCTATCGCCAAATCGGCGTGGACGCCAAGACGCGCAAATTCAATCTCGACCTGCTCCGCACGATTGAGTTGGGCGGGATGTTGGACGCGGCGGAGGCGATGGCCGCGGGCGCGCTGGCGCGGCAAGAATCGCGCGGCGCGCACTCGCGGCTCGATTTCAAAACGCGCGACGATGCCAACTGGCTCAAGCACACGCTCGCGCATCACACGCCCGATGGCGCGCGGCTGGAATATGAACCGGTCACCATCACCAAGTGGCAGCCGGAAGAGCGCAAGTATTAGTACACAAGTAAACAGGTAAACACGTAGACAGGTGAACACGTACCTTGTCTACCTGTGTACCTGTTTACGTGTGTACCTGTCTACTCATACAAGGACAACCTTCATGGACAAAACCGTAACCCTGCGAGTCTACCGCCGCGATCCCGATCTCGATCCGGCGCCGAAATATCAGAATTATCAAATCGAACTCACGCCCGGCTTGACGGTGCTGATGGCGCTGTATCACGTGCTTGAAAATGTAGACAAGACGCTCTCGTTTCGCGCGTCGTGCCGCAGCGCGGTGTGCGGCAGTTGCGGGATGCACATCAACGGCAAGAATCGCTTGGCGTGCGAAACGCAGCTCAGCACGCTCGGCAACGAAGTATTGATCGAGCCACTGCCACACTTGCCGGTGCTCAAAGACCTCGTCGTGGACATGACGACCTTCTGGGAAAAATACGAGCGCGTGCGCCCGTACCTCATCACGATGAAGCAAGACCCGGCAAAAGAGCGCCTGCAAAGCCCGGCGGACCGCAAAAAGATTGACGAGTACATTGATTGCATTCTCTGCGCGTGCTGCCACTCGTCCTGCTCGCTCGATTGGTGGGACAAGGAGTATTTAGGGCCCGCGGCGCTCGGCAAGATGTACCGGTTTATCGCCGATTCGCGCGACGAAGGGGAATTGGAACGCCTGCGGTTAGTTGCGAGCGAAGAAGGCGTCTTCCGCTGCCACACGCTCTTCAACTGCACGGAAGAATGCCCCAAGAAGATTTCGCCGACGTTTGCGATTCAGGAGATGAAAAAGCGGGTGTTCTTCAAGAAGCTGACCGGCAAGTTGTGACACGAAAAGGCGCGAAAGGACACGAAAGAGCGCGAAAAATAAACGACGTATTCAACCCGGTTCATCGGGTTTGCATTTGAGTTAGACGTCGGATTCATCCGATGGCGGTCATCGAAATGGCAATCGCTTCACTTTGGCTCGCTCAACTCGCACTCTTCGCCGTCGGCATATTCGGTCCGTGGCGTGATGCGCCGGAGCGGAAGAACAACGGTCGCTTGGCGCTGCCGGCGCGGATGCTCCTGAGTTTCTCACTGGTCGCCGCGGCGTTTATCATTTGGCAGGGTGGCGCGAGCAAGATTGCGGTCTACAGCCAGTGGGTGTTCTTCGGAATGCTGGCATCGTTTATCGGCGACCTCATCATGGCGCGGCTGATTCCGATGCCGAATCGCTTGATCGGCGGGATGGTCGCGTTTGGGATCGCGCACGCGCTTTACATCACCGCATACAACCAAACGATCCAAATTATTTCGTCGCTCGCGCCCTACGATCGCTGGATAACCGGCCTGTCGCTTGGCATCGGTTTTTACGGTGTGGTTTCGGTCGTGGGCTGGTGGCTGCTGATCCGCAATCCAGAAAAAGGTGGCGCAATCAACATTGGCGCGCTGGTGTACGGGCTAGTGATCGGCGTGATGGCGTCGTATGCGCTCGCGCTCGGGTATGCGCTCGGGTTCTGGCTCACGGCCATCGGTGGTTTGCTCTTTGTCGCTTCGGATTTCATCATCGGCATCACCGACATTCGCGGCATCCAAGTCAAAAACGCGAATGATTGGGTATGGCTGACGTATGTCGCGGGTCAGATGGGGATTATTTACGCCGGGTGGGTGGTGTAGAAGGACAAATAGTTTTGTAGCACGGCATCACTGTTTTCAACATCAAAATGAAACCCGTGTCCAGATCAGCAAAACGCTACGTACTATATCTCGATGAATCGGGCGACGTTGGCTCGGGCACGCACGAGGGCATGCATATTGTCGCCGTGATTATCGCAGCGCCAGAGATTTTGCGGCGTATCATATTGGCAGCACGCAAGAAATTCCCACGTGCGTTTGCTTCGCCACGCGGATACAAGGCGGAGGGGGCAGACATCCGCGTGACCGCTTCCTTGCTACGGGAATTGGCAAGGTCAGATTGTGAAATTGTCGTCGTACGAGTAACTGCCCACGCAGTGCGGAGCTATGCTGATGTTAATGCCCTCTATATTGATGCCGTGGCTTTTGCGGTGGCATCAGCATGGAAACTGCATCCGAACATCAAGCCAGTTCTTCATCGAAGGTATTACCAAGAATCTCTGACGCGGAAGATCACGAATCGTTTGCTAGACGAGGCGCGTCGCCAAGGGATCGCCTTGAGTGCCGATGCGATTGAACAGCGCGCAGGCGGGGCACAAGAATACGGATTGCAAATCGCGGACGCTGTCGCCTGGAGCTATACCCAAGCGCGGCGCGGAAGGTTGCGGACAGCGCGCTTGTTTGAACTAATTCGCGCCCGAGTAGTTGCGGTGATAGATTATACCGGTAAACAAAAATAGCGAGCCGCGTCGTGGGGTGTTCTCCGATTCGTCAATCCCTGACTCGCGGCGGCGGCAGGTTTCCAGTCCCTTGCGGGATCATCGGGGGTGTGTCTTGGTGGCTCAGCGCGCCCGCTTGATCGAGTCTACCGCACCTCGGTTGCAACCCGAGGTTACACACACCCGCCCACGACGACTTGTCACTCGCTATCGGTGATTATTATACGATTCTTTGGACAACGTGTCAATCAGAATTCGACCGATTGACGGAGGGAAAATGCCCATAAACCTAACAATTGACGGCAAAGCGGTTCAGGCGCGGGAAGGACAATCCGTACTCGACGCGTGCCGGCAAAACGGCATCAGCGTTCCCACGCTGTGCCACCATCCCGACCTCACCCCAGTCGGCGGCTGCCGCTTGTGCGTCGTCGAAGTGGAAAAGATGCGCGGGTTGATCGCGTCCTGTACGCTGCCCGCGGGCGAAGGCATGGTCGTGCATACCGATACGCCGAAGGTGATCGCGGAGCGCAAGTTCGTCTTGGAGATGCTCCTCAGCGATCACCCGAACGACTGCATGACTTGCGAACAAGACGGCGACTGCGAGTTGCAGAACCACGTCTATGAATATCAGGTGCAGTGGCCGCAGCACAAAGGCAAACGCCACAGCTATCCCATCGGTGCGGACCCGAACCCATTCGTCTTTACCGATTTCAATAAATGCATCCTCTGCACGCGTTGCGTGCGCGCCTGCGCCGAAATCCAGGGGCGCAACGTCTGGGGCGTCGGTTTCCGCGGCTTTAACGACCGCATCGTCGCCGGCGCGGATGTGGCGATGCTCGAAGCGGGCTGCGAATCGTGCGGCCTCTGCGCGGCGTACTGCCCGACCGGCGCGCTGACCGACAAGCCCTCGCGCGGTAAGGGTCGCGCGTACCAGATGAAGAAGGTGACGACGACCTGCACCTACTGCGGCGTCGGCTGCCAGTTTGATTTGAACGTCCGCAAGGGCAAGGTCGTCAAGGTCACCTCGAATCGCCAAGCGCCCGTGAACGGCGCGGCACTGTGTGTCAAGGGCCGCTACGGTCACGAGTTCATTCATCACAAAGATCGCTTGACCAAGCCGCTCATCAAAAAGGACGGCGCGTTTGTCGAATCCTCGTGGGACGAAGCGCTCGACTTGGTCGCTCAGAAATTCGCGGCGGCGCAAGGCGATTCGTTCGCGGTGCTCGCCTCGGCCAAGGCGACGAATGAAGAAAATTACCTCATCCAAAAATTTTCCCGCGCGGTGATGGGGACGAACAACGTTGATCACTGCGCCCGTCTCTGACACGCCGCCACTGTGACCGGTCTGGCCACATCCTTCGGCTCGGGCGCGATGACCAACAGCATCGCGGATTTGGAACAAGCGCAAACGATTTTCGTGATCGGCTCGAACACCACCGAACAGCATCCGGTGATCGGCACGCGCATTCGCAAGGCGGTCCGCAAGGGCGCCAAACTCGTCGTCGCCGACCCGCGCGCGATTGACCTCGCAAATATCGCGGCCGTCCACATGCGCCAACGGCCCGGCACCGACCTCGCGCTGTTGAACGGCATGGCGCACATCATTCTGAAAGAAGGTTTGGAAGATAAGGAATTTATCGCCAATCGCACGGAAGGTTTTGACGAATGGCGCAAGGTCGTCGAGACGTATACGCCGGCGCGCGTGAGCGAAATCACCGGCATTCCCATAGACGACCTCTTCACGGCCGCGCGCCTGTACGCGGGCAACAAGCCCGCGACGATCTGCTACGCGATGGGCATCACGCAGCACACCGTCGGGCACAACAACGTCCTCGCAATTGCGAACGTCGCGATGCTCACGGGCAATATCGGCAAACCCGGCGCGGGCATTGATCCGCTGCGCGGGCAGAACAACGTGCAAGGCGCGTGCGATGTCGGCGCGCTGCCGAATTTCTACCCCGGCTATCAAAAAGTCATTGACGACGCCGCACGCGAAAAGTTTGCGAAAGCGTGGGGCGTGAGTCTGCCGCCCAAGCCCGGCCTCGTCGTCGGCGAGATGCTGAACGCGGCGCACGAGGGCAAGCTCAAGGCGATGTGGATCATCGGCGAGAACGTCGCGATGAGCGATCCCGACGTGCAGCACGTCATTGCCTCGCTCAAGCACCTTGATTTCCTCGTCGTCTCCGAGTTGTTCATGACCGAAACCGCGCAGCTGGCCGATGTCGTCTTGCCCGCCGCGTCCTTCGCGGAAAAGGACGGCACATTCAGCAACACCGAGCGCCGCGTCCAGCGCGTCCGCAAAGCCGTCAATCCGCCCGGCGAAGCGCGCGCGGATTGGCAAATCGTCTGCGAGGTCGCACGTCGCATGTCGCAAGTCTCAAGTCGCAAGTCTCAAGTCGCAGACGACTCACAACCTGTGACAGGTGACTTGGGACCTGAGACCTGGAACTACGCTTCGCCCGCGCAAATCATGGACGAAATCGCATCGCTCACACCGAGCTACGCGGGCATCAACTATGAACGGATTGACGCTAAAGGGTTGCAGTGGCCCGTGCCAAGCAAAGACCATCCCGGCACGCCGATTCTGCACGCGGAAAAATTCACGCGCGGCAAGGGCTTGTTCTCCCCGGTCGAGCATCAGGAACCGGCGGAGACGCCCGACCAGGAATTTCCGTTCACGCTGACGACCGGGCGCATTCTCCAACATTATCACACCGGTTCGATGACGCACCGTGTTGCGGGCTTGGAAACGCTCGCGCCGGAAGAACGCGTCGAACTGAACCCGGACGACGCCGCGCAGATGGACATTCTCGACGGCGATTGCGTACGTATCTCGTCGCGGCGCGGCATCGTCGAATCCAAGGCATGGGTAACAGAGCGCGTGGGGCGCGGCGTGATCTTTATGACCTTCCACTATGCCAACGCGCTCGGCAACGTGCTCACCAACACGGCGGTGGACCCGGTCGCCAAGATTCCAGAGTTAAAGGTTTGCGCGGTGCGCGTGGAGAGAGTATGAGGAGGAACAACAATGAGTCGAGTGGACGACGCACTGTCCTACTTTAGTAAGGGCTTTGTCTGATCACAAGCGGTCCTCGCCGGGTACGGCGAGCAATTGGGACTGGATGAACCGACCGCGTTGAAAATCGCATCCGGCTTTGGCGGCGGATGCGCAGGGTTGGGACTGACCTGCGGCGCGGTATCGGGCGCGTTCATGGTCATTGGCCTGCAATCGGGCCACGTGCGCGGCGATGACGCCGCGGCCAAGCAAAACACGCAGGCCCTCATCCGAAGATTCGGGCGACAATTCATCGCGCGCAACAAATCGCTCAACTGCACCGAACTGCTCGGTTGCGACCTCGGCGCGCCGGGGGGCCTCGAGCAGGCGCGGAGCCAAAACCTCTTTACAACCATCTGCCCGAAACTCGTCCGGGACGCCGCGGAAATCCTGGAAGAAATGAACACGGCCAAACCCGTAACAACGTAGAGAGGGAAAGAGGGAGAGGGGAAGCTGTTCCCCCCTCTCCCTCTCTCCCCCTCTCCCCCTTTTCCCCGCGCGTAACATCTCCTTCCAAGCATCGTTTCTCTTTGTGATGCCGTTTCCAGAACTGCGTTCGATTCCCCCGAACGGCCGACTCTCTCGAGGTTTCAACGCGCGCTTGGATTAGGACCACCGGATGACGCCAAATATTCGCCATGGGTATCTCTTGTTGTTCAAGACCAAACGAAGGATGGTCTTGTATGCGCTTGTTCTCGTTTCCCTCTTTTCGGTTGCTTGGAGTACCGGCATTCCCCCGCAAGCCCTGGACATGTTTGCAAACAACCTCTCGCTTTCGCTCTTCGATTCCCGCGCGCCCAACCCGGTCCCGGATGTCGCGCCGCCGATTCGGCCTCCGCAACCGGCCCCGACCATCGTACTGCTTCCCGCGGCGCAGGTCCCCGAAAATGCTCCGGCTGAGACCGCGCCGGAAAATCTCGCCAGTCCACTGAACGCCCGCGTCGAAAAAATACCGGTCTTTACCTCGCTCGATTTTCTATCGGGCTATCTGAGCAACCAGAGCCACCCGATCATCGTCGAAGGCCAGCCCTGGGATTTCGGCTCGACCAATTTTGTCGAGTTGAAAAAGCCGCGCGGCGGGACGAGCTATTGGGATTATTGGAGCGAAGAGGTTCCGTGGGACTCGCCGAATCACGCCTGGCAGGATCAAGCCGGCAATTGGCGCCCCTACACGCGTGAACTGATCGAGACGGCGCGCGGACGGACGACTCTGGCGCATGTCCTGCTCGAGCGCCGAGGCCCGGGCGTCATGGACAAACTGTGGTTTACGCACGACCCGACCAACTCATTCATGGGTATCCTGAAGCAGTCGAGCGTTTTCTTCTGGACGACCGATCCGCCGGAAATCACCGAATGGGGCGGACTCGCCAAACTGGGGAATCTGCGGATCGAGGTGGATGGCCTAAACGTTTTCGATGGGCCCATCGAAGATTGGTTTTCCGGCGAGGCCCAAGCGTTGACGCCCACTTTGCGAAAGGCGCTCGTCTGGCGCTATCGTCAATTCGGCTCGAACGGAAATATCATTCCCATTCCCTATCAAAATCATCTCAAGGTCTGGGTCTACGATGGAATCGCCAAACCCAAGTGGTTCATGGCGACCGGCATCACGCTGCCGCCCGACGCGCACGTCAAGCCCTATACCGGACAACGCGACGATTTGCCGTTGGAGCAAATGGACGAACTGGCGCAGACCATCATGCATCCCGAGGGCTATATCCGCGCGCTGCCCAATTCCCAAATGTACATGCTCGACGTTCAAGCCGATGCTCCCGCGGCGCTCACTTTCGCCGGACCGGGTACCCTTGGCGCGATTCAGTTCAAGCTCTCGAAGCAGTACGATCCCCGGCGATTGACGCTCCAAGTCGAATATGGATCGGAACTGGGAATGCGTCTGCCGCTCCTCGCGTTTTTCGCAGAGCCGGACCAGATTTCTCTTCACCATTCCAGTCCGGTCGGGCTGATTGATCTCGGCGAGGAATACCTCTTCTACAGCAATTTCCCGATGCCCTATCGGCAAGGCATGACGATTGAACTGCAGACCGATAGCCCATCTCCCATTTCGATCACCGCGCAGGTCGCGACGCTGGCGCAAACGACCAACACCCAATTGCGCGTGGTCTACAGGCCCATCGAAAAACTCGCCGCCTACGGTCCTGATTTTCGATTGAATGTGGAAGGGAATGGGAAACTGGTCGGCTTGGTCTTGGTCACGCAGGATCAGGAATTCGATAAAGTACCGCGCGTCATTGACCCCAAGACCGGCGAGGAGGACAACGCGGAAAAAGTTTGGCCGATGGGCTACCTCGAAGGGAATTTGACGATCACCGATGGCGCGGGCAACGCGCGCTACTATAGCGGTCAGGAGGACTGGGCCGAAGGCGGCTATTATTTCAATTCGGGTTACACGACCCCGCCGGGCGGCGCGAACATGCCGTTCGCCGGAATCTTGCGCTATCAAGGCGGCAAGAACGGCTTTGCGACCTTGTTCCGCTATTTCAACGACTTGGCCGCGTTTCGATTCAAGAATGGCTTGCAGCTCTCATTCGGTCACGGCACCTGGCAAAACAATGTCCCGGTCAGCTACGGCGCGACGCTTTTTTATTATCACGAAATCGGCAAGGACGAATAAATCGAGTTTCGGATTTGCGGCAGGTATGCTATTATGCGTCGGAGAAATTCGTCGAGGAGATTCAAACGCCATGCAGTTCTATTTCATCCGACACGCTCAATCCATGAACAATCTGCTGTACGATACGGGCGCTTCGAGATTCGAGCGCAGCCACGATCCGGAATTGAGCCAACCGGGCCGAGAGCAAGCCCAAGTCTTGGCGCGTTTTTTGTGCCGGACCGGTTCGCCGCGGTTGTCCAACGGGCGCGATGACTATAATGCCGCGGGGTTTGGCATCACGCGCCTTTACACCAGTTTGATGGTTCGCGCCGTTGCTACGGGCACAGTGGTCGCCCAAGCGCTGAATTTGCCGCTCGTCGGCTGGCAAGACCTGCACGAATCGGGCGGCCTCTATTTGGAGGATGAGCGGACCGAGGAGCGCGTGGGGCAATGCGGCCCTAATCGCGCGTTCTTTGAACGCCATTACCCGCGCCTGGTCTTGCCGGATTCATGCGACGATGTGGGCTGGTGGAATCGTCCATTCGAGGAGCACGACCAAGCGATGGCGCGTGCGCGGCGTTTCTTGACTGAGCTATTGGAGCGTCATGGGCGGAGCGATGACCGCGTGGCTGTCATCAGCCACGGCGACTTTTACAATTGTGTGCTGCGGACGCTTTTCCAGATCGAAAAGGCGGTGGGCTGGTTCGACCTGAACAATGCCGGGATCACGCGGATGGATTTCGAGAAAGAGAAATTTCGATTGGTCTACGCCAACCGAGTGGAGTTTTTGTCGCCCGAGCTGGTGACGTGAGGAAGAGCTTTGGAACGCGAAACCCGCGAAGTCAACGAAAGCCGCGAAAGGCAAGTCCCTTTCGCGGCTTTCGTTGACTTCGCGAGTTTCGCGTTCCAGGTCTCTGGCTGAATACTCGCGTATCAAGCGCTTGATGTGCTTGGGATAGTCTCTCACGGTCTTCATCCGCCGTCATTCCGAACCATTTGCATTGCCATGTGGGGCGTGCTATAATCTGGTCCAGAGTCAGTGCTGTGCCGGAAATTAGCCGCTTTTTCGGAATTCTCATCTAGATGTATTTTGACGACCATCCGCCTCCTCACTTTCATGCGTTTTACAGTGGAGCAGAAGGCCAAATTGGCATTGATCCGATTCAAGTTTTGCATGGCAATTTACCTGACCGTGTCGTTTCAATGGTGGTGGAGTGGGCCGCGCTCCATCAATACGAATTAAAAGAGGACTGGGAATTGGCGCGCGCTGATCGAAAGCCGCATAAGATTCCGCCATTGCGCTAGAGGAGGAAGCTGTGTTTCCGCGCATAACGCAAGTTCGTCACCTACGCGATTACCGGCTTGAACTGACATTCGCCGACGGTGTTCGCGCCGAGGTCGACTTTCGCAATAAAGTTGTTGGGCGTGGCGGCGTATTTAAAGCGCTGGAGGATTTGGATTTCTTTCGCCGAGTCAGGGTTGATCCCGAGGCAGGCACTTTGATTTGGCCCAACGATGTGGACTTGGATCCGGATGTGCTTTACAGTGAGGTGACCGGAACGCCAATTCCGCAAATTGAACGAGTGTAATTCTCAGACCTTCGACGTGCTATTGCCAAAGCCTCGAAGGTCTCTTCTCTCTCGTGCTCAATCGGTTTGTCCGCTTATTCCGCACTTGTCCGTTGTCATCCCTCTCCCTCCACCACCTTGATCTCCTCCTCCGTCAGCCCGTACATCTGATACACCAGCGCGTCGATCTGCGCGTCCGTCGCGTCAATCTGCCGTTGCAGCAGCTCGCGGTCCGCGGCGGTTTGCGCGGCGGCAAGCCGCGCGTGCAATTGCAGCATCTGCGTCACGAGCGCGACCATCCGGTCGTGGCACGCCTTATCATACTCTGTCAGGCGAATCTCTGACAATGCCGAGATGTGAACTTGGGGGAAATCATCTTTCTGAGCGATCATAGAGGTGTTGACGTACACCCAAGAGATGAGTTTCGAGTTCAGAATTGCTAGAGCAAACTCAGGGCTTGCGTTACTGACACGCGCAACCATGTTGAGCACGTTGTCAGTTGTGATAAGCGTTTCCGTCGCGAGACTTGCTTGCAGTCGGAATTTTCGGGTGAGCAAGCGGCGCAAGACAATTCGTCTGCCCGCGAACATCCTCATTGGGCGAGTTGAAGCAATCTCCTCACTGTACTTGAGATAGGATTTTCGTTCGGGGTCAATGAAATAGCGCGAGAGTTCACTCCCCTGTAGTTCGGGCAAGTATTGTCTGCTCTTTTTGGACGTGGCGTGTAGGAAGCGACTGGCAATCTGCTCCTCTGTATGTTTACTGCGGCTGTAGGGCTGAACCCCGCGGGATATATCAAACCAGTCCCCAAACTTTGTTGAAGGCGCCGTGACTTTTTGAAGGAGTGGAGCAGTGTTCTGCGATAAAGCGATTGACAAGCGATGCTGTGTATCGCCGCGGATATTCGCGATAGGTACCGATTCCCCGATGTCATCAGGCACTGAAATTAGCCGTTGTTTCTTGGGGAAGAAGTGGATCGTGCAGTTTTCAGTTTGCACCGAACTCAGAACAACAATCGCTGTGTCAATATATGCCTCTTTGAAAACGTCGAAGGGCATGGCATACGCAACAACCGGAAATAATTCAGTGACCAACTTTCGACGCGATTCTTGATATTTTTCACCGGTCAGCCAAGATGCAGGAATGATCATAGAGATGCGCCCGTCATGCCGGAGCAACCGTTTAGCCGTCAAGAGAAACAACTCGTAACTGTCGTATGACCGGGATTCACCTCTGAATTTCTCTCGAAGGTACGCATGCTGCTTCTCTCCGATTTCCGCGCCATACGGCGGATTGCCGATCACGCAGTCAAACCCGCCATCCCCCTCCCCTGTTCGATGGTTTTGCGAACGGGGGAAGGTTGGGGTGGGGGTCGGAAACGCGCGCTCCCAGTCAAACGGATTCACCCGGCGCAATTCGTCCGCGTCGGGCAGCAACTGCCCCGCGAAATAATCTGTGCCGATCAACGCGTTGCCGCAGCGGATATTCGCGTCCAGATTCGGCAGCGCGGGTTCGCGGAACAGCGACAACTGCTGGCCGAGCGTCTCTTGCGTCTCGCCCTCCAGCACCTTGAGCAGCAGCGAGAGCTTGGTCACTTCGACGGCCTGCCGGTCAATGTCCACGCCGAAAATGTTGTTCAGCAGGATGCGCTTTTTCTCCGCCGTCGTCAGCCGCCAACCCGTCGCGCTCTCGTACACGCGATTCGCGTATTCCCCCGGATTCGCCAGATACCAATCGAGATGATATTTGAGCAGCAGTTCATACGCGCCGAGCAGGAACGACCCCGACCCGCACGCGGGATCCAACACGCGTAACGATTCAATTTCATCCGGCGATTTACCCTCGATCAATTTGCCGACGGTCTGCTTGACGATATAGTCCACGATGTAGGGCGGGGTATAGTACACTCCACCCGCCTTTTTTACTTCCGGCTTTTCTTCGATCTTGGCTTGATGCGCGGGCGTGAGCCGAATCACCTTGCCGAGAAACTGCTCGTACACGCTGCCGAGCGTATCGGCTGCCAGCACCGAAAATTCGTAAGGCGATTGCGGGTAATATAGGTCGCCCAGGATGGCGCGCAGTTTGTCGTCGTCAATTTTCAGGCGCGGCGTCAGCGTGTCCAAAGTGAAATCAAAGAGACCGGAATTGTACTTGCCATCTGCCGCCCGGCACAATTCCAACAATCGCTTATAAATTCTCCCCTCGCCTGTCGCCGCTTTTGCGACAGGCGAGGGGCCGGGGGTGAGGGCCAACAATCGCCCATACTCTTCCGCTCCGCGATCCTCCGCCATCCGCAAAAAGATGATGCGATCAATCGTGCGTTGGACCGCGTCGTTCAATTCGTCCAGCGACAGGCGCGGATTCAAGAGCGCGATGTTTTTGGCGAGCGCGGTGCGCCAGCCCTCGATCTCTTTCAGGAACTCGGCGTCCACGGGCGTCGTCCCGCGCTTGCCCCTGGTCTCTTGAACGTAGCGGTCGAACGAGCCGCGCAGGACGGCTTGCTTGGAGAACACGTCGTAGATTTCGGGCAGCCGGTCGAGGTATTGATCGAAAGTGAAAAAGTTGATGCGCCCCACGCTCGCCTTGTCCTTGTCCGACGGGCGCGCGCGGCAATCGTAGATGGCGAGTTCTTCAAAATCGGAGAGGATCGAGAGGGGGAGTTGGGCGCTCCACGCATAGCGGCGCAGTTGGTACGCCGCGCTCGCGTCGGTCTGGATCGTGACGCCCGGTTTTTTCGCTTCCGCGAAAAACTTGCGGACGCCGCCGATCCGAAACGCGTAATCAGGCGCCTTGGTGGTTCCGGCGACTTTCACCGCGTCCTCGTTCACCACTTCCTTGTACTGCTCGGCGTGGCCCTGGGAATTGTCAACGTCCCAGCCCAGCGCCCCAAAGAACGGGTCGAGGAACTCGCGGCGCAATCGCGCTTCCTTGTAATCCGGATGGCGATACTGCTCGCGATTTCGCGCGAACACCTCCACGCGCTCGCCGATCAACCGCTTGGCATCTTCGAGGGAATGTGGCATGGGTGAATTCTATTCGCGGCTTTCGCGCCCTTTCGCGGCTTTCGTGTTCCGGGGTTTCACTCCACGGGCAGCTTGCGCTCCACCACTTCACGCAGCCGGCTCAGCGCCGCGTCTACGTGCCGCAGGATGCGCGCCAGGATCGAGCGGATGCCGAACCAATTATAGCGCAGCCGGATCAAGAACGTGCGTTGGACCGGCGGCGCCAAGTGTTTCGGCGTCGTCCATTCCAGCGCGCACGCCGCCCACGTCAAGCCCGCGCCAAAGCCCACCATCAGCACCTTGTCGCCCGGCTTGATCCGCCCCGTGTCAATCGCCTCGCACAACGCGATCGGGATCGAGGCGGCGGACGTGTTGCCATACTTTTCCAAATTCACGAACACTTTTTCCGGGGGGATTTTCAAAGACTTGGCCGCGCTGTCAATGATCCGTAAATTTGCCTGGTGAGGAATGAACAAGTCCACCTTGTCGAGCGTCCAACCGGCTTGTTGCGCCACCTGCCGCGCCGCGCTCGCCATCACGCGCGTTGCAAAGCGATATACCTCGCGCCCGCTCATCTTGATATAGTGCATGCCCGAGGTGACCGTCTCCGGGCCGGCCGGGTTCCGCGAGCCGCCGCCGGGCACAATCAGTAATTCACCGCCTGAGCCGTCTGAGCCAAGGACAGACGCGATTACGCCACCCGGCTTTTCGCTGCCGCGCAAGACCACCGCGCCCGCGCCGTCCCCGAATAACACGCAGGTCGCGCGATCGTTCCAATCCACCAGCCGCGAAAGCGTCTCCGCGCCGACGACGAGAATCGTATTGAACATGCCGCCGCGAATCATGCCGGCTGCGCTGCACATGCCGTACACGAAACCCGAGCAGCCCGCTTCGAGGTCGAACGCGCCGGCGTGGTCCGCGCCCAGCGCGTCTTGCACGAGGCACGCGGTCGCCGGAAACGGGTATTCGGGCGAGGCGGTCGCGACGATGATGAGTTCGATGTCGCTGGGGTTGACGTCCGCGGTCTCCATGGCCTCGCGCGCCGCGTGAACCGCCATCAGCGCGGTGGATTCTTTCGGCGAGGCGATGTGTCGTTCGCCGATGCCGGTCATTTCGCGAATCCAGCCATCGGACGTATCTACCATCTTCGCCAATTCGTCATTGGACATGACTTTGGGCGGAACGTAACAGCCCCAGCCGATCACGTGCGCGTAGCGCGGCATGACTTCTCCATTTATGATTTATGATTTCGGAATTAGGATTTGCAGATCATAAATCATAAATCATAATTCCTAAATATGATACTCGCGTTGTGTCCACCCAGCCCGATCGAATTCGACATGGCGACGTTGATCTTGTGCGGCCGCGCCTGATTGGGAACATAGTCGAGGTCGCACGCTGGATCGGGTGTCGCGTAGTTGATCGTCGGCGGGAGGATTTGTTCTTGCATGGCTTTTAGGCAGAAAATCGCTTCCAGCGCGCCCGCCGCGCCGAGCGTGTGTCCGATCATGGACTTGGTCGAACTGACGGGTATATTATACGCGTGTTCGCCGAAAACCTGTTTGATGGCATTCGTCTCGATGGCGTCGTTCAAGCGGGTGCCCGTTCCGTGCGCGTTGATATAGTTGACCGCCTGTGGCGCAATGCGAGCGCGCTTGAGCGCCCATTGCATCGCGCGGCCAATGCCCTCGCCCTCGGCGGCGGGCGTGGCAAAGTGGCTGGCGTCCGCGCTCGTGCCGTAGCCAATCACCTCGGCGTAAATGCGTGCGCCGCGCGCCCGCGCGTGCTCTGCGTTTTCGAGGACGAGGATGCCCGCGCCTTCGCCCATCACAAAACCGTCACGGGTCGCGTCAAAGGGGCGCGCGGCCTTCTCCGGCTCCTCGTTCCGCGTCGAGAGCACACCCATCATGTTAAAGCCCGCAAACGCGACCGGCTGCAGACACGCCTCGCTGCCGCCGCAGATGACGACTTGGGCGTCGTCGCGCCGGATAATCTCGGCGGCCTCGCCGATGGCGTTCACGCCGGTCGCACATGCCGTGACGACCGCCATGTTCGGGCCTTTAATGCCGAACTCGATCGCGACTTGGCCGGGGGCGGTGTCCACCAAAATCATCGGAATGAAAAACGGGCTGACGCGGCGCGGCCCTTTGGTCTCGAGGATTTTGACCTGCTCGGCGCTGCTAAGCGCGCCGCCCACCCCGCTGCCAATCACGACGGCGATCGTCTCGGCGTTGCGCTCATTGATCTCAAGGCGCGCGTCCGCAATCGCTTCCCGCGCCGCGACCACGGCGAATTGAACGAAACGCTCCAGACGGCGCGCCTCTTTGGCGTCGAAATGCGCTTTGGGATCAAACCCCTTGACCTCGGCGGCGATCTGGGTCGCGAGGGCCGACGGATCGAAACTGTTAATGCGCGCAACGCCCGAGCGTCCCGCTTTGAGGTTCTCGAAAACTGTGCCAACGTCGTTCCCGATCGGAGCAATGGCGCCCATCCCGGTGACGACGACGCGTGTTCGGTCCAACATGCTATCGCTCCTTGCGATTTTATCCGCATAGATTATAACACCGCATGGTGTGGCGCGGCGCGCGGCTGCCGCAGTATAGCACGTTGCCGACGGGCGCGCAATTTTGGCTTGCAAATCGTGGAAAGGGTGGTTAAGCATACGTTAGAACTTGCGGGCATGAGACATTTGTCACTGTCAGTTGTCGGCGCGACTGGTACGATGATGCCAGAATTCACGAAGGAGGAATTACCATGCATGCAACCCAAGTTTTGCGCGACGAGCACGAAGGCATATTAGCAATGTTGGCGGTGCTGGAAGCCGCAGCATATCGGGCGAGGGAGGGCCAGAGTGTTCCCGCGAGTTTGTTCGTGGATGCGTTTGGTTTTTTCCGCAACTTTGCCGATAAGTGTCATCACGGCAAAGAGGAAGCGCAGCTCTTTCCCAAGCTGGTCGAACGCGGCATCCCGAACGAAGGGGGGCCGGTCGGCATGATGTTAGCAGAGCACGTTCAAGGACGCGCGTTCGTGCGCGGCATCGGCGAAGCTGGGGAACGTTACGCGAAGGGTGACCAGGCGGCAGTCCCGGACTTGGTGAAAAACTCGCTCGGATACGTCCGGCTGCTGCGGCAGCACATTGACAAAGAGAACGGCGTCCTGTTCCAGATGGCCGACGCGGTGCTTTCGGACGCGGAGCAGCGGCAATTGTACGCCGCCTTTGAGCAGATCGAAGCGAACGAAATGGGCCCTGGCGTCCACGAACGCTACCACGCGATGATCGGCGAGTACCAGAAGCTAGCCGCGGAGTGGGAGCGCGCGCCGGCCCAAGTCCATTGCTAGAAAAGAGGGGGAGAAATGGAGACATTCTCCCCCTCGCCGTGTCTCCCCCTCTCCCACTCGTATTTGGCTCTCCCGCGCGTTCGTGATACAATGATGCCAAGAAACGAGGAGGCCAGGTGGCAACCTTTTTGCAAAACATCACCGCCGCGCCGCAATTGGTCCACACCCTTCTGCCGCCCTACGAGGTCCCAGAATTGATCGTCATGGGCGGTGTCATCGTCGAGAACCGCGGGCGCGGGCCGGCCAAAAATGTCAAGATCGTTTTAGAGTACGACGACGCGAGCGCCGATAAGATTCGCCACCTCCAAGTGGTGAGTGAAGCCGAATACATATTACGCGGCGGCGGCGAGCAGCAATCGTTTGCCACCATTCGCCTGCGGCAATTGGGTCCAGGGCAGCGCGTGGTGGTCTATTTTAGCGGCCCCACGCGCATCCAGCCCCACGTAACCGTCACGCATTACGCGGGCTAGCGCACAAAAGACCCGCAGGGTATCTGCGGGTCTCGTCATTCAGACGTCTGGGAAATGCAGCCGGTCATTGGCGCGGCAGGCCACCGGGAAGTACGGATGAAAATCGGATGCCGAGATAGGGTACGCTGCTGTTCTGCGGCGCCTGGCCCAACTCCACGTTGAGTGTGAGTGACTGGCTGCCGCGCATGACGGACAGCGTCACCTTGTCGCCCGGCTTGTGCGCCTGAATCAGGTCGCCGAGCGGGTGACTCTGATCAACATTGGCGCTATCCACGGCGGTAATAATATCGCCCGCTTGCAAACCCGCCTTTTGCGCGGGACTGTTCGGTTCGACTACCGAGACGATCACGCCGTTCTGAATGTTCTGGATTGGCGGCAAGCCCCGCGGCCCCGGCGTCGGGTTCTGCGATTGGGGCGGAATTCCGCGTTGCCCCGGCGCGAGGTTTGGTAGATTGGGCTGTTGGAAGAACGGCGCACTCTGGCTCACCGCCGGCTGCGTGTTTTGACCGATCAAAAACCCCGTAATCCCTCCACTCACCATGCCAAGCACCAAACCCAGGACGAGCATTCCAATCGCCAGCAACACGGCTCCACGAGTACTCATAGCAACCTCAGAGGTAATTATAGGTTTATGATTTCAGATTTATGATTTTACAGCTTCAGTATCGTAGATGTGTATTAAGCGCGAATGAGAATTTCATTAACGCCGCCTTCAAAGCGGTTTTACAGGTCGAGTCCGATGGAGTATAATTGGCACGGATGTTCGGGTGGCAGATTGGGAGGAGGCGCATGGCGAATTTCATTGACCAATTAAGCGCCAAGATCGCTCAGAATCGCGGCGACTTGGTCGAGCGCTATCATCACGGCGAAATAAAGCTGAATGACCGTCTGCGCGCGGTTGTGAAAAAACACTGGCACCGGCTCCCCGCGCTCCGTCCTTCGCGGGAACGCCGGCCTGGCTACGCGATTGACGGCTCGAACCGGCGCGCCAACTTGTCGAACGGCGCGACCTTGTTCGTCGCGCAGGGTCTCTTGATCGGCGAAGACTTGAACGAGACGATCGCCGACGTCGAGATTCTGCCTGGCACGGTCGAGGCCGCCAAGCTGGAACGGTTCGCCGACTTGATGCGGCAGAATCTGGAAATCGGCTTGGCGCGCGATTTTGCGCGCCAGATCCCATCCGGCAGCGTTCTCTACCTCGACGGCGCACTCTACGGCACGCTCTCCCAAACTTTTCCGCTCGAAGGCGTCCCCCGCGACTTTGCCAGCGACATCCTCGCCAGCTATCGCGAACTGTTCGACCAATGCGAGGCGCGCAATATCTCGCTCATCTCGATCGCCAAGACGAATCGCCAGCCGCTCTTTTCGGACATTCTGCAAACGTACGAACGCATCGAACCGATCCAGGAGATTTCCGATAGCGCGCTCTTTGACGAATGGACCGAGCGCAAAGCGGGGTTCGTCACGCCGGTTCTCCTCGGCCAGCGCAGTTTTTCGCCGGGCGCCAAGGCGCTCTTGTTAGAGGGGGCGAATCTCAAGACCGCGCCCGCGATCATCTCGTTCTTTATCCGCTTTGCGGATTTCGAAGAGCCGCTGCGCATTGACGTGCCCGCGTTTTGCGTCGGTCGCCGCGAACGCCTCGGCGAGCTCGACGAAATGCTCATGGACCAGAGTGCGATCGAGCCGATCGTCAATTTGCTTATGGACGATTACGGCGGGATCGAGGTCTATAACGCGCTCGCGTACGTTGTAGATCGTGAAGTGCGGCTCAGCAAGCAAAAAATGTACGATATCTACCTGCCGATGGTCGCGGATATTCTCGGCGAGGAGATTCGACTCGACCGGAGCGAACGAAGGTTCGTGGATTAGCCGCCGATTGTTGACAAACCCCCCGCTGTGTGCTACGCTTGATGCCGTTGATGGCAAGCGTCTGATTGCGTTCTACGCCTAGACAGGCAAGCGATAAATGGTACGTCGCACGGCATGGATGTGGCTAGCGTTCGCCTCCCCCGCCGTCGCTACTCTCTTTGTGTTGCTCGCGGTCTTTAACAACGAGGTTCTCTCCGCCGCACCGGCACACATCACCTTTCCCACCATCACGTTGACTCCCTTCGCCCAGGGCGCGAGTCAACCAACCTACGTTACGCACGCGGGCGATAACAGTGGACGATTGTTTGTTGTGGAACGGGCTGGAAGAATTCGTATCTTTCGCAATGGATCGTTCTTGTCCACGCCGTTTCTCGATATTACGAGTCGCGTGCAAAGCGCGTCGAGTGAGCAAGGATTGCTCAGTGTCGCGTTCCCGCCCGGCTATGCGAGCAAGGGTTCTTTCTACGTCAACTATACCAGCCGGGCCGGCGTCGGCGATACGGTGATCGCGCGCTATCGCCTCACGGGTAACGCGGACGTTGCCGACCCGGACAGCGAAGAGGTCGTGCTCACGATGGTTCAGCCGCAGGTCAATCATAACGGCGGCCAACTGCAATTCGGCCCCGACGGCTATTTGTATATCGGCATGGGCGACGGCGGCGGCGGTGGCGATCAGCACGGCACGATTGGGAACGCTCAAGACCCGTCTGCGCTTTTGGGCAAAATTCTACGCATCAACGTCGAACCGACCAGCCCGAATCCAGGTTCTCCACCCCCGGGTTCGTTCTTTATCTATCTGCCGATAATCTCGAAATCCGGCGGTTCCTTCTTCACTTACTCGATTCCGCCCACGAATCCGTATACCCAAACGGTCGGCTATCGCGGCGAAATTTGGGCGCTGGGTGTGCGCAACCCGTGGCGATTTTCCTTCGACCGGCAAACCGGCGATCTCTACATTGGCGACGTGGGGCAAAACGCGTGGGAGGAAGTGAATTTTCAGCCGGGCACGAGTACGGGCGGCGAAAATTATGGCTGGCGCATCCTGGAAGGCAATCATTGTTACAACCCGCCGACGGGCTGCGCTCCCCCCGCGCGCTACTCCGCGCCCGTCGCGGAATATGCCAACGCGGCAAGCGAATGTTCCGTCACCGGCGGCTATGTCTATCGCGGCCCGGGGAATCCGGCAATGCGGGGGTTTTACTTTTACGGCGATTTTTGCAGCGGCCGGATTTGGGGCTTGAAGAGGGATGGGAATGACGCCTGGCAGGCGCAAGAACTTGGCGTACAACCGCCTATCAGCATCAACATATCATCATTTGGCGAAGATCAAGCCGGCAATCTGTACGTTGCCGATTTTTCGTCGGGCACGATATACATGATTACCAGTCCTTGACTGCAATACGGGAAAGAAGTCAATCATGGGTACGGATATTGCAAGTGTAATTCGAAAACCCATCGCGGGCGACGTCCCGCTCGCGCAGGTTTTGGATAGTCTGGTACGCGAAGGCGAGCTGTACGAAAAGCTCGATCAGAATCGCGTGCGCTGTTCCGCATGCGGCCACCGCTGCGTCATCCCCGACGGCGCGCGCGGCATCTGCCAGGTGCGCTACAATCGCGGCGGCAAGCTCTACGTGCCGCACGGCTACGTCGGCGCGCTGCAATGCGACCCCACGGAAAAGAAACCCTTCTTCCACCTTTTCCCCGGCTCGAACACGCTGACGTTCGGGATGCTGGGATGTGACTTTCACTGTGGGTATTGTTTCACTGGCGATACGCGCGTCGTCACTTCGAAAGGCGTGTTGCCGTTGCAGGAGGTCTTCGCATTAGGCGAACGCGTGCAACAGACTTCCGACGCGGAAATATCCTATCCCAGTGATTTAAAGGCCATTGCTGCAAGCGGCAGTTGGCGCGAGGTACACGGTGTTTTCAGGCACCATTACGCGGGCAAGCTGACGGTGATTCGTCCGTACTATCTGCCTGCTTTGCGTTGCACCCCCGAGCATCGCGTGTATGCCACATTGGACCCTGCTGGAAAGCGTATTGAAGCTATAGCCGCATGTGCTTTGACACCCGCACACTATCTGCTGACACCCAAAAAGGTTTCTCAATATCAAAGCGATGGTCAGTTGTCATTGCGAGGGCGGTCTTTGCGTTGCGAGGAAGGAAGCAAAGCAATCTTCTCTGATGCAATGGAACTTCGATACGAAAAGGAAGATTGCTTCGCAAAAGACGCTCGCAATGACAGTGAAGATTGTGAGCGGTATGAACTTGTACCACTTCGGGAAACCTCCACGGAAGAATTTAACGGCGACGTCTACAACATGGAAGTGGATCAGGAGCATAATTACCTCGCCAACTTTTTCCTGGTCAAAAACTGCCAGAACTGGTTGACGTCGCAAACTCTCCGCGATCCGCACGCAGGCATCGAGCCACAACTTGTCACCCCGGCCCAGTTGGTTACGCTCGGCGAACGCTATGGCGCGAAACTGGTGGGCAGTTCGTACAACGAGCCGCTGATTACGAGCGAGTGGGCCATCGAGGTGTTTAAGGTCGCGAAGCAGAATGGCTTGCCCTGCGTGTACATCTCCAACGGGAACACGACGCCCGAAGTGCTCGAGTACATTCGTCCATACGTGGACGGCTATAAGATTGACCTCAAGACGATGAACGACAAGAACTATCGCAAGCTCGGCGGCGTGCTCCAGAATGTACTCGATTCCATCAAGCGCGTATACGAGATGGGCTTTTGGCACGAGATCGTCACCTTGATCGTTCCCGGCTTTAATGATTCGACCGAAGAGTTGATGGATGCGGCCCACTACATTCGCTCGGTTTCGCCCGATATCCCGTGGCACGTGACTGCGTACCATCAAGATTATCACATGACCGATCACGATAACACGACCGCGCAAACGCTGATTCGCGCGGCAGAGATCGGCCAGGAAGCCGGATTGCATTACGTGTACGCGGGCAATCTGCCCGGGCGCGTCGGCCCTTACGAAAATACGTACTGCTCAAAGTGCAACACTCTGCTCGTCGAGCGCTACGGCTATCACATCTCGCAGGATAAACTGAGCGGACGCGGCGTGTGCTTCAAGTGCGGTGAAAAGATTCCGGGCATCTGGAAATGAGGTGAAAAAATGCAAAGGCAAACCAATCGACGCAAGCCGCGCGAGTTTGTGGCGGTCATTGAACAGGATGAAGATGGATGGTACATAGCTTCTGTTCCTTCGCTTGAGGGCTGTCACACTCAAGCCAGATCACTTGATGAACTGACTCATCGAATCAAAGAGGCGGTCTTACTCTGTCTGGAGGGGCAAGGCGCCAAAGATACGGAACCGCGATTGGAATTCATCGGACTGCAGAAGGTGACCGTGTGACGAAACTGCCGGCCGACCGACTGTTGTTCCGGTACACAAAAGCGAGCAAATCGGTCCCGGGTTAATGAGAAAGATCTTGCGGGATGTCGAGTTGACTCCCGAAGAATTTCAAAATCTCTTTAGAGGATGAGAATTATGCCCCTCATTGAAGACCTGCACGCACGCGAGATTCTCGATTCGCGTGGCAATCCCACGGTTGAAGTTGAAGTCACGCTCGACGATGGCGCGATGGGTCGCGCGGCGGTGCCCAGCGGCGCATCTACCGGCGTTCACGAAGCGCTAGAATTGCGCGATGGCGACAAGAATCGTTTTGGCGGGAAAGGTGTTTTAAAAGCCGTACAGAACGTGAATACGGTCATCGCTGACGAATTGCTGGGCTGGGACGCCCGCGAGCAAGAGGCGATTGACGCGCTCCTCATCGGATTGGACGGCACGCCAACCAAATCAAACCTCGGCGCGAACGCGATCCTCGGCGTGAGTCTCGCCGTGGCGCACGCGGCGGCGACTTCGCAAGAACTGCCGCTCTATCGCTATCTGGGCGGAGTCCACGCCCGCGTGCTCCCCGTGCCGATGATGAATATCTTGAACGGCGGCACGCACACGAACTGGCAGTCCACCGACATTCAGGAATTCATGGTCGCCCCGACCGGCGCGCCGAATTTCGCCGAAGCGCTGCGCTGGAGCGCCGAGATTTACCAATCGCTCAAAAAAGTGTTGAAAGACAAGGGCTATAGCACGAACGTCGGCGATGAGGGCGGTTTTGCGCCCGCGCTCAAGTCGAATGCGGAAGCTATCGAGGTCATCCTGCAGGCGACCGAAAAGGCGGGCTATAAAACCGGCGACCAAATCGTCATCTGCCTCGACCCTGCCGCCTCGGAATTCTACGAGGATGGCAAGTACAATCTCCGCAAAGAGGGTCGCGTGCTCACGGGCGCGCAAATGGTGGACTGGTACGCCGAACTGGTTGACAAGTACCCGATCGTTTCGATTGAGGACGGCGTGTCGGAAGACGACTGGGATACGTGGAAGCAACTCACCGCGCGGCTCGGCGGCAAGATTCAGCTCGTCGGCGACGATTTGTTCGTCACGAACGTCGAACGGCTGAAGAAGGGCATTGCCGAGCGCGCCGCAAATTCGATCCTCATCAAACTGAACCAGATCGGCTCGCTCAGTGAGACGCTGAGCGCGATCGAGATGGCGCACAAGGCGGGCTGGACGGCGGTTGTCTCGCACCGCTCCGGCGAGACGGAAGACACGACGATTAGCGACCTCGTCGTTGCGACGAATGCGGGGCAGATCAAGACCGGAGCGCCGGCGCGCAGCGAGCGCGTCGCCAAGTACAACCAACTCTTGCGCATCGAAGAGCAACTCGGCGACACGGCAGAATATCTTGGGTTGGCAGCGTTCAAACGCTAATTTAGGACATATGATTTCAGATTTCAGATTTCAGACTGCGAAGCGTCCCGCAGGGATTTAACTTCAACCCTGAATGAATCTGAAAATCATAAATCGAAAATCCTAAATCATAAATTGGAGGACGGATGGCTGGCTATCGCCCGCGCGGCAAGTTCTTTGAAGAGTTCGAGGTTGGGCTAGAGATCGAATCGCAGGCGCGCACGATTACGGATGCGGACATTGTGAACTTCGCCGGGCTGACGTGGGATACCAATCCACTGCACACCGATGCCGAGTATGCCAAGACGATGCCGTTTGGCGAACGCATCGCGCACGGGATGCTCGGCTTGTCGTACGCAGTCGGGTTGGCGTGGCAGATGGGATTTATGGACGGGACGGTCATCGCGTTCACCGGCTTGGAATGGAAATTCAAAGGCCCGACCAAAATTGGCGATTGTCGCCAAAACCAAAGCCATGCGCGCCGCGGGCGGAGGATTTGTCGTCTTTGAGATCCGCGTGTTGAATCAGCGCGACGAAGTGGTGCAGCAGGGAGAGTGGACGGCGCTGGTGAAAAGTAAAACGTGAAACGTAAAACGTGAAACGTAAAGCGTGAAACGTAATGACCGCATCGGGCTGTTTACGTTTTACGTTTCACGTTTTACTTGCGTTTCACGTTTTGCGAGATCATCACCATGAAAGCAATGGTTCTCCATCAGCCCCATCCCGTCGGCGAAAACCCGCTTCAATTCGAGAATGTCCCAACGCCGGCGCCGGGCGCGCACGAGATTCGGATCGCGGTGCGCGTGTGCGGCGTGTGCCACACGGACTTGCACACGGTCGAGGGCGAGATCGCGCTGCCCAAGCTGCCCGTGATTCCGGGGCATCAAATCGCGGGCGTGGTGGACGCGGTCGGGCAGGGTGTGCTGAGTTTCCGCGTCGGCGACCGCGTAGGGGTGCCGTGGCTGAACTGGGTGGACGAGACCTGCTATTACTGCACGCACGGCCAAGAGAACTTGTGCGATAATGCGCGGTTCACCGGCTTGCACGTTGACGGCGGCTACGCGGAATACACCCTCGTCAACGAAAAGTTCGCGTATCGAATTCCCGACGTGTTCACCGACGCTCAAGTCGCGCCGCTGCTGTGCGGCGGAGTGATCGGCTATCGCGCGCTGCGGCTGAGTGAAGTCAAGCCGGGCGAGCGGCTGGGCTTGTATGGGTTTGGATCGAGCGCGCACATTGCGATTCAGATTGCGCGGCATTGGGGCTGCGAGGTGTACGTTTTCACCCGGAGCGCCGAGCATCGCGCCTTGGCGCAACAACTCGGCGCAGCGTGGACGGGCGGCGCCGAGGTGCATCCGCCGCAACTTATTGACGCCGCGGTGATTTTCGCGCCGGTCGGCAAGCTGGTGCTCGACGCGCTGCGCGTGATGCGTAAAGGCGGCACGGTCGCAACCGCGGGAATTTACAGCACGCCGATTCCCGAAATGGATTACGCGCTCCTCTACGGGGAACGCACGGTGCGAAGCGTGGCAAACAGCACGCGGCCGGATGTGATAGACCTGCTCAATGTTGCCGCCGAAATTCCCGTACATACTCAAGTCGAAATGTTTCCGCTCGCCGACGTGAATCACGCGCTCCAGCGTCTAAAGTCCGGTCAGATCAACGGCGCGGCGGTGCTGCAAATTGGAAGTTGATGTACGGCTCGATGGCACTCCTCTTCGAGCCGTCGCACAATCTACTGCGCGGGCAATTTTTCCTCATCCGCGCCCTCAATTATCCGATCAGCTCTAGCGTTTTCGACCATATCCGCAGTTTCTTGATTTTCAAGATTACTGGTAAAATGTCGAAATCCCTATGGGACGCATTGCAGTCCTACATCCTAAATCAGACATCCTAAATCCCGTTGGAGGAATGGCATGACATCTGCTCGAACTTACGACTCAGTCGTGCTCGTCAAGCAAGTGCCGGATACGCACAACATCAGCGGCGAGGTGATGAAGGACGACGGCACGATCAACCGCTCGGCGCTGCCGGCCATTTTCAACCCGGAAGATTTGAACGCGTTGGAGATGGCTTTGGAGGTCAAAGAGCGCTACGGCGGCCAGGTCACCGTAATGACGATGGGGCCGGCGATGGCGGCGGAGGTCTTGCGCGAAGCGCTCTATCGCGGCGCGGACAAGGTGGTGCTGCTCAGCGACCGGCGCTTTGCCGGCGCAGATACGCTGGCAACCTCCTACACGCTCAAGTATGCCATCGAAAAACTCGGCCATTTCGATTTCGTCTTTTGCGGCCGCCAGGCGATTGACGGCGACACCGCGCAGGTCGGGCCCCAGACTGCGGAAAAACTCGGCATCCCGCAAATCACGTACGCCGAGCAGATTGTCAACATCGAAGGCGACACGGTCGTCGCGCAGCGAGCGTTCCCATTGGGCAAAGAATGGGTCAAGTGCTCGCTGCCTTGCCTCTTGACCGTCGTCGCTTCGGCCAATCGCCCGCGCCCGGCCTCCATTCGCAAAAAGGTCGAAAATAAGCTTGCGGCGACCGCGTTCGAAGAAAAAGCGCTGTTGGGCAAATGGCCCGAGTTCGAGACCGAGGAAAAACTCGACGCGTATCTCGCGGCGCGCAATCTCAAAATCCCCGTGTGGACGGCGGACGATTTGGGAGTGGATGCGAGTCGGCTGGGCTTGAATGGCTCGCCCACTCAGGTGTACAAGGTGAACTTTGTCGTACTCGAGACGCTGGAAAGCAAGCAAATCCCAGCGAACGCCGAAGGCATCGCCGCGCTCATGCAAGAGTTGGTCAAGGAATATATCGTAGGGTAGACTGGAGACCATCAAAGATGACAGAGAATCGAGACATTTGGGTTTTCGTCGAGCAGGAAGAAGGCAAGATCGCCGATGTGAGTTTAGAGTTGCTGGCGAAGGGACAGGAGCTTGCCGAGAGGTTGAACAGCCAAGTGGTCGGATTTGTTTGCGGCGACCACGTTGACGACTTGGGCGACAAGACCATTCATCACGGCGCGGACCGCGTGCTGTTGGCGGATCACGCGGAGTTGGAGTTTTATCGCACGCTGCCTTATGCGCGGGTCGCATCCGACTTGGCGCGCGATCGCCGCCCCTACATTTTTCTTTTCGGCGCAACGCCGATTGGACGTGACCTTGCGCCGCGCATCGCCAGTTCGCTGCAAGTGGGACTGACGGCGGATTGCACCGACTTGCAGATCGGGGATTTTGAATCGAAAAAGGAAAAACGAGTCTATCCCGATTTGCTCTACCAGATTCGCCCGGCGTTTGGCGGCAATATCATCGCGACCATCGTCAATCCCAATACGCGTCCGCAGATGGCGACGGTGCGCGAAGGCGTGATGCGCCGCCGCGATCCTGATACGACGCGCCAAGGCGTGATTGAAAAAATCGAGCCGACGTTCGACGCGCGCGATTTGGTTTTGCAGGTGCTGAGCCGCGAAACGCGCGAGTCCACGGTCAATCTCAAAGGCGCGCCCATCGTCGTCGCCGGCGGCGCGGGAGTCGGCAACGAAGAGAATTTCGAGCTGGTCCGCGAATTGGCGCACATCTTGGGCGGCGAGGTGGGCGCATCGCGCGCGGCGGTGGACGCGGGGTACGTTTCGCGCGAGCATCAAGTGGGACAGACCGGGACGACCGTGCGCCCGCGGCTTTACATCGCCGCCGGAATTTCGGGCGCGATCCAGCACCGCGCCGGGATGAGCGAATCGTCCAAGATCATCGCGATCAATACCGATCCCAACGCGCCGATTTTCCAGATCGCGCACTACAAGATCGTCGGCGACCTGGCCGAAGTGATTCCCCTGATGATTCGCGCCTTTCGCGAGAAAGCAAAATAGGAGACTAACGCGTGGCAGAAAACTTTTTCCTGGACAATCGAGACCTCCAGTTCTATTTGCAACAGGCCGACCTGCGCCAAGTGGTCGCGCTGAAAGAAAAGGGCTATACCTATCACGAGAAATACGCCGCCGCGCCGCGACACTACGAAGACGCGCGCGACAGCTACCGGCTGCTCCTCGAAGTGCTGGGCGACATTTGCGCGCACGTCATCGCGCCGCGCGCCGCCGAGGCGGACGAAGTGGGCGCGCAGTTCCACGACGGGCAAGTGCAATACGCTCCGGCGACGCAAGAGGCGCTCAAGGCGTTCAAGCAAGCCGACCTCACGGGCGCGATGCTGCCGTGGGAATACGGCGGGATGAATTTGCCGGAGACGATTTACCAGATGATGGTCGAAATGGTCTCGCGCGCCGACGCCGGATTGATGACGATTTTTGGATTGCTCGAGATCGCCATGTCCATCAACGAATTCGGCGACGAGGCGATGAAGGCGCGCGTCCTGCCGCGCTTTGCGCGCGGCGAGGTTTCGGGCGCGATGGTCCTCACCGAGCCGGACTCGGGTTCCGACTTGGGCTCAGTGCAAACGCGTGCCACGTTGGATCCGGCCACAGGCGACTGGCGTCTCAACGGCGTCAAGCGCTTTATCACGAACGGCTGCGCCGATGTAATGGTCGTGCTGGCGCGCAGCGAGCCGGATAGCAACGACGCCCGCGGTCTCTCGATGTTCCTGGTAGAAAAAGACGAAAGCGTGACGATTCGCCGCATCGAGAACAAGATGGGGCTGCACGCTTCGCCGACCTGCGAGATTCAATACAACAACACGCCCGCGCAGTTGATCGGCAAGCGGCGCTTTGGCTTGATTCGTTACGCGATGGCGTTAATGAACGGCGCGCGCTTGGCGGTCGCCGCGCAGGCGGTCGGCATCGCCGAGGCGGCCTATCGCGAAGCGTATCGCTATGCCCACGAGCGCGTGCAATTTAATCAAGCGATTTGCGGCTTCCCCGCCGTTTCGCGTTTGCTGCTTTCGATGCGGAGTGAGATTGAAGCTGCGCGTGCGCTGATGTACGAGTCGGCGCGCTGGGTGGACTTGGAAAAGGCGTTAGGTCAGCATATCGCGGCCAGCGCCAAGCCCGACCCCGCCGACCGCCAGGCCCTGAAACGCGCGGCAAAACTTGCCGAAGTGCTGACCCCGCTCACCAAGTATTTTGCGACCGAAATGGGCAATCGGGTCGCGTACAAGGCGATGCAGATTCACGGCGGCGTGGGGTATATGCGCGAGTTTAACGTCGAGCGGCACTATCGCGACGTGCGCGTGACGAACATCTACGAAGGAACCAGCCAGCTCCAGATCGTCGCGGCAATCGGCAAGCTGTTGGGGCACGCGCTGGACGATCTGCTGAACGAATGGGCCGCGCAGGACTATGGCGAAGAGTTAGCGCCGCTCAAGAATCAGGTGATCGAGGCAACCGCGCTGTTGAATCGCTCCGCCGACCATCTGAAGGAATGTCCGACCGAGACTATAGATTACTATGCGTCCGACGTGGTGGACATCGCGACGCACGTGCTCAACGGCTGGCTGCTGCTCCAAGATGCGCGCCGCGACACGCGCAAGCAATCCATCGCGCAAGTGTACATCGCCGAGCACCTGACCAAGATCCACACGGCGGTCGCCGCAATTCAAACGGCAGACGCCTTGCCGTTGGCGCACCGGGACAAGATCCTGGCGAGTCCGTTCTAGCGGATACAGACCTTCGAGGTCTCCGAGAGCTCGAAGGTCTTTTGGCAATTACAGACCGTTGTCATTCGCGCGGGAACGGAGTATAATCTCGCGCAAAGTAGACTTCATATTCAGGAGCGCGCTTGCCATTCCATTGAAGTAGTAATCTTTGCTCACGAGGCAATGTAGCCATGCATCTCCAGCAGACCAAACGAGCCAGTCGCGCGACAGGTGGCCCACAGTACTACTTTCATGATCTGACCGAACCCGTCAAACTGTACTTGCGTCAGAAGGGCGTCGTTTCAGTTGCCCTGGTCACTCCTTATGGCGCCACCAAATCGGATTTTTTCGCCGTAAGCCGAGACCGTAAATTAGGTAAAGGGCAGAAGCCAGAGCCGGGTCAGGTAGGGCACGATCGAGTTCAACAGGGCTACGCCGGGCAAAGCATAGGCGAAGCAATCAGGCACTGGTACAATTTACCCAGTGGAGACTTTGAGCGTATTGATGTGGACATTGAGATCTTTGAAGACGTCTTTTACATCACGCCGCTTTACTACAAACTGGCTCACGGTAGAAAGCAGGTTCCTATTCGTAGGATTCCCAACTCGCTGACTTTTACTCGCCACTACATTAGCCCGCTGTGGACCGAGCAATTGGCCGACGTGGAGCGGCATAACAAGGGTATTGTGCATTGGTCGCTTGAGGAGATTTGTCGTATCGTTGCGGATCACCGCCCCAAGTCCAGGATTCCTCACATCCAGGAGCCGGACCTGTTGCGCGCTTCTGGGCCTTTGGCCCACCTCGGCCTCAAACTGGGTGCGTATGTTGGCAAGGGCTATGACTGTGTAGAAACCTCCCTGCAATTCCTTCGTTACCCAGCTTACACCGTCCCATTGGAAATCAAGAAGCGCAGCCGAGACTTTCAATATCAAGAGAAAAAGTACGGCAAAGCGGAATTGTCGCGTGCATTGGTCCTATGCGCTTTCCACGATCATGAAGTCATGCCCAAACACATTGACGTTATCGAGTTGGACGCTCTCTGTGAGCATGCAAGTCACTTTGACACATGAGCTACTACACGAGTATTCAACCATTTGATCATCCAATCGCCGCTCAGAGACAAAAGGCGAAGCGACACTACGGTGTACATCCTTATTTCACGCGTCGTCCTTTCAACGTGATCCGTGAATACGTGTTGCGGTTTTCCACTGAGCGGGATTGCGTGGTGGATCCGTTTGGAGGGTCCGGCGTAACCGCAATCGAGGCATTTCTTGAGAATAGGGCTGCTATTCACAACGACATCAATCCTCTTGCCAATTTCATTGCTAAAGGCATAATAGGTCTTGCGGAAGGCAAGGTCAGTTCATACAAGCAAACTTTGGATCGCTTGCGAGCTGTCTGTGAACCAAAGCTGGCAGAAATACAGCGGAGCGCTCCACTACGCCTCGAGCAAACGCTGCAACCTCTGCCTATTCCTGACAACGTGCGTCTGCCGAGCAATGCGGATGTGGAACACTATCTCGACCTATTTTCGCCCCGACAATTGGCGGCGCTCGCGCTGCTCAAAAGCGAGATTGACGAAGTCCAAGACGTATCCATCAGAAATGGAATGTTGTTGGCCTGGTCGGCGACGCTTGCAAAATTGAACAGGACTTTTCTGTCTGCGAAAGGCAGGGCGGCATCCAGAGGCGGATCGAGTATATTCAGTATCTACCGCTACAAGATTGCCAAAGAACCAGTGGAGTTGCCAGCATGGCCAACCTTCGAGGAAAGGGCACGTAACGTTATCGCCGCAAAGCAGGAAATTGATCACGCCATTCGGCTCAAAACCAGAACCGGCGGTTGGCATGGTTCATTCGAGGCCCGAAGCCAAGACATCCAAGACCTCAGCGAACAGTTGAAAGACAAAGTTGATTACATCTTCACGGATCCCCCGTATGGAGGGCACATCTCTTATATTGATCTCTCCATTCTGTGGAATAATTGGCTCGGCATGTCGCCAAGCGACGAGGTTAAGCAAAAGGAAATCATCGTTGGCGGCGAACTGCGGCACACCGAGGAAGAATATATCGCGCGTCTCCGCAACAGTGTCCGCGCCTGCATCCGAATGTTGAAGAACGAACGATGGCTTTCGATAGTCTTTCAGCACTGGAACGTTGCCTACTTTGAGGCAATCCTCTCCGGGGCAGCAGATTCGGGGGCAGAACTCAAGGCGGCAGTGCCCCAAGTTGGCGATCCGATTTGGTCCATGCACAAGAAAAAGAACGGAGAAACGGTTCTGGCTGGGGAAATGATCTTGACGTTTCAGAAGACTGGCGCACGAAGCAGTCATGAAAAAAGGAATGGTTTTGATCTGGCCGAGACCATCCACAAGATTCTATCCGGTTCGGATTCCAATATCGTGTACGGAGAGTATTTGTTCAATCGAGTTGTAATTGACGCATGGAACAAGGGGGCCATCGGCGCTCTGACCGCCACGCGAGGCGAGTTCACGCAATTGATAGAAAATCTTGGTTGGCGCTACGACCCGCAGCGTCACTATTGGTCCAAGAGCAAGAATGCCCAAGCTTCTCTCTTCGATGACCTGTAAGAAGAATCCCGAGCCGCGTATTGTCGCATTCAGACTGACGAATGCAAGTCTCATCACTCAACTGGCGGATGGTCGAACCGTGAGTGTGCCGCTGGCGTGGTCATGGCGCTTATCAGAGGCAACGCCCAAGCAACGAAACAACTTTGAGATTATGGGGAGCGGACAAGGCGTCTATTGGCCCGATATAGATGAAGACATCAGCGCGGCCGGGATGCTGTGTGGAACGCCCGCGCGTCGCCCGAAGCGTGCGACGAGATCTCGACAAAGCAAAGCAGGATCAACGGCGAAGCGCGCTCGAGTACCTGTCTAATGTGGTCGCCGCCGTTATGGATGTGGATGAAGATTTCGACAGCGAGCCAAGGGAGCACCTCATGCGCACCAACATCGTTTTGACTTTGACCGGTAAGGATCGGGTTGGCATTGTCGAACAAGTCACCCAAATCCTGCTCGACCTGGGCGGCAACGTCGAAGCCAGCCAGATGGCGCGCCTCGGCGGCGAATTCGCTATCTTGATCCTCGTCTCTTTGCCGTCCGAGAAATCCGCCAGTCTCGAGGACGACGTTCGGCTCCTCATGGCGCACGGGTACAAAGTCACGGCGACCCAAACCGAGCTGACTCCGCCCCAAGCGCACCCAGGTTGGCGTCCGTATCGGATACAAGTCCATGGCGCGGACCACGAGGGCATTATTCACGAAATCGCTCATTCGCTCTCGCAACGCGGCATCAATATCGAGACACTCGAAACGGGTACGCACCGGGCGCCGATTAGCGGCTCGCCGCTGTTTACGATGTCCGCGCGGGTCGTCGTCCCGCCCAACTTGAGCGAGGGTTGGCAAGCGGATTTGGTAAACGCGGGACGGCATTTGAATGTCGAGGTCGTGATCACGGCCGTGGAAAGCGAGTAGTGTGACCGCGTTTATCGAACCGCCGAAGCGGATTCCGTTTTATCTGCGGCCGGGTATTTGGCTCGCCAAAAAGATCGTCGGTCGCGAAGTTTTGCCGGCCAAACTGCTGGCCTGGTATCCCAAAGCGGCGATCAGTTCCGGAATTCTGGAAGCGCTAATCGCGCACCACGAGCCGAATCTCGACGAACGGATGCTCAAACTGGTTCGGCTCCAAGCTTCGTTCACCCTCGGCTGCGCCTTTTGCATTGATATGAACTTTTCCGAACACGCCAAGTACGGGATTACTGCGGACGAACTGGCGGCGCTGCAAGGGCGAGTTGACGTCGAGGCGATTGCTAGTTTTTCGGACAGGGAAAAGACAGCACTTGAGTATGCTCGGCTGATTTCGCGCACACCGCTGTCCTTTCCAGACCCGTTTGTCGAGACGTTGAAGGCGCATTTTTCCGAACGTGACATCGTCGTTCTCGCCACGACCGTCGCCCAGGTAAACTACTGGTCGCGCCTGATCCAAGCCCTCGGCATTCCGCCGATGGGGTATTCGGAATATTGTGAGTTGAATGATGGAGGCAAAAGTTGGCAGACAAAGAACGTTGGGCATTGATTCTCGGCGCATCGAGCGGGTTTGGCGCGGCGTGTTCCCGCGCGCTGGCCGACGCGGGGTTCAATATCTTTGGCGTGCATTTCGATTTGAAGAGTACGTTGCCGCGCGCTCTACAAGTGAAGGCGGACGTCAAAGCGAAAGGTCGCCAGGCCCTCTTTTTCAACAAGAACGTCGCCGACGACCGGAACCGCGAGGAAATCCTCTGCAAGCTTGAAGATTATTTCGAGGAGGTGGGCGGAGGTTCGATCGGCGTGATGTTGCACTCGGTCGCGTTCGGCAACCTGAAACCATTCATTGCCAGCAAGCCGGAAGACGCCGTGGACCGCAAGGCGATGGAAATGACGCTGGACGTAATGGCGAATTCGCTCGTCTATTGGGTGCAGGACTTGGTGCGCGCGCGATTGCTCGTCCGCGGCTCGAAGGTATTCTCCATGACCAGTTCCGGATCGCACCGCGTCATCACGGGCTACGGGTCGGTCTCGGCGGCGAAAGCCGCGCTCGAATCGCACACACGGCAACTCGCGCTCGAACTGGCGCCCAAGGGGATTGCCGTCAACTGCTTCCAAGCTGGAGTGACCGATACCCCCGCGTTTCGGATGATTCCAAACCATCGCCGAATCCAAGAGCACATCATGGAACTGCACCCGGACGGGCGGATGACGCGACCGGAAGATGTCGCGCGGACCCTCGTCGCGTTGGCGAATCCTGATCTGGACTGGATCACCGGGACGGTGATTCGCGTAGACGGCGGCGAGGATAACATCTAGACCTCACCGGTCTTGGAGACCGGTGAGGTCTGCGCGGGAATTTTAAGGATGATTTTCCGCCGGAACCTTGACTAGGCGGCGTGACGGTCGTATAATCCAAACAAGTGTGAGACCCTCGTTAGGCGAGGCGTCTGCGCGGCACACAGGCCGCTGCCCCGAAACGTCGAGAGACGCCGAGGGGTAGACCAGGCAGAGCCGGCTCAAGGCTCCGCTCAAAGTGGCTGGGTCCGAGACCCTACGACGCGCAGTGCCAAAGCTCAACCAGTGGGGGTTGTCTGGCGGTGCGTGGCGCGCTGCGAGGCGTAATTGGCTTTTGCTGCCTCCCCGGGTTGACAGGGGAGGTTTCTTTATTTATCGCGGGGAGGTGATGAGATGGCCTATCTCAGCGAACTCTTGCGCCGCGAAGTACGCGACGCGAAAGGCGCTTTGGTTGGAACTGTGGCGGACATTTTGGTCGCGCCCGAAGGCAACAACGATCTCTACCCGCGCGTGGTCGCTTTGGCCGTGCGGCGCAACGGCACCCCGCCCAATCTCGTGCCGTGGGAAGGAACGGAAGACCTCGCGGGTAACAAGATTATCTTGCCGCGTCCGCCCGCCGCGCGCTACCAAATCAAGGGCCACGAGATTTTTCTCGCGCGCGATGTGATGGACAAGCCGGTGATTGACACGCAAGGGATTCGCGCGGTGCGCGTGAATGACCTCGAGTTGGCCAAGATCGGCAATGATTATCGGCTGGTGAATGTGGATACAAGCGGACGCGGCTTGCTGCGACGTTTGGGTTGGGAAGATAATCTGGAACGGCTCGCCGAAACCTTTAAACGCGAATTGCCTTCACGCTCTATCGCGTGGACCGATTTGGAGTTTACTGCGTGGGGCGGCTTGCAGGTGCGGGTGGCGCGGACGCATTTGAAAGAGCTGCATCCGGCCGATATCGCCGAGCTGATCGAGCAGATGAGCCCGAGTACCGCCGGCCAATTGATCCGCGGTTTGTCCGATGAAAAAGCCGCCGACGTTTTGGAAGAATTGGAACCGCAGTTGCAAGCGGAGGTTTTAGACGAACTGCCGGCCGAACACGCCGCGGACATTGTCGAAGAAATGGAACCGGACGAAGCGGCGGACATGCTGCAAGAGTTTGACGAAGATCGCCGCGCCGAGGTGTTTAACCTGATGGAGCCGGAGGAGAGCGCGGAGGTCGCCGAGCTTCTCAGACACCCGGAAGACACGGCCGGCGGTCTGATGACGACCAAGTACGTGAGCGTGCCTCCCGGGATCACTACGGCAGAGGCATTGCAGCAGCTCCGGCGGTCGGCCGCCGCGCCGGAAGCCGAGACCATTTACTATGTGTATGTCTTGGATACCGAAGAACATCTCTGCGGCGTCGTTTCGCTCGGCGATCTCGTGCTCACCGCGTCCGACGTCCCGCTGGATGCGATCATGCACCACAAACCCATTCGAGTGTTGCTGGACGCATCGCGGGAGCAGGTGCGCGAAGCGATTGACCGCTACAGTTTGCTCGCCGTGCCGGTCGTTGATACTGAAAATCGCCTGAAAGGGATTGTCACCGCCGACCATGCCGTCGAGATTATCCAGCAAGAAAACACGGAAGACATGCTCCGCATGGCCGGCTCGGACGCCGACGAAATGGAACGACGCTCGCCGGTCCGCATCGCCCTTTTGCGCTTGCCCTGGATCATGATCACGATGTTCATCGAACTCGGCGCGGGCCTGGTCATCCACTTTTATGATACGACCTTGTCGCGCGTGCTATTGCTCGCGAGTTTCACGCCCATCATCTCGGCGATCAGCGGGAACACGGCCCTGCAGTCGGCGACGATTCTCGTGCGCGGCATGGCGACCGGCAACGTGCAAGTGACGCAATGGCGCCGCGCCTTGCTGCGCCAATTGACCATGACGCTGTTACTGGGCACGGCCACCGGCTTGACGCTCGGCGCAATCGGCGCGATCTGGTATGGCAAGTGGACCTTCGGCCTCGTGGTTGCCTTGGGTATGTTCGCCGCGGTCAACGTGGCTGGCGCGGTTGGAACGGCCGTGCCGCTCGTCTCCAAACGCCTGGGCTTTGACCCAGCGATTACGTCCGGCCCTTTTGAAACCGCTTTTCAGGATGTGGTCGGAATCACTATTTTTCTCAGTCTGGCGACGCTTTTGATTCACTATCTTTTGTAGCGAAAACTCATGGCCTACTTGAGCGAATTGATCGGACGCCAAGTCCGCGAGGCCAAGGGCACGAAGGTCGGCGCGCTGAGCGACGTGTTGATCGCGCCGACCGGCGCGGGAGAACGTTACCCGCGCATCGTGGCCTTGGCCGTCAAACGGGACGGCCGTTCTTCAACTCTACTGTCTTGGGGCGGCGACGAAGACCTGGCGGGCAACAAGATCGTTTTGCAGCGACCCCCGACCGCGCCGTATCAAGCGCGCGGCGGCGAGGTTTACCTGGCCCGCGACGTAATGGACAAGCAGGTGATTGATACGAACGGCTTTCGAGTTGTGCGCGTGAACGATCTCGAACTCGCCAAGGTGGGCAACGACTATTGCTTGGTCAACGTGGACATTGGTGGACGGGGCTTGCTGCGACGCTTGGGCTGGGAAGACGCGTTCGCGCGCGTCGCCGACGCGTTTCGGCGCAAGCTGCCGGCGCGCTCGGTTGCGTGGACCGATTTGGAATTCATTTCGCGCGGCGACCTGCAAGTGCGCGTCGCGCGCGACAAGTTGCGCGACCTACACCCGGCGGATATTGCCGAGATTATCGAAGACATGAGTCCGCGCGAAGCCGGCCAGTTGATCCGCGATCTGCCGGACGAACAAGCCGCGGATGTTTTGGAGGAGTTGGAGCCGGCGTTTCAAGCCGAAGTGCTCGACGAAATTCCCGCCGAGCAGGCCGCGGACATTGTCGAGGAAATGGAGCCGGACGAGGCGGCGGATGTGCTCCAGGAATTTGACGAGGAGCGCCGCGCCGAGGTGTTTAACCTGATGGAGCCGGAGGAACGCGCCGAGGTCGCCGAATTGCTCACCTATCCCGAAGACACCGCGGGCGGCTTGATGACCACCAAGTACGTGAGTGTCTCGCCCGGCGTCACGGTCGCCGAGGCGCTGCAAGAGCTAAGGCGTTCGGCAGAGGCACGCGAAGCCGAGACAATTTACTATGTCTATATCCTCGACACGGAGGAACATCTCCTGGGCGTTGTATCGCTCAGCGACTTGGTGCTCGCTTCGCCCGACGCGCCGCTGGATACCATCGCGCACCCTAAACCGATCCGGGTCGCGGTGGACGCGTCGCGTGAGGATGTGCTCGAAGCTATCGCCCGCTACAATTTGCTCGCCGTGCCGGTGGCGGATTCTGAAAACCGGCTGCAAGGAATCGTCACCGCGGACGATGCGCTCGATATGATTTTGCCCGAGGACCTGAAAATCCAACTCCCGCGCCTATTTTGAGAGCATGAGTCTTCTACGTCGTTTTTCACGCAAACGCACGCTCGCTTTTCTGGCGATCATGGGTCCCGGCCTGGTGACCGCGACCGCCGATAATGACGCGGGCGGCATCGCGACTTATGCAACGGTCGGCGCGGCGTATGGCTATTCGCTGCTGTGGATGTTGGTCCTGATCACGATTTCGCTGGGCGTCGTCCAGGAAATGGCGGCGCGCCTCGCGGTGGTGACCGGCAAAGGGCTGAGCGACCTCATTCGCGAGGAGTTCGGAGTAAGAACGACCGCGTTCGCGATGTTCACGCTCCTCATCGCGAATGTCGCGACGACGATTGCCGAGTTCGCGGGCATTGCCGCGGCGAGTGAATTGCTGGGCATTCCCAAATACGTCGCCGTGCCGTTGTCGGCGGTGCTGATCTGGTTCGTCGTCGTCCGCGGCAACTACAAGCGCGTCGAGAAAATCTTTCTCGCGTTGTCGCTGGTCTTTATCGCCTACGTCTTTGCGGGGTTTCTCGCGCGGCCGAATTGGGGCGAGGTGGCGCATGGGCTGTTCACGCCGACTATTGTTCCCGAAACGAAATTTGTTCTGCTCTTTATCGCGACGGTTGGCACGACGATCACGCCCTGGATGCAATTCTATCTGCAGGCGTCCATCGTGGACAAGGGCTTGACGCCGGAAGAATACCCGTACGCGCGCGCCGACGTGCTGTTCGGCGCGTTCGTCACCGATTTCTTTTCGTTCTTTATGATCGTGGCGACCGGGGCAACGTTGTTCGCGGCCGGCGTCCGCGAGATCAACTCGGCGAGTGAGGCGGCCCAGGCCCTCGCGCCGATTGCGGGGCCCTTGGCGGAGCAGTTATTTGCCGTGGGGCTGCTCGGCGCATCGCTCTTGGCGGGCAGCGTCCTACCGCTTTCGACGGCGTACGCGATTTGCGAAGCGTTCGGTTGGGAACGGGGCGTGAACCAGACGATGGAGGATGCGCCGGTATTTTACGGTCTCTATACGGGGCTGATCGTCGTCGGCGCGGCGGTCGCGTTGATTCCGAATGCGCCGCTCTTTTTGATGCTGCTTCTGTCGCAGGACGTGAACGGTATTCTCTTGCCGGTGATTCTGATCCTGCTGCTGCGGCTGGCGAACAATCCGCGCCTCATGGGCAAGCACGTCAATTCGCGGCTTGCGAACGCGATGAGCTGGGGCACGGCGTTGGTGCTCATCGCAGCGACTGTGGTGCTCTTGGTCAGTTCAGTCCTTAACTTGGGGTGACGACGCTTTGCGGGGTAGCCATTCAACGGCGATTTCTTTGGCTACTTTCTCAAACTCCGGATCACCGGTAACGACGCGCGCGTTTTTCTCCTTTGCGAGCGCAACGGCAAAGGCGTCCGCAAATGAAATCGCATGTTGCGCTTTGATATGCGCGGCGGAAAAAGCCCGTGCGCGTTGAACATCTACAGTCTGAAGCGGCAGTTCGTCAATGGTCGCGAGAGTTTCCGCTGTTTTGTCCAGGCCGTGTTTCCTTTCGATGACGTAAAGCACTTCGGCAAGGTTGACGATGGAGAGCCAAAGGACCACTTGCTTCTTGCGCGCCAATTCAAGCAGGGATTCTACCTGATCCGCGCCTGGCTCGTCATTGATTTGCGCGAGGAGTGCAAAGGAATCGAACACATAGCTCGGAGGTTCAGGGGAGGCCATGTCGGCGCTCCATTTCACGATCTCGTTCAAGATCCTTGCGACGCTCCTCGAGCAACGCCTCGGTCAGAGAGGTCTTGCCCTTGAGCATGCCGCGAGATGCTTTGATTGGATCATCGGGAACGCGAACGAGCGTTAGCCCGCCGCCGTAATCTACAAAGCGCACACGTGTCCCCGGTTTGAGATTGTACTTGGCGCGATACTCGGCCGGGATGACGACCCATCCTTTGGCTGAAACTCTTGTATCCATAATCTGTCCTCCGGTATAACTTTCGACACCAAAAGTATAACACAGTGTAACTCGTGAGTCAATGAATTCAGAGTGCAGGAGGTTTCCCATTCTTAGCTATCTGCAAACCATTACGCTGCCCACGCCGTTTCCGGTCGGGCCGATCAATTGCTATCTGGCCGAGGGCGACGAACTGACCCTGGTAGATACGGGGCCGCGAGAGCCGGCCACGCTCGATCTGCTGCGCCAGGAACTCGCGGCGCGCGGCCACGCGCTCAAGGACATTCGCCGCGTCGTCGTCACCCACACGCACGTAGACCATTTCGGCCTGCTCGCGGATATCGTCGCCGAATCCGGCGCACGCGTGCTCTCGCATTCCCGTAATCGCTGGTCGCTCACGGATTTTGAGCACGAGTGGTTCCACCGCCATGATTTCTACCGTGACATTTTTCTGCGCGCCGGCGCGCCAACCGAGTATGCCGATGCGGTGATCCACGGGATGCGCCGCATCACGCAGTACGCGGCGTCCGTGCCGGCGGATTCTTTCGTTCCACTCGAAGACGAGGACAAACTAACGCTGGGGACCGATGCGTGGCAGGTGGTCTTTGCGCCGGGCCACGCCAGCGGGCTGATTTGCTTGTACGAACCGCGCTCGCGGACGCTGATCTCGAGCGACCATCTGCTGCGCGACATCACGTCGAACCCGGTGCTCGAGCCGCCGACGCGTGGTGAGACGGAACGACCGCGCGCGCTGGTGGACTATTGCGCGTCTATGGAGAAAACGGCGCGACTGCCGATTCGGATTGCGCTGCCGGCGCACGGCGAGCCGATTTACGACGTGCGCGCGCTGGTGGACGCTCGCATCGCGTTTCATCGGTCGCGGCTCGACCATATCGAAGAGCAGTTACAGTGCTGCACGGCTTCGGCCTTTGAATTGTGCCAGATCCTCTTTCCCGAGCTCAAGTCGTTTGATACGTTCCTCGGCTTGTCCGAGGTCATCGCGCACCTGGACCTCTTGGAACTGGAAGGGCGTGTTCGCCGCGAGGAAAGCGATGGACCGACGCGGTACGTTTCGACCGCAAAATAATAAAGACCCGAAGGGTTTGACCCTTCGGGTCTCTTGATTCACGGGCACAACTTGAAATTGTAGTAGAGCCGGTCTTGGCCGTTGGTGGGTAGGAACGGCAGCACCGACCCTGAAGCGGGGTCAACATAGTAGGGAATGGCGACGAGATTGCACGCCCCGGCTCCAATCGTTAGCGGCCCCACGGCAAGTTCCGATGTGCCGGGCAGGATGTTCGCGTTGGACCTGGGAGTTTCGCCGATGGAACGGTTGACCCGCAACTCGTCCCCGGTGCAAGCGGCCTCGCAGCGAAAGACCTTGACCATCCAGGGAGTCGGCCCCAAGTTGTTGGTCGTATTGTTAAACGTCACATAATACGTTACCGGGTCGCCGGCATTGGGTTGGGCCGGCGCCGTTCGGAGCTTGGACACGTACACGTTGGGCGCAAGCGCGGGCGCTTTGGTGGCCGCCGGCACGGCCGCGACCGTCGCGGTGGCGGGCCGGCGCGTCGCGGTTGCCCGCACGGTTCCCGTCGTGGGCACGGTGGTCGTCAGCACCGCGGTCCGCGTCGCGGGGACCGTTGTCGTGAGTCCGCCAGTGCTCGTGATCGCGACGGTTGGCAGGACGACGGGCGTGTTTGTCGGCGGTGGGGGCGGCAGCGTCGGCAGCACGGATGTGGGGACAATCACGACCGGCGCTCTAGTCGGCGTCCCGGTTGCGCCGGCAATCAGTCCCCTGGATTGTCCACTCAGCAATAAATACGCAGCGACGATAATACCGATACCGACCAGGGCGACGACCGCAATAATGCCGACCAAAATGGGAGTCGGAAGTCCTCCCCCGTTGCCGCGGCCGGCGGGCGCGGCGGAAAACAAGCGCGGGGTTAACTTGCCACCACGCGGAGCTTTAGGCGTGGGCGTAGGCGTCGGCGGCGCCGGGCTGGTTGCGATAACGGGCGTGCCCTCCGGGGGCGCCGCGGGCTGCACGGGCGGCGGGGCCACCGCCGGCGGTTTGGCTTTACTCCACTTTTGTCCATCGTGGACGTACCAGTCGCCGCTCTGGACGCCGATCTGCCACCAACGGCCGTCGGTGTCCTGCACCTTGAGTTTGGACACCTCGGCCTCAAAGTCGGTGTTGTTCAATTTGCCTGCGGAATACTGCGCGCGCAAGGACTGGTACGCTTTTTCGGCTTCTTGAAAGTTCATTGATTCTGACCTCCCTGTCATTCTGCGACTACCAAAGCAATCGCGTATTCGCGCGTGTGCGATAAACTAATCGCGAACGTGCGCAGACCGACTTGCTCTGCGCGTCGTGCGGCCTTGCCGATCAATTGCACCGACGGTTTGCCCCGTTCGTCGGACCCCACCTGAATCTCGCGCCAGTCTACACCGTCTTGATGTTGAATGCCGACGCCCAAAGTTTTACTCACTGCCTCCTTCGCAGCAAAACGGGCCGCCAATTCCGGCGCGCGCCCGCGGCAGTACGCGAGTTCGTCTGCGGTAAATACCCGCGTGAGAAAGCGCTCGCCATACCGGGAGACCGCCGCCTCAATGCGTTCCACTTCGATCAGATCAACACCGGTAGCCAACATGGTCAGCACCGGTCTACTTACTCATTGTCTTGACATTGTATGCGAGAATAGCATCGTCTACCGTTAGCAAAGTTAAGTCGTATTCGATCGCCTGACATATCAGCAAACGATCAAAAGGATCACGATGAAGGAGTTTCATTTGCCCTCAAATGCTTTGAGGATGTCCTCTGGCAGGGGCGCATCAAAGTCCTCCGGCACCGTGAACTTGCCGGCGTCCAGTCCAAATGGTCGCAAATTCGGAGGGGGCTTTTCGTCCAAGATTGTCACCAATGCCCGTCGTTCCGCCGGTAGATGGACAGGCTCAAGCAAATGCACCGCGCCCTGCTTATCAATCACGGCTTCAATCGTTCGAAGCATACATCATCTCCACTTTTCACTGATTGCCTGATTGACCAGTTGGCTAGTATCCCCGCCCGATCCCATGGTACTTGAAGCCGAGCTGCGCCATGCGTTCCGGCTCGTATATATTTCGGCCGTCAATGAATATTTTTTGTTTCATCGCCGCCGCCACGCGCGCCAGATCGAGTTGTTTGAACTCGTTCCATTCGGTGACCAGGACGACCACGTCCGATCCTTCGGCGACGGCGTACGCGTCCGGGCAAAACTCGACATTCTTGAGCAAACGCCGCGCGCCCTCCATCGCGACCGGATCGTACGCGCGAAGGTGCGCGCCTTCGAGCTGCAGCATGTGGATGAGGTCGAACGACGCGGCTTCGCGCACGTCGTCCGTGTTCGGCTTGAACGCCAGTCCCCACAGGCCGATGGTCTTGCCGTGTAGCGTGCCGAGCAGCTCGCGCAACTTGGTGAGCACCTGGCGGCGCTGGTCGCGATTAATGTCCATCACCGCGCGCAAGAGCTGCGGGTGGCAGCCGTTGATCTGCGCCAGCCACGTCAATGCTTTCACGTCTTTCGGGAAACAACTGCCCCCAAAACCAAGGCCCGCGTTGAGAAACGCTTTGCCGATGCGCCGGTCCATGCCCATCCCCGCGGCCACTTCTTTGACGTCCGCGCCCACCTTTTCGCAAATGGTCGCGATCTCGTTGATGAACGAAATACGCGTGGCGAGGAACGCGTTCGACGCGTACTTTATCATTTCCGCGGTGCGGAGGTCGGTCGTCATGATGGTGCAGCGCATCGGCAAATACAACTGGGCGACTTTATCCGCGGCTTCGGGATTGGTCGAGCCGAGGACGACGCGGTCGGGCTGTTGGAAATCGTAAACCGCCGTCCCTTCGCTGAGGAATTCCGGGTTCGAGACTACGTCAAAGTCTACGCCGGGCCTTTTGCCGCGCTCTTGCAGAATCTCGGCAACCGAGTCGCCCGTGCCGACCGGGACGGTGCTCTTGTTAATGATGATCGCGTATTTCGTCAGGACCTGCGAGATGCTTTCCGCTGCGGTGCGGACGTATTGCAAGTCGGCTTCGCCATCCACGCCGGAGGGCGTTTGCACCGCAATAAAAATAAAGTCCGCGTCTCCTACCGCGTCGGCGTAACTGGTCGTAAAGCAGAGCCGGCCCGCCGCGATGTTGCGCTCGACCAGCTCTTCAAGCCCCGGTTCGTAAATCGGCATCTCG
>JACQYF010000007.1 GCA_016208315.1 Chloroflexota bacterium | reverse complement strand
ATTTCGTCGGCCTCGAAATCGCCCGCGGCGACGATGACGGCGTTGTTCGGCGCGTAATAGGTCGTGTAGTGGGAATAGAGGTCGTCGCGGGTGATCGCCTGCAAATCGCTCTTCCAGCCGATGGTCTCGTGATGGTACGAATGGACTAGAAAGGTTGCCGCCTGTACTTGCTCGTCGAGCCAGAAACGCGGATCGTTTTCCGCGCCTTCGCGTTCGGAGATGATGACGGTGCGCTCGCTCGCCACTTCGATGGGATCAAATAGCGCGTTCACCATCCGGTCGGCCTCGATCTGGAGCGCGAGGTCAATCCGGTCGCTTGGCAGCGTCTCGTGATAGTTGGTGAAATCGGTAAAAGTCAGCGCGTTGTTTACGCCGCCATTTTTGTTGACGAGGCGAAAGATCGCGCCCTTGCCGAAGGTCGGCGTGCCCTTGAAGAGCATGTGCTCGACCCAGTGCGACACGCCGGTGCAGCCGGGCACTTCATTCCGCGAGCCAACGCGATACCAAATCCAAAACGTCGCGACGGGCGCGGCGCGGATCGGCTTGAGGAGCGCCATCAAACCATTGTCGAGACGCGACTCTAATATGTCTGGCATCGTTTTCCTAACCACCTGTAACATTCGTCGCGCACGCGAACAGCACTGTCTTGATCTGAAACGGCGTGAGTTCGGGGTGCTTGCTGCGGATGAGCGCGACGAGGCCGGCGAGGTGCGGCGCGGCGAAACTGTTGCCGGTGCTCACTATCGTGCCTCTGTTCAGCCACGCAACGGTCAGATCAATGCCCGGCGCGCCAAACTCTACGGGCGGCGATGGGTTGTAGTAATACGTGAAGGGGTCCTTACTCGCGTGCGCGGCGACGGAGACGACCGACGAATAGAGCGATGGATAACTCGGCGCGGGGAGATTGTTCGCCGCTGAGACGAGGACGATGTTCTTGAAATAGGCCGCGTCGGCCAGCTCGTGAAAGAGCGCGAAATAATCCTGCTTCGACGTGCTGAGCGAGAGGTTGACGACGTGCATTCCGTTCTCGATGGCCCAGCGCAACCCGCCCGCGAATTGCAGCGCCTTGCCGGAGAGCTGCCGGCCGAGCACGCGCACGCTGTAGAGTTCGGCGGCGGGCGCGAGCGCATGAATGATGCCCGCGCACGCCGTGCCGTGCCCAAAGAGATCGCGCGCGCTCGGCTCTTGGATGACGCGAACTTGGTTTGGGCCGCGCGAGTCGTACTCAACGAGGACGCTCCCGCGCACCATTCCGCCGACCGCCGGATGGTCCGGCTCGATGCCGCTGTCAATGATCGCGACGCGCACGCCTTGGCCCGCGCTGCCGCCCCACGCCCACTCGCGTGTGATCTCGCCGAGCGGACCGATCGCGCGCAGTTCGGTTAGCGCATCCGCGGCGAATTGGGACGACCAGGCCGGTCTTGTATCAGGCATACTGTTCACATTGGTCCGGAGGTGGCGCACCGACTATTTGGCGGAGGAATTGCCTATCGTCAGACTCCCAGGGACGGCTTGGCAACCGCGGGCGCGTCCGCGCCGGTGGATGCGCTCTCCGCGGCCGGCTCCCGTGAGAGGACGATGCCCAGCCAAATGAACCAAATCGGTCCAACGGTCACCGCGCCCACCTTGCCGATCATGGCGAGACTCCCTACCCACAGAAGATTCCCGGCAACAAACAGCCAAGAAAGGATCCCCGCCACAAGGCCCAACCCCGCGAGCAAGCGCGGAAACTCAGATTGTTTGAGTGCCTGCCAGTTCACGAACAAGAGCCATAGCCCTAGAAAGCCAAACGTGATTTCGTTGTTTGGATCAATACTCGCGCCGCCCGCGTAACCGAGGATTTGCGCGACGGGTGTGCCGGCGTACATCCCGTTAATCATGACCGCTCGGTCCGTGGTTACATGCAGGGTTAACAACAAACTTGCCATGCCCACCGACATGCCGATAATCGCCAAGATGTTGACCCAGCGCGCCAGCAGCCGGTCGCCGGTGCGGATCCGTTCTGCGAAGGCGACGATGACGCCGAGCGTGCAGAGCGCCCAGGCAGCAAAGAACAGATTGGTCAGTTGGAGAAAACGCAGGTTGGCGAGCGCCGCGGTCCAATAAATGCTCGTGGACCCTTGGAACATTTGCGAGGGCCACAACAGATAGCTCGCGCCGCCCGCCAGCAGAGCGCCGCCCGCCGCGATTGCCATGATGCTCCCGAACTTGCTTGAATTTCCGTTGTTCATTGTTT
>JACQYF010000054.1 GCA_016208315.1 Chloroflexota bacterium | reverse complement strand
GCTCTTCCGATCTGTCTTCGTGCTGGACGAGAGTCTTGATCAGGTGGTCGCGGTCGCCTGTGACGATATTGACCACGCCGCCAGGCACGTCGGACGTATCCAACACCTGATAGAAGTCTGTGGCGCTCAACGGGAATCGCTGGCTGGGGATCATCACCACCGTGTTGCCCCTTGCAATCGCAGGCGCCATCAGCGAGACAAATCCCAGCAACGGATATTCGTCGGGGCAGGCAATGCCGATCACGCCCATCGGTTCGTTAATCGCAACCGTGATTCCGCGCAGGGTGGTCTCCTGAATGTTGCCGCCGTATTTATCCGCCCAAGCCGCGTAGGTGAACAGACGCTCGACCGATGTATCCACTTCGGCTTGAGCGGACTTTTGCGTGCGTCCCGTCATCTCGACTATCCGTTTCGCGAACTCGGCGTTGCGCGCGTCCAAGTTCTCGGCGATGAAATACAAAATTTGCGAACGGTTGAATCCGTGCCGCATCGCCCATCCCTGCCTGGCTTCGATCACCGCGTGCGCGGCTTCCACTGCGTTGCGGATGTCCTTGCGGTTGCCGTCGCCGACCTGACCGACGATCTTTCCCTTCGCGCCTGCTGGTCGAGTAGGGGCGTTCTTCCCCGTATCGAGACCCATCACCGCGATGGTGTACGCGCCGTCGGGACGAACTTGCTTGCCGCCGACGTACATCTTCGGGGTGCGGTCAACGGGGAGAAGCGAATGTCCATTTGCCCGACCAGCCTCGGGTCGCGCGGGACGCGAAGGGGTGTGCTCGCCCCACGTCGCCGCGCCGCCCGTCGTCAGGTCAGGCCGCGGCCTCTCCATCCATTTCGGTCGGACGTATTCGAACAATCCCTCGCGTCCGCCCTCGCGTCCGAATCCCGATTCGCGATAGCCGCCGAATCCGCCCGCCGCGTCGAACACGTTATGACAGTTGACCCACAGCGCGCCCGCCTTGATCTTGCTGGCCGCGTCGAGCGCGAGATTGATGTTGTCGCTCCACACGCTTCCGCCGAGTCCGTAGCGCGTGTTGTTCGCCAGCGCAATGGCTTCCTCGGGCGTGCGGAATGTTAAAGAAACCAGCACGGGACCAAAGATCTCCTCCTGCACCGTCGAAGCGGCAGGAGATCTCCTCCTGCACCGTCGAAGCGGCAGGGTCGAGGCCCGTGATGAGCGTGGGCTTGTAGAAAAGTCCCTTCGTGGGCAGGGGGATGTCGGGCTGGAAAACTTTGCCGCCTTCCTTCTCCCCCATCTTCACCCAATGTTCGATTGTGTCCCATTGGCTCTTGTCCACGATGGCGCCCATGTCAATAGACTTGTCGAGCGAGTCGCCCACGCGCAGATGACTCATGCGCGTCTTCAATTTTTGGATGAAGCGCGGCGCGACATTTTCCTGGACGATGAGGCGGGAGCCCGCGCAACAGACCTGACCCTGATTGAACCAGATCGCGTCGACAACGCCCTCGACGGCCGCGTCCAAATCGGCATCTTCAAACACCACGACGGGACCCTTGCCCCCCAACTCCAGCGACAGTTTTTTCCCTGTCCCCGCGGTGAGATGACGCAGTGTGCGCCCGATCTCGGTGGAACCCGTGAAGGCGATCTTGTCCACGTCGGGGTGCGTGACAATCATCTCGCCCGCCTTGCCACTGCCCGTGATGATGTTGACCACGCCTGGCGGAAGTCCCGCCTCGGCGACGATCTCCGCGAACAGCAACGCGCTCAGCCGCGTGTACGAAGCGGGTTTTAGCACGACCGTGTTGCCCATCGCAATCGCGGGCGCGATCTTCCACGCCAACATCATCAACGGGAAATTCCACGGGATGATCTGCCCGATCACGCCGACGGGTTGGTAGTCGCGCAGTTCGGTTTCCATGAGTTGCGCCCAGCCCGCGTAATAATAAAAGTGACGCGCCAACAGCGGCACGTCCACATCCCGCGACTCGCGGATCGGCTTGCCGTTGTCCATGCTCTCGAGCACCGACAGCAAACGCGCGTGCTTCTGGACGTTGCGCGCGATGGCATACATGTACCGCGCCCGCACGACGCCTGGAGTCTCGCTCCACGATTCGAAGGCCGTCCGCGCCGCGGCGATGGCGGCATCCACATCCTTCTTCTCCGCCTGCGCCGTCTCCGCCAACAACTCCCCCGTAGACGGATTGAATGACGAATAGTATTT
>JACQYF010000053.1:43763-56590 GCA_016208315.1 Chloroflexota bacterium | reverse complement strand
TTGATCGGTCTAACCTACCTGGGAGTTGCCTTCGGCGGTTATCCCGATTCCATACCTCATCGGCTTGGCGACTGCAGCAAACATTGGCTCCGCCGCGACTATCACCGGGAATCCCCAGAATATGCTCATTGGCCTGACCGCGCCCATTGCTTTTGTCGAGTTCAGCCTCGCGCTCGTGCCCGTCGCGCTCCTGGGATTGGTCATCGCCTGGGGCATCCTCCTGGGGCTGTATCGGACGAAATTTGCTCCGCGCACTCTACCGCCAACTGCCGCGATGCCCACGCCGAGCGATCCGTGGCTCTTGAAAAAGAGCTTGGCGCTGATCGGGCTGATGCTGATCGCTTTCGTCGTCGGAGTTCCGATTCCGCTGGCCGCCATCGGAGTTGCGGCGGCGCTCTTGATTACGCGGCGAACCGATCCCGCGGGCATCTTTGCCCGCGTGGACTGGTCTCTGCTGGTCTTTTTCAGCGGCTTGTTCGTCGTCACGGGCGCGCTCAGTTACAGTGGGATGACGAACGCGTTGTTCGAACTCGCGCAAGATTGGATGCGCGCTGGCGTGCTGCCCTTGTCCCTGACGGCGGCGCTCCTCTCCAATCTGATCTCCAACGTGCCCGCCGTCATGCTCTTTCGACCACTGATCCCCCAGTTGGCGGACGCGCAGCGCATGTGGCTCGCGCTCGCGATGTCGTCCACTTTCGCGGGCAATCTGACGCTGTTGGGTTCAGTCGCTAATTTGATCGTCGCCGAATCGGCGCGGGCACACGGTGTGCGCTTGTCGTTCGGAGAGTATTTGAAGGCGGGAGTGCCGATTACGCTGGTCACTCTCGCGGTGGGGATTGCCCTCACGAAGCTCAAACTCCGTGTGTTTTGTCGCACCCAGAAAAGCCCGCTTATCCGGCTGGTTCAGCAATCGGGCTTTTGGCGTGCTACCCTCTCGAACTTTCGGCACGACCGTTCCTAAAGCAGCAACTCGGCGAAGCAGACAAGGATCATTGCAGTAAGCGATGATCTGCCTTGATGTTTTCGCATCCGTACCCGCTGTGATCTTTTCGTCCCAGGTTTCTTGAATCACATAAGCACAATCAAGGGCGCCGCGTCCGCGTAAGCTATCGCCTGCGTTGACGAGCGTCCTGTTTTCGTTTGTGTTTTCTGACCCCCTTGTCGTGATAACCACGGCCTGGGGGTTTTTGCATTCTCCAACATGCATCTGCAAGGGCCAGCGTCGGGCACGCTGAAAGAGGCACCGATGCGCTTGCGATGCGAACATTTCAAATCCTAACCAGAGAAGGGGGTGAAAAACCATGAGGAAAGCTCTGATCTTCCTGGGCGCGCTTGCCGTGCTCGCGTACGTGTCTGCTCAGGCATTGCTTCTGGCGTTGCAGCCGCTCTTGGTCGCGGCCACACTTGCCTATGTGGTTGGGCACTAGGCATGGTGGTTGCTGAGACCTGTGATGCGCCGCGGGTGCGGGTATCCCAAGCCGGGCGCTGTATACGTGGAATGTATTGGTGAGCCCGGCGGGACTCTGCCGATTATCGTCGTCCTGGATCCGGCGATCCCTCACTCCCACTTTCACCGGGGTTACGTCTACATTGACCTCGATGGTCTGTTGAATGGCCGCGAAGTGAAATATGTCGGCTCGTCCGTCGCATCTGCCGAAGAATGGCATCGGCGCCAAAAGTATCGGGGCATCGCGCAAGATGTTTTCGGCGCCGAGGCCCGCATCAAGAATGGGCAGGTGCTCAAATTCCGCGATACCGCCGCGCGCATTCTCGCCCAAGCGGGCTGGGAACCAGGCGGTCCCGCACGGATGATGCAGCCAAAACAAATCCTGCGTGAGCACATCGTGGAGTTGGCTCACCTCGTAGAGATGCCCGACCACGCGACGCCGAGTTGACAGGATCCGCCGAGCGGCGTAATGTGGGGCGGGTAGGCGGTGGCAGGCCCGCAATCCTCACAGGACTCGCCCCCGCTCGAACCGCAGAGCACGATGGCGCACATCAAGCCGTTTAGTCACTTGGATTGAAATCAACGCAGGAAGCAACCATGAGTCGCGAATCACCAGGTCCTGGAACTCCCCGTGAGCCAACCCGGCCGTGGGTTCTGGAGCGCATGCTCCACCGCGCACAGCCCCATTTGAGCGAGGTCCGTCCCGGCCGCCTCTCCCAGTCGTTGATCATCGCCGGCGTGATCGTCGTGATGCTCATCGCCTTTGGGTTGCTCTACACGTGGGTCGGTCGGATGATGGATGGGAACGGGCAAGCCGCGGCGCCAACGCCCGCGCCGGCCAGGTCGGCGACACCCCTCGCCGCGACGCGTGCGGCGACGGCGCCGTCCCTGGCTTTGCCCACGGCGGGCGCAACCGGAACTCTTCCCATCGCCACTCCACCGAGTTTCACCCCGACCGCCGTGCCCGCCCAAGCCAAGTACCGGGTGAAAGCCGGCGATACCTTATCGGCCATCGCCGCGACCTATGGTGTTTCAGTGCAAGCCATCAAGAATGCCAACGGCCTGCAGAGCGATACGATTCGCATTGGAGAGGAATTGGTGATTCCGGCTCCGCCTTCCCGCTGAGATTGAATCCAGCCGTACCCGAGCACAACGAGTGACGCCGTGCTCGAGAAACCCATTTTTCACCTGGGATGAGAGAACACTTCTCGTCCCAGGTTTTGTTTTCCAAGGAGACGTTCCATGACTGACAAGCATCCAAGCGCAAAAAACGCGAGTAGGGCGGAAGGGCGAATGGGCGGTAGCCCTTGCCGTTGCACCCGCGGGTCTTGCGTCGCTCCCGGCGCAACGCCTGGCCGCGCGCCGAGACGGTTCTCGCTCATCTGGTCAGAATGAGCGGTAGAGGCGTGTGATGGCGCGGCTCACCAAACCGCAAGAGAAAAAGCACGACGACGCGCTGGCGCTCTTGAGCCTCGGCCGACGACTCACGGATGAGGAAACCGAGTTCGTCTTTCGCCACATTCACCAGGTTTTCTGATTGGGATGACTTGGCTGAGGACCGGCTTGCGAATGCGCGGTCCTCACCTGATTTCCCATGACTTGACGCGAATGGTGAACGAGATTGTCGTCCAACCGGCGGAGAGCTTGTTCTCCAGTTTGGCGTTCGAGTGCGGTGCGAACGACGCGCAGCGTGGCGCGCCACCCCGGCGACGGACTGTTCTTCTTACTGGATGCCGGTTTGTATGCCCTGGATATTCTGGCGTCATTTTCAATTTTCGCGGCGAGCACCGGATCCGTGGCATCGCCGCCGAGACCAACCGGATGCGCGGCGCCAGTGTTCGTGCCCGGCGCCATCGCCGCAAGGTGCGATGCCATCAAGATGAACAGTCCCGCCGAAGCGGCCCGCGCCCCGGGCGGTGTGACGTAAACGGCCACCGGCACTGGCAACGCGAGGATGGTCTGATTGATCGCGCGCATCGAGGTGTCCAGCCCGCCAGGCGTAGAGCAGAAAGCCCCAGCGGCTCATACGCTCTTTCCACTCGGCTCGACGACGACCTCCAGCGACCCATCCACCTTGAGCACCGCGTAGGCGACGTTGCCATCCGGCGTCCGCTCGAAACTCAGGTCAACCTGCGCGTCTCCGATCCGGAGTTGATTGACCTGCAGATGGTCAACGAATTCCGGCAGCAGGGGGCGCACGATGCGCAGACGGCGCGCAAAAGCGTCGGGCGCCAGACCCAAGCCCATTTCAATCAGATAGAGGGTTGCGCCGGCCGCCCAGGCCTGCGGGTGACAAGCAACGGGATAACGCGCCGGCACACTGTAATCGCGCCGATCAAACCCGGCAAACAATTCCGGCAGCCGAAATTCCGTGAAATTCATCGCCGCCCGCATGAGGCCCGCGGCGACGCGCTGGAACGCCTCGTCGAACCCATAGCGGCGAAACCCGGCCGCCATCAGCGAGTTGTCATGCGGCCACACCGACCCCAGGTGATAGCCGATGGGGTTGTAGCGTCTCTCTTTTTTCGAGAGCGTGCGAATGCCCCAACCGCTAAACATCTCCCCCCTTCTCCGACGCGCTTTGATACTCCACGTACCCATCGCCATTGGAATCGCCATAGCGGTCTATCCATTCGAGTCCGCGTTCGACGTTGCTGCGCAATTCGTTAAAGAGGGTCAGGTCGCCGGTCCAGCCAGCGTGACGCACGAACAACGACAGAAAGAGCGGCGTGGCGTCAATCGTTCCATAGTAAGGCAGGTGGGGGATTTCGCCCAGCCGGGCCAATTCGCCGACGCGCAGTTCGTGCAAAATCTTGCCGGGCTGTTCATCGCGCCAGGCATCCACGCGTTCGCCCTGATACCGCGCGAGGACCCGCAGTGTTTCGGCGGCGATTTCGGGATTAAAGGCGAGGGTTTGCATCGCGGTGATGATACTGTCGCGACCGAAGAGAGTTACGAACCAGGGCACACCCGCCGCGAAAAAGCGTTGCTCCCCGATGCTCGTCCGCAACATGTGCAGATCGCGCAGCGAACGGGCGATGGTCGCATTGAGCAGCAGGCTGTCGCTCTGGACACTCGTCTTTTCACCGACCCACGCGTCCGCGGCTTGTTGTTGAACGCTTTTGACCTGCTCGAGCTTTCGCGCCTGCTTCCCGGAGGACACTGTCTGGACCGAGCTGGGTGCTTCATGGATGATGAGTGTAATCATCAGCCGGTGGCTCTTCTGGGGCGGCAGCCGCACCTGGAAATACGCCAGGGTGTCGTCCACCCGATCCGGGGCCTGCGAACAGTGAATCGTCAGTCGTCGGTCGAGACCATCGCCCCCATGGTAAGCGAACGTAAGCACATCGTCCTGCCACGCCGGCGGTTCCAACTTGCCCGGATGCCCCGGGAGTAGTCCGCGGATGGCAAAGATGTCTTCAAACTCGGCCTGAAAGGCCAGCGAAAGATGAAACTGGATCGGTTCCAAAGCATAGTTCTGAAACCGGAGCACATCGTAGAGCGCGCACTGCGCGCCATCCAGGACGCGCTCCCACGTGATCCCAATGTCATCCTTAGGGATGTGCCGCCCTTCGTCCACCTGGATTTCGTTATTGGTCATGTCGAAGATCGCGCGAAAACCTTGGGCAGCATCCGAGATCAGGACATTCGGCTTGGCGTCGGCCAATCGCAAGGTATAGCCGCTGAGGTAACGACAGTCGTGGTAGTAGAGACCATAACCATGGTTCTTTTTCAGCGGCACATTGCCATCGGGCGTGGTGAGGAAAAAGACGTTCTGGTTCTTAATGACGATGGCATCGGCAATGCTGCTGGTGAAAGAGGCGGTGCCCTGCGTCAGCACGCGCTCTTTGCGCTTTTGTTTCTCCTTGGCAGATAGCGCCTCGCCTCTGTTCTTTATTTGCTGTGCCGTTTGTTGTCGTTTGGGCATCCGCGTATCCTTTTCGTTTTATCTAACGCAATGATGCCCCTCGAGTTATGCGCGGTGGCATTGCTGATTCTCGCCAAACACCCTAGCGCATCACCGCACGATAGTCCTGAAACGAGGCCGTTTCATCCACGTGAAACAGTCTAAGCGCGGCTCGGTGGGAATGACCGACATCGGACGGGTGACACAGGTCATGCGCCGACTGCCGCGCGAGACGCCAGCCCGTTTGGTAGAGGTCGCCTGCGACCTCATAGATTGCAACACGGACGCGCAATTCGCCCTCGGTTTGGAGCTGATGCTGGCTGGCCTCCTTACAATATCGCGTCTTGACTAGATACAGCAACTGAGTTTATCAATATCCGTGCGGAAGGACAGCGCGGCGAGCTTAATCGATTCGGAGAGCGTTGGGAATACCGTGAGTGAGTCAATCACGTCGTCAATTGTCATATGCGCGCGCAGGAGGTACATCGCTCCGTTGATCAACTCTTCCGCATAGGGCGCGACGATATGGATTCCGACGATGCGATCCGTTTTGTGCTCTGCGACCACCTTTATCGCGCCGCGCGTATCTTTCATGATCAACGACTTGGGCAGTTTGTCGAAATAAACCGTGCCGCAATAGCACTCAATCCCGCGCTCGCCCACTTCTTCGTCGAGTATGCCGACATCCGCCACGGCGGGATACGTGAAGACGACCGACGGCACGAGATCGTAATCCACCTTTTGCTTGTTCACGCCCGTGAGCGCGTTGATCGTCGCATAGCTTCCCTCTTTGCCCGCCGTGGTCTCCAAACGTTTGGGCAAATCCACGGCGTCACCCACCGCATGAATGTGCGGCACGTTCGTTTGGTACCACCCGTCGACGCGAATCGCTTGCTTCTCACTCACGGCGACGCCCGCGGCATCCAATCCCAGCCCCGCGGTGTTCGCAGTCTTGCCCGTCCCGATCAAGAGTTTGTCGAAAACGATTTCCGAGTCACGTCCATCCGAATGGATCGTCGCGAATTTCCGGTCTTGTTCGCGCCGCAGGCGTTTGACGGTCGTCTCTTTGTGAATCGCGATGCCTTCGTCCCTCAAATATTGTTCCAACGCGTCGGAAATTTCGGGTTCCGTCTTTTTGTACAGCCGGTCGCCGCGCACGACCATCGTCACCGCGCTGCCGAAATGGCGGAACATCTGCGCGAATTCGAGCGCGACGGGCCCCGCGCCGATCACGAGCAAGTGGCGCGGTTGTTGCTTGTTTCGCAGCGCCTCAATGTGCGTCAGATAACCGACCTCTTCAATGCCAGGAATCGGCGGCGGCAGCGCGGTCGAGCCGACCGCGAGGAGGAAGCGGTCGCCGTAATAGCGTTGACCGTTGGCTTCGACCTCGTGCGGCGAAACAAAGCGCGCCCGTGCGTCCAAAAATGTGACGTGCTCCAGATTGGCGAGCACGTCGCTGTATTTGTGCTGGCGCAAGTCGGCGACGGTTCCGAGTTCCTCGTCAATGGCGCGCGCGAAATCGAACTGCACTTGGGGAATGTGGATCGAGCCAAAGCCGTGATGCTGCGCGCGATAGGCGAACTCGCCCACCTTGAGCAGGTTTTTGCTCGGCACGCAGCCCACGTTGACACAGGTGCCGCCGAGGGGCAAGCCCGCATTGATCATCAAGGTCTTGGCTTGATATTCGTTGGCTTTGATCGCCGCTGCAAAAGCGCCTGCCCCACCGCCGACGATAATCAGATCAAATCGGTGTTCCATATTGACTTACCTCAGCGTGTTCGAGATCTTGTTCATGCGTGCGCGCCCGAACAAAGGCTTGGTACGAAGCTTTCCCGGCTTGCTCGTCAAATTCTCCTTGCCACATGCCGAGGGTTGTGTTGAGCCAACGATATCGCGCATCCTCCGTTTCGAATCGCAGTGACATGGTCAGATGCCACCGGTGTGGAAAATGCGCGTCAGCCCCCCGAAAGCCATACCCTTTCGCATCAAACCATATCTCCGCACCATCGTCCGTTTCAATCACCCCGGCCGGGTTCACGGTACACAGATGCTGCTCTGGAGGGGGTTCAAGCTCTGCTTACACCCCGCGAGTCATTTTCGACTGGGCTGACCGAGATTTCAGCCGCGTGTGCGCTCGGGGCGAGGGCAACTCACGCGCGTTCTCTTCTTTACGCATTTTTCAGCACCTGCGCCAACGCGCCCTTGAGTTGGTCGAGGGCTGCCGCGCCCCGTCCTTCCTCGACGCTTTCCATCACGCACGTCTCCATATGTCCTTCGAGCATCTTGATCGTAATTTGATTCAACGCCGCGCGCACGGCGCTCGTCTGAATCAGCAAATCCTCGCAGGCGGCTTGCTCGTCGAGCATGCGTTGGATGCCGCGCAAATGTCCTTCGAGTCGGCTCAGGCGATTTTTCAAATCCTGCACGAGCTCGGCCGTCAGGTAACGATCGGTCGAGCAGACCGCGGGCATAGTTTTCGGGTGAGCGTTTCGGGTGGGCATTGGACGCCTCCTTTCTGTATCCCCATCCCCCCCAGGGGGATACAGACATTATACCCGATCACGCTCAATTGTCAAGCCGACGGTTTCGCGTTTCGCGGACCGGCGAAAGATTGACGCGAGGCGAACGATTCCACAAGTCGGCTCAACGAGCGCGGTGCTGTTGACGAACACACGCATCGCTTGATCGAGCTGCAGGTTAATGTGTTCCGCATCAGGCACGTCATTGGACGGCATACACCTCAATTTCCGCTGCGCCCGTATTGCCCCCGCTCGATTTCACAACTTGAAACCGCACAGTACGGGCGGTCGCGGCGACCGGGAAATAGTACACGGTTTTACTGCGCCAAGAGCGCTAGGAGTTGGATTGGGGCTGCACGCAATGAAAGCGCCCAGCGCGAGGATGCTCAAAAGCAAGGCTCTAATCTCGGACATGAACAATTTCTGCTCCCACAAAGAGGTTTGGGACTTGAATACCCATCGCCGCGTACACACTCGGCGGAACACTGATGTCCGCAACATATAGTTCGCCAACGACCGCGCGCGCCGCAGAGCCGACGAGTCCCACCTTGGGCAGGGCGAGAGTGAGCGTCGCCTCGGCGCGAATACACGGATCATAGATCGTGCCGGTGGTCGTATCCAAGCCCGACGGAGCGTCGAGCGCAAGGATGCGGACGCCGCTGGCATTGGCTGCCTGAATCAGGGTCGCGGGCATGCCCAGCGGAGGACCGCGCAAGCCATACCCGATCAGCGCATCGAGGATCACATCCCCTCGGAGCGCCATGTTCCGCTGCGCCTGAAAAATGGGCACGTGCATGTTATTGAGGATCCCGAGTTGATACCCCGGCACGTCGCGATATTCTTCGGGCGGCCCCGTCAAAATCACAGAGACCGCCGCATCCCAATTCGCCAGGCGCCGCGCCGCGACCATCCCGCCGCCTCCGTTGTTGCCGCGGCCTGCCAAGACGATGACGCGTTTCTTTTCGACGTTGCCGCCAAGCCGTTCTCGGGCGAGTGTCGCGAGATGGCGACCGGCGTTCTCCATCATCTGCATGAGCGTGATGCCGATATCTTGCATCATCACCCGATCTACCTCGCGCATCTGATCCGTCGTTAGGGCGGGCAAGTTTGATCGCCATTCGGCGATCGCGGTCATAAGGGTTTGCTCCTGATGCAAAAAAGGCGAGTTGCCGCCGCGCCGAGGAGAGCGGCGGCAACTCGAAATGGGTTAATGGGTGTGGACGTGACGTACCCAATTCGCCGTCAGACCCAAACCGATGCCGTACATCATGTGCCCCGCCAGGAAGCCGAGATAATTCACGCGCGTCATGACCGGATCCACGACCGGCGTGACGAGATACCACATCACGCCAAAGACGATGGCGCCGTACACCAGACCGGCAAGCACACGTGCCTTATCTGCATCGGCAAAGCGATCCACGAGCCAGAGGAACATGACGCCAAAGATGAGCGAGTTCATCATGTGCCCCATCAGCCCGAGGACAATCGCGACCGGGTCGGCAGGCGGCAGTTGTCCAGCCGGATAGAAATTCGGATTCCCGAATCCGCCCAGAACGGTCGCGGCGATGTAAACCACGGGACTGAAGAAGGCCTGGACGATGCCTTGCCCCGCGTGCAGAACAGTTTCGACCATCATCGTCCACATGCCGTAGACCATGCCGGCGATCAGGGCGCCGACGACAAAGCGGACCGCGGGTCGGTCTAGCGTTGAGTGCGTGTGAGTCAAGGTAGCCATGAGATTCCCTCCGTATAAAATGTGAACTCATGCTACCATATTCTGCGCACGGAGTAAGTAAGCCGCGTTACATTAGCGGGACATCGCCGAATGCCCGCTGCAGCCGCGCACCCATTGGCGAGCATCCCGCGCGAGAAACTCGTCCGCGAGGGCCGGCCCCCAACGGCCCGGCTCATAAATCTCCAAAAGCATTTTCAGCCACTCGGTCTTGACGAGCGTGCCGTCGAGGTCGAAGATGGCGGCCCGAATCATGCGCCGGCTCCGTCGAGTTGTGTGAGAGCATCCAACAATTGCGCCGCCGAGGGCCGGTCGGTGGGATCGTGACTGCGATGGGCGAAGCGAATGACTCCATGCCCATCCACGATGAAATCGCCACCCAGTTGCGCGCTGTCGCCCTGGATGCCGCGCCAGGGCCGTCCGGCGAGCATCAGGCGTGCGTACTCCCACCACACTTTCGGTTGCCATGAACGCAGGAGCGAATGCTCCAGGCCGTAGACGCGATAGGCGGCCCGTTCTGGATCGAGCAGCAATGTGAAACACGCCCCAGTTTCTTGCTGCCACGCCCGCGCCTGATAGCCAAGCCCGAAGGAAACCAAGATTATGCGCGCTTTGGCCGCGCGGATCTCGTCAATGCATTGGCACAACTGTACCACATGTTCGCGGCAAGGCAGTCAGCCCAGGTGCCGCAGAAAGACCAGCACAACGTTTTGTCCCGTACGCCACGTTTCCGCCAGCGAAATCGCTTGTCCCTCAACCGTCGTGAGTGTCACGTCCGGCGCGCGGTTCCCGGATTTTATCAGCATGCCCAGTCCATTTCTCTCCTCCTCACTGCTCCTGAATGTCCGCCGCTTGTTCCGCGCTCATCCCGTCCACCACCGGGCGATCCATTTGTTCCGGCAGGTGTTCCTTTCCGCTGAAATCAATCAGGTGTCCCGATTTCGTCGCTTTGGTCTCAAGATAAAAGCGATTGTAGGGATTGGGCGGAATGACGAGCGGCAGGCGATCCGTGACCTCGACGCCGAGCGCAGTCAAGCCATTGATCTTACGCGGGTTGTTTGTCATCAGCCGAATGGATTTCACCTTCAACGATTGCAGCATGTGCGCGGCGACGCTGTACTCGCGTTCGTCGTCGCGAAAGCCGAGCGCGAGGTTGGCGTCCACCGTGTCATAGCCATGGTCTTGCAAGCCGTAGGCGCGAATCTTGTTCGTAAACCCGATGCCGCGGCCCTCTTGGCGCAAGTAGAGCAGGATGCCAGTCTCCATCTCGCCCAGCGCTTTCAGCGCCGCTTCGAGTTGGTCGCGGCAATCGCAGCGCAGCGAGCCGATGGCATCGCCGGTCAAGCATTCCGAGTGCAAGCGCACGGGCACGTTTTCGGCGAAGCACGCGTCGCCGTGAACGAACGCGGCGTGCTCCTTGCCGTCGCGGTTGTTGTAGAACGCGACGACGTGAAATTGCCCAAAGCGTGAAGGCAAATCGGCAATCGCCGCAATGCGAACACAGATGTGGTCCTGGCCAAACCCATCGCATTCGTGTCGTCGCCCCTCGTCCAGCAATTCTTTGATCTGCATGTGCGTGAGTGACATGGCGTCTCCTTGTGGTCAAAGTTTGGGAATGCGGTAGTGGATCAGAATTCCGCCGTCCTCGTCGTGTTCGACGGCGTCAAGCTGCAAGTGAATTGCAGCGTCACGCGACAAGCCGGTTCCATCCGCGAAGCTCGGCGCGTCTGCTCCAGCAAAAATGAGCGGCGCGCTGTAGAGATAAAGCTCGTCAATCAAGCCCTGCTGCAACAATTCCGCATTAAGCGTCCCCCCACCTTCGACCAACAGGTGGTGGATTCCGCTGTCCTTCAAGTAGCCCAGCGCGGCGACCAAATCTACGCGCTGCTCACCCATGACGATTACCTGCGCGCCCCGTGCGCGCAAGCGCGTGATTTGCTCCGCACTCGTCCGGCGGGTCGTAAAAAGCATGACCCGCGCGGCGCCCCCCGTGATAAAACGGCTATCGAGTCGGAGCGACGCGTTGGTGATCACGCCGACTTTGATCGGGTTCTCGTCCAAGCCGCGGGCGCGGCGCTCGGCGCGCAGCGCCGCCGATTTTACGGTAAGGCGCGGGTCGTCGCCCAGGAGCGTTCTGCCGCCCACCATGATCGCATCGCTCGCCGCGCGCAAGCGGTCCACGCGCTCTAGGTCGCGCGGCGATGAGATCGCGGCGCCGCGCCGCGCAACGGTGTCGGTCTTGCCGTCGGCGGTCATGGCGACGTTCAGAATGACGTGAGGACGCTTGGCGCTCAAGGAATTGCCTCGGGAGGACGATAGAGTTTGGGCTATAGACGTTGCGTATCAACTATAGCGCGTCGCGCGCCTGAGGTCAGTAAGGTGGCTTACATTCGCGGAGGTTTCGCGCATAATGCCGGCGCCGGCAAATGTAAGCGGCATGACAGACGGGGAACAGAGAGCGTTGTACCATCAAGTTATGAATAAACCGCACGTCTACGGCTCGGTTCACTTGGATGTCTATGTCGCGGCGCACTGCTGGCAGTGCGCCGACGCGCGGGAGTTGGCGCACGAAATGGCTGGCGAATTTCCCGCCCTCCATATCCAGATCTTCGATCTTGATCAGCCGGGCGCCGAACGACCCGCCGCCGTGTTCGCAGTGCCCACGTTTGTGCTGAATGAGAAAATCGTTTCCCTGGGCACACCCTTTCGTCAAGACCTGGTACGCGACATACGCCAGGCCCTCGAGGTAAAGCCGGAGGTGTTCGGTGAACCGCGAAAAAATCCGATACCTGCTCAAGAATGAACTATTCCGCGAAGGGCTGGTCGAGATTGGACGTAAGCGGATACAAATCCGCGATGCGGAGCGCTTGCATCAAATTGACCTAGCGCCTCGCAAATTACGGGCAAGTACTTGTGCGGGCACTGAAGCGCTAGCCATTCGCAAAAAAGAAAACACTCCTGAGAATAGGAGTGTTTTCTCTTGCGTGATTAGATCACCGAGCGCGGCTTGAACGTCATTTCGGCGAATGCTTTTTTGTACGGCGACTCGCCAATCTTTTGGATCTGCGCTTTGCCGACTTTGAAGCGATGCACGTTCGCGAACGGGTCGGGCACCCGATGCACGAGTGAGTTGGCGGGGCTGGACGGGTGGAGAAAGTTCGTGAACAACATAACTTGCCGCACGTATTTCGTCACCATCGCGACGGCGATAGCTTCGCCCTT
>JACQYF010000053.1:0-43720 GCA_016208315.1 Chloroflexota bacterium | reverse complement strand
ACTTGTAGCCCTTGACGCGCACCCAGCCGCCGGTCTGAATCTGAATGTCGTCGCTGAACATCCTGACCATGTCGCCGCTTTCGATGCCATGCTTTTTCGCGTCGTCAGGATGAATTTCGACGAAGGTATCGGGCCAACGATTGTTGAGGTACGGTTTGCGGTGATCATCAAACCCCGATTGCCAAATCTCATTGATGCGTCCCGTCGTCAACCAGAATTCGCCTATTGCGGGATTCGGCGTCACCCGTTCGTAGAAATCGCTCCACACTTCCCACGGGCTTTTCAGCAAGAGCGCCTTGCCCGAATGCGTGTTGAACTCGGTGAGCCAATTCGCGTGAACGGTCGGACCTTCGGGTGTGCCCAGTTTCAGCGTCGAATCGTGCAGGCGTGCGGTGCCCTGCATTTTTCCATTCACCCAGCGAATGGGCGTTTGAATTCCTTCAGTGCCGAGTTCGCGCAAAACGTCATAGCCCTTTTTGCCGATTTGCTTGGCGTGCCACACCAGCACATAGTAATCCAGCACGCTGCCGCGGCTAAAGCGCGCCGCTTCTTCGAACACGTCGTTATCCGTTTCCCACTTGAAACCTTCAAAGCCCATTTTTTGCGCGAACCGACCGATGTGCCACCAATCCGGTTTCGCTTCGCCGGGCGGGTCGTAGAATTTGCTGTAGAGACGCAGACGGCGCTCGCCGTTACAACGCGTGGCGTCGTGTTCGCCCCACGCCGCGGCGGGCAAAACAATGTCCGCGAATTCCGTGTTCATCGGTTCGACCGGGTAGATGTCCGAATCCACGACGACCATGCCGCCGCTGTCCACGCGTTTGATGAGCGTATCCACGATGGTTTGCTGGTCGCTCGACTTGATCTGGTGCGGATTCTCGACGGTGAGTTTGCGGAACGACGCGGCGAGTTCCTGGCTCGCCGCCATCGCGGCGGTCCACGTCGTGCCGATGACCCACACAAAGCGCACGTTGCCTGCCGCGACCCAGCGGTCGAGATCGAGTTCGACTTTGCGGCGACCGGGCAATTTTTCCGGCGATTTGTCCATCGGATAGCCCGCCGCGCCCATCCAGCCGCGCTGATGTCCACCCAGGCGGCTGATCACTCTGCCCGGACGATTGCCCGCGCCGCACAGCAAGCCCATCGCCGCGAACGACGCGGTGTTGAGATAATTGTTGCTCCAATAGTTTCCTTTTTCAAAGCCGAACGACGCTTTCGGTCGCGCCTTGCCTGCGCCCGTCAGCATTTCCGCGGCTTGGCGAATTTTCTCCGCCGGCACGCCCGTAACCTGCGCGGCGTTTTCGAGTTTGGCTGGCGCATAGTTGAGCAGCCAATCCTTGTATCCCTTGAAATCCGCCATGAACTGACCCCACGTCGTGCGCCATTGCCACGGCGTATTGCGCGGACCGCGCCCCATGCCCGTGTCCACATCCCAACTGCTCGCGATCCACTTGGCGATAAACTCCTTGTCCTCCCAGCCGTTTTCCAAAATGATGCGATTGATCGCGAGGTGCAAAAGCGTGTCCGTACCGGGAATCATCTGCAGAAACAAACCGCCGTTCGCTTCGGCGTACGCGACTCCGGCCGTGCGCCGCGGCAGCGCAAAGATGATTTTCTTGCCAAGCATCCACGACGTAAAGAGAATGGTCTTGGTCTCGAACGGATCGGTGCCGGAGATAAAGATCACGTCCGCGTCCGCCCAATCTTGGTACGACGCACTGAACGTAATGATGCCCGCGTCGTCCACGCCACCCGTGTCAGACCCCATACTCGGCTTGTCATGTTGGGAGAATGCCGGCGTCTGAATCGCGCTAAAGGCGAGTTTGGTGATCGCGTAAGTGTTTTCAAAAAACTCGTACGAATACGTCTTCATCGCCCACGCCGATTCGCCGTACTTGGCTAGCACATGCTTGCTGACTGCCGTCATCACATCCAGCGCGGTGTCCCAACTCACGCGCGTCAGTTTACCGTTCACGCGAATCTGCGGATACTGCAAACGATCTTTGGTCGGCGCGTTCGGGTTGTAGCATTTCAGCGCGAGCGTACCGCCGCGAATCGAGTGATTCCCGCCGCGATTGACGACGGTGGACTCGAAATCCGGAACAATGACGACGTGGTGCGGCTTGCCCCTAACGCTCACGATGTTGTGTTGATTCGGGCTTGCCCACGGGCGGAGAATGTTGCTGGGGAAATCCACTTTGAACGCGTTTTGATTCGCCTTGACCCCGCCCTCTATGCCGTCGGGCCAGACGTACACTTTGTAACCGCAGGCGACAATACAGTAATCGCACGCCGTCGTGTACACTTGCGCGCCGGACGGGGGGAGAGGTACTTTATCTTGCGGAGTATATTTGCTCATGGTATGTTCCTCCTTTACGCCGTCGGCTTGGCGAGATTGTTATTGAATCCAAACACCAATCCCATCACACCGGTCGCGTAAATGTCATCGCCGTCCAATTCGAGAACGATTTGCGGCAGACCTTCGGTCGCGTGACCGCTGACGACCATGCCGTGCCGCGTCAGGTCAAACGTCGTCAAGTGCAATGGGCAGGGTCCGAGAACTTGGTGCTTGGCGTTGAATTTTCCAGTCAGTGGACCGCCTTGATGCGCGCACAGGTTGTTGAACGCGACGACATCTTGTTCAGGTCCGATGCCGCCGCCCGCCGGTACGCCCAACTTGTAGATGTAATTCGTGCAGTTGGGATGGTCGAATGGGTATTGGAATTCAATCGGCTGACCGATTTTGAGCGCGCTCAACTTGCCCACTTGAACACGCGGATAGGTTGCCATTTGGAGCCGCAAGTCCTCGGCGTGCGCGACATCGTGCAGGAACGCGGGCAGGGCGAGCGCGACGAGGCTTGCGCCGCTATAGTACAAAAACTGGCGGCGGGTGATTCCCGCTTTGGGATCGCAGATGTGCTCACTCATTTCGTGCCTCCCAGTTTGACGCCGGGCCAAACTTGATACTCTGGCAATGTCGGCGCTTGGACGATGATCTTGTCGCCGCACAAACTCTTCAAGAACGCGACGAGGTCGGCTTGTTCCGCCGCGCTGAGTTTGAGCGGCTTGATCAGCGCATCTTCGTTCGCATCGTCGCCGCCGCCTTGATTGTAAAACGCGACGACCTCTTCGAGCGTACCGAAGATGCCATTGTGCATATATGGCGCGGTGTAGCAGGTGTCGCGCAGCGAGGGCGTGCGGAACTTGGCCCTGTCGCCGTCGAGTTTGGTGATGTAATACAGACCCAGGTCGCTGTTCATCGTCGCGTACTTGTCTTCGGAGACGCCGCGCGCCCAGTACTGCCAGCGCACGGTGATTTGCCGCAACGCGTTCGTCTGAAAATCGGGCGCGGTCGGTACGCCGGTGTTGTGGAAACTATTGTCGCTCACCAGCGCGCCGTTGTGACACGCGCTACAGTTCGCTTTCCCTTTGAACAAATCGTAGCCGCGTTTTGCCGAATCGCCGATCGCGTTTGTATCGCCTTGCACGAATTTGTCGAATGGGACATTCTTGGAAACGATGGTGCGCTGAAACGTCGCTACCGCTTTGAGCGCGTCGCCATAGAGCGGATATTCCGTGCCGAATACTTGCTTAAAGCGCCGCACGTATTCTGGAATTTGGGCGAGGCGTTCTTCCGCCATCGCGGAATCCACATTGCCCGCGACCGTGCCAGACCACGCGCCGTCGTTTTGCTTTTCGATGCTCGTCGCCGAGCCGTCCCAGTTGAGTTTGGTATAGTACGCGACGTTGATGACGGTTTGCGAATTGCGCCAGTGCGTCGCGCCGGGATAGCCAAACGAAATCGGACTGCTGACTGCCCAACTGCCATCGTTCGCCGGATGGCAACTGTTGCACGACGTGCTTCCATCGCCGGACAGGCGCGGGTCAAAGTAGAGCACTCGGCCCAGTTCCGCCTTGGCGTCTGAGTACGGATTGTCGAGTGGAAAGGATACGGGCGGAAGCGTTGCCAACGGTGGGTATTCGGTTCTGACTTGCGCTCCGGGCGCCGTTATGGTTTTCGCCGGAGCGGTTGAATCGGGTATCGGATACCTGCCGCAGCCGGCAAGTATCGCGCTGGAAAGCACTCCGATCGCGGCGAGCGCGACCAAGAGCCATCGAGCAGGAGATAACGTTTTCATTTGTTCTCTCCCAACTTGCGCAGTTGATACGCCGGCGGAGTAACCGGCTGCGCGACCGGCAAAGCGCTGTTCAGACTAGACAGGAACGCGACGATTTGCGCGATTTCCGAATCGCTCAAGCCGAGCGGCTTGACCTGGTTGCCCACACCTTGGTTGTAAAAGCGGACGACCTCGTCGAGGGTTGCCAACATGCCGTTGTGCATATACGGCGCGGTGCGCGCGACCTCGCGCAGGGGCGCGGTGCGAAACGCGCCGCGGTCGTCTGGGTCTTCGGTCACCGCGAGCAGACCGACATCTTGAAACGTGTTGCGATAGTTCGGCAAACCGAGCGTGCGGAAAAAGCGGCGGAAGGTGATATGCCGCAAGGGGTCGGCGAAAATGTCTGGGTTCTCCGGGACGCCGAGCGCGTAGAATTTGCTGTCACTGAATGTGTTGCCCGTGTGGCATTTCGCGCAACCGGCTTTGCCGTTGAATAATCCCAGTCCCGCCTTCGCGTCCGTCGAGAGCGCGCTCGCATCGCCCGCGAGGAATTTGTCGTACGCGCTCGCGCTCGAGTTGAGCGAAAGAACATACGCGGACACCGCGTCCACCATGCGACCGAAACTCGGACCCGCGCCGTAGGCGTCTTTGAACAACTGCACGTACTCGGGCACTTGCTTCAAGCGCTCGACGACGAGTCGCCCGTCGGCTTGATAGAAATGCGCTTCGGTGATGTGATCGCGCACAACCGTCGGCATATCGCCAGGGTCCAGGCGACCATCCCAGTACGCGTAACTCGCAAAGACGGCGTTCAAGATGCTGGGTGTGTTGCGAAAATACTTGGTGCCGGGATACCCGTCGCTCAACGGCTTGCCGTCGGTCCACGCCTTGTCGGGTTGGTGACACGACGCGCACGCGATGGACGAGTCCGCCGCCAGCCGCGCGTCGAAAAAGAGGTACTTGCCGAGCAACACTTCGGCGTCTTTGAATTTGCGCGGAGGATTGGCGAACGGCGTGTTCGCGGTTTCGGGGGGACGCACAATCGCGATCGGCTTGATGACGTACTCGCCGGCGGTCGTCGCCGCCGCCGCGCCGGCGAGCGACGCGAGGTAATCCACCATCTGCTCGATTTCTTTTGCGGATAGACGCTCGCCCATATTGGGCGGCATCACCCCTTGGGGACATGCGCCGCCCGACGGCGGGCAACTCGGCGCGATGAACGCTCCGGGGTTGAGGATGGATTCGCGAATGTAATCTGGCGCGCTCATCCCTGACTTGCGCGTCGCGCCTTCGGCGCCGATCTTGGAGAGATTCGGTCCGACAAGACCGACGGCGTTTGGAATGCCCGGGATCGTGTGACACCCGATGCATCCCGCTTTGGTGAAGATCGCCGCGACGGCTGGGTCGGCGTTGGTTTGCAATGGCGGCGCGCCTTGTGCCGCCGGCGCCGACGTGTCAAAGAGACCGAGCGCGAATACCGCCGAAAGCAGAATCGGCGCCAAGCCGAACGCGAGCCATCTTGAAAATGGACGCATAGGCATCGCCTCCTAATCGTGGGATACATCCGCGTCCATTCTACGACCAAGCCGTGTGCGGCTCGTCATACTGCGGGGTGAAAAACGTCATTCGCGGGGGTGATTTTGAGAGGGGTGATCGTGCCGTTCACCTGATGCCGTGCCGCAGCGCCCACAGCGCGGCTTGGGTGCGATCGGAGAGATTGAGTTTTTCAAAAATGTGACGAATATGCGTCTTGACGGTATTGACGCTCAGATTGAGGGACGCGGCCATCGTCTCGTTGTCTAGCCCTTCGGCAAGCAAACGGAGCACGCGCGTTTCGGAATCGGTGAGTAAATCCGCCGGCGGTGTATCGAGTTCCGGCGCGATCGGAGTTTCAGTCGCGGCGGATGCCAGCGCGGCGCGTAACAGCGTGGGATCGAGCAGATGTTCCCCGGTCGCGGCGGCGCGCACCGCGACGGGGATGCGCGCGGGGTCAACTTCCTTCGAGAGAAACCCCGCCGCGCCGTGCGCGACCGCGCGCGCCAGATACCCCGGATTCGCGTGCGAGGTCAGCACGATCACGCTCGTTTCGGGACGCGCGGCTTTGATCGCGGCGAGGGCTTGAAGACCGTCGAGGTCGGGCATGCGAATGTCGAGCAGTACGACCTGGGGCGCGAGTGATTCGGTCAGCGCGATGGCTTCGCGGCCGGTGCGCGCCTCCCCGACGACGCGCAAGCCCTCTCGTTCGAGCAAGGTTCGCAACCCTTCGCGCACCACGCCGTGATCGTCGGCGATGAGAACGGTGATCGGTTCAGTCATGGCATTTCCTCCAAGGGCAAAATCGCGCGCACGGTCGTGCCCTCACCTGGCGCGCTCTCAATGTGACACTCGCCGCCGACGAGGCGCGCGCGTTCGCGCATTCCCATCAAGCCAACGCCGCGTCCGCGCGCGATGGCGTTCAAATCAAAGCCGCGCCCTGAATCGCGCACTTGTACGACGAGCGCGCCGTCTGCGAGGACGAGCGCGACGCGGAGGCGGTGCGCGCCCGCGTACTTGCGCGTGTTGGTGATCGCCTCTTGCGCGATGCGAAACGCGGTCGTTTCGATACGCGCCGGGACGTGCAGATCGGGCGGCTGGACCACAAATTCCATCGCACAGCCGCACGTCGCGCTCGTGTCTTGCGCGAACTGACGGAGCGCGGCGACGAGACCCAAATCGTCCAACGCCGCCGGGCGCAGTCCTTCGATCACGCGGCGCGCCTCGGCAATCGCGATACCGAGGTCGTCCAGTCCTTTTTGTAATTGCGCCTCGGCGCGGTCGGCGAGAAAGTTGTGCAATTGCAGGCGCGCGCCGACGAGCATTTGAATCAAACCATCGTGAATATCGTACGCGACGATCCGGCGTTCCTCTTCTTGGGCGGTGATGAGTTGCGCGACGAGGGTTTGCAGTTCGGCGCGTCGCGCGGCGAGCCGTGCATACAATTCCGCGTTTTCGAGCGCGATCGAAATTTGCGTGCTGAGCGTCGCGAGCAGGTTGCCGCTCGCCGCGTCCCCCAAGGCGGCGTTCGCGCCGTACACTTCGATGCGACCGATACGCCCGCTCACGCAGAGCGGCGCACAGCACAGATACCCGTCGCCCAGTCCCGTGGTTCGCCACTCGTTGGCATTGATCGTCGAGTGGAAAATCGAGAAGAGCGTAGGATCGGAACGATAGTGCGCCCAACGGGCGATGCCGCTGGTGTGGGTGATCGTGTCGCCCCGTTCGGTGGTGAACTCGAGCGCGCAGTACTCGGCAGGCAAGAGGGTGAGCGCCGCGCGCGCGGCGGCTTGCAGAACTGCCGGTCGTTCGAGCCGCGCGGTGATGTGGTGCCCGGCGCGATTGAGCGACGCCAATTGATCCAGATGCTGATTGATCGCGGCGGACATTTCGTTGAACGCGGTGGTCAATTCGACGATCTCATCGCCCGCGCGCGTCCTGGCGCGCGGGTTTTCGGGAGACGGTAGCGCGGACTTGACTTGGTGCACCTGATCGGTCAGCGCGAGGATCGGCGCGGTGAGGTTGCGCGCGAGACTGACCGCGATAAACAGCGCAACCAGCGCGGCGGCAAAGAGGATCGTCAACGCGGTGAGCCGAAATTCCCAGACCGACGCAAACAGATTCACGCGCGGCACGTCGTACAACAATCGCCAGCGCGGTCCCTGGTCGCCGTGGGGTTGCAGGGTATCATGCACCAACACGCGGCGCGCGTCCGGCTGGTCGTTCGCGATCAACCCTTCGGGCAGTATTTCGTCGGTGATGGCGACGAGCCAGTTTTCCGGCGGCGGCGTGAACACGCCCGCCGCTTGCCGGACGATTTCATGCCAACTATGTGGATAATCTTTCGCCGCGCCGAATCCGTTGTCCCGATCGGCAGGACTGCCCCACTCGCGCGAGGGATCCGGATGCGCGAGATAATAGCCCGCGTCGTCCGTCAGCGCGAGAATCGTTTGCGACTCGGCCGTCGCGCGGGCGAAACGCAAAAAGGGTTCGGCGTACAAATTCAGGATGACGATGCCGGCGCGCGCGCCCTCTGGACGAAAAACCGGCGTGGCGTAACGAATGGTCGGCGTCTGCGGAATTTCAATCGCGCCGAATTCGCGATTCAAGTCGAGCGGCGAAACGTACAACTCGCCCGCGCTCAGCTGCATTGCCTGCGAGAAATAGTAGCGGTCGGCTTTGTTCTGCAGGCGATCGCCCGATACGATTTGAGTCCCGTTGGGAGTCGAATCCACCCGCACGATTTCCATTCCCGTGGCGGCGATGTATCGAATCTGGAAAATGCCGGGATGCGTTGCCGCGAACGCGCTCAAGTCGGCTTGGAGATTGGCGAGCAGCTCGGGAGTAGGCGGGTCGGTTGCAAGGACCCTCGCGAGCGAATCGAGCCGGCTGAGAAAGAACACGTCCTCGCGTACACCGCCGAGGTATCCTTCGATTTGCCCGGCGCGCAGACGCAGATCCGCACGCGCGGCGTCGAGGGCTTGCGCCTGCAGAGTCCGGCTCGTCGTCCAATTGCCGTACAAACCGGTGCCGACGAGAGGAAGCATGACTGTAACGAGGAACGCCAGAATCAGTTTGGCGCGCAGATTGGGAAAGCGAAACGCCGATTTGAGCTGTTCCACGAGTCGAATGTATTCAAAAACGGCAAGCTTGTCAACGGGTCGGGTAGAAGGCACAGGATTGCCATTTGACCCCTAACTGCTTCCGGAGTAGAATTGCGCATCGAGTTAGTCAATCCCCCTCATCATTCAACGACGAGGTGCAACAATGAAGTTGAACGTCGGCAGAACACTCTTGCTCGGTTTCGGATTTTTCGGTATCAGCATCGTTACAGGCATCAACAAATCCTACGTTGGCCCTTTCCTCGGCAGCGATTTCGGCCTCAAAGCGAATGAGGTGAGCATCGTCGTCACGTTGGCGACGATTATCACTTTCCTGATCCAGCCAATGATTGGCTCGCTGAGCGACAACACCCGCTCGCGCCTGGGACGGCGGATGCCCTTCATCATCATCTTTGCCCCGATTGCCGCGCTCGGCTTCGCACTACTTCCTACGCTCGTGCAGCCCGACTTGTTGTGGGGTTTTGTCGTTGTCCTATTGCTCACAACAGTGGCACTCGCGTTGTTCCGCACGCCGGTAATCGCTCTGATGCCGGACATTACGCCTTCCCAGTTTCGCAGCCAGGCGAACGGATTGATTAACTTGATGGGTGGAATTGGCGGCATTCTCGCTTTTGCAGCGGGCGCATTCTTGTACGGTCTAAATCGCGCGCTGCCGTTTTTCGCGGCAGCAGTTGCTCTCGTGCTGGCTTGCGCGATTGTCGTTTGGCGAATCAAAGAACCGAAGGACAGCGACACAAAAGCCGTCGAAGCGCGCCCCGCCTTGATTCGCAGCTTGCGGGTGGTTCTCGCCGCACGCGAAAAGAGCGCGCTGCTCCTTTTCCTCGCCATCTTTGCGTGGTTCGTCGGCTATAACGCGGTCGAGACTTTTTTCACCCTCTACGGCGTCAAGATGTTGAAACTGCCGGCCAACAACGCCGCCTTCCTGCTCTCATTTGTCGCGTTGATGTTCGTCATCTTTGCAGTGCCGAGCGGTTACTTGGCGGGACGGATTGGACGGCGCAAAACGATTCTCACTGGTATCGCGCTGCTGGGTATTTTGCTTTCGTTCGTGCGGGTTCTGCCGGTTGAATTACAGACCTCTGGAATCATGCTGCCCGTACTGCTGGCCCTGGTCGGCATCGCCTGGAGTATGATTAATGTAAATTCGTTGGCGATGGTGGTGGATGTTGCGCCGCAAACGGAATTGGGCACCTACACGGGGCTGTACTATTTCTTTTCGACCGCGGCAGCAGTGCTTGGGCCCATAATGGCGGGATTTTTGATCGAAGCGCTGGGCGGTGATTACGGTGTGATTTTCGTGATTGCACCGATAACGCTGCTGCTAGCGTTCGTATTGATGCTTGGAGTTCGGCGCGGTGAGCCGACCGAGCAGGTGCTGGTCACGGCGCGCGCGGAATGACGCGAGGGACCGGCGCATCGAACAGCCAGACAAATTCGAAAGAATCAAAATGGGCAAGCAGGAATGCTTGCCCGTTTCATTTTGTACGATGCAGTTCGTGTTGATGAGTCGTATTTGCAACAAAACGCCAGAAGGACTGAAAGCAACACACGCCGACACACAATCTACGCGCCGTTCACACTGCTGGTCACGCGGCTATACATGTTGCCGAGTTGCGGTCCGAGCAAGGCCAAGATCGCAATCACGACGATAGCAACAAAAACCAGGATCAACGCGTACTCGACCAATCCCTGGCCCTCTTCGTGTGGAACGTACAACAAGATTCTCACCTCCTTTCATTTGGGGATCGGTATGTTAGTAAATCCCTTCCTCGACCCGAAAGTTATGAGCTAGGGCGATGGGCCAATTGTATGGCGTCCGTATCGCAGGGTCAATGGGTGAAACCCCCACCTCGACGAAGAATCACTACTACTTGTTGGTTTGATGTGTTGAGTGGGCCGAATGGATTCCGGGCTACTGCGTAGTCAAGAAACGCTGGAGAAGCGCAGGCGAAACGCTTGAGAAACGCCCGGTGTGGTACTCTGCATCCGAAATTGGGGCGGTCCCACTTTGGTCAAGCAGGAATTCGAGTATGGTTCAAGCGGAACAAAACATACGCCACACAAGTCGTTTGATCGCTTTGCGCTTTGCCCAAACCGGACAAGGGCTGACGGAATTCGCGCTCATGCTGCCCGTGCTGCTCCTCATCCTGTTAGGGGCGCTCGACCTCGGACGCGTGTACAACGCTTACGTCGCGATCACGAATGCATCTCGCGAGGGAGCACGCTACGGCATGACTCATCCAACCCAAACCGACGCGATCAAGACCCAGACGCAACAGGAGGCCGCCGCTTCGGGCATCAGTATTCAGAGCGCCGACATCAGCATCCAATGCTTCCGCTATAGCGACAATTCATCCGTCGCGTGCGATGCGGCTAGCCATGGCGACAAGATCGAGGTGCGCGTGGAGTTCGATTTCCAGTTCATGACGCTCTATCTTTTCAGTTTGCCAACCGTCCCCATTTCAAACGCGACCATCATGGTCATTCTCGGTGGAGCTGCCTAATGCACGCTGACTCGCGCGGTCGTTTCAAGTTTATCCTGAGCGGACAATCCTTGCTCGAGTTTGCGCTCGTCCTCCCGGTTCTCGTGCTGGTGGTGTTCGGAATGTTCGACCTGGGGTCTGCCGTGATCACCCAAAATATGATGGCGAATGCCGCCCGCGAAGGCGCGCGCACCGGCATCATTCTGGCGAATACGGACGCGAACATCCGGGCCCAAGTCCGAGCCACGGCGCCGACGCTGACCTTGACCGACGCGCAGATCGGCATCGCCCCATCGCCCGTGCGGACGTTCAATTCACCCATTTCCGTAACCGTCACATTTACCTATACGCCGATGACTCCCATCGTAGGCCAGATCGTGGGCAACGGTGGACTGCAACTCTCGGCGAACTCTGTCATGGTGGTTGAGGGTGTCAATGCATACTAGGAGCAAGAAGCTATTTTGGCTTGGCAACGCTGAATCGGAAAGCGGACAGTCGGTCGTCCTGATCGCGATCCTGATGATCGGCTTGCTCGGATTTCTAGGTCTGGCCTTGGATGGGGGGCAAGTGTTTGCGTCTCGTCGCCGCAGCCAAAACGCGTCCGACGCCGCGGCTTTTGCCGGCACGCGCGCGCTCGCCATGCGGCTGGACGATTCAAGCGCGAGCGCGCAAAACGTCTGGAACGCCGTGGTCTCGTTTGGCCAGTCGAATGGAATCAGCGCGAACAACTTGGTCGCAACCTTGATTGACACGAACGGCAACGCGATTTGCGCGCTGAACCAGATGTCAAAACTATAATGACGAGTGTTTCCAGACCGCGGACGAAGGCGGCCCAGAATATCAGCTCTTTGGCGACCCTCAAACCGGCGGTAACTTTCAGTGGGTCAACTATAGCGAGCCCTGCCAAACGAACACCGCCGATCTGGTCGCCTACCTCATGCTAACGAAACAAGGTAGCTTGGTGACCGCCGATCCGACGGGTGCGATGATGGATCCCTCTTCTTCGGCGTGGATCTGCGGATATACCGGAGTGAATGCGGCCAATTCCGTGCGGCAGGCGCTCGATTGGTGGCTGGCCAAGCCCGTAGACCAGCGGCATTGGATCATCCCCATCTACGACGTCTACAATGACAGCTCCGGCGCCAATACCATGTATCACGTGATCATGTTTGCGGATTTCGTGCCGACCGGTTATGACTTGGGCGGCCAAAACAACCCGAGCAATTTTCACTGTAGTGATCCGAATGGGAACGGCAATGGCAACGGGAACGGCAACGGGAATGGCAACGGAAACGGGAATGGCAATGGCGGCAATGGCGGTGAGAGCGGGCTGAAATGTATCAAAGGCCAGTTCTATAAACGAGTGCTGAGTCTCCAGTTCGATCCAGGGAGATGCAACGCGAACGGGGCCGATTTGTGCGGTATTGGGCTTTCGCAATAACGTTGGCAGACGATCCAAAAGGGTTCACACATGACAGACTCACAGCAGACGACCCAAGAACTCGTAAGCGAAGGGCGCAAACTATTGGACAGCGGCGACAAGCCCCGTGCCCTGGCCCACTTTATCACCGCCAGCCAGCTCGATCCGTTTGACGAAAGCGTCTGGCTGCTGCGCGCTCAAGCCAGCGATGACCCGGCCGAGGTGTCCGAATGCCTCGCTCAGGTCTTGGAAATCAATCCGGCCAACGCGCAAGCGCGCGCCCGCCTCTTGGACTCGCGCGTGAACCAGCTCCAGTCCGGCGCGATCGAACGCACGACGGGCCTACGCGCCGCAGCGCAGTCAAAACTTGAAGCGCCCCGCGTGGCTTTTAGCGGTTGTCTTGCCGGGATATTTCTTTCGATCCTCGGATTGGGCCTCCTCCTCGGCCTGGGTTTGATCGCCCTCGTAATTTTCGCGCAATCTGAACCCGATCAAGCGTACGCCTCGCTCGAGGCGAATGCGGAGCCGACTCTGGCTCTCCAGTTGCCGCCAACCTGGACTCCTTCGCCGACGAGCGCTCCTTCTCCCACGCCGACCGCGACACCTACTCCGCTTTGGAAGGCCGCGCGCAGCGTATCGGTCCGCAGCGGGCCCGGCGCGCAATTTGCCGCGCTCGGCACTTTGGCCTCCGGCGCGATGGTGCACGTGGCGGGCCGCACGGCCGATAATAAGTATCTCGCAATTCAATACCCCGATTCAAGTAATTTGGGATGGGTGCCGGGGGACCAGCTGGCCGTAGCCAATGGCGATCCCGCCGCGGTACCGATCATCACCGCGCTGCCGGTGCTGCCAGCCACTCCACGACCGACCGTGAAACCGACCCTCAAACCGGCTGCGACGCCGGTTCCGCAATACGATTTTGTGCTGGGGCGGCCGGTCGAGCTGATTGCCGACTGCTCGCGTCCGTGGAAAGTGATGGGCACGGTGTACGCTTCGGCGCAAGGCGCGCAGCGTTTGAGCGGCGTCATGGTGCGCGTGACCGTCGCCGGACAAACGCAAGGGATCACGACGAGCGGCAGCGTCGAGCAAAACAAGCCGGGCTATTGGGAGTGGTCATTTAACCGCGGAGCGGAAGTTGTCGGGAGTATCACGATAGTGAATCCGGACGGTACGTCGCGTTCGGCGGCGATTCCGTTTCACTTGACGTGGCAATGTGATACCGCCGGAGCGGCGAACGCGGCCGTCATAGACATGGTCAAGCGCTAGCGCGCAGACTTGCGAAATCTTGGAGATTTCGCAAGTCTGGTTAGCAACACAAAGGATGACGATGAATTCAAATCTAAAACAGCGCATTCTACTGGCGCAGGATTTTCAAACGCTCGAATCGCTCGGACAATTCCTCCGCGAATACGGTTACGAAACGATCGCCGTCTCGTCGGGGGAACAAGCGCTCGAGCGCGCGGCCGTCGAACACATAGACCTGGTCGTCACCGAGATGAATTTACCGGGCCTGGATGGCATTGCGCTCTGTCGCAAGTTGCGGCAGAACGCGAGCACGCGTCACGTTCCCATTCTGGGCTTGAGTTGGCGCAGCGAACTGGCGGACAAGGTCGCGGGGTTTGAAGCTGGTATGGACGATTACATCACCAAGCCCTTTCAGCATCAAGAACTGGTGTATCGTCTCAAGGTGCTCGCGACGCGCGCGAGCAATCGCGCCGGTCCGCCGGAGCCGGGGCGCCGCGGCCGCCTGATCGCGCTGTTTGGAACCAAAGGCGGCGTGGGCCGGACCACGATTGGCGTCAACCTGGCCGTGGCGCTTCATCAGCACACCCAGAAACGCGTGGTGCTCTTCGACGCCGATTTCTTCTTTGGCGACATCGCGCTGCATCTCGGCCTGAAACCCTCGCCGACGATCGTGGACTTGGCCCGCAATATTGATCACCTCGACGCGGAGTTGATGGCGCAGGTTCTCCACAAGCATGCTTCCGGGTTGCGCGTGCTGTTGGCGCCGCGCGAGCCGGAATCCGTCGAAACGATCGTCCCGACGCATTTGAGCCAGTTGCTGAACGCGCTCATTTCCAACAACGATTACGTGCTCGTGGATTGCCAGGCGATTTACGACGAACGCACCATGGCGATTTTGGAAAAAGCCGATGAGATCCTGTTGGTGATCAAGCCCGAGATGGGCTGCGTCAAAAATCTAGCGGTGTTTGCGGAACTCGACGCCAAGCTGGGGCTGCACCTGGATAAAAAGATTCGCGTCATTCTCAATCGCGCCGGAACCCAGTCCGGGATTGCGGCCAACGATATTGAACGGTTCTTCAAGCGTCCGATCAACTTTAATGTCCCGAGCGGCGGCAATGCCGTGGTCCAGAGCGTAAACCGCGGGATGCCCCTCATCGTGAGCCAACCCCGTCACGCCTTCTCGCGCCAGGTTTGGCAAATCGCCGATCACATCGCAAAAAGCCAAGTGCTCGCAGAACCACAACCCGCCACGCGTACCGACAATCAGTTCGCAACGATGGCTTTCAAGGAGGTCCAATGAATCGCGCCGGTAGGATTTTATTGATCTTTGGAGTTCTTTTATCCATAGTGTCCGGGCTGACCGTGTTGGTCGTGCTCTCGTTGAGCCAGCCGCAGCCCGCCGAGGTTCCCACGACCAAAGTGGTCGTCGCATTTCAAAACATCTCGTCGCGCAGCGAAATCAGTCCCGATCAGGTCGGCGTCGCCGATTGGCCGCGCGCCCTGCCCACGCCGACCGGCGGCTTCCCGGATTCGTCAAGCGTCATCGGCAAGGTGGCGACGGCGCCCATCCCGCCGGGACAACCTATTACCGACAAGCTGCTGATTGACAAGGGCGACGCCAAAGAAACCCACAGCAACGCGGCCCTGATTATCGAAAAAGGCAGTGTCGCCGCAGCGATGCCCGTGACGATCAAGTCAAGCGTCGCCGAGGCAATTCAAGCAGGTGATCGCGTGGATGTTCTCGCTACGTTTAGATCCCCCAATAACGGCTCGGGTGTGGCAACCCAGCGCCTACTCGCCGACATATTGGTTCTGCAAGTCGGTCCGTGGCCCTCGGCGAATGCCAAACAGCAATCTACGACCGGCACTTCGGTCTTGACGTTGCAGGTGAAAGAGCAAGATGCGGCCGTGCTCCTGTACGCCGAAGAATTCGCCACGGAGGTCTCCCTGGTTCTGCGCTCGGCCGGAGATCACGATCTCCCCACGCTCGAACCGGTTACGTTCGACTATATCAATCAACGTTTTGGCTTCAAGCTGCCGAGGTAATGGGGAGTGCGTATGTTGATAGACACGAATATCTGGATCAGTAGTTTCTTTGCGTTGGGGATCGCCTTGCTCTTCCTCGGCTTGGATTTGATCGTCTCGGGCCGCGCTCGAGATGTGCAGAACCGGTTGAGCGCGTACGCGCCAACGGAAAACAAGCCCGAGAAGGACCAAGCCGTGACGGGCCTCAAGCGCAAGGGCGCGGCGACAAGATGGGGACGCGATATCCAAACCGAGTTAGCCCGCGCTGACTTGCCGGTGACGGTCTCCGAGTACCTCTTGGCGAATGTTCTGCTAAGCGCCCTGGGATTCCTGATCGGTCTGGTGCTTTTAGGCCATCCGTTGCTCGGTCTTACCGGCCTGTTGGCGGGCCTGTTTGCGCCGCGCTGGTACTTGCGTTATTTGCAGGCCAAGAGAATCGAGGCCTTTAACGGCGGGCTGGAGGGCGCACTGGTGATGTTGGCGAACGTGATGCGCTCCGGCTCCGGCTTGAGCCAGGCCATGGAATCCGTCTCGCGCGAGGTGGCCCCGCCCATCTCCACCGAGTTTGCGCGCGTCGTGCGTGAGGTGGGTCTCGGTCTGCCGATTCACGAGGCGCTCGACAATCTGCTGCGCCGCAACCCGAGTCTCGATCTCGATCTCACCATCACGGCGATCAAGGTGAATCACGAAGTCGGCGGAAATCTCGCCGAGATCTTGGATCGCATCGCCAGCACGATCCGCGAGCGCGTCAAGCTGGCCGGCGAGGTGCGCGCGCTCACGGCTCAACAAAGATTTTCCGCCGTGATCTTGACCTTGTTGCCCGTCGCGGTCAGTCTGATCGTCTTTATTCTCAACCCAACCTACATATCCGCGTTGTGGCAGAGTGTGTGCGGTTTCCTGATGCTGGGGGCGGGCGCGCTTTTGATGCTCACGGGCATGATCGCCATCAAGCGCATACTCGCGTTCCGATTCTAGATTTGAGCGGAGGATAAACGCGATGGAGATATTGCTGCTGTCTTTCTCGTTAGCCGCTGGAATCCTGTTGACGTTCACCGGCCTGGCGCGTTCGATTGGCATTCCATCTCAAGTGGATTTGCTCGCCAGGCAATACGTGCGGCCGCTCTCGCTGGAACAGGTCGAGCTGGCAGAACCCTTTGGCCGCCGAGTCTTGCGCCCGGCGTTGCGCGGCTTGGCGCGCATGGTCTCACGCGCCACACCGCAGCAGATCATGCAGACCATCCATGTCAAACTCGATCTGGCCGGGAATCCTTACGACCTACCGGCGCTCGAGTTTCTCGGAGTCTGCGTGCTGTTCGCCGTGCTGAATACCCTGTCGGCGGGCTTGGTATCGAGTCTGCTCAACGCTTCGTTTGTCGTCATCGTCCTGGTGATGATTGCCGGCGCGGCGTTGGGCCTCTATCTTCCCGTTTTGTGGCTCAACATGAAAATCCGCGCGCGCCAGGAAGATATTACGATTGCCTTGCCGGACGCGCTGGATTTGCTCACCGTCTGCGTGGAAGCCGGGCAGGGTTTTGACGGCGCGATGGCGCAGGTGGGGGACAAGTGGGATAATGAGCTGAGTCGTGCGTTCAAGCGGGGGTTGGCGGAAATTCGCTTGGGCAAGACGCGGCAGGCCGCGCTGCGCGATATGGCGAACCGCGCGCAAGTACGCGAACTCACGAATTTTGTCGCCGCGCTGCTGCAAGCCGAACGGTTTGGATCGGGGATCGCGCAGGTGCTTCGCGTGCAAGCGGAGCAGATGCGCGTGCTGCGGCGCCAGCGCGCGCAGACCATCGCAAATCAAATGCCGATCAAACTCGTCTTCCCGCTGGTGTTTTGTCTGTTCCCGGCCTTGTTCATCGTTCTGCTTGGCCCAGCCGTTTTGAGACTCTTAGCCAGCGTGATCGTCTAGCTCGAAATACAATTCCTCGATCTGGTCGGCGATGCGCGGCCAGGCGTACTCGCGGGCGACCTCGATCCCGCGCTGGCCGAGTTGCGCCCGCCGTTCCGGGTCGCGCAGCAACTGCCCCAGGCAATCGGCGAGGGCGTGCGGATCGCGCTCTCGAACGAGAAAACCGGTCTCGCCGTTTCGCACGAGAAATGACAAGCCGCCTACATCCGACGCGACGACCGGCGTGCCGCACGCCATCGCTTCCAGCGCGACCATGCCGAACGATTCGTACAACGACGGCATCACGACCACGTCGGCGGCGGCGTAATAATACGGCAGACACTGCTGCGAACGCTTGCCGAGAAAGGTCACCAAGTCGCCGATGCCCAACTCGTCTTTGAGCGTCTGCAAGCGCGCGAGTTCGGCGTCGGGCGGCGTCTCCTCGTCCACGTCTCCCCCGATCAGGCACACGCACATCTTTTCGCGCAGCTCGGGGTCGCGCTCGACGATGAGCGCCATCGCCTGGAACCAAACGTCAATCCCTTTGACCGGGTCAATGCGGCCCACAAAGAGCACCGTTTGATGGTCGAGCGGCGACTCGACAAATTCCTTCGCCTCGACTTTCGAAATCGGATGAAATAGACTGAGGTCCACGCCGGGCGGGATCACGGCGATATTATTTCCCGGCGCGCCGTAGAGGTCAATCATCTGCTGGCAATCGCGCGGCGTAGACGCGACGATGCGGTCCGCGAACTGCATGATCTCGCGCTCGACCTCGATCCGTTTTTCCGTCTCCCGATCCGCCGCGCCGCGCGCGACCGCATTCTTCATCGCGCCCAGCGTGTGAAACATCTGCACGACCGGGGCGCGCTGGCAGTGCTGCAACTCGCGCGCCACCCAGCCCGAGAGCCAATAGTGCGAGTGGTAAACGTCGTAGTGGATTTTCTCCGTGTCCATAAATTCCTGGACACCGTGGACGAATTGCGGCAAATAGTTGAACAGGTGATGCTTGTTATGAGGCGCTTCCGGTCCCGCCGGGATATGAAAGACGTCCCCACCCAAGCCCAGCCCGTCCATTTCGATATGGGGCACGGTGGGGTCTTGGGAACGCGTAAATATGTCCACCCGATGCCCGCGGCGCGCGAGTTCACGCGAAAGCTCACGGACGTAAACGTTCATGCCACCCGTCTCTTTGCCGCCCAATGCGGCCAGCGGACAGGTGTGTACGCTAAACATGGCAATGTTCATCAACCAATCCTGCAAAACGTTCTCTATTGTTTCAACGAAATTATAGCACAGATTGGTATCAGGGCAACTTATCTTAGAGGATTATTCGAACTTACTGTTTGATCAGGTACCGCACATCAGAGGCGATTTCCTCCGCGGAGGCGTCCAGGCGAAAAGCTAGCGTCAGGCGCCCGCGCGAGTCAATGAGGTAGGTCAGCGTCGTATGCAGGATGTCTATTTCGTGGTCGTGCGCGATTTCCTCTTTGTAATAAGCGAGATAATTCTGCAAGACGTCGTCCAGCTCTTCGAGCGAGCCGACCAGCCCGACGAATTTCGGGCTAGAGTTGGCGAGATACTCTTTGATGCGCTCCGGCGTATCGCGCTTGGGGTCTACGCTGATGAAAACAAAGTGAACCTGCTCCGCGTCGGCGCCGAGAAGGTTGACGACTCGCTGCCATTTGGCGAACGTCAGCGGGCAGGCATCCTTGCAGTGAGTCCATCCAAAATAAACCAGGGTGGGCTTGCCGATGAGATCGCTCGATCGCACCAGCTGCCGGTCCTGATTCATCAGCGCGAACTGTGGCGCGGGCGGCGGGGGCTCGAACGGCATTCCGTTGAAGGTGTAGGGCGAGGTGAGACGCCGCGTCGCCCCAATCGCCGTGGCGACGCCCAGCGCGAACAGGCCGGCCAAAACAAGCACGCGCACGAAAATCCTGCGCGCGAGTTTGGGCGACATCGTATCTCTCACTTCTCCAACCATCCGCGATCTCCTGGCGCAAAAGTTGCTATTTGTTGAGACATGCTCTCACGGGGAAACGGCAAGCCGCGCCGTCATTCCCGCTTCCTTGTGTCCGCTCAGACTGCACACGATCTCGTTCGTCCCCGGTCGCAGCGTCACCTCCAGCGTCTTGGTCTCGCCGGGCAGAAGGTTTTCGATCTTGCCCACGCCCTCGATCATGAAATCGTGCTCGATCGCGCCGGCATTTTTGACGACAAAAGTCGCCGGCCCGGCTTTGGCTTGAATCTCTTTCGGCTCGATCCCAAATTCCTTGAGCGATATGGAAAAGCGATTGTCGCTTATCGTGGCGCCGCTCGACGGCGCGCCGCAGGCGGCAAGCAGTTGGATGGCGAGTAGGGCGACGACGAAAAATGTAAAGGGGCGCATAACGTTATCCATGCTCCGTGAAATTTTGAATCGGTTCTGCGTTGATCACCGAAGTGGCTTGAATATAGTCGAGCAGTTCTTCGACTGCGGGGCGGGGCGTCGCTTCGGCTTTCGCGTCGAGATACTGCGTGCGCCCGCCCGACGTCGCGATCAGGTATTTGCGGTCTGGGTCCAGCGGCGTCTCGTTCACGCGGATATTCACCAGTCGTTGGCCGCGCGCCGCGGATTTGTTCAAGGCGGCTTGCAGTCCGGCGCAGCGCGTCGCATCGCCGCCCAACCGTTGGAGCGGGTCGGGATTGAACACATTGTCCAGGTTGTCTTCCAGCGCGAGGCGAATCTGATTCCCACTCAGACGCGCTTTGTAAAGCGGCGAGGGCGTCGGCTTCATCGCATTGTACACATCTTCCACGGTAATCGTTCCGGGCAACAGCGTGCTGCCAAAACGCCAACCGGACGCGCAGCCCACTTCCGCGCCCGCGATCTCACGATACGCTCTCGCCAGCACGGCATCGCTCGGTCCGCCGTAAAGCGACCGGCGATACAAGAGGGTCTGCGCTTCGCCGACGACGCGGCTCAGTTTCTCGCGGTACGGTTCGTACCACTGCGCGATCAGGGCGGCGACGCGCGCGTTCGGCTCGACGCGGTCGGACAGAATGGGGATGAGTTTGTGGCGATAGCCCGTCATCCGGCCGCCGCCGATTTCCAGATCCAACTCGCCGACGAATTTCCCGTGCGACCCCGCCTGCACGATGATCGTCTTGCCGACGCGCGCCGGCTCCCATAGAATATCGTGCGTGTGTGAGCCGACGATCACGTCAATGCCGCTCAAGTTTTCCGCCATGATGCGATCCTGCTCGTAACCCATGTGCGAGAGGAGGATCACGACGCCCGCGCCGTCCTCGCGGCGCACGCGCTCGATTTCCTTTTGCAGTTCTTGCTCTTGATAGCCCATTCGCCAGCCGGGGTTGGCGTCGCGCAATTCGGTCGTCAGCAGACTGAACGGATAGGCCTGACCGACCACCGCGACGCGGACATCCTTGAAATCGCGAACGATGCTGGGCGGCAGCACGCGGTCGCCGAAATCCGTGTCCACCAGATTTTGCGCCAGCACTTTGAACTGCGCCTCTTGAATGCGCGCCAGCAGCGGCGCTTTGCCGAGATTGAATTCCCAGTGGAGCGTCATCGCGTCATAGCCCATCGCGTTCATCACCTGGACGGGCGCGCGCCCCTCGGTGAGCAGCGCGATCGCCGAGCCGTACCACGCGTCGCCCGCGTCGAGTACAAGCGTGCGCTCGGGCTGCGCCGCGCGCTCGCGCTCGATCAGTCCGGCAATGTGCGCCATCCCGCCGACCTTGCCGTATTTTTTCGCCAGGTCGGCAAAATCGGCCGAAGAACTGACGTAGGCGTTGATGCTGCCGCGCTCGATCCGGTTGTCGTTCAAGAACGATTCGGCGTATGCCTCGCGATGGTAGAGCGGAAGCAAATGCCCATGAATGTCATTCGTCCACAGGACTCGCACCGTAGACGTTTGTTGCAGACAGCCGGCCAATCCGAACGCGACCGCGCCTGACAGGGCGCCTTGAAGAAACTCGCGTCGTGTAAGGTTGAGTGCCATGGTCATACCGCCGCCAATTTGCGGCTGGCCTGATTCCATCGCGTGATCGCATACCACACGGCGATGATCATCGCCAACACCGCAATCGCGCCCGTCCAGCCGCCGAACACCTCGGGCAAAAAGACCTTGACGCCGAGCTGCTGCTGCAATCCGGTGCGCACGAGCACATCGCGCACGAAGGACGCGGAGAGCGCATAGCCCGCGACCGCCACCATGAGTTTGACGTTGCCTTCGCCCGCGCGCCAGATGCTCCCCGCGCCGCAGCCGCCGGCCAGCACCATCCCAAATCCAAAAATCACACCGCCGATCAGACTGCCCATCCAGAATGTCTCGCGGATAAAGGCGCCTTCTTTTTCCAGGAACGTGATCTCGATCGCCGCGAAACCCACCATGCTGATCAGGAGGCCGAGCAGCATCGCGCGCGTGTGACGCGTATCGCCGGTGAGGAACGGCTCGCGGAATCCTTGCACGAAACAGACGCGCGAGCGCTGGGAAATGATGCCGAGCGCCGCGCCAAACAACAGAATCAGCGCGCGCTTTTCGATGCCCAAGCCCTCGTACAACGCAGCGCCCACGATCAAGCCCAACAGGACCAGCGCGCCGAGATACGGTTGAATTCTACGTCGAGAGGTTGCCACGGGAGCGGGACTCGGCACCGCGCCGCTCGAGGCGGAATGTTCCACTTCCCACAACAAAAAGCGCACGCCTGCAAACGCGCCCAACGTGAGACCGAGAGCCATCGCCAGCCCGTTCGCGCCGAATGCGCTCGTCGCGCTGAAAAATCCGCCGATGTTGCAGCCGCGCGCAATCGCCGCGCCCGTGCCCAACAGCAATCCGCCGACCGCGCCCTTGAGCAACTCGCGCTTCGGACCGATGTTGATCGAGAATTGACGCGCGAGCAATGCCGCCGCGAACGCGCCGGCGAGCAGACCCAGATTGATCACCGATCCTGTTCGAATGAGCGGCGGGTCGGCGCGGGCGCGCACGACGCCGAGCGCGCCGAGGATCGAATCACCCCAATTGAGCGCGCCGTCGAGCGTCGTCCAGGGTTGGTCGTAAAAAAAGAGCGCCACGTTCAGGATGCCGAACAGCGCTCCTCCAACCCAGACCGCCCATTCGTTTCGAAAAAGCACTGCATAGCATTGACGGATTTGAGCCACTAACACCTTTCGTTCCCCTTTACTTTTTTGCTAACGTGCGGAGATATTTAACCAGCTCCTCGCGCTGTTCTTTATTCAGTCGCAACTCAAAGGGCGGCATCTCGGTGCCCTTGCCCGCCGAGACGGTGGCGAAGATATCGCGGTCGCTCCGCTCGCCGAGGAGCGTGAGATTGAGACCGGCCTGTGTCCGCAGACTGCCGACGGAGGGCCCATCGCCCAGCCCGCCCAAGCCGTGACATTTCGCGCAAAAATTGGTGAACAACGTCTTGCCGTCTTTCACAGTCGCGTCGGCGGCGGATACCTGCGGCGCGTTAGCCGGCGCGCCGGCCGGCGCCGCGCCCGCGCACGACGCGAGGACGAGGGTCAGGACAAGCAGAATGCCTATTTGAATGGGGAGATTGAAATGCTTCATTGTTGCCTCAGCCATCACGCGGCTATTTGAAGATTGCCGGATGCCTCGACCGTTTTGCGCTGGTGATCGGTAACCACGACGCGGACCGCCGCGGGCTTATCGGCGCGCAGTTTAAACGCGAGCAATGGATCGTCCGACGTCGCCGAGTTCATTTCGAACATGCTGACGCGCTCGTCGCCGTAAAAGACCTCGACCTGGCGGATGTACTCGGCCGGCTCCGCGCGCACGAAACGTTCGAAAGGCGTCTTGGCGTCTTCGACCACTTGCAAACCGGTGCGCGACGGGTGTTGAATCTTGACCTTCACCTCGACGACCTCGCCCTTTTTCGCTTGATTGGGCAATCGCAGTTGAACGGAAAATTCGGACATTTCAACACCCTCCCAGACTCACTTTGAGTTGCTTGCTGTTGACCCATTTGCCGTGTTGGTTGCACTCGGCAATGACGTACACTTCCGCGTCTCCGCCGTCCATGCGGATTTGGGTGGAGATGAATGCCTGTCCACTCGCGGGCGTGAAATAATACACGCCCTTACCCACGACCGGGTCGTTGAAATTCACGATTTGCATGCTCTTGATATAGTGGTCCGGCGCCATCGGATGATTCATCGAGACGACGATGGGCACGTTCGCGCCATCTTCGGCGATGATCGGCAGCCGAATATCAATCGCATGTTCTTTCTCGATCGGCGTGGGCGCTTTGGGATCTTTCACGGCCTTGAAGAATTCGAGATCGCTGGGAACATCCGCGCGCGCGGCTTGCGGAAAGAGCGCCGCGATGGCACCGCCCAGCAAAAGTCCCGCAAGAGATTGCAGGAAATTTCTGCGTGATATATGCTTAGCGTTCATCAATTAAAACTCCCTTCAACTCTTTTTAATTCCCCGCGGTCGCGCACTCACCTTTGGCACTCGCGGCGGCCTGGTTCTTGACCAAAGTCACATTCTCTTTCGTCAACTGGGTCACGCCGCAGAAATAGGGCGTCCACTGCACGCCATTCGCGCCAAAGCCGACCTTGACGCTGTTCACTCTTTCCAGTTTCTTCGCCGTCGCGTCCCAGCGGAAAATCGTGATCGTGTCGCCGAGCCGGTCGCTGCCGACCGCGTACTTGCCATCGGCGGACCATTGGACGTTGTGAGTCCCTTTGCCGCCCGCCTGGACATTTTCAATCGTCGCGAATTCAGCCGGATCCACGACGGAATACCAATCGTCGGTGGCATCATTGGTCGCGATGGCGATGGGATCGCCGAGCGGGTGAGCGTACGCGGTGTTGGTGGACTTGCCCGTCGTCAGAATTTTGCCCACTTCCATCTTGGCGATATCCACCAGCGCGAGTTTGCCCGCGCCGCCCAGGCCGATCATCGCGGTCTTGCCGCCCATCGCAAAGTTGATGTTGCCGGGACCGGTCTTGTCGCCGAATTCCAGCTTTTTGACGATCTCTTGCTTTTCCACGTCAATGATCGCGGTAAAGTTGTTGGGCGGCGAACTGGCGAACAGGTACTTGCCGTCCGGCGTCATCTTCATTCGCGCGCAGCGGTCGCACTCGATGGTCTTGACGATCTTCTGCGCCGAGACGTCGAGCACGTCCACGTTGCCCTGGCCCTGGTGTCCGACAAAGGCATACTTGCCGTCGTGCGATTGGATGACGTCGCGTGCCGTGTTACCATTCGTCTTGACTTTCGTCACGAATTTGTGATCTTTGGCGTCAATGTAATAGACATAGCCGCCCTTGGCGTTGAGATCGCCGCAGAGGAGAAGGGTCGCAGTGGTCGGACTCCAACTGCAATGGAACGGATCGTCGAAATCGGTTTTGATTTCCGCGACCACTTCGTCGGTGAAGGTATCAATCACGGTCATGACATTGTGATCGCCTTTGCCTTCCGATTGATGATTGACATAGACGTAGCGCATTCCCGGCGCGGTCCAGGGGTGGTGCGGCTGCGCGGCATTGATCTTGATGAGTTTCACGATGGGATCGGGCTTGTCGGGATCAATGACCGCGACGAGACCGTCGTCCTGAACGGGGACGTAGAATTTGCCCCGCGTCATTTGTTTGAGCAGCTCGGGCTGGGAAGGCCACGTCCGCGCGTCCGCGTAGTAGATCGGCGCGCCATCGCTGCTGACGGCGGATGGTCCCGGCGCGGGCGCGCAAGCCGCCATCAGCGCCACGGTGCTGACGACCAGAATGATTGCGATCACCGCCAGTAAACGTCTATTGTCCATTGCGGTCCTCCTTGATGGGCAGAAAGGTTTGAAATAAAACAAGACAGAATAGCAGGACAAATCCCGCATTCTGTCTCTCTCCTTGGAGACGCTATTCACTGTATCATCCCAGCACGCGTGGGTCAAGGCAAGGACCTGGCACTTTTCAAGAAGTTTTTATGAAATTTCTCCTTTGCGCATCTCCAGAAACCCCAACAAACGGGTGATCACTCGCTCGAAATAGTTTTGCGCCTGGCGACTGGAGACGCCCAACTCTTCCGCAATCCCCTCGAACGTATAACCCGCCATGACCAGGCGCGCGGTGTAGTAGTCGGCGACGGTAGACGGCAGATGACGACGGGACTTGATGCGAACGGGTCGCGCGCGCAGCGCTTCTAACGACGGCAGATTGTTCGGCGGACGGAGCGCTTCGACGGCGGTGGTCAAGCACTGCTGGAGCGCCGGCACCGCCCGGGGACCGGCGCGGGCAACCGTGGGAAGCGCCGCCAGGGTGCTGCCCTCTCGTCGCAAAAGCTCTGCCAGTCTCTCAGGATGATTGTGGTAACGGATGGCTTCGCATAGTTCAAAGCGATCAATCGGCGGACGGCTGCCCGCGAGGACATGCTGCATTTCTTGGTGCATGGCCTGTTCCTGCGATTGGATCTGGGTCACCTCTTGGGCCAGCGCCGCGAGTTTATGGGTCGCCGCCTCGCGCAAGCGCGCCTGCTCCAGCATCGGCGCCAGTCGCGCCGACAGCGCCGAAATCCACGCTCGATCCTGCCGGCTGTATCCTGCTCCCTCACTTTTTTCGCCCAACAGCAGATAGCCGACCGTTTTATCAAAGACTCGCAGCGGCTCTCGAAAAAAGTAGGCGTCAGTTTGCTCCAGGTCCGCCTTTTCGCCGATGCGCTCCTTGTGCGTGGAGGCGCGAATCGCCCAGCTCCCGCCTTCGTCCAGCGCCAGACTGACGCGCGGGCTGCCGGTAAGGTGCGCGACACTTTCGACGACGAATTGCATCTCTTGTTCGGGCTGAACGTGGCGCGACATTTCCTGGGCAAGGAAACGCATCTCGGCGCGCAGCGGTCGCAACTCGCGAAAGAAAATCGCGTCCCATGCCGCGCGCACCCAATCGGTCAACAAATGCGTTACGATGACCAGCCCGGTCACCACGACCAGGATCAGCATCAGCGCATCAAAGTTGAGCGCGCGCGCCAAGAACCACGCGCCGGCGATGGCGACAACATACAAAAGCGCAACGGCGGCAATCGCAAACAAGAAATACAGGGCATCGCGCGCGATCCATTGGCCTGTCAAAAAAACATTCTGTCGCACGATGCCATAGGCGAGGGTCAAAAGACCGGCGATCAGCAGCGAATGTCCCAAGGCCAGTGTGGTCGGCGGGTCCCAGGGTGGCGACCACCAGGCGGCGAACAATGACCAGTAGATGGCGCCCGTGCTTCCGAGCACTGTCGCAATCAAGAGCAGTCGTTGTCGTCGCTTGAGAATCGGATCGCGCACGGTGTACTGCGCGACCACCAGGTTCGCGGTCGCCGCGAGCGCCGCCACTACCGCAAGAAGCGCAAGGGGGGGCGCTAGTTCGAGAGGGACCAGCGATGCGGTGGAAAAAGTCCATGCGCCAAACAGCCACAATCCAATCAGGATGATGGCAGCCGCATACATACCAATGACGAACCAGCGTTCACGGCGGGCGAATTCGGCGGGCAGCAGACTCGCAGTGACGTGCAGCCAGAGAGGTAAAGCGGGAATGGCAAACCAGCCCAAGAAACGACGCCAGAGGAAACCCGCCTGTACCGCGGGGACGTGCAGACAGAGGACAGCGTGCAGGAAATAGCCAGCCAGCGAGAGTATGGTCAAAATTGCGAGCCAGGCCACGCGGCTGTGGGTTGTATGTGTGACGAGATAGCAGCCCAACCAGAGGGAAATGAAAAATCCCACGATGGCGGTAAACGACGATGGTCCGATTTCAAAGGGCAGACCCGGCATTGCTCGGCTCCGAGTGAGAGTAGATCGTCACGCATTCTATCTCAAAGGAAGGCCTTGCGCAAGGGGTATGGCGGGTGGGCGTCAAAACGAGGGGAATATTCTTCTCTTACAACTACCAATCCCAACCTTTCCCGTAGTCTTCAATCGGATAGTCTCTCCAAGTCTGAGCAAGCCAACTCTTGCCCTGCACGTCTATGTAGTCGTGTAGACTTGACCAGGGCCAATGTGCTGCCGCGTCCACGTACTTGTGTTTGACCGGATTAGAGTGAATGTAATAGACGGTTGCCCAATGATGTCGTTCGTCGCGGATCAAGCGATCGCTGAACCGATACCAAACTTGCCGTCCGCGTTGGTGCTGGCGTGAATTAATGGCAGTGGCAACGCGACTGTGCAACAAACGCAACAATTCGCTTATGACGCTGAGATCCTCCGTGTCCACCAGCACATGATAGTGATTAGTCAAAAAGACCCACGCCGGACACGGCAAACCCGCAGACTGCAAAGCGTCCAGTGTCTCACTTGTCAGCCAAGACAAGTCATCAGGTTGTTCAAAGATGTGCCGGTGTTCGTAACAGGCAGCCGTGATCAGATATTCGCCGGCGACATTGCGCAAGTGCGGCGGAGCATGAAGCGGGAACCCACGCTCACGACGCGCGTTGAGCACCTGCTCTCGTTCTTCAGGAGGCATTTTGCGATAATCATACATGGCGAACCTCCAGTTCGTAGTCAGTCACGTTCGTAGCCAGGCACGCAGCGGGCTTTGCGGAGTGCCGTCGTGTTCGTAGTCAGGCACGCAGCCGAGTTTGCGGAGTGCTGTCGTGCGCGGACGCTACTCCGCTCCACTCCGTAGCGTACTACGAACACTCCAACGCGCCTCGTTCGTAGTCAGGCACGTAGCCGGGTTCGCGGAGTGCCGCCGCGCGCGAACGCTACTCCGCTCCACTCCGTAGCGTACTACGAACACTCCAACGCGCCTTGTTCGTAGTCAGGCACGTAGCCGGGTTTGCGGAGTGCCGTCGCGCACGGGCGCTACTCCGCTTCGCTGCGTAGCGCACTACGAACAACTCAACGCGCGACGAGCTTGGCAATCGTCACGCCTTCGCCGCCTTCGTACGCGGCGGCTTCGCGGATTTCCGCGACGAGCGGGTGCTCGCGCAGCAACTCGCGGGCCAGCTTGCGCAGGGTGCCCGTGCCTTTGCCGTGGACGATGCGGACGTAGGGCAGACCCGCGAGGTAAGCGCGGTCGAGATACTTGTCCAAGCGGTCGAGCGCATCGTCGGCGCGCAGCCCGCGCAAACTCACTTCGACGCCCGGCGATTCCACCTCGGGCAGGGTGACGCGGCTGGCCAGCTCTGGGCGCGGCATGTCGCGCGGGGCAACCTTATCGCCAAGCTCGTCCCGTTTCAAGCGAACGCGAAAACTGCCGATCTGCACGTCCGCGCCATCGGCGTCCATCGCGACCACTTGGCCCGCCTTGCCCAGCCGCTCGACAAAAACGTGATCTCCAACCCCCACCCTCATCCCCCTCGCTCCCCCTTCTCCCTCCCCTGTCGAGACGGGGGAGGGAGAAGGGGGAAGCGGGGCAGAGGGTGGGGGTTGGAGTTGCGAAGCGAGTTCGTCCAGCTTCGCCGCTTCTTTTTCGACGAAATCACGCGTCAGCGACACGGCGCGCCATTCCTGCCGCAGCCGGTTCAATTCCTCGCGTGCCAGTTCGATCTCCGCCTGCGCGTCGGCGCGGGCCTGGTCCAAAATCTCAGCGCGCGATTTTTCCGCGGCCGCCACCTGACGCCGCGCCTCCTGGGCGAGTTTCTCGGCCTCGCGCTGCGCGAGCTCGGCGTGCGTCCGATCCGAAGCGGCTTGCTGGCGCGCGGAGCGAATCTCCGCCAGCATGCGTTCCATTTCCACATCGCCGCGGCTGATGGCCGCGCGCGCCGTCTCGATCACCTTGGGATTGAGGCCGAGGCGCGCCGCAATCGCAAACGCGTTCGAGCGGCCCGGCAGGCCAATCGTCAAGTGAAAAGTCGGCGAAAGCGTCTCAAGGTCAAATTCCATCGAGGCGTTCTGTACGCCGGGCGTCGAATGCGCGAATGCTTTTAGTTCGGCATAGTGCGTCGCGACGAGCGCGGGAATCTTGCGGTCCAGCAAATCCATCAAGATGGCGCGCCCGAGGGCCGAACCCTCCACCGGATCGGTGCCCGCGCCGAGTTCGTCGAGCAAAACCAGCGAACGGCTGTCCGCCTCGCGCAGAATCTCGACCAGATTTTTCAAGTGCGACGAAAATGTCGAAAGACTCTGCTCGATGGATTGCTCGTCGCCAATGTCCGCGTACACGCCGGTGTAAATCGGCAGGCGCGAGCCGTCATCCGCGGGAAGGTGCAGCCCGCTCTGCGCCATCAGCGCCAGCAAGCCGACCGTCTTGAGCGTAACGGTCTTGCCGCCCGTGTTCGGTCCGGTGATAATGAGAATCGAAAACTCACTGCCGAGGGAGACGGAGATGGGGACGACTGTAGAGGGATCGAGCAAAGGGTGACGGGCGTTCACTAATTGGAGATTGGAGACTGCGAAGCGTCCCGTAGGGATTGGAGATTGGAGGTTGGAGGCGGATCGCTTGACACTTCCAACTTCCAAAGCCGGTTCTATCCCCCGAATCTCCGCCGAGTATTTGGCTTTGGCGAACGCGAGGTCAATCTCGGCGAGGGCCTCGACGGTCCAATCAATCGGGTCGGCGTGCGCGCCGACGAGCGCGGTCAGTTCACGCAGGATGCGCTCAACCTCCCGCGCCTCCTCGCGTTCCAGCTCGCGCACGCGATTCCCCATCTCGACGACGGCCAAGGGTTCGACAAAAAACGTCGCGCCGCTCGCGCTCGTATCATGGACGACGCCCTGCAAACGTCCTTTCGATTCCGCGCGCACGGGAATTACATAGCGCCCGTCGCGCTGGGTGATGATCGGCTCTTGGATGATTTTCGCGTTGCCGGGCGAAGTGATGATCCGCTGCAACTTGTCCATGAGCCGCGCCCGCGTGACGTTGAGATCGTGGCGGATGCGCGCCAGCGCGTCCGAAGCGGAATCCATCACTTCGACGCGGTCGTTGATCGCGCGCGCGACCGCGTCGCCGATGACGGGCAATTCCTGCAATTGCGTCGCGCGCGACGCGAGTCGCGGATACAGCAATTCCTGCCGGGCGAGGGCGCGGCGCAGGGAGCGGGCCGCGAGCAGCGTCTGGCGGATTTCGAGGAGATCGAGCGGGCTGAGGAGCGCGCCGATGCGCGCGTTGCGTGTGTGCGGCCGCACGTCGCGCGCGCCGCCGATGCCGATTTCCGAATGTTGGTCGAGCAGGGCGCGCGCTTCGGTCGTCTCGCTCTGCCATCGCGCGATCTCGTCCGCGTCGGTGGAAGGCGCGAGCGCGCGCGCGAGTTGTTCGCTGGCGGAAAATGCCGCATGCGCGGCGAGGCGCGCCAGGATTTTGTCGAATTCGAGGGTATGCAGATATTTTGGGCGCATGATTTAGAAACCCGTTTTCTCATCGGAAAACGGGTTTCTACCTCCTTACAGATTAAAGATCGAAGGTAAGCCGCCGGGCAGCCAGGGGCCGAGAGCGTTGAGCAGCCCCGGCTTGAAAAGGTCAAAGATGGGCAGCAGCCGCGAAGTCTGTATGCCGGCGACAATCAAGAGGCGCGTCTGCTCGGCCCACGGCCACGGCTCGGCCGCGCCAAAAGTGACAATCGGCAAGAATAGACTAATGACGATAACCGTCGTAATCAAACCCAAGATGCTGCCGCCCAAATGGTCAATGATGGGAAAGAGTTTGAGGTTTGTCGAGCGATACGCGTCGAACGCCAGCCAATTGATCAAACTGGTGACGATCAAGAGAATCGCGAAAAATCCCAACGCGTTGACGAAGCGTGACGGCGCGTTGTTGAACACGAACCGGATGGCGCCGGCAATCACGGTATAGTACTGCGCGCCGAGAATCGCGCCGACGTAGAGCGCGGCCAGCCCGATCATCTGCCGCAACATCCCTTGCGCGTACCCGACGCCAAGTCCGATAATCAGCGCGAAAAGCACCAACACGTCGAGCCAGTTAAACCCTCCAAGAAAGCCCATGGCGACCTCACGTCGGGCCGAAAAAGCGTCCGACCAGAATCAGAACGGCCAGGAGAGCCAAGAGTGCGAGCGCAATGTGGGTCCGAGTAATCTTCATTGAATTCTCCCTTCACCGCAAAAAGTATACCACAGTCGCCCAGCGCAGGCAATCAACAAAGGTACTATCGCCCTTCACTCCCATTCGATCGTGCTCGGCGGTTTGCTCGTAATGTCGTAGACGACGCGGTTGACGCCGCGGACCTCGTTGACGAGGCGCGAGCTGATGCGGGCGAGCACGTCGTAGGGCAAGCGCGCCCAATCCGCGGTCATGCCGTCCGCGCTCGTGACGGCGCGGACCGCGACCACGTGATCGTAGGTGCGCCCATCGCCCATCACGCCGACCGTCTTGAGCGGCGTGAGGACGGCGAAATATTGCCACACCTCACTCTCGCAGCGGTCAATCTCTTCCCGCACGACCGCATCGGCCGCGCGCAAAATGGCGAGGCGTTCCTCGGTGACCTCGCCCAAGATGCGAACCGCCAGGCCCGGCCCCGGAAAGGGTTGGCGATATACGATCTCCTTCGGCAGCCCCAACTCCAAACCGACGGCGCGGACTTCGTCCTTGAACAAGTAGCGCAGCGGCTCGACCAAATCGAACTGCAAATCCTCGGGCAGGCCGCCGACGTTGTGGTGGGTCTTGATACGCGCCGCCGCTTGCCGCTCCGGGCCGCGCGACTCGATCACGTCGGGGTAGAGCGTCCCTTGCGCGAGAAAACGCACGGGCGTATCCGTTGCGACCGCGCGCGCGGTTTCCTCAAAGACGCGGATGAATTCGGCGCCGATGATCTTGCGCTTTTGCTCGGGGTCGGTCACGCCGCGCAGTTTGGCGACAAAGCGCCCTTGCGCGTCTACGGTGACGATCTCCAAGCCCAGGCGTTCCTGGAAAACCTGATTGACCGCGCGCGCCTCCCCGGCCCGGAGCAAGCCATGGTCTACGAACACGCACACCAACCGCTCGCCCACCGCGCGACCGACCAGCGCCGCGGCCACGGTCGAGTCCACGCCGCCGCTCAAGGCGCAGAGGATGCGCGCCGAGCCCACGCGCGCGCGAATTTGCTCGATGGCCGCGGCGATAAAAGCCGCGGGGGTCCAATCGCCCGCGCAGCCGCAGACATCGAACAGAAAATTCCGCAGGATGTCGAGACCTTGCGGCGTGTGCACGACCTCGGGATGAAACTGGAGCGCGTAAATCCGGTGCGCGGGATCGGCCATCGCCGCGAAGGGACAGGTTTCGCTGTGCGCGAGGGGGACGAATCCCTGCGGCAGCGCGATGATTTGATCGCCGTGACTCATCCACACGGAAATTGGAGACGGGAGATTAGAGAATAGAGATTCGGCGCGATCTATGTGAACGGTCGCGTGGCCGTATTCGCGCACGGTTGGCTTTTCCACGCGGCCGCCGAGATGATATGCGAGGAGTTGCATCCCATAGCAGATGCCGAGCAAGGGCAAGCCGAGGTCCAACAGGAAAAGTGGCAGCGACGGCGCGCCCGGATCGTAAACGCTGTTCGGCCCGCCGGATAGAATGATGCCGCGCGGCTTTAACCGCGTAATCGCCTCGCGCGGCGCATCGTGTGGCAAAATCTCGCAATAGACGCGCAGTTCGCGCACGCGGCGCGCGATCAACTGCGTGTACTGCGAACCGAAATCGAGGATGACAATCGTATCCGACATTGGGGCTCCTCCTCACCCCCTACCCCCTCGGTCCCCCTCCCCCCTCTCCTGGGCTTGAACTTCAGCCCAGCAGAGGGGGGAGGGGGAAGGGGGAGGGCGGTGAGGTTATTCGAAGATGATCCGGCCGTCGTCCATGCTGGTGATGACGGCGAGACTGATGATCGGCACGTCCACATGGCCGAGGTTTACGCGGCCGCGCTCGAACTGCTTTTCGATGACCGTGCCGATGCCGACGAGGCGCGCGTTGACTTTGGCGACGAGCCGCGCCAGCGCCTCGATGGTCTGCGCGGTCGCGAGGAAATCGTCAATAATGAGCACGCGATCCGGCGGGCGGAGGTACTCGGTCGAAACCATCAGCTCGACCAGGTTGCCGTGCGTCCGCGATTTCGCGTTTTCGCTGACGATGGTATAGTCCATCGTGAGGGGCGCGTGCTTGCGCGCAAACACGACGGGAATGCCGAGCACCGCGGCGGTCGCCAGCGCCGGCGCGATGCCGCTCGTCTCGGCCGTGAGAACTTTGGTCGGCTGGGTATGCGCCAGGCGGCGCGCCAATTCTTCGCCCAGCCGGACCATCAGGCCCGGATCAATTTGATGATTGAGAAATGAATCCACTTTGAGAATGCCGCCGCCCAGATTCCGTCCCTCTTTTAGAATCCGCTCCTTGAGTTCCTGCATATCCCCTCCGCATGATGGTCGTGCCGGCAAGTTCGGTCCGTTGTTACGGGGCGCAGTATAGCACGAGGAATTCGTTTTGTACAAGCGGACCATATTTGCATGGCATGGGCCTTTGTGGTACAATTTTGAGCAGATGGCTGCGCCCTAAGGAATCTGCGCAGCGACTCAAAAGGAGTTTTGGAAATGCCGTTCGGATTACAACCGACCCACCTGATCATTATTCTCGTCGTCGCGCTGTTGATCTTTGGCCCGTCGCGCCTGCCGGAAATCGGCCGCTCGTTCGGCAAGATGCTGCGAGAATTTTCGACCGCGACGAAAGAGGCGACGCAAAGTTTTAGCGAAGAAGTGACAACGAAAACTGAGCCCAAGCCCGAAGAGCCGGCCAAAGTCGCGTGCAAGAATTGCAGCAAGCTGATTCAGCCCGGCCTGAAATTCTGCCCCGAGTGCGGCGCGGCGCAGTAGGTTAGTTATGCCCGAAGAAAAGCGGATGGGCTTTCTCGAACATCTCGAGGAAATCCGCAGCCGATTATTCATCTCACTGATCGCGATCCTGGTCACCACGGCGCTCGCCTACGTGTTTTCCGACGCCATCCTGCATTTTTTGCGCGCGCCGGCGGGCGACATCAAGCTTCAAGCGTTTAGCCCGCTTGATGGCTTTATGATTCGATTTCGCGTGGCGCTCTACGGCGGCCTCGTGCTCGCCGCGCCCATCTGGCTCTTTCAGGTCACGCGGTTTATCGAGCCGGGCTTGCTGCCGACCGAAAGACGGTTCCTGATTCCCGGCCTGATCGCGATGGTGGGTCTCTTTCTGTTAGGTAATTCGTTTGGCTATATGATGCTGGCGAACATGATGGAGGTTTTGTTCAGCATGTTCGGCAGCGAGCTCAATTACCTTCCCAGCGCCGACCAGTATATCGCTTTCGTCGTCTATTTCCTCGTGGCGACCGGGCTGGCGTTTGAGATGCCGCTGGTGATTCTCATTCTCATCAAGCTGGGCATCGTCTCGCCGCAAGCGCTCCGCAAACAACGCAAGGTGGCCTACTTTATCATCTTCGTCTTTGCCGAGTTGATCACGCCCGTCGCCGATCCAATCGTCGCGCCCATGGTGGTCATGCTGCCCATGGTCGTGCTCTTCGAGCTGGCGCTCGTTGCATCGCGATTCGTCGCGCCCAAGGCCGCGCCCGCCAGCGTAGCCGTGGCCAAAAAAGCAAACTAAATCACGCAACCCGGAGCAGTGCCCCGGGTTGCGTACAAGGTCCGCCTATCCTCGGCGAGACCCAGATGGCACGTCTTGCCGACTGGGTCTCGCCGTTCTATTCGCCCGATTTGGTGGCTGCTTCCGGTTCGAGCAGCTTTTGGAAAAGAAAGCGACCGATCAAGCGCGCCGTCGCCAAAAGCGGCGCGGCGAGAAATATTCCCAGGATGCCCGCGAGACTCGCGCCCGCCAGCGCGCCGAACAGAATGACGACCGGCGGCAGGTTGACGCTCGACCCCAGCACGCTTGGCACGATGAGATGATTCTCGAGTTGCTGGATCAACACGTACGCGACGACGACGATAAGCGCGAAGGTCGTATTCTCGATCCCCCAATTCGCCGAGCCCTGGAAAAAGGCGATGAGCACGGCGGGAATCGCGGCGATGATCGGCCCAAGGTTGGGAACCACTTCGAGGATGCCCGCGAGCAAGCCGAGCAACAGCGCGTTGCGGACGCCGAGCACCGTGAGCACGAGCGTGGTTACCGTGCCGATGATGAGGGCGAGCACGATCTGCCCGCGCAGGAAACTCGACCAGATGCTGGCGAATTCAAATCTGATGCGCCGAAATTCGTTGCGATATTCTCCCGGCACGGCATTCTCAATGCCGCGGCCGATCATCTCGGCATCTTTCAACAGGTAAAACGACAACACCAAAACGAGCACCGTCCTGAACACGCCCGAACCGACACCGATCAATACGCGCGGTACGAACGCGACTATGGTGGTCATTTCGGCGCGCAGTTGGTTCGCCAGCGTGGTCACGTTTACGTGAAGGCCGAGCGTGCCCAGCAGAGGAAATTGCTGGAGCGCGGCGTCCAGCCGCGCGAGAATTTGATCCAGGTCGGCAGCCAAGCCGAGAAACTGGCGGACGACGATGGGCGTCAACGTGCCTGCCAACGCGATGAGCAAAGTGATGAACGCGAGATAGATCAAGCCCGCGGCAAGCAATCGCGAGATGCGCGCGTGGCGCTGGAAGAGGGCGACGAGCGGATTGAGCAAATAGGCGAGGATGAGCGCGAGCACCAGCACGGTGAGCGTCTCGCGAATCCAGTAAAGTACCAGCGCGGCGAGGATCACCAGGCCGATCAAGACCCAGCGACGCGTCTCGACGCTCCAGGGCGCAGTGGGTTCCACTCCCATTTCTACAAGTCGCCGCCTAGCATTTTGGCGCCGGTCGGCCCGGGGCTGCCGCCCAGCGGCTCGACCGTCACGCCCACGGCTTTGTATTGTCCCAACACTTTGGGCGCTTGGGCAAAGAGCCAACCTCGGCCGTGCTCGTCCACCGTGAACGTGCCGCCGCTCGTCCGGCTACCCGAGGCATCAATCAGCCAGAGTTGATACACTTTGTCCGTGGGCAACTTGGGGAGGTCGTAGGTCACCATCGCGAACGTGGCTTGGTCGCTCGTGCCGTAAATTCGTCCGACCGCGCGGGCCGCGACTTCGGTCCCTTGAAGGCGGCGCGGCTGTCCATCGCTGTACGCGATCAGGGTGAGAACCTCGCGCTGGGCGCGTAGTTCACCCGCGATCTGCTGCGCCTCGGCGCCCTGCTGGGCGAGCTGGTTTTGGAGCGCGAGGTTCCAAATGCCCAAACCAACCACTAATACGAGAGCGGCCGCGGAGAATACAGGCGAATGGAGCAGCGCTGAGAACAATTCTGAAAACCGAGAGACGAAAGACGGTGCGGGTCCGATCTCACCCCGTACCCTTCGCCTGAGAGGCGCGCGACGCACAGATGTGGTCGCCGCAAGGACACGATATTTCAGCTCCGCGCGCGGTTCGACCTGTTGCGCGGCATAAGGCAATAAATCCGCAACCTGGCGATATTCCGCGCCTAATCGTTCGCATTTGGGGCAAGCGTGCAGATGCGATTGGACGCGCGCGCAATCCGCTTCGTCCAAAGCGTCGAGGACGTAGATTGGTATCAAATCTTCGAGTTCAGCACATATCGTCATCTTGAGAATTTCCAAACAATTATACGTAAGCCGGATGTTCTTAGATTGCTCTACGCCGGTTCCTGCAAGAGCGTTCTGAGTTTTTGCATTCCCAAGCGCATCCGCGTTTTGATGGTCCCCAACGGCTGTTGCAATTTTTCAGAGATCTCTTGCTGGGTCAGCCCCTCAAAGTATGCCATTTCGATGGGCCGGCGCTGCTCGACGGGGATGCACTGCAAGGCGTTCGTAATTTGCTGGTGCTCCAAGCTTTGCACGGCGCGCTCGAATGGGACGGGGCCGTCGTCCATGACATCCGCGGTGGCGGTCTCGTCTTCGGACGCGGCGGGACGCACGCGGCGGCGGCGCAGCTCGTCAATCGCGTGGTGATGGGCGATGCCGGTCAGCCATGACGAAAACTTGCCGCGCGCGGCGGTATAGTCGCCGGCGCGGCGCCAGACTTTGACGAAAACCTCCTGGACGACCTCCTCGGCGGACGCGCGGTCACTCAAAATCTTGTAGGCCAATGAAAAAACAAGCCGGGCGTAGCGGTCATACAGGACCGACATCGCCCAGCTTTCGCCCGCTTGTAACTGCGCGAGAACCTCTTCATCCTTCAGCGCGCTGTATTCCACAGGTCTGCTCTCATTCGCCGTCGAGCACCAACGCCGCTTCCCACGCCTTGTATGAACTGCGTACGAGCGGGCCCGACGCTACGTACTTGAACCCGAGCTTCATGCCCTCTTCTTTATACTTGGCAAATTGATCGGGGTGAACGTACTCGACCAGCGGCACATGGCGCTTGAGGTGGGTCGGCTGCAAGTATTGGCCGATGGCGAGCAAATCTACATTGGCCGCGCGGAGATCGCGCATCGTCTCGGCCACCTCATCCGGCGTTTCGCCCATGCCGACCAAGATCGAAGACTTGGTTTTCATCGTCGGATCAATCTCTTTGACCATCCGCAGCACGTTCATCGTCTGATCGTAGCCCGCGCGGCGGTCGCGGACGACGTACGTCAAGCGGCGCACCGTCTCGATATTCTGGCCGAAAACGTCCGGCTTGCTCGCGACGACGGTTTGAACATCTGGGCGCTTGCCGCGAAAATCCGGCGTGAGGATTTCCACGCGCGTCTTGGGCGATTTCGCCTTGATCTGTCGCACGGTCTCGGCGAAGATTCCCGCGCCGCCATCCGGCAAATCATCTCGATCTACCGACGTGACGACGACATAGTTCAGGTTCAGTTCGGCGATCGCGCCTGCTACGCGGGACGGCTCCTGCTCGTCCACGATGCCGCGCGGGTTGCCCGTCTTGACCGCGCAAAAGCGGCAGGCGCGCGTGCAGGTATCGCCAAGGATCATGATCGTCGCGGTGCCCGCGCCCCAGCACTCGCCGATATTCGGGCAAAGCGCCTCTTCGCAGACGGTGTGTAGCGCAAGCCCGCGCACCAACCCCTTGAGATGCGTATAGTTCTCGCCGATCGGCGCACGCACGCGAATCCAGCTTGGGTGGCGGGGGCGGGGCGGCGCCGGTGTCAATGTAATCGGTTCAGACATTTTGATCTCGACGTATTGGGTATTGCGTAGTACGCAATACCCAATACGGTTTAGCGCATATACCGGCCCATAATCTGCTCGACGCCGTAATCCGGCTTGGCGTTTTTCGCGCGGATGCCGGCCATCGCTTCGTCAAGCGTCGCGCGGCGCTGCTGATAGAAGATGCCCAAGTGCATCGTTTCCTCAGTCATCGCGAGTTGCATCGCTTTGGCGCGATCGCTCTTGTCGTGATCGGCGGGCATCGGCGCGGTTACCTTCTTGAAATGGTCGTAGGTATCGTAGAACGTGACACACGGCGAAAGGATTTGGACGAACGAGAACCCTTTGTGCGTCATCGCGGCTTTGATAAGCTCAGTTACTTCTTTCGGTTTGGACGAAAAGCCGCGCGCGACGAACGACGCGTTGTACGCCAGCGCCATCTGGATCGGATCAATCGGACTGTCCACGGTCCCGTAGGGCGATGCCTTGCGTTCCATCCCGTAAGGGCTGGTCGGCGACGGCTGCCCCTTGGTCAATCCGTAAATTTCGTTATCCATAACGATGTACGTAATATCCACGTTGCGACGCGCGGCGTGCGGAAAGTGGCCCATGCCGATGCTGAACGCGTCGCCGTCGCCGCCTGCCGCCACGACCACCAGTTCCGGGTGCGCCATCTTGATGCCTGTCGCGAGCGGCAGCACGCGGCCGTGTGTGCCGTGCAGCCCATACGCGTTCACAAACGCGGGAAAGCGACCGGAGCAGCCGATGCCGGAAGCGACGACGAGTTGTTCGGGCGGAATGTGGAGTTCCGAAATTGCTTTGTAGAAACTGGACAAGACGCCAAAGTCGCCGCAGCCCGGGCACCAGATCGGATGGACATCGCTTTTGTAATCGTTGGGCGACAAATTGACGGGTTCAAAAATCAGCGTATTGGGTTCTAGCGTGGAAATCATTTCTCTTATCCTTCTGTTCGTAGTCGGCGACCAAGTGTAGCGGAGTCGCGTTCCTTACTACGAACGTCCTAATTTCGAGTGCTCTTCTTTAATCTTTTCATATATCTCGCGGGTGCTGAACGGCACGCCGCCGTACTTGCGGACGCTGACGACCTCGCGCCAGAACTCGGCCTGGATCATGCGCGCGAATTGGCCGGTGTAATTCATCTCAGGCACGATGATCGTTTGACGCTTTTGGATGAACTGGCTGATGAGTCGCGTCGGCAGCGGGAAAATCATCTTGGTATAAAACACGGCGACCTTCAGGCCTTCGGCGCGCGCGCGGTCCACCGCTTCACGCACCGGGCCGATGGTCGAGCCCCAGCCGACGATGCCGATGGGCGCGTCCTCGTCGCCGAACGTTTCGTACATGCCCCACCGTTCCACTTCATCGGCCGCGGAGTAGATTTTCTTGGCGCGTTTCTGCATGTTCGCGACGTGTGTCTCGGGTGTGTATTCCGGCGAGCCATCGGGCGCGTGTTCCAACCCTTCGGCGACGTACTGGCCGCCTTTCATCCCCGGCAACGACATTGGCGAAATGCCCGACGCGGTTTTCGCGTATCGTTGAAATTCGCCGTGGCCGTCCTCGTTGGGATTCCACACGAGACGCGGTTCAAGGTGTACGCGCGAGAGATCGAACGGTGGAATGGTTTGGACGCGCACGGACATGTCCTGATCGCTCAGGAAAATGACCGGCGTCTGATACTTTTCCGCCAGGTTGAAAGCGTTGATGATCTGATAGAAATTATCTTCGACCGACACCGGCGCGACGACGATGCGCGGCGCGTCGTCATGCGCGCCAAAGACGGAAATTCGCAGGTCGCCTTGCGAGACCTTGGTCGGCAAGCCGGTCGAGGGGCCGCCGCGCTGCACGTCCACCACGACGACCGGAATTTCGGTCATCGTCGCGTGGCCCAACAGTTCGGTCATCAGCGAAAGGCCGGGGCCGGAAGTCGCGGTCATCGCGCGCGCCCCGGAGTACGAACCGCCCATTGCCATGCCGAGCGCGGCGATTTCGTCTTCGGCTTGGATGAGCGTCCCGCCAACCTTGGGAAATTCCGCGGCGAGAAACTCCATAATGTCCGATGCGGGCGTGATGGGATAGCCGGCGTAGAACCGGCATTGCGCCGCGATCGCGCCCATCGAAAGGGCCTGGTTGCCGCTGATGACGAGGCGCTGTTGCTGCATCGCGCCCTGCACTGGCGACAGATGGTACGGCGCGGTTTTGGTGACCTTCTGCTCGACGAATTCGAAGCCGGTCTTGAGCGCGAGCAGATTTTGCTCGAGCATCTCTTTCTTGCGACCGAGTTGCTTTTCGACCACCGCGGTCGCGGTCTCAAACGAAAGCCCAAAGAGCTTGACCATCGCGCCGATCGTGATGATGTTCCGACCGCGTTGGAAGTTGATGGATTTCGCCAGTTCGTTCAGCGGCAGAGCGTATCGCTTCAGGCCGTTGTCGGCGGGCGGTTTACAATCGTTCGAATTATAGATCAGGATTCCGTCGGGACGAATTAACCGATAATAGCGATCCAGGGATTCCTGATCGAACGCGATCAACATATCCAACTCATCGCCTTGCGACCAGACCATGGTCGGTGCGACGCGCGCTTGGAACATGACGTGCCCGCCCTTGATTTCGGCAGGGATGGTGCGTGTGGTATAGACTTCCAGGCCGGCATACGCGGCGATGCGCGCAAACACCTCGCCGGTGGTCACGATACCGCCCGCGGCCGAATCGCCGCCGACGCGGACCGTGAGATCATTTCCGGGCATTTCTCCACTCCTCGTTTGGCGCGGCGAACGCGCCAGGGATATTGATAAAAACAGGAACGGACTCCCCGTCTTCCTTCATGCTTGCAATGTGGAGTTCCATTGCCTCGATGATGTTTGTCCGTGCCTCTTCAACCGTGGCTCCAAAGGTATGGCAGCCCGGCAAAGCTGGGACATAAGCGTGAAAACCCTCGTCGTCCGGCTCGATGACCACTGTGAACTGATAGTCAGACATGCGCGCAGCTTCCAGGTTAGTTGCGGCTGCTGCCGCATGTACCGCACGATCCTCCGCCGCAGGAACCGCAGCCGCCGCCCCCGCCGCCAAGCGAACTGATTTCGCCGCCGGAGCTGTGGCCGAAGGCCGCCACCCGCGACACTTGACGGGCAACGTGCTCGCCATGACATTCGGGGCAAGCCGTCGGATCGTCAATCTCGCTGATGCAGCGCTTGATCTCGAATTTGGAATTGCAATCGGAACAGACGTAGTCGTAGTAGGGCACAAGTCCTCCAAAATCAGGTATACAGGTAAACAAGTACACACGTAAACATGTCTACCTGTGTACCTGTTTTCTATGTTTTATTGAACAGAATCGCTTGCCGTACTTCGTAAATCGCTTTCGTCACCTGGATGCCGCGCGGGCAGGCGTCGGTGCAGTTGAAGATCGTGCGGCAGGTGAAGACCCCGCCGGCGTCTTGCAGAATCGCCAGCCGCTCCTGCGCGCCCTGATCGCGCGAATCGAAAATAAACCGGTGCGCCTGCACGATGGACGCCGGCCCGACAAATCCCTTGTCGGCCCAGAACGTCGGGCACGCGGTGGTGCAGGCGGCGCACAAAATGCATTTGGTCGTGTCGTCGAACCGCTCGCGGTCTTGCGGCGACTGCGGTCGCTCTTTCTCCGGCTCGGGATCGTAGTTGATTAGGTAGGGTTTGATACTGCGGTACTTGGCGAAGAACGCTTCCATATCCACGACGAGGTCTTTGATGACGGGAAAGCCGCGCAGCGCCTCCACGGTAACGACCTTGCTGTCGCGGAGGACCTGCTTGATCAGCAACTTGCACGCGAGGCGATTGCGCCCATTGATCACGAGCGCGTCGGAGCCGCAGATGCCGTGGGCGCACGAGCGGCGGTACGCAAGCGAGCCATCGAGATTCCACTTGATATAGTTCAAGCCGTCGAGCACGCGGTCGGTCGGCTCGACCTCGACATTATATTCACCCCAATAAGGTTTTTCGTCCCGTTCGGGATTAAAGCGCTTAACTCTGAATTGAACTAGCATCGCCCATGGCCCTCCGACATTGAATGATCACCAATGCCCCGTCTTCCAATACAATCGCACGCCCACCCAGATTCCGATTACAAGCCCAATAAGGAGGCCCACCGCTAAGCCGATCGCGCAGGTAAAATCAGGCAAGTCGCTCCACGAATTCTAGCTCGGCACCATACGTTTTTCAGCTACCTTTAGCGGTTTACCATAGCGTTCACAGAAAAAGCGTACACATTCAGGCGCTATGTCTATCGCGTGTTCGTCGTATGCGCCCGTCTCAGGGTTAGGCCAGATCAAAGCGTACTCTCCTCGAACCCCTTGAAATCGTTCTTTATCCTTCAACGGCGCAAAAACTCCGCCCGGATTTTCCTCTACCACCAAAGAGTAAAAATCCAGTTCATAAACCGAAACGTCTAGACCATCCTGAAACCAGAGACGTAACACATAGTTATCCAGTTGCTCTGCCTTTAGCAGCCCCTTTTCTTCTTTGTTTTCCCACAGGGACGCGTTGTCTGCCGCGGATGTCCATTCCTGCCAGTTCAAAGTCCCTCAATCCCACGCGCCGGCGCGTTTGAAAAGTGAGAATCCAATGAACACGCCCAAGATCAAACCGACGATAACGCCAACGGCGAGGCCGATTACGAGCCACATGTCACACTAATCGCGCCAAGATTTCTGCTGTCACTTGCGCTCGCAATTGCGGATACTGCTCGATCAATCGCGCAATGTCGAGCAAATCTTTCTGCTGTTTGGTCTTGCGACGGGTTGGATCTTGTGCTGCCCAAACTTTACCTTTCAGCACATCTTCCATACGGGCGACCGGCAATCTCAAGCCCAAGACGTCACGCTCAGCCGCGCGCTCG
>JACQYF010000052.1 GCA_016208315.1 Chloroflexota bacterium | reverse complement strand
TCCGCGGTATCGGGTGGGATCAGACTACGATCAGTCGGGTGCAAAGACATTGTTGACCTCCCAGTCATTCAGTGGAGGCATCATATCACGTTTCAACCAGATTCGCACAGCACGTGAAGAATTGAACTTATACAGAATCATAGATAGAGTATATACAATTCAGGGCTTGACTTGGTCACCCAACGGCAATCAACTTGCCTTTACATCTAATCCTGATGTATTTCCAGGTTACGCATATCTGATCACTGTAAACCAGGAAGGCAAGTTTGGCGCACCCAAAGATTTGTGGGTGCTGAACCGCTTGGATTTCGACAATCATCAATATCTGAATTGGTCTCCTCGCGATGATCGTTTGGCATTCCTCTCACGCCCGTTCGGCGGTCCAGAAAGTAAAGGGGGCTATTTCAATATTTTTGTAGCGGCTATTGATGGAAGTCAGTTTGCCCAACTGTCCCATGTTCGTCGGTTACCTGAATCCGTGGTCGAACCAGTATGGTCGCCAGACGCCGAGTTCGTTGCAATTGCGGTCACCGTGCCCCACAATGGTGTGGGCATCGCCGCAAGTGATGGAAGTAAAGTTACTTGGTTGACCGAGGAGACTGTTCGAGAATTCCCGCCCATTGGCTTCAGTTTGTCAACACTTCGCCCAAACCTAGCATCGGTTGCCCCGGCTTGGTATCCTGATGGTTCCGCCGTGCTTTTCCTCGTCACATTGCAGGGAGATCAGCCGACCTCTCTGTATCGTGTGAATCGGGATGGCAGTGGTTTGATCCGCTTGGTTGATAGCAATGTCTACAGCCCGGCGATTTCGCCGGATGGCACACGGATTGCTTATATCACTTTCGAGGAGCCAAATCGCCGCGTCGGTAAGATCATCATCGCGGATGCCAATGCGCGGAATCCGAAGGAAATCGTCCGGATGGAACGCTCCGTCCTTGAAATCCTCAACCCACTGTTGCTCCGTGATCTCAGTTGGTCTCCAGACGGAACCCGCTTGGCCTTTGCCGCCAATCCGAACGGCAACATGGACCTCTTCGTCGTCAACGCCGATGGAACCGAGTTGCGCAACATCACGGGCTGGCCCGGCGATGAAATCGCACCGCGCTGGCGGCCGCGGAGATAACACGCGAGTAACGTGCTGACCTTCTTACCGCTGTGCCATCACGTCGCTCGCGATTGATCCCAAGAATCCGAATGTTATCTGGATCGGTCAAGATGCCTGGAATTCAGTGGGGCAGGCCGTCATGCGCTCAACGGATGGCGGACAGACCTGGCAATCTATGCTGGGTGACATGATTGATACGTTTACTGGGATTTCGCTCTCGCCGCTTAACTCCAATGTGCTGTGGCCCGTCCTTTGCTGCTCCTAGTCTGGCACCCACATGAGATGCACGAGATTGCCGTCCGGATCGGGTTGCTGCAAATAAACCAATTTCCTTTTTGGCTCGATAACCGGCGTTTTGAACTTGACGCCCCTGCTCTCCAGTTCCGCGACGGCCTTGTCAAAATCCGAGCAACGCACCGCGATGTGGCAGTGCGCGTCGTTGGGCTGCTTCATTACTTCGATCCGACCCGCGCCGGGCCCGGCCAAGAAATAGGAAACGTCCAGTTCACTCCGCTTAAAGCCAAACATCTTTTCGTACCACGCCGCGATTTCGGCCGCGTTCGCTTTGTGCTGATACAGGCCGACGTGCTCGATGCCGAGAAACAGCGCCGCGCGCCGCGCTTTTTGCGCGGCGCGATACGACTTGATCCAGCGCATCGCGTACTCGTCGTGTCCCGTGAGCAGGTCGCACGCGAGAATCGTAGTCCGCAACTCCGGCACGGTCGGGTCGGTGATCGCCGCGGTCAGGCCGCGTGCAATGCCCAGCGCGAGATAGGCCGCGTTGATCGCTTTGCGCTCGGGCAAGCCGAACGAAACGTTGCTCGCGCCGAGCGAAAGATTCAGCCCGAGTTCTCGCCGCACCAGTTGCATCGTATCGAGCGTGACGCGTCCGGCTTGCGCGTCGGCGCCGACGGTCAGCGCGAGGCAGTCAATCACAATGTCCTCGGCGGGAATGCCGAAATCCGCCGCGCGCTGTACGATCTTGCGCGCCACCGCGAGCCGCGCTTGCGGCGTCGCCGGAATCCCGTTCTCGTCGCTGATGACGCCGATCACGGCAGCACGATGTTTCGCGGCGAGCGGCAGCACCACGCCGAGCATCTTTTCCTCGCCGGTTGTGGAATTGATGAGCGCCTTGCCTTCGTAAGCCGACAGCGCGGCTTCGAGCGCGGCGGGATTGGCGCTGTCGAAACAGAGCGGCACGTCTACGGACTGCACGATCGCGCGCGTGAGATCGCCCAAGAGTTTCGGCTCGTCGGCGTTCGGCACGCCCGCGTTTACGTCGAGCACGTGCGCGCCGGCGGCCACTTGGTTGCGCGCGTCTTGCAGCGCGATGCTGAAATCCCCCGCGGCCAGCGATTCGAGCAGCGCCTTGCGCCGCGTCGGGTTGATGCGTTCGCCGATGATCACAAACGGCCGGTCGGGGCTGATGATGACCTCGGCGCTTTTCGAAGCCAGTTTTGTTTCCATTTGTCTCTCCCGATTATTGTCCGCTAATCTCGCGAATCTCCGCCCAGTGATCTGTATTCCGTATTCACTCAAGCTACCGAACACGGAACACGGAATACTGAATACTGGCGTTGTTCTTCATCCTTTACCGTGGTGTTTAAAGGCGTCCAGTTCCTTGGCCTCGGGCCGCTGTTTGTAGAATTCGTCGAGCGGGTAGCAGCCCGAGACCATGCCGTTGCGCGGCGCGGTCGTGCAATCGCTGAATGTGCGGCAGATGCGCTTGCGCTGGAGCGGGCGGCCCGCGAGCACGTCGGCGATCATTTCGGGATACGCCAGCATCATCCGTCCCAACCCCGCGAAATCCGCGCCGCCCGTCCGCACGACGCGCTGCGCGACATTCGGCGCAAACTCTTGCAAATACGACTGCGCCGAGCCGACGACCATCAGATCGGGCCGATGCTTTTTCAGTTCCGCCGTGACATTCACCATCCGCGCCACGCCGACCAACGGGTCCTCGGGCGGCTGATAGCCGTCGGAAGGCGGGAATGTCGCGGGGCGCATCAGGTGCGGATTGTAATACGGACTCCCGCCCGTGATGCAGACCATCTTGATGTCGTCCGCCGCGAGGAGATCGAGAAATTTCTTCGGCTCGGTTAGATCAATGCCGACGCCTGTGCCGTCGCCGCCGAACGCATAGCGATACCTTGCACCGTCAAACGGCTCCGGCTCGCCGACGCCGTTCGCACCGGATCGAAAGGCAATGAAATCGAACGCGCTGAGGCGCACGCCGATTTCCAGACCCGGCACATTCGCGCGAATGCCCGCGACGATCTCGCGCAAAAAGCGCGTGCGATTTTGGAAGCTGCCGCCGTAATCGCCGGGCCGATCCACCGCGCTCAGAAATTCGTGGCCCAGATAACTGTGACAGTGCTTGATGTCCACGAACGCAAAGCCCGCGCGCTGGGCGCGCTGCGCCGCGATCACGAAATCGTCAATCAGCCGCTTGATCTCGTCGTCCGTCATTATAGGGTAATCCGGCGGAACTCCAAATTTGCGGTCGAGCACCGGATGATGGTAAAGGATGCGCGGTTCGAGTCGCTTTTTGTCGTTGGGGCGGCAAAAGCGCCCCGAGTGCGTAAGCTGCAAGCCGATCAAGAGATCGCGCGTGTCGCCGAAACTCTGCGCGTGCGCGGCGACGAGACCCGCGCGCAAACTCGCCAGCGCGCCGAGATTCGCTTCGCTAATCGTCAATTGGTTGGGATTGGCGCGGCCATCGTGACGCACGGCGACCGCTTCGCCGCCCCAGATCAGCTTGGCGCCGCTCGCGCCGAAATGCTGCCAGCGGCGAAACGTCAATTCGCTGGGACAGCCGTCGGGTGTGCCGTCCCAACCCTCCATCGGCAAAACGCAAAAACGATTGCCGACGACAAAGCCATTCGGCAAACGATACGGCAGCGCGAGCGGCGCGTCCGCGCCGGTGATTAGTTCGTCGTCGAAATCGAGCGCGATATTCGATTGCTGCAAGTACGCGCGAAAATCACTCGAGGTCTTGAACGATGCGATGCGGCGAAAAGTCATGCAACTCCTCAAGTTCAGTGAACAGTCAACAGTCAACAGTCAACAGTCAACAGTCAACGGTCAACAGTATTCAGTGTTCAGTATTCGGTATTCACTGTTCACTGTTTACGCGGACGCAGTTCGTCCGAGTTTACTGTTTACTGACTTACAGCTTCCTCAGATGGAATCCCCCGTCCACGTTGATCACCTCGCCCGTTGAGAACGGCAAGAGGTCTTGGGCGATGGCGACGACGGCGCGTGCGACATCGTCCGGCTGGCCCCAACGGCGAATCGGCGTGATGCCTTCCGCGATCAGGCGGTCGTATTTGTCTTTCACCTTGCTGGTCAAATCCGTTTCGATTATGCCTGGGCGAATCTCGTAGACGTTGATGCCATATTCGGCCAGACGGTCGGCGAAGAGCGTCGTCATCATCGCGAGGCCGGCTTTGGAAATGCAATACTCGGCGCGATTCGGACTGCTGGCAAACGCGCTAACCGAGCCGATGTTCACGATCTTGGGATGGGGCACCGACTGGAGCGAATCGCGCATGACACGGGCGACATGTTGGGTGAGAAAGAAGGGCCCTTTGAGGTTCGTCGCCATGACCTCGTCGTAACTCGCCTCGCTCACCTCGAGCGTATCCACGCGCTGGCGCGGCCCCATGCCCGCGTTGTTTACGAGCAGATCAATTCTCCCGAAGAATTCTAGCGTCTGCGCGACCAATCGCTCGCGATCCGCGGCAGTCGCGATGTCGGCTTGAACGATAATACCGCGCCCGCTCGCCTCCTCGACAAGCCGCAGCGCCACTTGCGCCGCCTCCGCACTGTCGCGATAGTTGATCACCACCGACCAACCGCGTTCCGCGAGCGCCACCGCGATGCCGCGCCCGATGCCGCGCGCCGCGCCAGTGATGAGGGCAACTTGAGCGTTCATTGATGCTCCCGGCAGACCTCACCCCCTACCCCCTCGCTCCCCCTCCCCCCTCTCCTGAACCGAAATTCAGGTTCAGGAGAGGGGGGAGGGGGATGGGGGGAGAGAGGTGAGGTTAAACCTTGCTCAACGCTTCGAGGAAAAAGTGCTCGCCCCACATCACGCTCTCGTCCACGCCGAGACCTTTGCGTTCGTGATACATTCCGTGTTTCAAGATTCCTTCCCAACCGGGCGTTTCAATTGCCAGGAACTCCGGGCCGGTCAAGGTGTCCAAGATGCGGAGCGCATAATCGCGATACAAGCGCGCGCGGGCCGGATTGCCGGTCAGCTTGGCGAGATCGAGCAGGCCGCTCGCCGCGATCGCCGCCGCGGAACTTTCGTATGGCCGGGCCGGGTCCGGCTCGTCCCAGTCGTTCGGCGGGACGCCGGGCGCGGGCGTGCGCTCGATGTAGAAATTCGCGCACGCTTCCGCGGTCTGCAACAAGCGCGCGTCGTGCGTAAAGCTGTACGCCGTGCCGAAACCGTACAAGGCCCAGGCCAAGCCGCGCGCCCAAGACGAATCGGCGCGCCAACCCTGGTGCGTGCTCTGGCGCAAAAACGCGCCGGTCTCGGTGTCGAAGATTCCCTCGTGCGACGTGCTCCCATCGCCGCGCACGAGGTATTTGCGGGTGGTCTGGCAGTGTTGCGTTGCTTTGCGAAGCATAGCCGCGTCGTCCGTGTGCTGCGCCGCGTAAAAGATGATGCCGACGTTCATCATGATGTCAATGAACAAACTCTCGTCGGACACGAACGAGCGCAAGTACTGCCCCTTTTCCTTGAATCGCAAACTCAAAGTGCGCCCGGCGTGAACCACCACATCGTTGACCGCCGGGTCGCCCGTCATGTCGTACCAGCGTTTCCACGTGGACCAGAAGAGAAAACCGAGATCGTGAACGTCCCGGTCGTCCTTACGATGCGCGATCAGCCGCGAATAATGCTCGGCTTTTTCCCGCCAGTAGGATTCGCCGGTATGCTGATACATCAGCCAGAGCTGGCCGCCAAGAAATCCTTCGCACCAATTCGTCCACGACTCGCCGCCGTGTTTCCATTTCCCATTGACCGTGTACATCGGCAGGTAATCGGGATATGTCTCGATCAGGCGGCGCAATTGCCGGCCGGCGAAATCGAAGGTGACGTTTATTTTGGATGTGAGGTCTGGCATTGGGTGAGTCCTTCGGCATTGATGCGAGATTCGTCGTTTGCAAAATTATCGACGCTGCGGGTTTTGGCGTGAAAATGGGGCGCATGTAGCAGCGTGCCTTCGCGCGTGTAGAAAGGATTGTCCGTCGCCAAGGGCAACTCGATGCGCTGGCCGCTAAATGACGACGCGTAAATCGCCGTAACCAACTCGATCGTGCTGCGCCCCGCTTGGCCGTCAATTAGTAATTCCGCGCGGCCCTCGATTGCGCCCAGCACATTCGCGATTTGCCCGGCGTGGCCTTCGAATTCGAGCGCGGGGAGTTGGTCGTACAGCGCTTGGATTTCGGTTTGCAAGGCGGGATTGTCGTCCGGGAATCCATTGTCGCGCGCGGTGGACGCTTTTACTCTCCACGGCGCGGCGACCATCGCGCATTCGCCCTGAATGACGAGTTGCTGCGGCTCGCCGTGATGGACGAGCGACGCGTTGATCTGGCCGATACTGCCGTCTGGGTAAAAGAGAATGGCGGTCGAGAAATCCTCGACCTCGGAATTGTCGTGCGCGATGTTGGCGACGACGGCTTGCAGCGCCGTGGGCATTCCGAGCACCCAATGAAATAGGTCAATCTGATGTACCGCGTGATTCATCGTGCAGCCGCCGCCCTCTTTCTCCCACGTGCCGCGCCACCACAAATCGTAATAGCTCTTCCCGCGCCACCAAAAGGAATCCACCTGCGCGTGCCGGATCGGGCCGATGATGCCCGACTCGACGATCCGTTTCAGTTTCATCGTGGGCGTCTTGAAGCGATTCTGCGCGACGATGGAGAGCAATTTGCCGTTCGCGGCCGCGGCCGCGAGCATCTGATCGCATTCCTGCAAACTCGGCGCCATGGGCTTTTCGAGTAGGACGTGCTTGTCTGCGTTCAGCAAATCAATCGTAATCGGGGCGTGGGCGAAGGGCGGCAAGCAGACCGAAGCCAGATCGAACGCGACATCGTCGAGCAGCGCGCGATGATCGCCATAAACCTTGGCGTTCAATCCATACCCGGCGAGTTTTTGCGCGGCTTTGTCGGGATAGATGTCAACTAGGCCGACGATTTCACAACGCGGCTTGAATTTCAAATACGCTTCGATGTGCGTGTCGGCAATTCCGCCGACGCCGATGATGGCAACGCGAATCATGATTCACCTATTATCGGAATCAAACCTGGGAACTCTCTGCAAACGGATTTGGTCGCACGAGCCATTCTATCCAGTCTGCCGCTTTCCGCAAATTGTGAGCAAGACAGATGCGTTTCGTGCGTAGCAAATAGCAACGCCCGCTTCCTTCTCTGAAAGCGGGCGTTACATTTGTGAGCCGCCAGGGACTTGAACCCTGAACCTAATGATTACCTGCCACACTTGCTTTCGCAAGCCCCTTGCGAGTTGTGGTCTGGACTATATCATCACCCTTTCCGTCTAGCCGGAAGTTCGGGTGTCTGGCGTATAGTCTCTGAGGAGTCTTGAACAATTCAAGTTCCCTGCTGATTACCCAATCCAACAGATTGTCACTACGAAAGTAGTACTGCTGGCTTTAGGGCTTTCCAGCATACAGCCAGATTTTCACCTCGGCATTTCTGCCGGGGGCTCCTGGACCCAAGAGTCATTTGCTCTGCCAATTGAGCTAGCGGCCCTCTTGAACTAACAACATTTTAGCACGGTTGAAATCATTTGGCAAGTTTGATCGGCGCCAACGACAAACCCTTCGGGTTTTCGAAAACCGAAGGGTTTCAGCGATTGAGTTCATTTCACAACGATGCTCACCAACCGCTTTGGCACATAGATCACCTGCGATGGCGACTTGCCGGCCAAGTGCCGCTGGACGTTTTCTGCTTTGAGCGCGGCGCTTGTCACGTCGGCTTCACTAGCGGTCACCGGTAACTCGATGCGGTCACGCAGCTTGCCATTCACTTGTATCGGCAGCACCATGACGTCATCCGCAGCAAGCTTCTCATCATACTTCGGCCACTTTTGCTGGTGGATGGAATACGGGCGACCTTTGCGCGCCCAAACCTCTTCCGCCATGAAGGGCGCGACCGGAGCTAGCAGCAGCAGCAGCGTCTCGCGTGCCTCTTCGTACGCCGCATCGCTCACGTTCTTGGCGTCGCCGATGGCATTCGTAAACTCCATCAGCGTCGAGATGACGGTATTGAAACTAAACCCTTCGATGTCGTGCGATACTTTTCTGATGGTCTTGTGCATGATCCGGCGCAGATCGCGGTCGGCTTGGGCCGTGGTCGCATCTGCCGCCCGCCGATCTGAAGGCGCGAGCAGCAACTCCCACGCCTTGCGCAGCCAGCGATACGTGCCGCCCAGCCCGGCCGTGCTCCACGGAGTCGCTTGCTCGAAATCGCTAATGAACATCTCGTACGCGCGCAGCGCATCGCCACCGTGCTCGGCAACGACCTCGTCCGGCGTGACGACGTTGCCTTTGCTCTTGGACATCTTCTCTTTGCCGTCCGGCGCCAAGATCATACCCTGATTCCTGAGTCGCGTGAATGGTTCGATAAACGGAATATGACCCAAGTCGTACAGCACCTTGGTCCAAAAGCGCGAGTACAGCAAGTGCATCACCGCGTGTTCCGCGCCGCCGACATAGGTATCCACCGGCAGCCAGTACGATACCTCGTCTTTGCTGAACAGCGCCTTATCGTTATGCGGATCGGAGAAGCGCATATAGTACCACGAGGAACACGCGAACGTGCCCATGGTGTCCGTCTCGCGACGGCCCGGCGTGCCATCGGGCAGAGTCACATTTACAAATTTTGGGATTGTCGCCAGCGGCGATTCGCCAGTCGCGGTCGGCTCGTAGCTTTCCACATCCGGCAGTTTCACCGGTAGTTGATCCTCGGCGACCGCGTAATCGCCCTGGTCCGAGTGAATGACGGGAATCGGCGTGCCCCAATAGCGCTGGCGGCTGATGCCCCAGTCGCGTAGCTTGTAATTGACGCGGCGCTTGCCCTTACCGATCTCTTCCAGCCACTCGGTTACACGGCGCACTGCCTCGTTACCCGGCGTGCCGCTGAAACGCCCCGAATTGATCATCGTATGGTAATCGGCATGGAACAGCGCGTCGCGATAGAACTCGACGGCGTACAGCATTTCCATCACGGTACGTTTGCCGCGCACGTTGGGTTCAAGCGCGTGACAGCGCTTCAGGATGCTCAGATCGCTCGCCATGCTGTCCAATGCCATCACCTCGCCGGGGCCGAAGATGAACAGCCAGCGCGTCCCGACAATCTCGTTCCATGCGCCGCGGACCACGTATTGCTGCGCGATGTCAATATAGTGTTCGACCTTTTCCGGCGGGATAGTGATGTAAAGCGAACCGTGGCGCTCTTCGAACGGAATGGCTTCGGCGCGCAGCGCGTCGGCAAATCCTTCGCGCATCGTGCCGCCCAGCGCGAACGACTTGGTCAGCCCATCCGTCCGCTCGATCACCGGAATGATCGGCAGCCCGAATTTCAGCGCGAACGCGAAATCGCGTTCGTCATGCCCCGGTACCGCCATGATCGCGCCGGTACCATATCCCATCAGCACATAGTCGGCGACCCAGATGGGGATGCGTTCGCCGTTGACCGGGTTGGTCGCGTACGCGCCGGTAAACACGCCCGTCTTTTCTTTCGACTCTGCCGTGCGTTCCGCTTCGCTCTCTAGTTTCGCCCTCGCGACGTATGCTTCCACCTCCGGCTTGTGTTCCGGCGTCGCCAGCTTTTCGACAAAAGGATGTTCGGGCGACAAAACCATGAACGTCGCGCCCCACAGAGTGTCGGGCCGCGTGGTGAAGATGCGCAGGTCGCCGGCGTCCGTCCCAAAGTCCACTTCCGCGCCCTCGCTACGTCCGATCCAGTTGCGCTGCATGAGCTTGATGTGCTCGGGCCAATCAATGGTGTCCATATCGGCGATCAAGCGGTCGGCATACGCCGTGATGCGGAAGAACCACTGCATCAGCGTTTTCTTTTCGACCAGCGCGCCGCTGCGCCAGCCGCGCCCGTCAACCACTTCCTCGTTCGCCAGAACGGTTTTGTCCACCGGATCCCAGTTGACGACCGCGGGCCGGCGATAGCCAAGCCGAAAGTTGCCCAGGAAATCCTGCCGCGCTTTGCGGTCCATCGCTTTCCATTGCTCCGCGGTCAGCAGTTCGGCGTTGGGAATATCGCGGGTCCCCTTGTCCGCCAATTCGGCTTCCAGTGTCTCAATCGGGCGCGCCTTGTCGGCCCGCGGATCGTACCACGCGTTATACAGTTGCAGGAAAATCCACTGTGTCCAGCGATAGTATTCCGGCTTGGACGAATTGATCTCGCGGCTCCAATCGAACGAAATGCCGAGCAGGCGGAATTGCCGCTTGTAATTCGCCGCGTATTGGTCAATCAATTTCGCGGGATTAGTTTTCATCTTGATGGCGGCGTTTTCCGCGGGCAGCCCGAACGCGTCCCAACCCATCGGGTGAAGCACGTTATAGCCGTGCATGCGGTAATAGCGCGAGAGCGCATCGGTGGGCACGTAATTGCGGCAGTGACCGACGCTCAGTCCGTCGCCGGACGGATATGGGTAAAAATCCAAGACGTACATCTTGGGACGCTCATCCGCCGGGGTCGTCCTGTAGAGTTCATCGGCTGCCCATTTGGTTTCCCACTGCGCCTCGAACGTTTGGGGGATGTACTTGTCGGACGAGCGGTCAATGGCCGGCACGGTGGAGCGAGCCGCTGGCTCGCCCTTGCGCGCGCGCGTAGTTGATTTGCGTGTCGCCGGCTGGCGCGCGGTCGTTTTCTTCGTCGTTGCCGTTGTTTTTCTAGTCCCGTTTTTTTCAGTAGCCATCTTCTTATTTTCCTCGTGTAAGGAACTCGCCAACCACGCGGTTCCATTCCTTCGAATGCGTCATCTGCGACCAGTGGCGATTCTCGGGATCAGCATCGGGGTCGCGTTCTTCGCGCTTGAAAATCCGCACTCGTGAATTTGGGATTGCATTCGCGAGCATCTGCGCGCCCGCGACAGGAATCACGGCGTCATCCTCGTCCCAGACGATGAGCGCCGGGCACTCGATCTTTTTCAGCAGCGCAAGCCGCTCTTGCTTTTGACTGTAGCTGCTATCCACGAGCACAAGCCGATTCACGCGTTTAGGCGCGGCCGTCGCGACAATCTGGGCGATGCCGCCACCCCACGACAAGCCGATCAACCCCGCGTGCTCGAGATTCTCCGCGTCGAGCAATTCGATCAATGCCCTGGCTTGGCCCGGCGCGTCGACTGGTACTTGCCGCTTGTCCGACTCGCCATAGCCGATCATATCCATGGCATACACGCAGTTGTGTTCCGCGAGCGCAGAGATATTCTTCTCCCACACGCGCCAAGTGCTGGCACTGGTGTAGCCGTGAATCAGCAGCACCGGCTCGCCCGCGCCGGCGACCATCGCATGGAATTTTCCCGAAGGCGTTTGGACAAACTTGCTTTCCATCGTACTGCTCCACAAACAAAAAACCCCCGTCCTCACAGGGACGAAGGCCAAAAATCCTCCGCGGTACCACCCTCATTAGGTGGTTAGGTGGTTTGGTGGCTGGGTGGTTCGGGCGAATGTCCCAACCACCTAACAAACCAACAACCTAACAACCTCACTTGCTTGCTTTAACGGGCGTGACTCCGTCGCCGCCTACTCGCATTGTGACGATGCGTTCGGCGGCGCAGCTCCCGGGCGAGTTCGGTCTTGTGGCGCTCCCCGTCGGCGCACTGGCGCTAGGCTCTCACCTGGTTTTCCCTAGCTCGCTGCGAGGATGACCTACTACTCCCGTTCGTCGCATTTATGATTTATGATTCATTATCTCAGATTTGAAATCCAGTTGGCGCCCAAATCATAAATCTGAAATCGAAAATCCTAAATCCCTTGGTGGAGCTGATGGGATTCGAACCCACTACCTCTTCAATGCCATTGAAGCGCTCTCCCAAATTGAGCTACAGCCCCAAGCCAGTAATCAGTAGTCAGTATTCAGTAGCCAGAAAGCGCCTGTCTGAAAACTGAATACTGACTACTTGTCCATAATCACGACATCGTGTGCGCTGATGTAATCACGACATCGTGTGCACTTTAAAAGCCAAACGTAATCACGACATCGTGTGCGATTTGACCATACTTCCATGTTACAGGAGGAAGTATGGACACCGACAC
>JACQYF010000057.1 GCA_016208315.1 Chloroflexota bacterium | reverse complement strand
TATTGCCGTACTTTTCCTTGATGCGCTTGATCTCGCTGGCGAGAATGTCCAGCGCCGCGTCCCAAGAGATGCGGACCCATTCATCCTTGCCGCGCAATTCTTTGTTGCCGCCGCCCGGCGCCCAGTTCTTGCGCTTCATCGGGTACTTTAATCGGTCGGCCCCAAAGGCGCGCATGCGCTGCGAGCGGCCGCGCGCGCAGCCGCGCTGTTGCGGAAAGTCAGGCGAGTCGGGATGCGTGTCGTCTGTTTTCTGTCGAACGACGACCCCATCCACGACGTACGCCTTGTTCAAGTTCCGACCGCCGCAGTTGAGCCAGCAGGCCGCGGCGACCCACTTGCCCGTGCTCACGGCCGCGGGCGCGGCGGCCGCGGTTGTCGGCTGCAAGCCGATTTTCAACCCATTGGGCGCGAGCGCCGCCGTGCCGCCCAGGACCGCGCTCCACTTGAGAAAGGAGCGGCGCGAGAGCACGGTGTCGGTCAGAACTCGAGTGAGAAAATTCTGTTCACTCATGCCATTTTCCTCCACGAGAATTCGATCAGAACAAAAAATCCCTACCGCCGCGCGCCATGCGCGAACGATAGGGACAGGATCGGCTTCGATCAGTCTCCCGAACAGGCCAACAGAGACCTACTTTCCCCGTTGGCGAGCGTAACATGTTAGCCGAGCCAGTACATCAATCAAGGGGATGATTTGGTATCACCCGATTGGGTGATATTTGGGGGCGATACTAGCCCCGACTGGATGGCATAGGTCGCCACCTGCGTGCGGTTTTCCAGTCGAAGTTTGGCGAGGATGTTGCGGAGATGGACTTTGACGGTGTTGACCGTAATGGAGAGGTCTTGGGCGATTTGGGGATTGCTTTTGCCCCGCGCGACCAGACGCAAGACATCCGTCTCACGCTCGGTGAGCGCTTGCTCGCCGCCCGCCGGATCCGCGGCGTGACTTGCCACTCCCTTGAGCAGGCGCGCCGCCATCGTCGGCGTGATTGCCGCTTCGCCGTTGGCGACGCCGGTAATCAAATCGAAAAGCTCGGTCGCATCCAGACGATATGCGTATCCGGCAAGTCCGCGCGAATCGCGCGCGCCGCGTGCAAGCCGTCGCCGTCCGGCATGTAAATATCCATCAACACGAGGTCGGGATGTAGCGCGCGCGCTCGTTCCACCGCCTCACGGCCCGTGGCGGCCTCGCCGACGACGCGGACGAGATCGGGCCGGGTGTTCATGAGACTGATCAGTCCTTGCCGAAATAAGCGATGATCGTCGGCGACCAACGTTTTCAAGGGAAGCATGGCGACACAAGTATATCGCGGAGCGCAGCGCAAGTCAAAAGTGAGAAACTTGACAATTAGCCGCGCCGCGATATAATCAGAGTAGAAGTCGAAAACCGAGTGCCGAGACGCACTCTATCTATTGGGCCGTGATGCCTTTGGATTTGCGCCGGGCTGGCGTGTCCAGAGGTTTTTTTCTTTGCGGCGTCTTACGGCGGTTTCGTCGAAAACAAAAAGGAGACGACATGAAACGCTACAACTTGATTCAGGCGCGCGGAGGCGACTTTACGTTCGGGGCCGAAGGGTTGGCGATGGAAGGCGAAGGGAACGACGTCATTTTGCTGAACGTCAAGCGCGGCAGCGTTAGCATCATTCTTCCGACCGAAGTGCCCGATGCCAAAGCGAGCGACACGAGCTGGTTTAATCGCCACACCTGCTTGGAGCTGGAACTGGAGGACGGGACCTGCATCACGGGTTGGGTGCGCGGCGGCGAATCGCATCTAGAAACAACGTAGCCCCGGCCCCGTCCCTGGATGGAATTTAATCCCGTAACGGTTTCCGTAGGGGCGGCGGCTTGTCCCCGCCCAGTAGGGGCGGCGGCTTGTCCCCGCCCAGTCCAGGGCGACCACAAGGGTACGCCCCTACAAATACTCCGATGATTCTCTCATGCGGCTTGGACCTGTTCTTGCCGGTACTCGCCGGCCCGTTCCATTTGCAGCAACGCTTCCAATCCAACGAATGTCTGGTGCATCAGCACATGCCCGAGCATCGAGCCGAGCGAATACTTTTTCTTGCCCCCCGAAGTCGCCGCAACTATTACCGCTTCTGAAGTAGCGATTCCCAAAGACCCCCGCGAATTCGGATCCTCCGCGGACCAAGACCAATCGGCCTCCGCCGATTTCGCCATGTGTTGCCGCGACCTCGGTCGCCCGACGCGACTTGGCAACAGCCCCGTCGGTCGGACTGACGCCCATTGACAAGCGTGTTTTTCATCTGCTATACTACCGCGCAGTCGGCGGAGAAAAATTGCCCCGTTCTCTTTTTTCCCCCACAAGCCGGAGCAATCGCGACAGCCAACATCCAAGCAGGAGGTCCCTACGGTCAAGCCCGCGATCTGGAACGACGATCCCGAATGTGGACACACGGTGGCGTGTGCGTATCAAACGCACTATTGCACCTACATCCGTGTCCCGCGCCTGCTCACCCTCCAAACCCCGCAGTCCGATGCCGAGCGGCTCTTGATCACGGCGTTCCAATGGCACGAGTTGTGGCTCAAGGTCCTGCTCACGGATGCGCGCGCGGCCCTCGCCGACGCGGGCGCGACGTTCGAGACGACGAAACTCTTGCGGCGCGGCATTGCGCTATTCAAGCTGTTGAACATGCAGCTGGCATTTGACGAGAGTGTTCTCGTGCGTGAATTGCAGGTCGGCAAGACCCTGCGCGTATGGCGGGGTCGTTATTTTTCCGAGCAGTTGGCGCAGCTCACACGACTGTCACGCCGTTTGCGCCAACTCACGCGCGCTGCCTATCCCGGTTTGGCGGAAACCCTCGCCGAGTACGCCGCGCACTTGACGGCATTTCGCACGCGCTTTCAATCGTTCGCCAAAGCAACCTTCATCCCCAAGAAATCTCACGCGCCTTCCTACTCCGAATGGCTGTGTCTTCGTGAACTCCTCAGTCTCCAAGATGGCGTCAAGGCCGCTTGGACCGAGCTGGGCTATGCCCCGACCACTCTCGCCGCGCCGGAACACATCAGCGCCGACGAGAGTATGTTCATCATCGTCCACCAATGTTTCGAGCTGTGGTTCAAGGTCATGCTCGACCACATTGACCGTGCGATCCCTCTCATCACCGCCGGAGCGATTTCGGATGCCACGCGACTATTGCGGCGCGTCGTGGACATCCAGCGTCTGCTCGTTCAGCAAATCCAAATCCCCGCGACCATGCTCCCGCTCGATTTCGCGCGCTTTCGCGACGAGCGGCAAGCGCGCGACGGCAAGGTATTTCAACGCGGCCTTTCGCCCGCCAGCGGCACCGAGAGCTACCAGTTCCGCGAGATCGAAATCGTCTGCGGCTTGCGCGACGATCCCGTGTTTCGCAAGTATCTCGACGGAACTGAGAAACTGCCCATCCGCCTGTTGACCCCGCGCCAAACGGAGCGGCTCCAGCAGCCGACTTTGCTCGATGCGTTTCAGTCGGCGGTCAGCCAACGCGGCATCGCCAAGTTGGACGACCTTTTCACGCCGGCCAACATTCCCAATCCAAATGCCGATCTCGCGCAACTAGCCGATACGCTCATCGAACTCGACGAGCAGTTTCGTTTTTGGCGGCTCACTCACGTCAGCATGGTCGAAAAAATGATCGGGGGAAAATCGGGTACGGGATTCCTGGGACCGGAGTATTTGATGGAAACGGCGGGAATCAAGTTGCAGGAAAAGAATCGGGTCTTTGAGGACAAGCAAGTGCGGCCGCGGTTCTTCGAGGAGCTGTGGCAATTGAGAACGCGTCTAGGCACGTACTGAGTATGGGAGTGCCAGTTGCGTCACTGAGGCATAATAGATAGAATCACACTTGCGTTGTTGTGCCAAGTAGGGGCGAACCTACGAGCGAAAGGAGATGGTATTATGCGTTTCAAGGTGGTACTTGAACCTAGCGATGAAGGTGGCTTTACCGTCTATATTCCTTCGTTACCTGGGTGCATCAGCGAAGGCGACACCGTAGAACAAGCCCTGAAGAACATCGAGGTGGCGGCTGAACTTTACCTTGAGCCAGTCGAAGACGATTGGGTCTTGGATGAGCAGGCGCTGGTAAAGGAGATCGAGTTGTGAAAGTTCCCAGCCTGCCGTACACCCAAATCATCAAAGCGTTGCAACGAGACGGTTGGATAGTTGTACGTCAGCGGGGAAGTCACGTTCGCCTTCAGAAGCACGTTGCCGACGAATTGCTCAAGATTACTGTTCCGGCCCACCGTCCAGTCAAGCGATCTACTCTATCCCACATTCTCAAACACGCTCGGATAGACTTGGACCGCTTCCTAGAATTACTATGACGCCACCGGCTGACTCCCACACTCCCATACTCCCACACCCAACCGAGCTTGACCGCCAAGACCCCCTCGCGCGCTACCGCGATGAATTCGTCATTGACGACCCAGACTTGATCTACCTCGACGGGAATTCGCTGGGGCGCTTGCCGAAACGGACAGTTGCGCGGATGCGCGAGGTGGTCGAGCACGAATGGGGCGCGCGCCTGATTCGCGGCTGGAACGAGGGTTGGTTCACCGCGCCGCAGCGCATCGGCGGCAAGATCGCGCAGTTGATCGGCGCGGCGGCGGACGAGGTGCTCGTCGGCGATTCGACCTCGGTAGATTTGTTCAAGCTCATCATGGCCGCGCTCCACGCCAGGCCCGGGCGGACCAAGGTCGTAACCGACGATCTCAACTTTCCGTCCGACTTGTACGTGATGCAAGGCGCGGTCAAACTCGCAGGACCCAATTACCAATTACAAATTACGCACTCCGCCGACGGCATTACGGCAAATGATGACGCGCTCTCCAAGGCGATTGATGCCGACACCGCGCTGGTCGCGCTCACGCACACCGCATTCAAGAGCGGCTTTGTTTACGACATGGGCGCGGTCACCGAGATGGCGCACCGCGCGGGCGCATTGATGCTGTGGGACCTGTGCCATTCCGTCGGCGCGCTGCCGCTCGCGCTCGACGACCACCGCGCGGATTTGGCCGTCGGCTGCACGTACAAGTACTTGAACGGCGGCCCCGGCTCGCCCGCGTTCCTGTTCGTCCGGCGCGATCTGCAAGAGTGGCTCGTCAATCCGGTCTGGGGCTGGTTCGGCCAAAAGGGTCAATTCGATTTCGCGTTGAACTATCAGCCCGCGCGCGGAATGACGCGCATGTTGACTGGAACGCCCTCGATACTTTCGTTGGCGGCAATTGAACCCGCGATAGATTTGATGCTTGAGGCAAGAGTGGAACGCTTGCGCGCCAAATCGGTCGAGCAAACCGAATACCTGATCGCGTTGTGGGAGCAATGGCTCAAGCCGCTCGGCGTCACGCTCAACTCGCCGCGCGATGCGAGCTGCCGCGGGTCGCACGTCTCGCTCGGGCATCCCGAAGGATTGCGAATTGACCGCGCGCTCATCGAGGATATGCGCGTGATTCCCGATTTCCGCTATCCCGACAACATCCGCCTTGGCATCGCGCCGCTGTACACGCGCTTTGCCGACATTTACGAAGGGATGTCGCGCTTGCGCCGGGTGATAACCGAGCGACTATACGAAAAATACTCGATCGAGCGACCGGAGGTGACGTGATGAAAATCACTATCGTCGGCGGCGGCGCGGGCGGACTGCTCTTTGCGATTCTGATGAAAATGGCGAACGCGTCCAACGCCATCACCGTCGTCGAGCGCGACGGGCCGAACGATACCTTTGGCTGGGGTGTGGTGTTTTCACAAAAGACGATGGATTTGCTGCGCGACAACGATCCCGAGACATACGCCCGCGCGCTTGATGCCACCGAACACTGGGACTATGTTTCCGTCGTCCACCAGGGCGAAAAGAACGACGTGCGCGGGAATGTTTTCTACGGCATCCAGCGCCTCACGTTCTTGAACATTCTGCACGAACGCGCCCGCGCGCTTGGCGTCGAGCTTCGCTTTCATACGAACATAACGGATGAATCTCAACTTGAAGAGCTTGCCCAAGCGGATTTGCTCGTCGGCGCAGACGGCGCGAATAGTTTCGTGCGTCGCACCTACGGCGATTTCTTTCTCCCTTCGACCGACCTGCGGCAAAACAAGTACGTCTGGCTCGGTACGCAGCAGCCGTTCGGCGGTTTGACGCTCACCTTCCGTGAGACGCAAGCCGGTCTGTTCATCGCGCACTCGTACCGCTTTAGCCCGACGATGAGCACCTTTATCGTCGAAGTGCCGCCCGATACCTGGCTCAACTCCGGCTTGGCTAAAATGCCAGAGCCGGCTGCGCTCGCTTATCTTGAGAATATTTTCAAAGACGACTTGGGCGGTCACCCGCTGCTCTCGAACAATTTTCTGAAATGGACGAATTTCTCCCTGCTTAAGAACAAACATTGGAGCCATCGCAACATCGTGCTCCTCGGCGATGCGTGCCACACTGTCCATTTTTCCATCGGCTCGGGCACCAAGCTGGCGATGGAGGACGCGGTTGCGCTGGCGACCGCATTCTCGGAAACGCAGGCGACCGGCGATGCGCTCAAGCGATACGAGCACGCGCGCAAGCCGATGATTGACCAGTTTCAAGATGCCGCCGTTCAGAGTCTGAGTTGGCTCGAAAATATCAAAAGCCATTTGCAATTGCCGCCGATTCCGTTCGCGTATGGACTCGTCACGCGCAGCAACCGGGTTGGGTTCAATCGTCTCAAACGCCAAGCCCCGGAATTTATCGAGCGGTACGAGGCGTGGCGCAAACAGCAGCCGTCGTCGGGCCCGGTGCCGCGCGAATTTCTCGATCTGTTCCAAAAGGTCGCGTTCGGCCATCTCGCCACTATGATGCCAGACGGCACGCCGCAGGTGACCTCGGTCTATGTGGACTACGACGGCATGCACATATTGATCAATTCGACCAAGGGGCGGCAGAAAGATCGCAACATGGAACGCTGCCCCGATGTCGCGCTCCAAATTCCCGATCCCGATAATCCGAATCGCTATCTCGGCATCCGCGGGCGCGTGGTCGAGATCACCGAAGAAGGCGCGGACGAGCATTTGGATAAACTGGCTCAACGCTATCTCGGCCGCGACAAATATCCGCCGACCTGGCGTTTTCCCAACGAAGTGCGGCGCATCTACAAGATCGAACCCAAGCACGTGACGGCGTGGGAACCGTTTGGGTAAAACCAGTGAACAGTAAACAGTATTCAGTAAACAGTAAGACCGCTGTTGACTGTTGACTGTTGACTGTTGACTGTTGACTGTTGACTGTTCACTGTTAACTGTTGACTGATGACTAGAACATCATTCGTTACCGGGGCGGGCAAAGGCATCGGCGAGGCGATTGCGGTTGCGCTGGCGCGCGAGGGCATTCGTGTCGCCGTGGCCGCGCGTACGCAGGCCGATGTCGAGCGCGTCGCGGCGCAGATTCGCGCGGGCGGCGGCGAGGCGATGGCCGTCGTGTGCGATGTGACGGAGCCGGTCTCAGTTGCTTCCGCCATCGCCGATGTGCAGCGGGATTTCGGAAACGTCTCGATCCTCGTCAACAACGCGGGCGCGTCCGGTTCGTCCAAGTTCCTGGGGCACGACGATGCGTTGTGGCACAAGATGATTGACGTCAACCTGAACTCGATCTATTACGTGACGAAAGCAGTCGTGCCGATGATGGTGGAGCAAAACTGGGGCCGCATCATTAACATCGCCTCGATCGCGTCCAAAGTCGGCGGCAAGTACATCGCCGCGTACACGGCGGCGAAACACGGCGTGCTCGGCTTGACCCGCGCGCTCGCCGTCGAACTGGTTTCCTACAATATCACCGTTAACGCGATCTGCCCCGGCTACGTAGACACGCCCATGACCGACCGCTCGGTTGCCAACATCGCCGCGCGCACGAAAATGCCCGAGCAGGACGCGCGTACGATCTTGGAAAAATCGAGCCCGCAGAACCGTCTGATCACGCCGGAAGAAGTCGCGGCAGTCGCCGTCATGCTCGCCGGCGAGGACGCGCGCGGCATCACGGGGCAAGCGATCAACGTGGACGGCGGAGCGGTGATGTTTTAGAAGGGGGTGCAATGTACGATTTCAACTACGACGTTCAAGATTCCATCGCGACGATCACGTTTAACCGGCCCGACGTGTTGAACGCGATCACATTGGAGATTTACGCGCAGTTGCGGGATCTCTTCGAGCACTTGCGGTACGAGGACGAGGTCCAGGTGGTGATCCTGACCGGCGCGGGAGAACGCGCTTTTTGCTCCGGCGGCGACGTTCACAAGATCATCGGCGAGATGCTCCAGCGCGACACGCGCGCCCATTTGGAGTTTTGCCGCATGACCGGCCAATTGATTCGCAATATGCGCCAGTTGCCCAAGCCGATCATCGCCGCGATCAACGGCATCGCTGCGGGGGCCGGCGCGGTGATCGCCGCGGCGTGCGATTTGCGCGTGATGGCCGAGGACGCCAAATTCGCGTACTTGTTTACGCGCGTCGGGCTGACCGGCGCGGACATGGGCGCGGCGTATTTGCTGCCGCGCCTCATCGGCCAGGCGCGGGCGATGGAACTGCTGCTCTTTGGCGACGACGTGGACGCGCGGACCGCAGAGCGCATCGGCTTGGTCAACCGCGTCGTGCCAAAGGACCAAGTGCTCCCCGTCGCGCGTGGTTGGGCCGAACGCCTCGCCAAGGGTCCGACATTCGCGCTCGGCTTGACCAAGACGCTCGTCAACAACGAGTGGAACATGGACATCGGCTCCGCGGTTGAATTGGAAGCCGAAGCGCAGGCGCTGATGATGATGGGCGAGGATCATCGCGCGTTCTACGAGGCATTTGTCGCGAAGAAAAAACCAGAGTTCAGGGGAAGGTAATGGACAAGCAGATTATCAATCCACAGTCGCTCGTCAAGCCCACTGGCTACGCGCACGGCGTCGTGACGCAGGGGGGCCGCTTGCTCTTTCTGGCCGGGCAGCCCGCGCTCGATGCGGAGGGCAAGGTCGTCGCGCCGGGCGACATTGCCGCGCAGTTCGAGCAGGCATTTGGGAATTTGAAAACGGTCGTCGAAGCGGCGGGCGGGACGATGACGGACATTGTCAAGCTCACGCTTTACGTGACGAACAAGGCGATGTACCTTGCGAACTTGAAACCCATCGGCCTTGTTTATCGTTCCTTCTTCGGGCGCTATTATCCGGCGATGACGCTCGTCGAGGTCAAGAGTTTGTTCGACGACGCGGCGCTCGTGGAGATTGAGGGACTCGCCGTCCTTCCAGAGTGATCCGCGAATCCACGCAAATGACGCAAATGATTGTCATTGCGAGGAGCGGTTTTTGCGACGAAGCGATCTTCCTTTTCGCATCGGGGTTACATGACAAAGGGAAATTTGCTTCGCAAAAACCGCTCGCAATGACATTTGGCGCGATTCGCGCGATTCGCGGATAAAGGTTGACTGCCTATGGATTTTTCACTGACACCGTCGCAAGAGCAGGTGCGATCACAAGCGCGCGCGTTCGCACAGGAGCGCGTGGCGCCGATGGCGCGGGAGATGGACGAGCGCGGGGCGATGCCGCTTGCGCTGATTCAGGAGATGGCCGACCTCGGTTTTCTGGGCGGACCGCTGCCGAAGGAGTTTGGCGGGGGCGGCTGGGACGCAGTGTCGCTCGCGCTGTGCTACGAGGAACTGGGACGCGCCGATTCTTCGGTGCGCGGCTTTATGACGGTCCACACAAGTCTCGTCTCGCAGTGCATTCTGCAATGGGGCAACGAGGCGCAAAAGCGCGAATACCTGCCGCGGCTCACATGCGGCCAAATGATCGGCTGCTACTGTCTCACCGAACCGAATGCCGGTTCCGACGCGGCGAGCATGGAAACCACCGCGACACTCGACGGCGACCAATACGTCCTCAACGGCGAAAAGATCTGGATCACGAGCGGCAATATCGCGCACTTGGCAATCGTGTTTGCGAATGCCGAGCCGAAACTGAAACACAAGGGCATTTGCGCGTTTTTGGTTGCGACTGATACGCCCGGCTTTCGCCGCGAGAAAATGCGCGGCAAGGAATTGGGGCACCGCGCTTCGGATCACGCGCACGTCGTCTTTGAAAATATGCGCGTGCCGAAATCGGCGCTGCTGGGCGCGGCAGGCGATGGGTTCAAGGTTGCGATGTCGGCTTTGGATCACGGACGGCTCGGCGTCGCCGCGGGCGCGCTCGGCGTCGCGCAGGCGTGCCTCGACGCCTCAATCGAGTTCGCAAAAACGCGGCGGCAGTTCGGGCAGCGCATCGGCAATTTCGAAATGATCCAGAGCACGTTGGCCGATATGGCCGCAGGCGTAGATGGCGCGCGGATGCTCGTCTATCGCGCCGCGTGGCTAAAAGACCAAGGCGTCAAGGTCACCCGCGACGTCTCGATCGCCAAGTTGTTCGCCGCCGAAACCGCGGCTCAAGCTGCAAGCGACGCGGTGTTGCTGCACGGCGGCCGCGGGTACTCGAACGAGTATCCGGTGGAACGCTATTATCGCGACATCAAAGGATTACAAATCTACGAAGGCACCGCGCATATTCAAAGGATCGTGATTGCGCGGGAATTGCTGGGAAGGGAATGAGTGTGGGAGTATGGGGGTATGGGAGTCACTCCCACACTCCCATACCCCCATACCCAATAGGGGGCCACATGCGTGCTATAGACCTACCGCTTTATTACAACGCAGTCAACATATTGGAACACAATCTCGCCGAACGCGCCGACAAGGTCGCGCTGTACAGCGCCGCGCGCGAAATGACGTTTCGCCAAGTTTCCGACGAAGCGAACCGAGTGGGCAACGCGCTCAAGCGCCTCGACGTGCGCATCGGCGAGTGCGTCGCGATCCTCGCGCCGGACTCTGCGGAATGGGTCTCGTCTTACTTTGGGACGATCAAGATCGGCGCTATTGCCACGAGCATGAACACGCTGCTCACGCCGCCGGAGCACGCGTACATTTCCACGAATCCCTGCTCAAGGCAATTGAGCCGATTCGCGACGCGGCCGAATTCCTCAAGTATGTCGTCGTCATTGGCGGCAAGGGGCGCGCGGGCGATCTCAATTTTGAGGAATGGATTCGGAACGAGTCCGCGCAACTAGTTACGGCGCCGACCCATCGCGACGATTTCGCGACGTTGAATTATTCGAGCGGCACGACGGGCGAGCCGAAAGGAATCTTTCACGCGCAAAAAGACTTGCCGCTCACTGCGGACCTGTGGGGCAAGAATGTGCTCGGCTTGCGCGAAACGGATCGCACCTTTGCCTCGGCGAAATTATTCTTTACTTTCGGAACCGGCGGCAATCTGATCTTTCCCTGGCACGTCGGCGCGAGCGTCGTCCTGTTTCCCGGGCCGCCGCGCATCCCGACCAATCTACTCGAGGTGATTGATCGTTTCAAGCCGACCGTCTTTTACAACGCGCCGACTAGCTATGCCGCGATCCTTGCGCTACCCGATTTCACCCAAAAGTACGATCTGTCGTCGCTGCGGCTGTGCGTGGCCGCAGGCGAAGCGCTGCCCGCGCCGGTGTGGCATGGCTGGAAGCAGCGGACCGGCTTGGACATCATTGACGGTATCGGCGCGACCGAAATTTATCACATCTTTATCTCCAATCGCCCCGGCGACATCCGGCCCGGGAGCAGCGGCAAGCCCGTTCCGGGCTATGAGGTCAAGATCGTAGACGAGGATGGCCAACCGGTCGCGCAGGGTCAGGTGGGGAATTTGCTCGTTAAGGGCGAGACCGCCGCGCTGTTCTACCTGCACCAATACGCGCGCAGCCAGCGCACGTTTCTTGGCGAGTGGTTGTTTACGGGCGACAAGTACTATGTGGACGAGGACGGCTATTACTGGCACGCCGGCCGCTCGGACGATATGATGAAAGTCGGCGGCATCTGGGTCTCGCCGGTCGAGGTGGAGAGCACACTCATCAGCCACCCCGCGGTGCTCGAATGCGCGGTCGTCGGATTCGCGGATGCCGCGAATCTCGTCAAGCCCAAAGCATTCGTCGTGCTCAAAGAAGGCCGGACGGCGTCCGACGATCTCGCAGCCGAGTTGATCGCGCACTGCCGCGAAAAGATGGCCGAGTACAAACGCCCACGCTGGATCGAGTTCGTCAACGAATTGCCCAAGACGGCGACCGGCAAGATTCAGCGTTTCAAGATGCGCGAGCAGAAACAGGAAGCGACCGCGTCAACGGAGAAAATGACGGCGTAAAACACCTTCGCAAGGATTTTTGCCACAGAATCACACAGAATCACACGGAAACAAGATTTGTAAACGTCCAGGTGTCATTGCGAGGAGCGGTTTTTGCGGTTGCGAGGAACGAAGCAAAGCAATCTTCCTCGTCGCATTGGAGTTCTATGACAGTGAGGAAGATTGCGCGGACGCAGTTCGTCCGACGCAAAAACCGCTCGCAATGACAGCGGGCTGAACGCTTACCAAGATTTTTAGTTTTGTGTGCTTCTGTGTGATTCCGTGGCTGATCTTACGGCGTCCAGCAACCGCGGCCTCACATCTGATTCGGGATCAATCAGTTCGAAATGACCGATCCCCGGCAATTCGATCAACTCAACGTCATCGCCTTTGGCGCGGGCGGCGCCGTAATACCGCTGGCTGATCTCAAACGGGACGTTGTCGTCTTGCGTGCCGTGCAAAAGAAACTGGCGCACGCCGAACGGCAACAGTTCCATCGGCGAGGCCGCCGCATATCGTTCGGGAAATTCCGCCGGACTCCCGCCCATCAATTCGTGCGTCACGCCGCTGCTGAGCCGCGACTCGGATGCGCGGCGCAGATCAATCACACCGGCCAGTGAAATCGCCGCGCGCAGGGGCAACGGATCGGATACGTAAATTGCGCTATCGCGCGCGACGCGCCCCAGTCCAGCCACCCAAAGCGCGAGGTGACCGCCCGCGGAATGCCCCATCGTCACGACGCGCTCGAGATCGAGATTGTACTGCGGCGCAAGCGTTCGCAGATGATTCACAGCCGCGGCAACATCAAGAAACGTTCCCGGCCACCCGCCGCCCGGGTCGCCCAACCGCCGGTACTCGACACTCCAGGTTGCGATGCCGTTCCCGGTCAGCGCGGCACAGAGCGGACCGATGTGCTCCAAATCGTACCGATTGCGCCAGAATCCACCGTGAACCACCGCGACGACCGGATGCGGCCCAGCGCGATTCGGCACGCGCAAATCGCCAAACTGCTGCGGCTCGGCCCCATAACGAATCCGCGCTCTATTTGGCCGCTCGCTCCCGCCGCCGACGGGCGGAAACAATTCAACTCGATCGCCATCCGATACGCGCGCGTCCTCTATCGCGACCGCCGTCCCATTCACCGCGGCGATGGCGACTTCAGCGCGCGGCACGCGCAATTGCTCCAAGAGTTGGAGCAACCGAATCGGCTCGGAGAGATCGAGTGCCCGCAAGCGCCCCACCTTCGAGCGGCGTGAACAAGCGCTCGGGCAGCGTATCCTCGCGACGCGAAAACCCATTTCGCACGTTGAACGCTCGCGCGAGATTCGTGGCGCGCTCGCCGATTTCGAGCAACTCTTGCAGCGTGACATCCCAACCGGTCGCCGCGCGCACCGCAGTCAGTACCTCGTCCACCTGAATGAACGAGCGCGGGACAGGGCCAAAGTAGCACAGCCCAATCACCTTGCCCAGACTCGACCAGTTTTCAAAGATCGCGTAATTCCGCGCCTTGCGCTCGCCGAGTTCGCGCGGCGGCAGCGCTTCGACGCCAAGCGGCGCAGCACCCTTGAACATGAGCGATTCCGGATTTGCCACCAGCGTGTCGTGCGCCGAGACGAGGTGGTCGGCGCCGGTTTCGCAAATCGCATAGCCCAAGCCCACACTGACCTTGCCGCGCGGCTCGTGCATCGGCAGTTCTTCGCCTTTGACGTGCATCGCAAAGAAAGGCGCATCGCCGCCAATCACTTCCGCGGCGCGTTTGCTCCCTTCCGCGAGCAGGTTGCCGATGCCCTCTCGGTGCGCGATCAAGTCAATGACCTTGAGCATTGCGGCGACATTTCCAAAACGCAGCTCCAGCCCACCGGTTTCTTTCAAGCCGATCAGACCGTGCTCGAAACATTCCATCGCAAACGCGATCGTGCCACTCGTCGAGATGCTGTCGAGCGTATAGCGATTGCAGAGTTCGTTCGCTTTGGCGACCGCCTGCAAATCGTCCACGCCGCAATTCGCGCTAAAGCCGTTGATGGTCTCGTATTCGGGGCCGCCGTACGCGTCAGTCACTTGGTAACGATCGTTCACTTTAACTTCGCGTTTGCAGCGGACCGCGCAGGCGTAGCAGCTGCGCCGCGCGGTGAGCAGTTCTTTTTCGTACACCGCCCATTTGATCCGGTCAACCGCTTCGAATGCGCCCGCGTGAAAATTGCGTGTCGGCAACATCCCGGCGGCATTCAAGCCATCTACCAGGCCCGGCGTGCCTTTGTACTGCAGGTCCCAACTTTGCGGATGCTCTTTGACGCGCTTGGCTAGAACGAGTCCCAATTGGGCGATCCGTTTTGCATTTTGAGCGCCATTGAGGTAACGCCCGCTCCCCCGCACGGCGATGGCTTTGAGACTCTTGGATCCCATCACCGCGCCCATGCCAGTGCGACCGTTAAAGTGGCGCAACTCGTTCGTCAGCGCGGCATAGCGCACGCGCTTCTCGCCGCCGATGCCGACTTGCAACACGCGGATGAGTTTGTCGCCGAGTTCGGCGCGAATCGTCGCTTGCGCCTCTTCCGGTTCGCGACCCCACAGATGCCGCGCGTCGCGAATCTCGACGTGGTCGTCGCGTATCCAGAGGTAAACCGGACTTTCGGCGCGACCCGTGATTACGATGGCCTCATAGCCCGCCATTTTCAATTCCGGGCCCCAAAAGCCGCCCGCCTCGGATTCGCCATACGCGCCCGTCAGCGGCGAACGCGCGGCCGCGGTAAAGCGCGTCGCGGTCGAGAATGGCGCGCCGGTCAAGAGACCGTTCGCCAAAACCAGCAGGTTATCGGGCGAAATCGAAAGGCAGCGCGCCGGCGATCGGTCGGCCGTTGACGACAAAGGTCGGCGTGCTCTGTACGCCAAACGTTTGGAGCGCGACGGTGTCCGCGGCGACGAGCGCGGCGTACTTGCCCGAATCGAGACAACCGTTGAACGCCGCCGAATTGAGCTTCAACTCTACCGCGAATTGTTTCAGCTTGTCCTTGTTGAACGCGCCCTTGTTCTCGCCGCCATGGCTCGCAAAAAGCTTGTCGTGATACTCCCAAAACGCGTTCTGCTCGCCGGCGCATTCGCTGGCTTCCGCCGCCCACGACGATTCGGGGCCGAGGAACGCAAAGTGCGCGTAACCCATGCGGACGACTCCGGTCTTGACGTACAGCTCTTCGATCTGGCGCGCCGCGCCAGTAGCGAATTTCGCGCAATACGGTCACTGAAAATCGCTGAACTCGATCAACGTAACCGGCGCGTTGGGATTGCCTTTGAAATGCCGCGTCTGCGAGAGCAGCAGTTGGATGATCGCCGGTTGGTCGCCCGCGTTCACCGTCCCACCAACGGGAGCCGGCAAAACAATCGGTCGTCCGAAAAAGCCAATCACCACGCCGACCAGCAGCATGACAAAACCGGCTATCCAGGGCGCGATGCTGCGCGACTGCTTGCGCCGATACACGGGCGGCGATACCGGCGCGACTTGGTCGCTAGGCAGCGGTGCATTTTCCATTTTCCTCTCCAACTCGATGATGCTTTGATTATACCCGACCGCGCGGAATCTGGCAAAGGCCGCCGCCGTCGGTTCGAAACACGACGGCTCAAGAGATGGAAACTCGATCAATCGAGTTGATGCTGAATCGGTGTTCAACCGATTTCAACCTTGTGAGGCGGGTTGTTTGCAACACCCGCCATTCGCCGACATTTGGCGCTTCCCCGCATTCACGGTATAATCTCAATGCAGGTGCCTTTCATATTCGATTCTCTGCGGAGGTCGTTGCGATGCTCCCTGCTCGATCTGAAATCATCCACGGGCGCCACGCGCGCGGCGAACGCGTCGCGGCGGTCTTTCCCATCCACTATCCGCGCGCGCTCTTTTACGCTTTCGATATTCTGCCCATCGAGGTCTGGGGCCCGCCCAAGATGGATCCGAATCTCGGCGCGGCCCACCTGCAACCCTACATCTGCTCGATCGTCCGTAACGCGCTTGCGTTTCAACTCAGCGGCGGACTCGACAGTGCGGACATCTTGGTCGTTCCCCACGCGTGCGACTCGCTCCAAGGTCTCGGCAGCATCCTCATTGATTTCATCCACCCCAAGCAACCCGTCCTAACGATTTATCTCCCGCGCGGCAATCGCGAGAGCGGCCTCGAATTTCTGGCCGACGAGTTTCGCGCGCTTTACCGGCAGCTCGCCGAGATCACGGGTTGCCAACCGTCCGATGCCGAATTGATGGCGAGCATTCGCGCCGACGAACGCGCCGACCAACTCCTCGCGCAACTCCACCGGCAGCGGCGAACCCTACCGCTCGCGCAACTTGAACTTTATCGGCTGATTCGTTCCCGCGAGTTTCTGCCGGTCGAAGATTTCTGCAAGCTTGCCGAATCAACGCTAATGACGGCGGCTTCTGCTAACGGCGGGATCCCGATTATTCATTCGGGCTATGTGCCAGAGCCGATGGAAATGTTGCGCGCGCTCTCAGAAAGCGGCGGCCTCGTCGTCGCCGACGATCTCGCGTGCTGCGGTCGCCGCGTTTATCCGCCCGGAACGAGCGACGACCCGTTCGTCAGGATGGCCGAACGAATCCTCAACGCCCCGCCCGACTCGACACGTGGCAGTCCCATTCAAGACCGGTTGGAGCATTTGCTGCGAATGGCAAACGATTCCGGCGCAAAGGGCATCGTCTTTTACAATGTCAAATTCTGCGAACCCGAGTTGTTCTATTTGCCCACGCTCCGTAAGGGCTTGGAGAGCGCCGGGGTTCCCTCGCTCGTCGTCGAGACGGATGTGAGCGATCCACTCACCCATCAAGTTGTCACGCGGCTCGAAGCGTTCCTGGAGATGATCGCATGAGCATCACAAACTCGGCTCGCTCCCATTTCGAGATGGCGCTCGGCAATTCTACTCTACGGGTCCAGCGCGTCATCGGCGAAAACCGGTCTCAAGCGCCGCGCAGCGAACACGTTGGGCCGCCGCTCAAAACCGGTTACCGGACGCGCGAATTGGTCGCGCGGCATTACCTGGCCGGGCGACACGCCAATTTGAACCACAAGGTCGCCTGGGTCACTTCGGGCGCGCCGGTTGAATTGCTCAAGGCGCTCGATTATTTCATGATCTACCCGGAGAATCACGCGGCGCTGTGCGGCGCAGCGCGCCGTGTGGTGGACATCGCCGCGGCCGCGGAGCACGCTGGCTATGCGCGCGATATCTGCTCGTACGCGCGCACCGACATTGGCGCGGTGTTGTCGGGCAAGACGCCGGTTGGACGATTGCCCAAGCCCGACCTGCTGCTCGCGTGCACGAACATTTGCCAAACCGTGCTCGCTTGGTATCGCGTGCTCGCCCAGCATTTCGACGTTCCACTCGTCGTCATTGACACGCCCTTCATTTACACGAAACCCGGCGACCACGCGATCCGGTACGTCAAGCGGCAAATCGAAGAAGCGATCCCCGTCGCCGAACGCGTCGCAGGTCGTGCGCTAGATCCGCGGCGGCTCGAAGAGGTCACGCGCTTGAGCAAGATGGCGACCGACTTGTGGCTCGAGGTCATCAACCGCGGAAAGCATCGTCCTTCGCCGCTGACGGCGTTTGACGAATTTATCCAGATGGCGCCCATCGTCGAAATGCGCGGCGACGCGTTCACTGTAGATTGTTACGCGGCGATGCTGCGCGAATTGGACGAACGAATCGCGTACGGGATCGGCGCGGTCAAGAACGAACGCAAGCGCATCCTTTGGGACAATCTGCCGATCTGGTATCGGCTTCGCACGTTGGGCGAGCAACTCGCGTCGCACGGCATCGCCATGGTCGTCTCGACCTACACCAACGCGTGGGGCGAACTCGCGCCGCTCATTGACCCCGCGCATCCGCTCGATTCCGCCGCGCGCGCGTATCTCTATCCGATTCTGAACCGCGGCACGGGGGACAAACTCGCGACGATGAAGCGAATGGTGAGCGAATTCCAACTAGACGGCGCGATCCTGCATTCCGACCGTTCGTGCAAGCCGTATTCGATGGGACAGATTGACCAACGCGATCGTCTGACGCGCGAGTGCGAAATTCCCGCGCTGCTCCTCGAAGCCGACCACAACGACCCGCGCGCCTTTTCGGAAGAGCAAGTCACAAATCGCCTGGAGACATTTATCGAGATGTTGCGGTAATTTGTCCGCGAATCTCGCGAATCTCGCGAATAAGGCAAGGAAAATTGGCGGAGATTCGCGGAGATTCGCGGATAAGAGTACGAAGGAGGAACCGCGTGCCTACTCAGCTTTGGTCTGCCGCCCCAACCCTCTCGCCGCGCATCAAGCAATTGCGCGATCAATACTGGTCGTTCTACGAGCGCGAGTACACGAACCAGGTGCGCGCGTACACAACCGGCACGCCCTGGGATTGCGTCTACTCGATCTGGTCGTGGACGAATGTCCCCGAGGTCGCGCTGTTCCAAAAGGGTTTTCGCAGTTACCTCGCCGCGGCGGCCACGCCCGTCAAGGTCCCGGAGAGTTTCTGGAACGAGCCGCTCGTCGTGCGCCAGGCGATGTTTTTCCGCGAGGTCGTGAGCCACTATTTGCCCGCGCAAATTCTCGACGGCGAACTGATCGTCGGTTCGCACTTTAGCACCGCGCTGTCGCGCTGCCTGGATCGCGGCGAGGCGCGCGCGCGGGACAATGCCGAATCGCGCTTTTTGAAAGAGTGGCACGCGTTGAACGATGTGGGCGTGGGCAACTGCGGCGCGGTGCCGGGCCATCTCGTGCCCGATTATCCCAAGGTGCTGCGAATTGGCTGGAAGGGAATTCAGCAGCAAGCCGAAGAAGTGGGACAAATTGGCGAAGATCCCCGAAATGGAATGGAGGGGAACAATTTGCCCCACGCGCGGGCGATCACGATTTGCGCCGATGCCGCGCGCATTCTCGCCGATCGTTACGAAGACGACGCATACCGCCGCGCCGACGCGGAGAGCAGTCCCGCGCGGCGCGAGGAATTACGCGAAATTGCGCGAAACTGCGCGAAAGTGCCGTGGCTCCCCGCCGAGACTTTTCCCGAGGCGCTGCAATCGCTCTGGATGACGCACATGCTGGCGATGGCCGCGGAGAGTTATCCCGGCCCGGGTGTCTCGCCCGGTCGCGTGGATCAATATCTCTATCCCTATTTCAAAGCCGATCTGGACGCGGGGCGACTGACGCGCGCGCAAGCCAAAGAGTGGCTCGAATGTTGGTGGATCAAGCACAATTACGCCTACGATTACCAGGGCTGGGTCGGCACGAATCAAGGCATCAACTCCTCGTTCGGCCAGCTCATCACGCTTGGGGGGATGAACGCGGACGGCGGCGACGCGTCGAACGAACTGACCTATCTGATGCTCGACGTGATCGAAGAGATCAATCTGCTCGAGCCCAAGCCGAACATTCGCATCCACGCGCGCACGCCCGACACCTTGCTCAAGCGCGTCATCGCCATGCTATCGAAAGCGCAAGGATCGCCCTTCCTCATCAACTTTGACGAGAACGCGATCGCCGGCTTGCGGTGGGCCGGACTGCCGGAAGAACGCTTGTGGGATTACGCGCCCGTCGGCTGCCTCGAGAACACACTCGCGGGCGACGATCGCTCGGGCACGGTGGACGTCAATCTGAACATCGCCAAAGCCGTCGAGTTGGTTTTGAACGACGGCCGCGATCTGGCGACCGGAAAACAGATCGGCCCCCAAACTGGTGATCCCCGTGATTTCCCTAATTTCCCTGATTTCCTTGACGCCTTCAAACAGCAATTGCACGCGATCTTGGAACGCCTGATTGACGCCAATGACCTCGCCGACGCGGGCCGCGCACAATGGGAGCCGGTTCCGTATATGAGCGCGCTCGTCGGCGGGTGCTTGGAAAGCGGCAAGGACGCGAACGCGGGCGGCGCGCGTTACAACTTTCTCACGGTAGAAGGCGTCGCGCTCGCCACGGCTGCCGACAGTCTCGCGGCGGTCAAGAAATTGGTTTTCGAAACGCGGCAGATCGAAATGAGTCAACTGCTCGAGGCGCTGCAAGCCAATTTCGACGGTTACGAAAGTTTGCGCCAGACCTTGTTGAACAAAGCGCCCAAATACGGCAACGACGATCCGTATGCCGACGAAATCGCCCGCGAGATCAGCCGCTTTTGGACGGAAGAAACGTTCAAGTACATTTCGCCGACCGGCAAACGTTATCGCGGCGGCTATCTCTCGTGGAACTATTGGATCGCCTACGCGCCCACGACGGCCGCGACGCCGGACGGTCGCCACCGCGGGCAGTTCCTCTCGAACGCGGTCTGCCCGGTGAATGGCGCGGACCGCAAGGGACCGACATCGGTGATCAAGAGCGTAGGCAACCTGGGATTGGAGACCGTGCCGAACGGCGCAAGCCATACGATGAGTTTCAGTCCGGCGATGATGCAGAACCCGGAGATGCAGGAAAAGCTAATGGCGCTTTTGCGCGCGTACGGCAAGGTCGGCGGCACGGCGCTCCAAGTCAACGTGATTGACGCCGACACGCTGCGCGCGGCGCAAAAGCACCCCGACGAATACCGCAACCTGCTCGTGCGCGTGACCGGCTACAACGCGTACTTTGTGGGGATTGGCAAAGAGATTCAGGACGAGATCATCGCGCGGGAGAGCCACGCGTTATCGTGAGGCGCGATGCGGAACCTCGCGCTTTTCGTAGTATAATGGCCTCAAGAGAGGTAGATATGTCGGTTGTTCAAGTTCAAGCCCAGTTACCCACCGAGGAATTGCTCAAAGCAGTTGGGCAGATGAGTCAATCGGATTTAGACCAATTCGTATTCGAGGTCATTGCGTTGCGCGCCAAGCGTCACGCGCCAAGTCTGCCACATGTCGAATCCGAGTTGTTGCTCAAAATAAATGAAGGCGTACGGCCTGATGTCGAGACCCGCTACAATGAGTTAATCGAAAAACGCAAAGCTGAAACATTGACGCCTGACGAGTACGCAGAACTTTTGCGGCTGACGCGCCAAGTGGAACAGGCGCAAGCGCGGCGTGTCGAATATTTGGCGGAACTCGCGCGTTTGCGCGGAACCACGTTGACCGCGTTAATGGACGATCTGGGAATTCGACCACCTGCCGATGCCTGAAACACGCGTGACCACCGAACAAAAGCGAGTCGTCGTCGAGCGCGCAAATGGCTGTTGCGAATATTGCAAGAGTCAGGCACGTTTTGCGACCCAGTCTTTCACGTGCGAACATATCCTTCCACGCCATTCGGGAGGAGAAACCACTCTGGAAAATCTGGCTCTAGCGTGCCAAGGGTGTAACAACCACAAGTACACCAAAACTGAGGCGCGCGACCCTGTCTCAGATAAAATCGTGCCCCGCTATCATCCACGCCTACAGCGCTGGCCAGAGCATTTCGCGTGGAACGATGATTTTACTCTCCTGATCGGTTTGACGCCCGTAGGCCGGGCAACTATCCAAGCGTTACAATTGAATCGAGAAGAACCGGTCAACCTTCGCCGCGTGTTGTACGCGATGGGCGAGCATCCGCCAATCGAGTAATCGAAAACGGCTCAAGGTCCAGAGAATCAATGCCCACCGCGCTTGCTTTCAATCTCCAGCAATTCAGCACCGAGGA
>JACQYF010000068.1 GCA_016208315.1 Chloroflexota bacterium | reverse complement strand
GATTGGGACACGGATTGCCTTCGGCGAAACGGATAAGCGGATACCAATTGCTGGCATCCGCTTTTCCGTATGTCCGTTTCGCCGAAGGCGTCGTAGACGCGGATATTAACTGGCATCCGCTTTTCCGTTCGTCCGCTTCGCCGAAGGCAATCCGTGTCCCAATCCGTGTCCCCATCCGTGCCCCGATCCGTTACCGCTTCACGCGATAGATGTCAATCCCATCCTCACGATACACCAGCATGTAGCGATCGGGCTGGCACGCAAAATCTGCGCGCGTCAGCACCCCGGCGCGGCGACCGAGATAGATGTAATCAATTCCCCGGCCCGCAATCTCCTGTTCGACGTTCGGCTGACTTGAATGCGCATAGTCTATCGAACGGCCGGCGGAGTACGGAATCCACATGCCCCCATCCGACGGGACGAAATCTTTGTCAGTCCACAGAAATGAATTGACCAGAAATTTCGCGTCGGCGCGAGTATTCGCCCGGATCCATGTGATTGCTGCGGCATCCGCGTCGGTGAAAAGCACCGTGGCTGGATTGACAACCGAGACCACATCGCGCGCGCCGAGGATTACGGTGATGGCGATGGCTGCCGCCCAAATGATTCGGGCGGCTGCGGATTTCATCCATTCGGTAAGATGATGCGCGGCATCCCCGATGATCAAAGCGGCGGGCAGGTATCCCATGAGAATGACCAGATCCGCGGTGATGAGTGCGCGGTTAAGGGGTGACAGAGAAATCAGCCCCAAACTTGCATACCATGCGAGGGCCACGCGCGCGACCCGGGTTCGACGGACGATGGCGACGACTGCCGCGAGCGCTGCGAGCAAATAGAACACGGGCCCGTGGTGCGAGAGCACAACCGCGGTCGCGGTCGAAATGTCAATCGGGATCGGCGCGGTCGGTCCCTGCAAAATCACTTGCCAACTCAGGCCGCGCAGGGTAAGCAATGCCAGCCAGAGAATTCCAAAGAGGAGTCCTATCGCGCCGACGAGACCTACGCGCGCGAGCCGGCGTCCGCGCTGATGTTGGGTTGAACACAGCAGCGCGTAGACGACGACAAAGACAATATAAAACACGGTGAGCCGAACGTGAGCAAACGCCAAACCGCCGAAGGTTACCAGCGCAAGCGAAAAACGCCGCGCATCAAAGCGCGGCGCGTCGAGCCACTCGACCGCGAAAAACAGCGCGAGGGGCAGCAGCGCGCCGCCCAACAGCAACGGATAACGACCCCAGGTCGTAAAGTAAGAGGGCGTGGGAGACAAGAACCAGATGCCCGCCGCCGCGACCAAGCCGGCGAGCGCACTGGCCGACAACCGGCGGCTCAGCGCGAACACGGATAAACCGGTCTGGACGATCAACAGCGGTCCCATCAGCAGCATCGCCTGAGGGATGGCGAGGCCCGCCAATCGAACGAGCGCCGCCGTGGCGGCCTGGAATCCCATGTGATAGAACTGGCTCGCGGGCAAGCGGCCTTGCTCGAGCAAGTGCCGGATAGATTCGGCGTGCGTCCCGGAATCTATCCACAGCGGTACCGGCAAGTCGCGTATTTGCGCCAAGCCGACCATCGCCGCCAAAAGCGCGACCGCGCCCAACATCGCGGCGAGCCAATCGAACCGGACCGAGGCACGCTTGACAGCGAAAAACGCGCGCGCGAGAGCCACGATCAACACAACGCCGAGGGTTGCCGAAATCGCGAGTGTGCCGGGCATTGGCAAGAAGAGCAAGAGGAGGGAGAGCGCGGAGAGGATGGCGAGTCCAGCGCCCATTGCGAGTGTAGCCGCCGCGATCAAGGGCAAGTCGCCGATCCAGATAACCGCGAGACCGATGACGACAAAGACGAAGAGCGCGACCGCAAGGCCCCAGCCGAATCGCGCGAACGCGTCTTGCAGCGCGCCGAGCACCAGCGGCGCGTCCGGCTCGTAATACGCGCGAAACACGAGATCGCGATCGGCGGCCACACCGTTCAGAAACAATTGGCCGTCGGGATAATCGTCGCCCGCACTCGACCAAAAGCCCAATGCGTCCGACTCGACCTCGCCCAAGTCCAGCAAAAAGTACAACGACCTCGCGCGCGAATTCTGAATCGGCGCGAAGACGAATTTGGAGAACGCGTTGTTGCGTACCTCGTCCAGTCCAATGATTGCTGCGGCAAGGTCAGTGGAAGCGGCGGGGTTTTCGCGAAGGTGGAGGGTGATCGTGGCGCGGGGCGAAGACACAAAATCCGCGGGGACGATCCAGCGAACTTGGATCGCGTGCAGCCGCGGATAGTGAGAAACGAACGTCTGGCCGACAACACCCGGGCCGGCAGATGCAAAAACCGGCACGGCGGCATTATCTTGAATGGTCCGGGGATCAATCGCGTCCGAATGGCCGGTCAGCGCAGTCAAAAGAACCAGGCAGATTCCGCCGAGCAAACTCCCAATGACACGTGCGCCTTGCATGATTAGGGATAGGGTCGCACGGTCGGCGGAATCGGAGCTTGGACGATCGGGACTGTAGCCAGCGGCCCGCTGGCCGTCGCAAATTGAGCCGAAATCCAGCCGCGCTGATTGGCGTTCGACGGCAGCACAATTTGCAGCCAGCTACTGTCGGCATTGCGACCGGTGACCACCGCGCTTGCGCCTTTCGTTAAGCGGTCCACAATGGCCGCAGAGGTAGACGGCGCGGCGCGCACGCGCAGGTTATCGTTCGCCGTTGCCCGGACCGGTTCGGGCACCGGAGTGGGGGGAACGGGCGCGACGGTGGGAAGGGGCGGCGCGGTTGCTCTTGCCACGACAGTGGGCGTCGTCGTGCGGGTGCGAGTCGGGGTCGGACTGGGAGTGGCCCCGGGCAATAGATTGGCGACTTGGCAAGCCAGCAGAGCCAGCATCAAAACCGAAAGCAAGAACAGTGAGCGATTTGGATTCTTCATAGATTGGTCACTTTCGCCAGAGGATGTTCTCGACTCACACTATCCCTATCGGCCGCGCAGCATCAGCATGTGTCCCATCGTCCGCAACAGAATGACGATGTCGAGCCAAAAGGATTGATGCTTGATGTAGTAGAGGTCATACTGCAAACGAATGCGGGCATCGTCAATGCTGTCCACATAGTCATAGTTGACGACGGCCCAGCCGGCCATCCCCGGCTTGACCGCATTTCGCAAACGATGGAACGGAATCAACTCGTCGAATTCGGCGAGGTGCTCGGGGCGCTCGGGACGCGGCCCGACGGCGCTCATATCGCCTTTGAGAATATTGACGAGTTGGGGCATTTCGTCGAGGCGCATCTTGCGCAGCCATCGCCCCACCCGCGTCACGCGCGGATCGTTCGTCGTGGCGTGCCGCGCGTGCCCATCCGCCTCCGCGTCCACGACCATCGTCCTCAGTTTGAGCAACTTGAAAACCCGGCCGCCTTTCCCCACTCTTTCCTGAGTGTAAAATATCGGGCCAGCAGAATCCAGGCGAATTGCCAACACGATCAAGGGCAAAAGCGCCGAGAACAAGAGCAAGCCGACCAGCGCGCCGCAGATATCAAACAACCGCTTGGCGATCGAGTAAAAGCTCCCCGCCTCCGCCGAATCGAGCGGCAGAGCCACGTTCCAATTATCGCCAATGTGCTCGATCGACACCTGCCCGGTCAATTGCTCGAAGAGGACCGGCATGAGGGTGATCTGCACACCCTGCACTTTGCAGTCCAGCAGCGCCTGAAACAGAGTCGTCGAAAGGTCGTGCGAAATGGCGAGGATCACTTCCGGCACGCGTTCCTCATTGACGAGCCGGAGCAGATCACGCGACCCGCCAAGGATCGGCAGGTCCCACGTCCCAGGTCCCAGGTCCCATGTCCCAGGTCTCAAGTCTCCAGTCTCAGGTTGCGGGGTATAACCAGAATCACCTTTTGCGACTTGAGACCCCTCGACTCCGCTCAGGGCAGGCCCGCGACCTGCGACCTGTGGCTTGTGACTTGTGACTTGGGACTTGCGACCTGTGACCTGCAACTTGGCGGGGTCGTCGTCCGCAAAGCCGAGGATTTGGTATTGACCTTGCGCTTCCTTGGCGATCGTCTCGGCAATCGTTTGTCCCGCCCAGCCCGCGCCGACAATGATCACCTTGCGGCTAAAAGTTGGCCGCCGAATCAGCGAGACGTACAGCGCGCGCCACAAGCCGATCAAGACAAAGCTGCTCGCGCCCTGGTAGCCGACGATGCCGCGGGGCAGCGAGCCGGTCGGCGCAAAAAAATAGATCGCGATATAAACGAACGTGATCAGGATGATGGCGCGCAGCAGCGCGCGCATCGCGGCGCCGAGGTCGCCGATCTTGCGCGGGTCGTAGAAATTGTTCAAAAACGCGGAAAAGAGCCACAAGCCGGAGAGCCAAAAGAACCATTCGGACTCGTCAAAGAGATAGGCCTGATCGAACGTCCGGCCGCCGCGTGTCGCCGCGATCCAGAGGGCGAGCAGGGTGGTCAGGATGACGAGGACCAGGTCAACGGCAATTAGGTGCGTCCGGCGTTCGGCAAAGCGGGGAGAAAAAGGCATAATCAATGAGCCAATAAACCAATGTGCCACGATAGTACAGCCAGTAAGATTTGTGCCACTCGAAAATAGAGCGAAACGGTTGAACCCGGGAACCGCCCTGGCTGGCATAGTGCGTGATCTGCGCTTGCGGATAATAGTAAACGTCCCAGCCCGCCTGCTTGGCCCGAAAACAGTAATCCGTATCTTCTTGGTACGCAAAGAAGCGTTCGTCGAGCAAGCCGATCTGTGCGATGACCTCGCGGCGGATCAACATGCAGGAGCCGGAGACCGCATCCGCCTTGTGCGTCACATTCTCGTCCATGTAAGTCATCAGGTAGCGCGCAAAAAGCGGGCTGCGAGGAAAGAGCGTTGCCAGACCGGAAAAGTAACAGAACAAATCCCACGGCGTCGCGTAACTCCGGCGGCACTGTTTCTGCAGCGTGCCATCGCGGTTCAGCACCTTTGGTCCGACAATGCCCGCATCGGGATGCGCTTCCATGAATTGCGTGAGCCGGTCAAGCGCACCGGACAGGACGACCGTGTCGGGATTCAGCAACAGCGCGTATTTGCCGCAACCGGCTTGAAGCGCCTGGTTATTGGCGCGTGAATAGCCGGCGTTGTGGTCGTTGACGATGAGGCGCACGCCGAGAAACTCATCGCGCAACATCTCGACCGTGCCATCCTGCGAATTGTTGTCCACGACGATGATTTCGTACGGAACGGTACGCGTATGCTCGCCGATGGATCGCAGGCAATCCCTAAGCAGGTCTTTGGCTTGGAGGGTCAGGATACAGATGGAAAGGTCTAGCATCATATGGCCGGCAGGGATTCTTTGGTTTGTATGTTGCGGACCCGAACGCGGCAGTGCCAGTATAGCATGTTTGTCTGGCAATGACAATTTTAGACCCAAAGAATCTCACGTCGCCACATGCCGGTAGACCGCAAGGGTCTCGCGCGCCGTGCGCTCCCAGGAAAACGTTTGGGCGCGCGCCTGCCCTTTCGACCCTAATGTATCCCGCAGCGCTCGATCCGTCAAAACACGCTGCATCGCATTGGACAGCGCATCCACGTCGCTCGGCTCGACGAGAAGGCCTGCATCGCCGGCCACTTCGGGCATAGAAGAAACGTTGGAGGTAACCAGCGGCGCGCCGCACGCCATCGCTTCGAGCACCGGCAGTCCAAAGCCCTCGTAAAGGGATGGGTAGACGAACAGCTCGGCCGCGCTGTAAAGAGCGGGTAGGTCTGGCTGGGGAACGTAACCTGCAAAACAAACCCGTGACAGCAACCCCAGTTCTTCGATGGTCGAGAAAACCTCCGTGTCCATCCATCCGCGCGAGCCAGCCATGACCAACGAATGGGGCAAACCGCTTTGGACGACGCGCGCAAAGGCGCGCACCAAGATGGCGATGAGCGCATCGGCGCGGCGCGCTGACCAGGGGATCATCAGGCGAAAGAATAATTGCTTGTAGAACAGGTGCTTGTCCTGATAGAGGAAGAAGGTCATGTCGTGGAAGGTAACGACCGTCGCGCACCGCGCGGCGAAAGGCATGGTGTAGTGAGGCGAATGCAGGACATCCAGACGGTGCTCCTGCGTGAGCCACGGCAGCCCCGTCTGCTCCCACGCGATCCGCAGAATCCGCGTGGCAAGCGGAACGCCGATCACCTGCACGCGCTGGCGTTTCTCGAAGAGCGGAACGTGGAGAGGTTTGGCAAAGATCACGTAATCATTGGTCGTATCAACCCGGAGCAACGCCTGGACCAGGTTGACGATGTAATTTGCCGCGCCAAACGGTTGCGAAGGCAATGCAGTCGCGTCTATGCCGATGCGCATTAAGAACGCTCCCTTCTTGAACTAGAACGGCGGCTTGGTTAGCAAATACACATCCTGCCAAGGATTACCGCGCGCGCCCTCGGCCGCGAAATCAATCAACACCAGATTCGGAGCCAACTTTTCACGCACGTAGACCGGCGGATGAAACGCAACGCAGCGGTTGCTTCCCGCTTTTTCCTCTTCATAGACGATCAAATCTCCTTGCCGAAACCGTCTCTGATCGTCGGGCCGCAATTGTGCGAGATAGTGCTCGCCGTGCGTGGTGATTAACAGCAAGCCGTTAGGATGCAACAATCGGCCAAGTTCCTCGATCCAAAAAAGCTGTTGCGGCTCCGTCAAATGCGTAAATACAGACAATGCGTAAATAAAATTAAAGCTCGCGTCTGAATAGGCGAGGGGGCCGACGAGGCCATTGACCTGGAATTGGGCAAAAGCCAGATTCTTTTGACACCAGGCTACGAGCGCCGCGTTGTAGTCGGTGCCGCACAGCCGCGTCTCTTGCAGACCGCTCCACCATCGCATGACCCGTCCAACGCCGCAGCCAAAATCCAGGATGCTTCCGAACCGGTTAATTTCGAGATCGTGCTTGTTCAAGACCTCGGTTATGCTCTGCGCCGCTGCGGCACCGGACTGGAGAAACCAGGATACATCATCCGTCCCCGCGACGAGGTAGATCAGTTCTGACGGAGGAATGGCAAGACCGCCCTCCAGGCGGTTCCTTCGGCGAGCGAGTTGGTTCCTGACGCGGTTCTGGCCCCAGGTCACCATTTGCTTGGCGATAAAGCCGTAATCTCTCCGGCGCAGGCGCCTCAGCGCGCTGGTGGCGAGTCCGCAATAGTATTCTCTCTTGAGGAGCATTCGGGTTTCCTCTTGTAATGGACAAAGCTTGCTCGGCTAACTTGACCGAGGCCCACCGCCGGCCGAGTACACGGCGAGCGTCTCGCGGGTGAACCGTTCCATCGAGAACGCGTGTGCGCGCACACATCCGCGGGCGATCAGTGCGCGGCGCGTCTCAGAATCGGACAGGATACGCGCAAGCTCGCAGGCCGCTTGTTCCACATCTCCGGGCGCGACGAGAACGCCCGCATCCCCAACCACTTCCGGCAGCGACGACAAATTGGACGCGAGCACCGGCACGCCGCACGCCATCGCCTCGAGCACCGGTAGCCCAAAGCCCTCGTACCACGAGAGGTACGCGAACAGGTCGGCGCCGGAGTAGAGCGCCGGCAAATCTTGCTCCGGCACATAGTCAAGGAAAAGAACCTGGCCCTGCAACTCCAGCTCTGCGACAGTACGAAAAATATCTTGGTAGAGCCAGCCGCGCGCGCCCGCCAGCACCAACACATGTGGCAACCCACCCCGTTGCCGAGCGAGCGCGAACGCGCGGATGAGGTTGGGGATGTTCTTCCGTGGCTCCAAAGTCCCGACGTAAAGAACATAGCGCTCCGGCAACTTGTACCGGGCGGTAAGCTCCGGCTGAATCGGGACCGGCTTGAACGCTTCGGGCACGCAGTGATGAACGACACTGATCTTTTCGCCGGCGATGCCATACGATTTGATCAAATCCGCTTTGGTGCTTTCGGACACCGCAATAATTCGATCCGCCTTTTCGATTCCGCGTCGGAATAAGAGACGCGACCACAACAACCCAGTCCATTTCTTCATTTGGGGATACAACTCGACCGCGAGGTCGTGGACGGTCATCACCGTTTTCAGGCCGGAGCTAAAGACGAGCGGGGGAACAAAGGCGGGACAGTGCAAGAGGTCGAGTTTGCCGCGCGCATGCCAGCCGCGAAAGAGTTGCTGGCGCAGTGCGGGGGGAAGCACGCCCACCGGGCGAACATCCGAATAGCGCAAACTGGCGGTGGTTGGCGCGGCGCCCGGCGAGAGAACTTGCCGATTGGCGAAGACAACATACTCGTTGGCTGGATCGGCGGCCAATCCAGCCAACAATTGTTCCACGTAACGGAGCGTGCCGGCATCTCTGCCACGAAGAACGAGACCGTCAATGCCAACCCGCATCTTCTCTACCGTATCACCAAAGGCAGATAAAGCCGATAGTATGTGCCAACATACAGAGTCACTGGGATAGTCTGGGGACTTCCCATGACCGTCTGCCCGTTCCCATCCGTGCCGTTGATGACGATCGAGCCGAGATTGTAGGTACCCGCGCCGTAGCCGTTCGCGTTAACAGTGCCAGCGACTGACGTACTCGAGGAAAGCGCCCCACTCATCGCACCCAAGGAGACCTTATTAGGCACAGTTGCCGTCCAGTTCAGCGGACCCGACCCACCTACATTTGATAGCGTCAAGCCAAATCCGGTATCGTTGCTACTACCGATATTGTGGAACACGATGACCGCCGATGGAGACACTTGCAGCACTGGCCCGGCGTACAGGCGACCGTCTACCAACACGAGATCGCGCGCGACTCCTCCTGCATTTGTATTCACAGTCCAAGTGGGTGTGGAATTTGTCGTAATGGACGCGGCTGTTCCCGCAGCATAGATTGAGCCGTCGAGCGTCAATAGATAGTAACCCTTGCCATCGGCAGTCAGTTCAAAGTCAGCCGCTACCTCAGAAGTGGAGGGGAAACCCGCCGGAGGGGTGATCGCCTGTGCCGCGCCGCCATTGTAGACTTGCCCAAACTTGTCCATGACGTAATAACCGAGACCATTGGCAGTAACTTTGATTTTGCGGCAGCGATCCTGTCCAGAGAATGTCGGCGTACTCGGAACAATCGTCGCTGACGTGCTGCGACGGATGGAACAGTCGCGCAGCAACATATAGACACCATCCCGGTTGGGTGTCAACGCGAAGGAAATTGCCTGTCCGTTTCCCGGTGCGGCGGGTAAACCCGAAATCAGTGCCGGACCGCCAACGGGATAGAAATTACCGTTAATATCCATCTGCCAATAGGTCGAGCCCCCAAGATCAACTTCCCGAAGACTCTCTGTGCCAACTGACGTATATCCTGTATCCACGGCCCCCAGGTCCTGGTTTGGACCAAAAGTCATTCCCGCCGCGGGCGCGTAATGCCACGGCCCGTACAGATCGAAGACGAAACCACCGGCATTGTTGTGGAACCACGCCAATTGGCGCGCGGCGTCCCACGTCCAAGTCGTCTGCGGTGTGACCACATTCGTCGCCAACCCGCCATTGTAGATTTGGCCATCGCCACGCAACACGTAATAGGCAGGTTGATTCCCAACCTTGACTCGGCGTGAGGCGGCCGCGCCAAAATTGCTGGCACCAATTCGATTCATCCGCCAGTTAGTCGTCGCGTACGTATTGCTATTCGGCGTGCGTAATTGAATGGTAAAAGTGGCAATTCCTCCAGGCGCGACCGAAGAAGACAGACTGTAGGAAGATGCCGTGGCGAGCGGGTCGCCAGCAAAAGGAACTAGATTGACAGTGGCCGGCGTCCACGTCGTGTTGCCCGTATTGCGGAACGAGACCGTAGCGGTGGTGGTGTAGTTCAGAGGCAAGACCGAAGGGATAGTGTTGCCGGAAACCTCGGCATCGTCAATATTGGAGAGCACGCTCGCGCGTGGATATACACCAGTGCGCCGCGCGTTTTGCCGAAACATGACCCACGGCAGTTTCGCGCCGTTCGCGTTGGCGACCTCCCAGACATACAAGTAGCCGCGGTTCGCGTCATACCGATTGCCGCTGGCCGCCACCAACTCGAGCGCGTCATCGTTATCAATGTTGCCGACTGCAACCGCATTTTCAAGCACCGATATTTCAGCCCAAATCGTCACGGTACAACTGGTGCCGTTACCGGGATAATCGGTGATTTGGGTGCCCGTGGAATCCACCACGCCGACTTCAGAGGTCAGCCCAAATAGGAACGACGGCACGCCACTTGCCGAATTCGAAGCTCCCGAAAACGTACAACGCCCCACATCCGCGGCAATGGGAGAATTTACAAATGGATTGGGAACGCCACCGAATGTCGCGACGGCGCTTTTCGACCAGAGTTGCGTCCCACTGTCGTTCCAGGCATAGATTTTGCCGTCTTCCGAAGTGGCGATCACTTCCGGCTTGTTGTCTCCATTCAGATCCGCCAATGCCGGCGAGGAGAAGACGTAGCCGGTGGTATTCACCGGCCAACCGGAAAGCAGATTGCCGTTGCGATTGTAGGCATACACCTTGTATCCTTTGCCGGCATTGACTGCGTAATCGCCCGTGCCAACGACAATCTCCGGATACCCATCGCCATTGATATCGCCGATGGCCGGCGAAGAATAGATTACTTGATCCTGGTAGGCGCGCCACCGAATGGTGCCATCTCGGTTGAAGACATAGAGATAGCCACCATTGGGGGTTCCAATTTGAGCGTTTGCAGAAATATCTGATCCAGTGATGATTTCCAGAATGCCGTCGTTGTCTAAATCGGCGATGGCGGGCGATGACCAAATTGTGTCCAGTGTCGGATATTGCCATAGCATCTTCCCAGTAGGGTCCAAAAGGTAGAAATTGTGATCCCATCCTCCGAACGCGACTTGTAGTTTGCCATCGCCATAGAGATCGCCAAGCGCCGGTGTAGAGTAAACGGCGCTGCTCAAGCCGGTGCCCGGGAACACGCCATAGTCCATCGTGTAAAAGCGCCAACGCAACGCGCCCGTCGCGCCTTCTACCGCGATCACACCTCCATTCCCAATTTCACTGCCCTTGTTGCCTAACCCCACGACCACCGCCATGTTGCCATCGCCATTAAGATCGCCGCAGGCAGGCGATGAATAAATCGGCACTCCGGTATTGTAGCTCCAGAGCAGATTCCCGTTGGGCCGATAGGCGTACAAGATGCCATCAATGCCGCCGACCACGATTTCTTTATTGCCGTTGCCAAGTAGGTCACAGAGCAGCGGTGACGAATCACGCACGACATTTCCGGAAAGGCGGAGCCCATAGCCCCGGTCATCTGTACCGGGTATTGGCTAGTGCGTGAACCCGGGTTGCGCCGGGGGATTGTTGGGGTACGTTGCTAAGACTCGCTCTGAGGCTGGTGTGATAAGCGAAAGGACGACGACCAGCGCCAACAGGATCAAATAGCGTCGAATCCGCATTTTTGTCAAAATCATCGTTGTGTTCGCTAGACTTTCTGGATTAGTTGTTCTTTGGGAAATGGTTTGAATTTGGCTGTTCCCAACAATACACTACTCGGTTACTTGCACTGAAGCAATAGTCATTTTGTGCTACAAAGGCCTTCAGGGATTTGCCTGTCCTCCTCAGGTCTGGGAATTTGCTCTCCAGGATCGCCAGATGAATTTGAGGCGATCAAGGCAAGAAAGCGTGGATACTCCGCGCGCAGCGAAGAACAATCCCATATTGGTGGTGTCATGTCTGACGGAGCTGACACTAAAACCTGCCTCTTGCAGTTTGTTCGTAAGTTCGACAATCGTAAACCGCTCAACCCCCGGCACCTTGAAACGCTCCGGTATCCCAAATGGATCATAGTCTCCACCCAGTTCGTGGAACTCGCCGCAGATGCCGTCCACGAGATGCAGTGTGCGTGACGTAAACAGGATTGGAAATTCCGCCCCTTCACAGTCAATCTTGAGTATTTGGACCCGCTGCCGACCGCCATTCGTGATCTGACGAATCGCATCGTCAAGCCCGATCACACTCACTTCCTCTTTGATACTCACACCCTCGGCCAGGCCCCAGATCATGCTCCAACCGCCGAGGTTGTCATCTATGCGCCCGATCGCCAGCGCCTGATCGGCCACATCCGAGCGCCAAATAGCTTTCGACGACAAATGCACTCGCTGACCAAAGCCGCGTAGGTTTTCCACGGCGCAGTTGAAGTTATCCGCATCCGGTTCAAAGCCAAACACACGCTCCGCTCCGCGTTTCAGGACCGCATAGCAGAAGCTGCCGATATGCGCTCCAATATCTATTACTAGCCCCTTTGGATCCAAGGTATCAGGCAAGCGGTATTCATTATTGGCGCATACTGCTTGAAAGACAGATTCGTCATTGGTTTGCGGGCGAAAGCGAAAGGGATGGCTCGATCTCTGAATGTCGCTCATTCGATTCCCCCTAACTGGGTCACGCCGCAAGCGACCACCGCATCCAGGCAGGCGCGAAATTGTGCCCGCGCTGGGCCTGGCGCAAAAGTCGCCAAGCGTGTATGTTGCCCGGCGATCAGCCGAGACCGCAGCGCATCGCACGTTGCAATTTCATGAGCGGTCTCGGCGATAGTAGCATAATCCTTTTTTTGCATCATCACTCCTGCCGTGCCCAATGTAAAGGGTACGCTCGCCGAGGCATATGCCAACACCGGCAGACCGTAGTACATTGCCTCCACCAGAGGAATACAAAAGCCCTCATGCTCACTCATGCAGACGTACAAATCGGCTATCTGGTAGAAGGCCGCCAACCCATCCCCCGCGCCATAGTGACCTGCAAAGACGACGGATTCGTCCAAGCCGAACTTGTGGGTCAAGCGATGCAGATCGGCGACATAGTGCTCCAGTCCGGTGCCCGTGCCAACCAGCAAAAGGCGCGAGCGCGGAGTAATCCACGCGTGATAGTAGTAGAACGCTTTGATGATATCGTGAACGCATTTGTGCGGCGCGAGCCGTCCGACGTAAAGCCAATTTATCGCCTGGGGATCGGCAAACCGCTGTTTGATTTCCGCCGCGCCGTGATTTTGCAAACCCGCATCCAACCGCTCAAAGGTCAAGATATAAGGCGCAACTCCCAGGACGGTGAAACCCATTCCCTGCAGCTCTTGGGCATTATATGGAGATGCGGCAATCGCGGGCAACTTGCCGGCGAGCTGCTCAAGTTCGCGGCGCGCCTGTTCAACCTCACGCGCCACGGCGCCGTTAGCCCAATAAAAGAAATGCGCCGGGGTAATGTTGTGGTAGTAGATGACGACATGGTCGGGCACAGTCAGCACAAAGTGATTGGCTTCGCCGCCTGTGGAGTAGTGCAAGATCAGCAGATTATCCTTGTGACTAAGGCGGTGATATTCCCGATACGACCGACATTCTCCCGCCAAACGCGGATCCCAGTTCTCGGCAAAAATCTCTGAGACGTAACCCCAATTACGCAGAAGGCGACGCAGTTCCAGCACCTGATTGCCGATCGCGTCGCCATACGCGAAAAAGGGCAGGATTTGGTGAATTTGGCGCGGAAATGTCATCGCGTCGTCCTCAACGCAGCCCATTGCTGACAAGCCGCCTCAAGATTCTGCATTACGACCTCTCCACCGTAATGCGCATGCACGTAGCGGTTGCCGTTCATTCCCAGACACCGACGCAGTGATTCGTCCGCCAGCAGCAAATCCACGACGGATTGAAAGTCTTCATAATCTCTAAAGTACAGGCCGCCGCCGCTTTGAGTTACGTGATAGCGCGTCACTTCGCAGTCCGCATGAACCAAAACCGGGACGCCCGATAACCACGCTTCCATAACTGTAATTGAAAAACTCTCGTTGACCGAGGGCTGACAAACCAGCGTAGCCGCGGCATAGGCGTCCCACTTGGTTTCCTCAGGAACGAAACCCAAATTGACAATATCTGGATGCGCCGGGATGGCTTCCGGCCCCGACCCCATCAACACAAGTTTCAGTGGTCCGCCGCGCCGACGCTTGTACTCTTGAAAATAACGTGTGAGCAAAGGAACATTTTTCCCTCCTTCCAGACGACCAGCATAGAGGACGAAGGGCGGGCGAATGGCTGCCTGCTCCCGAAACCGCCCCGGATCGGCTTGGGCGGATAGACCGAAATCTACAAGCTCACCCACAACGTAGGCGCCCGGGTGTGCGCCATATAACCGCTGCGCTAGACGCGACTCAGGATAGGTATTGAACATGACTCCCAAACACCCGTGGTACATCGTACGCGTCGGATTCAAATATGCATAAATCTCATCGTGGAGGTGCGGCCACAGAATGGAACGATCGGGATAGATCGCAGAGCCATAATAAGTGGTGCCAAAGAGGTACGGCCCAAAGATCAGAAAGTCAAAGGTCCGACCCTGGGTTTCGATGTAAGCATATAATTCCGGGCTGTGCGCGCTCTGATCCACCCACTCGTATTGTTCGTCGGTCGAGAGCCGTTTCTGCTGTATCAATCGCAAATGCAGTGCGTCATAGCGCGCCACATCTTCGCACCGGTACGGCGTTGATGAGTGTTTCCCCGGGGGGCAACGTATTTTGCCACGTGAAATGATCGCGCGCACACGTCGTCAGCACTTGCACGTCTGCTTGCTCAGTTCTTACGATGTGTTCTGCAAGGACACGCGTTGCTCTTTCCGCTCCCCCCAGAACCTCCTCTCCATAGCGCGCCACGACGAAGGCGATACGCCAGCGTCTCACGATTCTGCCCCGTTGCCCAGCGTTTGTTCTAGCTTGGCAAGCCGCGCCTGTAATGCGCTCACATCTTTTTCCAATGCCTTGGCGCGCGCGTCATTTTGCTCTAGTGCATGCGCCATGCCAGACATTACGCTCGCCGTGGCTCTGTTGAAGACCACTTGACGACCCGCCAGAAGGTTCACGTATTTCAAGGCAAGCCGATGCAATAGTTTTTCAATACGATACAGAAGAGGATTGAGGACAGGTATGCGCCGGTCGCGCATCGCCAATGACACCCAAATGGATTCTGCATTCGTGCGTATTTGATGCAAGTCATAATAAAAATCCGCGCCCAAACTGCCCGCACCGACAGCAGGCAGCCCCTCACCGGCGAGCCGATCATAGTCCAGTCCTTTCGCTTCGGCTTGCGCACGCCGCTCCCGAATCCGCGCCCGAATCCGCGACATGGTTTCTTCGACATTGATCTCAGGATCGCGGATTTCGATAACCTGCTGAACGTCTGTCATGCCATCACTCCTCAGAAACGTTACAAGGCTTGGTTGATCCCGGCTTCCGATCACTCCGAAGCATCTGCAGCATATACGGGATTGCCGCATCGTCCGTGCTTTGCATTTGCAGCAGGCGCGCTGCCACGTCGTTCTGCGTGCGGAGGGTCGCAATCTCTTGTCGCAGAGTCGCGACCTCTTGCTGCCGGGTCGCGCTTTCCCGTTCGTACAACTCGGACTGCAGGCGCATCAACTCGGAAATCTTGGCGTTGAACGCGGACTGTTGATTCAAAATCGGGACGACATAGTGCCGTTCGACCGCCGAAATCCAGAAATCTCGTAGGCGATCAATCAGCGATCCCAAGATCGGCACTTTCGAACAAAGGCGCGGCTCTTCTAGTACGGTATTGCCGTCTA
>JACQYF010000046.1 GCA_016208315.1 Chloroflexota bacterium | reverse complement strand
TCGCTCGTGTCGGTGTCCATACTTCCTCCTGTAACATGGAAGTATGGTCAAATCGCACACGATGTCGTGATTACGTTTGGCTTTTAAAGTGCACACGATGTCGTGATTACATCAGCGCACACGATGTCGTGATTATGGACACGTAGCATTCATTCCGAACGGGCGAGAGCACTTGGTGTGTTCAACTGGCTTCAACGTAGTGCAACCAAATGAAGCCAAACTCTCGCCCAAGTTTGCCTACTACATGCTCATTTCCGAAGGCGCACGACAATACTTTGAGGCGACAGCAAAAGGCGTTGGCTATCCCGCTATTGACGACAAGGACTTTAACACCTTTGAAGTTCCTCTTCCGTCATTACTGGAGCAGCAACGTATCGCGGCGTATCTGGATGCGAGTTGTGCGGCAATTGATGCGGCGGTGGCTGCCAAGCGTCGTCAACTTGAGGTGCTCGATATCTTGCGTAGTGCGGAATTCCATGCCGCCTTTGATCGGCTATCGAATGTTCCCACAGAACGATTCAAAGATGTGGCAACGAAGATTGGCAGCGGTGTTACGCCCGAAGGTGGAGCGACCGGCTACCTCTATGAAGGTATTCCGCTAATTCGCAGTCAGAATGTTCACTTTGATGGATTGCGGCTTGATGATGTAGCGTACATTTCCGAAGAAACGTACAAAGAGATGAGCAATAGTCAACTCATGCCGAGAGATGTACTGTTGAATATCACAGGCGCTTCGATTGGTCGCTGTACGTTCGTGCCGGCAAATTTTGGCGAAGGTAATGTCAATCAGCACGTCTGCATCATCCGCCCCAACTATCGCATCCATTACGAATTTTTGGCGGCATTCTTGTCTTCGCCGATGGGCCAGGCGCAAGTGCTATCGAGTTTTACCGGCGCATCGAGGCAAGGTCTTAGCCACAAAGACCTCGGTCTAATCAGAATTCCGCTTCCGGGGATAGATACGCAAAAATCAACCTGCACAGAACTGAATGCGAGATTTACCAAGATCAAGAGAGTTACCGACATCATTGAAAAGCAAATCGCCGCTCTCACCGCCTACCGCAAGTCGCTGATTCACGAATGCGTCACCGGGCAGCGGCGAGTGACCGAAGCAGATTTGACGCAGACCTTCGAGGTTTCCAAAAACCTCGAAGGTCTACAGACTCGTCCAAATGGCTAAGCAGAAGCAAGCCCCAGAGCTGACGTTTCAACAACACATCGCAGATTTCCTCATCCGTGAGCACGGCTATTGTGTGCTCGAACAAAGCGACATCACGGACACCGAGCATTTCATTGCGCAAGACTATCTCTGGGCTTTTCTCAACGCCACCCAAGCTGACACGCTCAAGAAACTGGTGGACGATTACGGTACCGATGCACGCGATGAGGTGTTCAAGGCGCTGCACAAGGAACTGGAGTACACCCCGCTTTGGATGATTCTGCGCCACGGATTAAAAGTGCGCGGGCTAGAGTTCCGGCTCTACTACCCCAAGCCGCGCTCTGCTGAAAGCGCCGCCGCTACGAAATACGCCGAGAATCGCATCACCTTCCGCCCGCATTTCTACTTTGGCGAGACGAATCAAGAGATTGATTTCGTCCTGTTCCTCAACGGCTTGCCCATCGTCGCGCTAGAGGTAAAGCACGAAAAGAACCAGAACGTGCATAACGCCGTCGCCCAGTTCGCAGAGCGCGACCACGCCCACAAGATATTCCAGCACCCCTTCCTCTACCTCGCCGCCGATACCGGCGATGTGATGGCGGCGACCAGCCCGCGCCGCGTCGAGAATTTCCGCTGGCACAATACGGGGTTGACGAACACGCCGCAGACCGCGGGCGAATACCCGGTCGAGTTCCTTTACCGCGAGGTGCTGTCACAGGAGCAGTTGCTTGAAGCGCTGGCGTTCTTCCTCGTCCATGTGCCCAAGCGCGAGGCGGAAGAAGACAAGCCGGAGCGCCCCGCCTTCACCCTCTTCCCGCGCTATCATCAAAGCCGCACCGTGCGGAACATCGCCGACGACATCACTGCCCAATTTAGCGCGACCGGCGACATTGGGCGCAAGTATCTGGTCAACCACTCGGCGGGCAGCGGCAAGACGCTCACCATCTGCTGGCTCGCCGACCGGCTCCACAGCTTGTTCAAATCCGGCACAAACGACAAGTTGGTGGATGTTGTCTTTATTCTCACCGACCGCAAGTCGCTCGATACCAACATCCGTGAAGACATCGAGAAATTCACCCACCTGAAAGACGTGGTCGGGTTGGCGCGCAAATCCGAAGACCTGCCGCGTTTCCTCAAAGAGCGCAAGCCGATCATCGTTACCACCCAGCAAAAATTCGCCTGGATACTGGACGAGATCAAAGAGAACGCCGAACTGAAAAAGTTGCGGGTCGCCTTTCTGATTGACGAAGCCCATCGCTCGCAAGAAGGCAAGATGGGCGCGGCGATTCGCTTGCCATTCCGCCAGGCGGACGAAGCCGATGCCGAAGACCCGGAACAAGACCCCGAAGAAGAACTCGCCCAGATCATTCGCGAGCACGACCTCAACCAGCTTTTCGTCGCGTTCACTGCTACGCCCGCGCCCGAAACCCTCACCCTGTTCGGCGAGCCGTTCGACAGTTATACCGAAGCCGAAGCAATCGCCGAGGGCTATATTGTGGATGTAGCGGCGAGCATCATCTCGTACAAGACGCTCTACAACCTGCACTGCCCCATCGTGCCGAATCCGAATGAAGAACGGCTCTACCCCAAGGGCGTCGTCGCCAAGGCGTTGCAGAATGTCGCGTATCAAGACGACGGTCTGATTCAATACAAAGCCGAGGTGATGCTCCGTATCTTTGAGCAGGACGTGATGCCCCTCGTCGGCGGACGCGCCAAGGCGATGATCGTCGCCACCTCGCGTGTTGCAGGGCTGCGCTACTTTGACATTATCAAGGAAAAGATCAAAGCGCGCGGCGCATCCTACAAAGTGCTCTACGCCTTTTCCGATTTCGTCCACCCGGAAACCAATGCCGCCATCGGCGAGCACGCGATCAACGAACTGAAAGAAGGCGAGTTGACCGAGGAGCGCTTCGAGGGTGACGATTATCGCCTCATGGTTGTGGCGAACAAATTCCAAACCGGCTTTAACCAACCGCTGCTCGCCGGTATGTTCCTCGATAGACCCGTCATGGATCGGAACGCCGTGCAGACGGTGTCGCGCTTGAACCGCGCTTACGAGGACAAGATGGATGTTGTCGTGGTGGATTTTACGAACAACGCGACCGCCATCCTGAAAGCGTTTGCCAAGTATCGCAAAGGCACGCCCTTTGAACCCACTGAGCCGGATCAAGAACTTGTCCTCAAGCTATATACCGAGATTTTGGCGGCAGGTGTATTCACTCCGAATGACGCCGCGGAGCTATGCAAGGCGCTGGCGACTGGCACGGATGCCCAGGCGCAGTTCTTGGTCAATGCGCTCCGAACGCGCTTTCAAGCCAGAATCCCCGAACTCGAAGACCGCAAGGCGTTCGTCTACTTGCTCGCTCGCTTTGTCAAGAGCTATCATTTCCTCACTTGCTTTTACAGTTATGCGCCGGGAGTGAGCGAATTCGCCACGTTCGCGGAATACGTCGGGCCACAGCTCATCAAGCAAGGCAGTGTGTCCGAGTTGATGAAACAGATTCGCCAAACGCAAGTCGTCAAAGCTGCCGTCGAGTATCAAGGCGAAGTTCACAGCAGTGGCACCATCAAGTTGCAGCCGAGCCGAGGCAGGAAAGGCGCGGGACTTGGGCCCAAGAAGGTTTCCGTTCAAGACATGATCGCCGAGATTCGCACCAAGTTCGACATCAGCGACGAGGAAGCGCTGTACATCAAAGAAGTCACTGAGGAGAAGGCGGCTGATCCGGTTATTCACAACACCGTCGCCGCGCATCGGCAAGACCTCGTCTATCTCGACGGCGCATATCGTGGACAAGTGAACGGCGAGATTCAGTACGCCTATAGCGTGCGCGGACGCTACGAAGAGCTAGCCGATCTGAAATACACAGACACGGGCGGCATTTTCGACATTATGGCTGTCACTGTGATTCAGCACCATCTGGCAGTCGCGGTGTGAGACCATGAACAAAACCATCAAGCAGATACCCGAAGCCGACCGCCCGCGCGAAAAGCTTATGCGCAAGGGCGCACCCGCGCTGAACGACCAGGAATTGCTGGCCGTCTTGCTTGGTAAGGGGACGCCAAACATTGACGTCATGACACTCGCCGGCAACCTGGAGCGGCTCATTGACGAAAAGGGGCTTGAGGTCACCGCCGATGACCTGACGCAATTCGAGGGTGTGGGCGAGGCAAAAGCAACCTTGATTCTTGCCGCAATCGAGTTCGCCCGCCGCCGCATTAAACCGGAAGGCGCGAAGATAGCAACGCCGTCCGACCTTCTGCCGCACGTCCGGCATTACGCCGACCGAAAGCAGGAACATTTTCTCTGCGCCACCATCAACGGTGCGAACGAGATACTGAACATCCGCGTAGTTTCAATCGGGTTGATAGACCGCAGTCCGGTGCATCCGCGCGAGGTGTTCGCGGACGCGCTATCCGACCGCGCGTGCGGGGTCATCGTCGCGCACAACCACCCTAGCGGTGGTCTCGAACCTTCGCTAGGCGACATCCAAATCACTGCCCAACTCAAAGCCGCCGGTGCGATTTTGGGCATAGAGTTGCTAGACCACATCATCTTCAACCGAACAGAATACTATAGCTTTCTCGAAGAGGGTAGACTGTAGCAGATTTCTGGATTGGGGAAAGCGGCAACTGCTTTTTGGTATATAATATAGCCGAACCACTGTGCAGGGTCCTGGACGCACTTTCTTTCCATTGAAGCATGCGACGCTCATGAAAAACTACGCTTGGAATGAGCAAAAGAACCAGCAACTCAAAATAGAGCGCGACATAACTTTTGAGCAAGTGCTTGCGCACATTGCGGCTGGCGATGTACTCGATATCGTCAAGCATCCGCGTCCTGAAAAGTACCAAGGGCAACGCATCTTTGTAGTCAGAATTCGAGACTATGCGTGGCTTGTCCCATTTGTGGAATCAGAAGACGAGATTTTCCTGAAAACTATAATTCCAAGTCGCAAGGCAACAAAGCAGTATTTGGGAGGCAAGTAGAATGACGAAGAAACTAAAGTTGGATGCCGAAGAACGCGAGCTACTATCTTCCTACGAACGCGGGGAATGGCGTTCTGTCGAATCGCCAAAGAAAATTGAGCAATATCAAACCTACGCGACAGCGGCGCTCGAAGCACATGGATTAATTAGCATCGCCCTGCCGAAGCAAGACCTCAGAGCGATTAGGCGCAAGGCAACCGAGGCAGGCGTGCCTTACCAAAAACTCATTGCGGATATTGTGCATCAATTTGCTTCGGGGAAGCTGGTCGAAAAGGGACGCGACTAACCGCGTGCTTTCGGACAGGCGCTTTCCAGATCGGCGAGAGCGGCATCTGGTTCGATTCTTTCATAAAGGCGCGAATAACATGACCAAAGCCAAGAGAGAGCGATTAGGTGGACTGCCACCGCGGTACGGGTTCATGCTTAACCCGTATCCCGATATTCACGTATCGAGGTGTCCGTTGTGTGAGCGTAAGACGGGACAGCGGAAGCTGCCTTTGCTCATTCACGTTGACCCGCTCCATTTGATTGCGCTGAATTATACATGTCGGTATTGCAGCCATTGTGACTTGCTCGTTGCTGATAAACACGCGATCGAACATTTATTGACGGGTCTCTACATTCAGTCTGATCCCAGCGTGATCGGGAACAATTATCTGATCGTCGGAACCGTAGAGAAAAAAACATGGCGCGAAGGGCTAAAGCAACCAAAAGAGATCTCCGAGATGTTACCTCAGGCGAGTGACTTGGCGACTTACTATCGAGAACTGCGGGTCACGCGACCGGGATGGTACAAGTCCGACCAAGAGCCGCCCGTCATGGAACCGCCGCCCTCGCAGGAGTGGATCAAACTCAAAGGTTAGGTTTATGCTCTTTACCGATACGCCGCCAGCACCACCACCGCAAACACAACCGTCAACCCCAGTTCGATAAATCCCAAGCGCCGGATATTGAGGCGCGCCGGTTGCGTCATCACCCCGCCGATTGCTTTGCACACCATCGGCACGAACGCGATCACCGCGAGCGCGGGCAACATCCCGAGCATCGCAAAGAGCGCGACCAGGGCGATGACCATCGCGTGGTACGCCAGCGTCACGCGTCCGGCCCACAAACGCGCCAGCCAACGCGCATCCGATTTGGCAAGACGCGGCTGCTCACGCACTTTGAACTTGATGTAAAAGACCGTCCCACCAAAGTACAGCACGTCGAGCAAATAAAGCGCCAGCGCGGTCCCGTCGAGCGTGCCCGTCCCGACAAGGTACGCGCCGGGCGCGCCGAGCGCCAGCCCCGCAATTCCAAGCCACTCGCCAACCGCCGTCATCTCGGCGCGGTGTGCGACGTGCCACAAGTAAACTACGAGCGAAACAAACCCCAGCGCCCCAATCGGAACCAGCAGCCATTGCTGCGAAACAAGAATCAGAGCCGCGCCTAGCACGACCGTCGCTGAACCGTAGATGGCGCTCCAGCGCAGCGCATCCAAGCGCGCCTCGCGGGCGCGGCTCTTGACGGCCAGCATCAGCGGATAACGCAATAGGAAAAAACCAAAAGCCGTGAGCGCGAACAGGATTACGGACACGCTCCACGCGCCCGCCGCGCCAATTCCCACCAACACGGGCACCGCAAACATCGGCCACGCGCCATGCTCACGGGGCAGCGGTGGCTGGATTCTCGATCCCATTATTCAGTCCTCCAAGTCAATTAGGCAATCAGGTAGCAACATTGTACACAAAAGGAGCGGAGAACGCAGCGACAAAAATCGCACCTTGCGAGTTTGACCATTTTCTCCAGGTGTGGTATAAGCTCTCCAACGCTGTGACGGAGAAGAGTAGAGAATCCACCGGAGTTTAGAGAGCCGTTGCTGAGCTGAAACGCGGCCTCCGGCATTCTCGAAAGACACCTCCCGAGCACTCGCAAACAATCGCCGTAACGGGCGATGCACGAGTTTGCGCGGATGGCTCCCGTTATCGAGCATCAAGGCGGCTCTGCATGGCGAGAGCCGTGAAGAAAGGTGGCACCACGAGACCCCCCTCGTCCTTTCATCGGACCAGGGGGTTTTGTATTTATTTCTTAATTCGTTTTTCCTAAATTCGTTGTTGTTGTTGGAGGGCGTATGCAGCGGATACGAACCACTCAGATCGGCGAACACGTCGGCGAGCGCGTCAAGCTGGCCGGCTGGGTGCACCAACTGCGCGAGTTGGGCAAAATCAATTTTCTGCTCGTGCGCGACGGATATGGCGTTGTCCAGGCGATGACCCAAGACGCGGACCGTCTGACGGCGTTACGTGATCTGCAAAATGAAACCGTCGTGGAGATCGAGGGAGACGTCGTGGCTGAGCCGCAAGCGCCCGGTGGACTCGAGTTGCACGACATTGCGGTGCAAGTGATTACCCCGGTCACCGAAACGGTCCCGGTCGCCCTCAACAAGCCCGTCGTCAATGTGACGCTCGATACGTTTCTCAACCACGCGACCGTGGGGTTACGGCATCCGCGACGCCGCGCGCTCTTCCGCATCTCGGCGCGCGTGATGGCCGCCTTTCGCGAATTCTTGACCGGCGAGGGCTTTACCGAGATTCAATCGCCCAAGCTCGTGGCCTCTTCGACGGAAAGCGGCGCGAATGTCTTTAACGTCAATTATTTCGGGCGCGAGGCCTTCTTGGCGCAATCGCCCCAATTCTACAAGCAGATTATGGTTGGCGTTTTCGAGCGCGTCTTTGAGGTTGGCCCGGTTTTTCGCGCCGAGCCGCACGACACGACGCGGCACGTCAACGAATACGTCAGTCTCGACGCCGAATTCGGTTTCATCGAAAACCACTTTACGGTGATGGCGCTGTTGAACCGGCTCATCCGCCACATCATCGCGCGCCTCGAGGAGCAATGCGCGGCGGAGTTGAAGCTGACGGACGTCCATCTGCCGGCGATTCCCGAAACCATTCCACACATCCATTTCCGCGACGCGCAGCAGCTCATCTTTGAGCGACATGGCGAGGACTGCCGCGGCGAGCCGGACCTCGCGCCGCAGCACGAACGCTGGCTCGGCGAGTGGGCGCGCGAGACGCACGGCTCGGATTTCCTGTTCGTGCCCGGTTATCCGATGGTCAAGCGACCGTTTTACACGCACCCCGACCCCGCCGATCCGACCTACTCGAATAGTTTCGATTTGCTCTTTCGCGGTACGGAGCTGGTGACCGGCGGGCAGCGTCTGCACCGCTACGACGATTACCTCGCGGCCCTCGCGCGCGCCAAATTGCCGGCCGAACCCTTCGAGTATTATCTGGAAGCGATGAAGTACGGAATGCCGCCGCACGGCGGATTCGCCGTCGGCTTGGAGCGCTTTACGATGCAGTTGACCGGCTTGAGCAATGTGCGTGAGGCGACACTATTTCCAAGAGATACTCATCGCCTGACGCCGTAACCACTTTTCTCCGCGAATCGCGCGAATCTCCGCGAATGTCATTGCGAGAATTCCATGCCGCGAGGCGGCATGTGTAAGGACAGAAACGCGCGTGGGTTCGTAGTACGCGACGTAGCGCAGTTTGCGGAGTCGCGTCCGCGCACAATGGACGGCACTCCGCACACCTGCCCTGGCGGGCGGTGCCAGGGAAACCCGCTACGTGCCGGACTACGAACGCACAAGCGCAGGTTTCTGAGCAGCGGTTTTCGCGAAGCAGTGACATTCGCGAGATTCGCGCGATTCGCGGAAAAGCTCTTTCTTATGCCGTCGTTCGTGTGTAACCCTGCGCTTGCGCGATCGCATCCAGGTGCAGCATCGCGAGGTCTTCCACCAGCAAGAACTCGGGCCGCGTTGGCTCGAAGCTGGCCTGAATGCGGAGATACCCCTTGCAGCGATCGCAAACCTGGACGCGCCATTTTTCCCGGCGACCCTCCGGATAAAGATAACTCAACGTGTTGTGGTCCTCATTCCCGCAATGGACACACCGCAAGCGCAGGACGCTCCAGTCCGCGCCGCACAGCACACAGCGCACATGCGCGGCCTGCTCGTTGCCCCGCAATTCGCCGATTATCGCGTCGCCGCCGCAAACGTAACAACGCGCTTGGTTCCATTCAAGATCACCAAGCAGAGGCGTCAACTGCTCGCGCCAGGCATGGAAAAACGGGCGCATGGCAAATTGCAGTAGCGTCCACAGCAAATCGGCGTTGAGTTGACGTTCCTCAGCCGCGGCGCGAATCGAACTGCGGTCTCCGCCGGTTGCCATCGCCAAGAGTTGGCCAACATTCAGCTTGTTCGATTCAAGTTCGACCCTGATCTGCCGCGCCGCAACGGCGCGCGTCACAGCTGGCTGATCCTCCGGTTCTCCCCGTGACCACAAACCGCGCTTTGGGGCCAAATTCTCGAGTTGCTCTGCCAATTCAATTATTAACCGGCGCGGCGGCCCGTCGTCAATCGGCAGCGCAGCGTCCGATAACAACGGCTGTCCCGCCTGCAATTTGGCGCGCGCCTCGTCTTTCGAAATACCCAACGGCGGAACCGCATACTTGACATCTCGAAGCAGGGGCAGAACGGTCTCGTAAACTCGCGCCGCCGTTCGCAGTTCAGGCGCGGCTTGAGCCATCGAGCGCAGCCGCGCCACAATCGGGTCAACCGTCTCGCGCGTTTGATTAGCCATTTGACCTCCGTTCGCTACAGCATACCGACCGCAAGCCGTATCGCGCCCGTCACGGGTTCGTGGACTAATTCAACCGGCGTAAAATGATAACCAAACGTATCGAGCGCTTGCAGCAATCGTTCGCGGAGCAATTCATTCCCCAGCACCAAGCCGCCGGTCAACGCGAGCGGAATCTCCTCGTTTTCAATCTCAAGCTGATGCGCGACCGCGATGGCCGCATCAGCCAACGCTTCACCCGCGTAGGCCAACAAACCGCGCGCGATCTGATCGCCCTCGGCGGCGACGCGCGCCACGAGCGGGGCCAACGCGGCGATCTCGGCGGGCTGGGGGGCGGAACCGTAGACGCGCGGGATCAAGTCCAACGGCTCGGACAAGCCCCAGTGCTCGAGAATCGCGGGCAGCAAGCGCGTCTCCTGGCCGCGCCGGTCGGCCGCGTGGACGGCGGCGCGCAGCGCCTCCCGTCCGAGGTCAAACGAACTCCCTTCGTCGCCGATGAGATACCCCCAACCGCCCGCGCGTGCAATGCGCCCATCACGCGATCTACCCCACGCGATCGAACCGGTGCCTGCGATGACGGCGATGCCCCAATTGTCGCGGCAGCCGGCCGCGAGCAGAATTTCGCCGTCGTTCAGCATCTTGACGCGCGCGGCAATCGTCGCTTGCGCCCATGCTTTCAGTTCCGCGTTCGCGTCTGCCCGCTCTATTCCGCCGATGCCCAAGCACGCGGCCGCGACTCTTTGCGGCGCGATTCCCGCGCGATCGAAAGCGCGCTGGATGGCAAGCATGATTTCGCGCTGAGCGGCGTCAAGGCCCGCGGTTTGCGGATTCGAAGGGCCGGCTTCGCCCGCGCCGAGCGTTTCGCCGTGCGCGTTCGCCAGCCGCACGCGCGTCCGCGAGCCGCCGCCGTCCAGACCGATAACCAGTTCCATATGCCCCCAGAGTTCCTACGAGTTCCTCAAAAGCGTTGGGGAACTCGTGGGAACTTGCTTTTTCGCTGTCAAGCTGAAGATCAATGGGATTTGTACAAACCGTTCCGGCAAGCGCCACCAACCCTCGGCGTCCCGCTCCATAAAGGGGAACATCTGCCACCTGGCAAACGGATACTCGCGCAGCTCTTGAATCTGCAAGCCCGCCGCAAGCAGCGACTTCAATACATCGCTCATACTGTGCTGCCAGCCATATTCGACGTTATGGACATCCGCCAGCGGCTCGGCATACGAGCCGTGCGTCTCCCAACGCATCGGTTCGTCGGCGTGAAAGTACGGATAGCGCGGTTGCAAGTCCGTGACCTCGCCTTCGTTTTCGAACACCATCGCAAACGGATGCCCATCGGCGATAAAGAATGTTCCGCCCGGCTTGAGGAAATGCGCGGCGACCTGCGCCCATTTTTGCAGATCGGGCAGCCAGTATAACACGCCGTATGACGTGAACACGATGTCGAACTCACCGGAGAGCACGCCGGGCAAGTCGTAAATGTTCGCGCAGACGAAGTTGGCGTCCAATCCAACTTGTGCGCTCAATTCACGTGCGGCATTGATCGCCTGTTCCGAAAAATCCGCGCCGGTCACGCGCGCGCCCAGCCGCGCCCATGACAGCGTGTCCATGCCGAAATGGCATTGCAGGTGCAACAGCGACTTGCCGCGGACATCGCCCAGCGCGCTACGAACGACTGAATCTAGAGTGCTGCGCCCCGCTTTGAATCCATCAACGTCGTAGAATGACGACTTGACGTGAATCTGCGTCCACGCGTCCCAAAGCTGGCGGTTTGCTTTTAGATATTCGTCCATTCGTGCTCCAGAATGCTCATTGTCCACGCGCTCCAATAGGCATCGCCAATGCGGCGCGCGTCACGGCGCAAACCCTCTATTCTAAATCCGATCTTTTCGTAGCACGCGATGGCCGCGTGGTTGAACTCGAAGACGCCCAGATCAATTCGATGCAGGCCCAATTCGCCAAAGCCAATCGCCAACACGCGGCGCACCATCTGCTCGCCGAGGCCTCGGCCGCGCATCGCCGGATCGCCGATGAGGACCCGGCAGATCGTCGCCGACCTATTCGCCAAATTGATTTCGCCCAGCTCGATATGCCCCACCACTGCCCCGTCCGCCCGGTCCACGACTCGAAAGATTTTGCGAACCGGATCGTCGCCTTCCGCGCCGCGCATATAGTTTTCAAGTTGCGCTTCGTCGAGTGGAAAGTAAAAGATTGGGCCCGACCATTGCAGCAAAAACTCGGGCGTCGGACTCCACGCGATCAAACGCCCAAAGTCCGCACGCGTGAAGGGTTCGAGTTCTATCTCGGTCATAGTTGATGCTTGATAAGCATGAGATATTTTCGATACGGCTGGAACCCGAACTTGGCGTAGAAATCCAGCAGACCGGTCCAGTCAATTATACATCCCTTCACGCCGCTGTCGCGCAAGCGGACCAACGCCGCGTCCAAGAGCTGGCCGCCGCAGCCCTTGCCGCGCAAACCGGCGCTGACGCCAATTGGCCCAAGTTGTCCCCACGGTCGCGGCAGGCGATACGGATAGTAACGCTCGTACGGTTGGATCGAGTCTTCAAACGTCAGTCGCGCGAATCCGTCAATCCCGCGTTCGGTGAGAAGAATCATCCAATCGGAGATGCGCCCGCCGCGGCGTAGGAATTCTTGGAATTCAAAACGCCAGCGATTGGGAAATTCGCAATAGAAAAACTCGAGCAAGGCAGCTTGATCGCCGGGCTGGGCGGGGCGGACTTGTGGGGCAAATTGTCGAAGATCCCCGAAATGAAATGAAGGGGAACAATTTGCCCTACGCGGCTCATAGTCGCTCAGATCGCGGGCGACATCCCACACAAACTCGCCATTGGCTCGTCCTGTGTAACCGCGTGGGCGAAAGAAACCGTCGTTCCGCAACTCGTCGGGCAGGCCGGGGACGAATGGGCGCAAACTCCCGCCGAGCCGCGCTTGCGCGCAGCCCTGCTCGCGCAGCCATTCCTCCGCCCAACCGAGCAGACTGCCCCCGATACCCTGCCGCCGCGCATCCGGCCTGACGGCGATCAAATCCACCCAGCCGGTTTCGGGCGGCGAGACACTGGGATCGTGCGGCAGCGCGCTGGCGATCACACAACCGACCGGCTCTCCGTGCTGTACCGCCAACAGGCCGCCTTGCGCGCTGCCCGTCGCGCCGCGCGTGTTGAATTCGACAAAGCGCGGGCTGATCGCCAAGTCAGGACCACAGGCGGCATTCCATATTGCGACGATCGCGGAAATGTGGTTGGGGTTGGTTGGATCGAACGACCGAAGGTTCATCGAGGAGCGGGTTCTATTGCGCCCACTGAGTCAGTTGCTGCTCTGAATTGCGAATGAGACTATCGGCGTAACCGGCCATCGAGATGACCGCTTTGTCGGCGATCACCTCGCGATGGCGCGCGAGCAACACGTCGAGGACGCGCAGCACGGCCCGCTCGCCCAGATCGGGAACGGGCGGCGCCGCGCTCATACGGTTGGCCCATTCTTCGATCAAGCCCCATTGGAACGGCGCGTTGGACGGGATGTTGTAGGTCGCGTCCGGGATGGTAAAGACGATGCCGCCGCGAATATCTTTCAACGAGGGATGATCACGCAGCAATGACCCACCATGCCGCTCGAGGGTTTCGCAAATATGGTCGGCCATCCGCCGCCACTGTTGGTCGGGCGGCTCGCCATCGTCATCGCCGCTCACCTCTCGACGCGTAAAATGCCGCCACGCGCCATCGCGCCAGGTAATATCGCGGGACCAATATTTGACCTCGAAAACCCAAATGCCTTTGGGCCCCACCACGAGCACGTCCACATCGTCGCCAGGTCGCTGCTGGAGGCGATGAACGATGAACCCGGCTTCGCGAAGTTGCTGCAACCGCGCGATGAACAAACACTCGCCGATCATGCCCCACTCGGCGAAATTCGCAGGCAGCCGCGCGCGCCACCGGTCGGCGTTTCCCGCGCGGTAGAGCCGCAGGAACTCGTTTGTGAAAAAAGCCGGCAAGCGCCCGCGCAATTTTTCGTGCCAGCCAGGCAGCATCGGCGCGAACAAATCGGCTTGGAAAGGATGAGGTGGGGGAGAGAGCGCGGGTGTCTTGTTACGCTGGCGAAGGATCGTCCCTGCGCCGGCGGCGACGCCCCCGCCCATCAGGACGAATCCTCCCGCGACAACCGGGCCGAAGAGGGCGTCTGCGCCAAACACCAGCCCCATGGCCATAGCCGCCAGCCCGGCGACGACGAGCGCAAGGGACGCGATCAGCCCGATCGCGATTCTTTGGCTAAGCCCTGCTTCTTGGCCGCGGTAACGCGCAAGGGTCGTCTCGAATTCCTTCCGCCGGCGCGCATAGCCAGCGAGCAGCGGCTGCCGCCACCGGCTGCGTAGCTCGCTCAGGCCGCGGTCCACACTGCGGATTCGGTTGTACCCGACCACCAAGTCGGCAAGGCGTTTGTCAATGAGCAGCATCGGTTTGCCTTCCGTCCGGTTTCAGGCCAGCATCATTGGCAACGGACTCAATTCTCGGCGCAACGGATCGAGCGACAGGCCGAGCGCCTCCAACGTGAACGCGCCGAGGAGTTGGCTGTCGCCCACTTCACCAAAGATCACGTCCGCGCCGCCTACACGTTCTCCATACCTGAATAGTGCGACTCCCTGTTTCCGCTGGATGGTCGGGCCATTCGCCAGCCGGAAGGTTTCGGTGGCAATCGGTTTGATGCCCAGTTTCTCTAGAATCGGCGTGGGGACCACAGAGTAGATCGCGCCGGAGTCAATGAGAAACTCGACTTCTTCCATGACGTCCGGGCCTGCCACATTCGCGACGTTAATCTTCAATACGGTGAGTCCCATCGCAACCTCCTTTGGCTGCCTCCCTACAGTGGTGCCTTTTGTTTATGCCACATTACTTGCAACTCTGTTTCGCGCTCTCGCTTCATCCCCGCGCGGCGTGCTACATCCGCGGGCCGTGTCGCGTCCCAGGCGAGTGTGTCGCGAATCGTGTCGGCCAAAGGGCGGAACGTCAGCCCCGCGGCGATGGCCTTGCGGCAGTTGATCGCCATCAGTCCGCCTTCATTTTCCTTTTCGGGAATCCACAGCGGCACTTCGATCCATGCGCCCACGCCCGCGTCGAGCAGGAATTGCTCGTCCACCCAGGTGATACGCGCGTCGCTTCCGCTCACGCGCCGGCTATCTTCGAGCATTTGCCCCATCGTCAGTGTGTCAGCTGGCCCCGTGGCGTTGAAGATGCCCGTCCTCTTTTGCTCGACCATCCGAATATTCCACTCGGCCAAATCGCGCGCATCAATTATTTGCACGAGGCGATTCGGGTCACCCGGCGCGAGCACCTCGCCGCCGCGTGCGATGCGGTGCGGCCAGTAGGTGAACCGGTCGGTCGGATCGTGCGGCCCGACGATCAGACCGGGGCGAAGGACGAGCGTTCGATGGGCCATCGCTTGCTCGACTGCTTGCTCGCACAGCGCTTTCAATGGACCGTAGCTACCTTCGGTCACTTTTTCGAGAGAATCGCCGTCTTTCAATTGCGCGACGGGCGCGCTCTCGTCCAGTCCGCGTGGGCTGAAATCCGCCAGCGCCGAGATACTGGAGATGAACGTATAGTGATCTACCCGGTCGGCGAGCATTTCGGCGGAAGCGCGCACGATGCGCGGGATAAAGCCACAAGTGTCAATCACCGCATCCCAGCGCCGGCCCTCGAGCACGGCGAGATCGCCGTCGCGATTGCCGCGCAGCTTGACGATGTTGGGGAAAAGTTCGGGGTTGTGTTGACCGCGGTTAAAGAGCGTGACGGCGTGCCCGCGCGCCAACGCCGCATCAACCAAATGTCGCCCGAGGAATACCGTGCCGCCGAGGATCAAGAGATTCATGGCTCCACTCGTTACAACTCTCATTATACAGCGACGCGCGATGGTTGTAAACTGGTCTGGTCCACCGAACGCGCCTCGACCAAAAGCGTGTCACCACGCAGAATCTGATGCCGCCAGATGACCGAACCCGCGACGCGCGCCGTATCCGTCACCACGCGCAGCAGGTCGCCATCTTGTGCGGCTTGGCGAAACTGAATGTAATGCCGTCGCAGGCGGAGCGCGGCGGGATCGCGTTCCCACGCAACCCACGCCTCCCGCGCGTGCTGCTCGATCCAATTCAAATAGACGACGTTGTTCACGTGCTGCATCTGGTCAATTTCATAGTTCTGTACGCACCGCGTCGCTTCCCATTGTCCCAACGACTCGCCTGATTCAAACGCGGGCCAGTCCATCGGCTCGAGCGCGGGGATGCTGTTCGTCTCAAAACTGGCGACCATTTCGGGCGAGAGGCGGCGCGGCCGCATCGTCTGCAAATCGAGAAAAATCCACTCGGCGCGGCCGCGCGCCAGCAACTCGCCGCCATTCGCCCGCCGCGCCTGATATTCGCGATGCGAACGGATGCGCCGAAAATCGCTCACCCACGTTGTGACCTCGACCGGCTCGCCGTAGCGCGGCGAGTCAAGGAATTCGACGTCGAGATCTCGGATCACCCACGCCGCGTTGAGCGCGTGGTATTTGGCGAGATCGTAGCCCAACGCCGCCGATGCTTGGATCGCCGCCTCCTCAAACCATTGCACAAAGGTCGCGTGGCCGATGCGGCCATCTTCCCGCAGTTCATAGCCGCGAACATGGAAAACCGTGGTGAATGCAGAGAACATGAATGTCAACCCTTGAGCTTCAACAGCCGTTCGCCGGCCTGATGCAGCGTTTCTTCCTTTTTCGCAAACATGAAACGGATTTGGGTCCGTCCCAGCTCGGGTGGCGAGTAGAAACTGCTCCCCGGCACCGCAGCGACGCCGATCTCTTTCACCAGCCAGCGCGCGAATTCGACATCATTCGTCCCACCGAAAGGCGTGATGTCGGTCATCACATAATACGCGCCTTCCGGCTCGTAAAACGTGAATCCGGCCTTACGCAAATACGATACGAGCAACGCGCGGCGGCGGCGATAATCCTCACGCAGTTTCTCGTAATACGACGCCGAGAAGGCCAGCGCGGCCGCGCCCGCCACCTGCAACGGATGCGGCGCGCCGACCGTCAGAAAATCGTGGACCTTGCGAATGCCGTTAGTAATTTCGCGCGGCGCAATGCAATAGCCCAATCGCCAGCCGGTGATGCTGTACGTCTTGGACAGCCCGCTGATCGTAATGGTCCGCTCCGCCATTCCGGGCAAAGTCGCAATGCTCACGTGCGGCTTGTCGGAATAGATGATGTATTCGTAAATCTCGTCGGTCAGCGCGTAAACGTTGTGTTCCTGGCACAACTCGGCGATGAGCGCGAGTTCGTCGCGCGTAAAGACGTGGCCGGTGGGATTATTGGGTGTGTTGACGATAATCGCTTTCGTGTTCCGGCCAAACGCGCGGCGCAGTTCGTCGGGATCGAACGACCAATCCGGTGGGTGCAGCGAGACCCATACCGGTTTCGCGCCGGAAAGGATCGCGTCCGGCCCATAGTTTTCGTAGAACGGTTGAAAGACAATGACCTCATCGCCCGGATTGATGAGCGCCATCATGGTCGCCATCATGCACTCGGTTGCGCCGCAGCAGACCGTGACGTTTTCGTCCGCGTCGCACTCGATGCCGTTGAACGCGCGCGCCTTGTCGGCGATCGCGCGGCGGAGTTGCGGTGCGCCCCACGTGATCGCGTATTGATTGTAACCGTTCCTGATCGCCTGCTCCGCGGCGGCCTGCAATTCCGGCGGCGTCTCGAAATCGGGCATCCCCTGCGCGAGGTTGATCGCGCCGTACATGTTCGCCTGCCGCGTCATGTCGCGGATGACCGACTCGGTCAGGAAGCGTCCCTTGTCCGACATTGGTTTTAGCATCGCCATGGTAAAGTTCGAACCTCCGAAAGAGTATGGGAGTACAAGAGTATGGGAGTGTGGGGTATGGAAGTCGTTATGGGGCCGCATTGTAGCACAGGTTTTTCGATTTTGACATTCGCGGGCGAGCAGAGTAGAATGGGCATTGTAGGGCTTGGCTTCGTCCCTGTATCCGGTTTTTCATCGCGGCTTCCCGCTTGGCATTGCGGGATCTCCGACCTCAAGAGGGGAGAGATGTCTACGCTCGGGACGTTGTTGCCTGGAAACATCATCACTCGTCGCAGAGACATGAGCACCTGCCGAATGACGCAAAGCGCGCGTCGGACGGCAGGTGTTTGCATTTCGGCGGCGGTGCGATCTTGAACAGCGGCGTTTACCACGTAGGAGACCAACATGGACACCCACGATCCATTCGCACCGGCATTGGCAAAGATGCTCGCTCTCTGCCAGGCCCAATACGGAGATGCGATCAAAACGTATTGGTTTCATAACGCGGAGCTGTGCCCGTGCTGCGGCAAACGGCGGGTCGCCCCGTTCAAATACAAACACAAAGACGCCTTGTCGCTCAATGCTTTCATATACCGTGCGAAGGGTGTCTTGATCGGCTATACGCTTTGCGGAATATGTGCCGCCGACGTGCTGAACCCATCAAACAAACGCCAAGCGATGATGCACGACCGGATAGAGAAGAATCTAGTCGAGGCGTACCACAAGCACATGTCGCATGTCAACTAGCGGAGGGATTGGCTGGGATGTTGTTGAAGGAAGGAGGGGGCCGTATGAAATGGAGATGAGCGAGCCGGCGTTTTGGTGCGGGATTGCGCGATAGCTGCAAAGCGGATATCGCGATTTGGTTTTGCGTTGTCGGCAGTATTTCGGACAAGACGAGTTCCACGCCATCTACCTGTTTGCGTATAGGTGGCATCTCGAGAGAGGTTATATTTTGAAACGAGTCGGGTCTTTGGTTCTAGGTGCGTTGGCAATTGCCGCCAATGTAGTGACGCTATTTACATTTGTCGTCAGCAATAATTGGCAAGTCCCGACCATTATGGGTACTACGAAATGGAACTGGGCTATCTGGGTAGCACTTTTGTCATTCTACTCAGTGAGCGTAATTTCCGCTGTGATAATTAAGCAAAAAAGGAAGAGGAATCGAGAACGAAAAAAAGATAGACCATCGCTCTTTGTATTCGATGAGACAGACAAAGATGATGGAATGGAATTCTGGGTGCATATGCCTTTCTCCATGCCAATATTCGTGCTGTGGATACAGACCTTTGTGGAATTTCCATCGTTTGGCGATTCAACGGCAGTGTTGATAAGCATTACGATGGTCATTCTGATGCTTGCACTGCTTTACATCATGGCAGTCCTGCTCCCAATGGTTGGGTTGACGCATTTGCTACTGAGAGTCATGTACGACTAAATCGGAATGTACATTCAAGGACAGACGGCGTGGAACACACACTCGCCGGCAACGTCACGCGCGGAAAAGGACAACGGACAACACCGGATTGAACGGACAAACCGCGCGCGTCCGTTGAATCCGTAGTTGTCCGTTGTCATTCCTTCCGCGTGCCGCTGCGGCGTCCTACACGTTCTCCGACTTGCCCTTTGAATAGATTACGGCACGCTCATTTCATCACGCACGACTTGACGGCTATACGCCATTAGCGTATACTCCGACCAAACAGGTATCGGGTTGGTAATGGTCATCATTGAAACCTCTATCTTCACACGCCAAGTTCGTGACCTGCTCTCCGACGAGGAATACCGCGAGTTGCAAATGGCATTGGTCAATCGTCCCCACGCTAGCTCGGTTATCAAAGGGAGCGGTGGTTTACGGAAGGTGCGTTGGGCCGTCCAGGGGCGAGGCAAACGCGGCAGCGTCCGCGTCGTCTATTATTGGGCAGTTGCTCCAGATCAATTGTTGATGCTGCTCATTTACAGCAAAAGCAAACGCGACGACCTATCGCCGAACCAACTCAAGACCTTGAAGAAGATCGTAGAACAGGAGTACCCATGAAAGCAGAGTTGTACAACGAACTGGTTGCGAGCGTACGCGAAGGCGGTGCTGTCTTGCGCGGCGAAGCAACGCCGTCGCGCCAGTTTACGATAGACGAAACAGACATCAAGCGCATCCGTGAGAACTATCGGCTTTCGCAGGGACAATTTGCTGCGCTCTTGGGCATCAGTGTTGCCACCTTGCAGAATTGGGAACAGGGGCGACGAGTACCGAAGGGGGCAGCCAGCGTCCTGCTGAAAGTGGCTGCCAAACATCCCGACGCGGTCTGGGATGTGGTCAAACCTGTTGTCCGCCCAGGTGCCACGAAAGGGAGAGGAACGACTCGCATTGCGCGAGGAGCGCGCACGACCAGGAGTTTGAAAGCGTAAGGACGCACGTCAGAGAACACACGCATCGCGACAACGGCATGCGCTCGGGAAAGAGTACAACGGACAAAATCGAATTGAACGGACAAACCCCGCGCGTCCGTTGAATCCGCAGTTGTCCGTTGTCCTTCCTTCGGGGAAAATCACAGAACACGCGGAGGAGATCATGAACAAATCAAGCATCGCCAAAGCCATTACCGTTCTCACCTTCGCCTTCGTAGGATGGGCGATCTGCGGCGCGATCATGGGAATCGGCAGAGCCGTCACGTCTCTAGAAAACACCCTGGACATTCACGCTATCGGCGCGCCCATCGTGTTTGGGACGCTGTCGCTCATCTACTTTAAGCGCTTCAACTACACCACTCCCCTTCGGACGGCGATAGCATTCCTCGCCTTCGTGGTGTTCATGGACGTTTTCCTCATTGCCCTGTTTGTGGAAAAGAGTTTCGCGATGTTTGCGAGCATACTTGGAACCTGGATTCCATTCACACTCATTTTCCTATCCGCCTACTTGACAGGGTTGTACCTGGAGAAAGCGGGGAAACAGACCGCGGTCGGAATACCAAGCAGCACGAAGGGCTAACTCGCGGACGGCGACCATGCCACCGCCACGGCTTTTGGCACGCGGGCTGGCTAAAGTGAACGTTGCTGCCATTGCGCTGTTTGCGGCTACCGAGTCTTCGCGGTCAAGTCGCGCAGGATCTGGCGAATTCGCTCAAGAGTGGTTTCGTTTGCTCGTCCGAATGTCTTGACCACGATGGATTGCGAGAGCGTGTAGATTTTGTCCACACGTACTTTGCCTGGACGGTTCAGCGCTCCCTTGTCCAAGTCTGAGGAGGAAATCGTAAAACTGTAATCTGCGGGCGCAGGGTTCGAGGTCATGGCAACGACAACGATATCTGCCGTCTTTTGATTGTAGGCATTGTTGGAGACGACAATCACGGGTCGCCGTTTCTGAGAAGAGAGGTCAGCGAACGGAATCGGAATAAGAAGAATGTCACCCTGCTCAGGCATTATTCCAGTCCTCGTCATCGAAAGGATTGTTCCAGAAATCAAGACTGCTTTCGGATGCCACTAGCAAATCATGGAAAGCATCACCTGACTCGATTACAAAGACAGTAACATGCGCGCCCGCAGGGAAGGGAACGTCGAGTTCGACATGTCCGTTTTCTTTTACTTCGACATCATACTTGAGAGCCGTTTGAGCCATCATAAGTCTACCTCCGCGCGCTGGCTTCGCCCGCCGCAATTATAGCACAAAGACCAACGGCAGCAATACGCGCAAGGTTCCTTCTCACTCCATCGCCCACACATACAACGCCTGCGGCCCGTGCGCGCCGAGAACCGGGCTGGACTCGATGTCCGAGGTGCGGCTCAGCCCCGTGCTGAATACGAGATAGGGTTCGTGCTTGGCCGCGGCAAAGACCTCTGCCAGATTCGCGCGCAGCGCGCTGGGCCGCACGATGGCAAGATGCACGCGCGGCAAGATCGAAATGGCGCGCGGCTTGTCTGCGCCGGACAAGAGGCCGAGCGAGCCGGACTCGGCCAGCGCAAAGTCAACCTCGGTAATGCCGAGATCGGTTTCCGCCAGCGTGTATTTGTCGGCATTCGGCGGCACGATTTCCACCCCAAGAGCGCGCAATCGCGCGGCCAGGTCTAGGCGCGCCAAACCCTCGGTTTGCCACAGCACCGCGCTCTTCACACTTTCGGCCTGCACCAACTCGCGGAGCGCCGCGTCAACTTCCCCATCGCCGACCCGCCGCGCCTTGCCGGCGAGACGGACGATTTCGGCGAGCAAACGATCAAGGTCGTCAAGAGCGGGGGCGTCCGCGCGCGGCGAAGATCGGACGACGCGCCATCTCGATGGCGCGTCGTCCGCCTCATCAGGTGAAAACCCGATAAATCGGGTTCCGCTTGAATCCGGTTGTACCGGATTTCCACCTAATTTAGCCGTCGGTTTTCCCACCGACGGCGGCCACCACCCGCGAAACCGCCCGTCGAATTTCGGCATCGGCCGCGTTTGCGTCCAGCGATCGAGCGGGGGCGGCAATTTGGGCAGCCAATTGCCCCGGCGAAACGGCGTCTGCGCGAACCGCAGCAACCACGCTCCCAGGCGATAGAGCGACGGCGCGCTCATGAGCCGCGCGATTGCAGTTGCGATGACGCGCGTCTTGGCTGCCGTCGTCGCGCTCTCCGTGTTATCTCCCTCCGCAACACGACGCCGAAGGTGCAGCAAGATTTCGGTGATCGGAATTTTCACGGGACACACGTCGGCGCACGCGCCGCACAAGGTGGACGCGTACGGCAAGTCGCGCGCGACCTGCATTCCCAAGAGTTGCGGCGAAAGGATCGCGCCAATCGCGCCGGAATAGACCCACCCGTAGGCGTGCCCGCCGACCTGATTGTACACCGGGCACACGTTCAGACACATCGCGCACCGAATGCAGAGCAGCGTTTCGCGGGCGATGGGGTCTTGCCGGATGCGGTTGCGACCGTTGTCCAAGAGCACCAAATGAAATTCGCGCGGGCCGTTTTCGCTTTCGCTCCGCCGCGGGCCCGTGATGAACGAAGTATGGCACGCCATCTTTTGCCCGGTCGCGTTGCGCGCCAACAGGCGCAAGAGAATCGCCAGCCCATCCCAATTGGCCACGATCTTGTCAATCCCGGCAACCGCTACGTGGATGTCGGGCAGCGTCGTACACAAGCGGCCGTTCCCTTCGTTCGTGAGCAACACCACGGTCCCCGTTTCGGCGACGACAAAATTCGCGCCGGTGACGCCCATTTCGGCGCGCAAGAATTCGTGACGCAATTGCTCGCGCGCGATGTCGGTCAGGCGGCGGGGGTCGGGCGGCGCATCCACGCCGAGTTTCCGCGTAAAAACCGCGGCGATCTCTTCCTTGCTCATGTGCAGTGTGGGGCCGAGGATGTGCGACGGGCGTTCGCCCGCGAGCTGGATGATGAACTCGCCGACGTCCGTCTCGATGGGACGCACTCCGGCGGATTCCAACGCGTGGTTCAAGCCGATCTCTTCCGTCGCCATGGACTTGCCTTTGACGACGGTCTTGACCCCGCGCTGCCGCGCGATGCCGACGATGATCGCGTTCGCTTCGGCGGCATCGCGCGCGTGATGAACGTGCCCGCCCGCCGCGCGCACCGCGCGCTCGACTTTAGCAATCTCCTCGTCGAGATGGATGAGACCGTCGAGGCGGAGGTCGTGCGCGGCTTGGCGCAGAGCTTCCCACTCGGGGACGAGGGCGACCGCAGCGGCGCGACTGGCGACGAGGCGTCGCGTCGCGCGCTGAACGGCAAGGGGAATTGAAGGGGGAACGTGCAGGGTGGCAGCGCGGAAATCAATGCGTTGTGGCGTAGTCGTCATGAACACTCTATCATCTGTGAATCACGAAGATTCGGTAGATCACAGCATACCGAGGAGTGAGCGCTCTCTAGCGCGAATCACACTCGATCGCCGGCGTTAGAGAACGCCTTTCTCCTCAAATCTGTGCTGTACTGAGACTCCCATTCTCCCACACTCCCACACTCCTAAACGAGCAGATATTTCTTCCGCACCTGTTCGTTGTCTTTGAGTTCCTGAATGCTGCCCTGAAAGCGAATGTGCCCGTCGTCAATGAACCATCATCGGCGCGAGACCTTCCATCGGCTCGTCGAGAATCAGAAACTCGGGATTGCCCATCAGCGCGCGCGCCATCGCCAACATGCGCTGTTCGCCGCCACTGAGAAACCCTCCTCTGCGCGATTCGATTTCTTGCAGCGCAGGGAATAACGCGAACACCTTTTGGCGATTCCAGCCAGAACCATCGCGCGGCTTGCGTTCCGCGATGTCGAGGTTTTCCGCGACCGACAGATCGGCGAAGATGCGGCGGTCGTCCGGAACGTAGCCGATGCCTTTGCGCGCGAGCAAATAGGGCGCTTGGCCGGCGATCTCTTGACCCTTGAAACGAATGTGGCCCTGTTTCGGCGGCACTAGCCCGATGATGCTCTTCATGGTCGTCGTCTTGCCCGCGCCATTGCGCCCCAGCAGGCACACCACCTGGCCCGGCTCGACCCGCAGCGAAACGTCGAAGAGGATGTGGCTCAAGACGTAATAGGTGTGGATTCCATCCACCTCAAGCATCGCCGCCTCCCAAATACGCCTGCTGCACCTCTTTGTTCCGCCGCACCTCGTCCGGGCTGCCCTGGACGATGGTCGCGCCGTGCCGCATGACCATGATGCTCTGCGCGACGGAAAAGACAATGTCCATATCGTGCTCGCAAAAGAGGATCGTGATGCCGCGCGTGTGCGCGAGGTTTTGGACGAGCGCCATCGTCGCGGCGGTTTCTTCCGGCGACATGCCTGCGGTCGGCTCGTCGAGGATCAGCAGCTTGGGTTCGTTGCCCAACGCGATGGCGATTTCGAGAATGCGTTGGTCGCCGTGCGATAGCGTGCCCGCCACGCGCTGCGCCTTGGCTTCGAGGCCCACGCTCGCCAGAATGCGATGCGTCTCCGCGGCCATCAAATCGCGCGCGGGCCGGAACAGCGCGCGGCTTTTGCGATGCTGCGACAGCACCGCGACCTGCACGTTCTCGAACACGGTCAGCCGCGCAAAAATATTGGCGATCTGAAACGAACGCGCGATCCCGCGCCGGCAGATGTCGTACGGGGCCAGTCCGCCGATTTCCTGGCCGTCGAAAACGATCTGGCCGCGATCGGGTTTGAACTGGCCGGTGATGAGGTTGAAAAGCGTCGTCTTGCCCGCGCCGTTGGGGCCAATCACGGCGACGATCGCGCCGCGCTCGACGACGAGATCCGCGCGGTTAACGGCCATAAAGCCGTCGAACGATTTATACGCCCCTTGAACGTTCAACATCGAGCTGCTGCGCTCCTTCGACGGCCCGCGTCGCCGGCTTGAGTTTCTCCAAGACAAAGCCCATCACGCCTTCGGGCAGAAAGAAAATCAAAAGGATCAAGACGACGCCCAGAATCGTCGTGTAATAGTCAGTGTATTTGCTGGAAAATGTGCGGAGCGCGACGACGAGCGCCGCGCCGAGGATCGGCCCCGGGAACGTGAACCAGCCCCCCAAGAGGCACATGACGAAAACTTCGAGCGACAAGACCCAGAACAACATGTCCGGAAAGACCGAGCGTTCGAGCGTGACGAACAGCGCGCCCGCGATACCGGCGAAGAACGACGCGATCACGATCGCGAGGAGTTGATGCTGCCGCACGTTGATGCCGACCGCTTCGCAGCGCTGGGGATTGTCGCGGATCGCTTGCAGCGTGGCGCCGAACGGCGATTTCACCAGGCGATAGAGAACGAATAGGCAAAGCACCAAGATCGCCAAGACAAAGTAATACGCCGCGTTCGTGGATGTAAGAAACGCCGGGATCGGAATGTTGTGGATGCCGTTATCGCCGCCCGTAAAATCGTACCAGCGAAAAACGATGATCCAGATGAGCGAACCCAGCGAGATCTGCAACATGCCGAAATACAGTTTGGTCAGCCGGATGCAAAACCAGCCGATGACGAGACCGGTGAGCGCGGCGACGAACGGCGCGACGATCATGCTCAGTTCCCAGGGGACGCGTGCGCGCGTGATGAGGAGCGCGGCGGCATACGCGCCGACGCCGTAGAAGACGGCGTGATGGAACTGATAGATCCCGCCGTAGCCCAGCACGAGGTTCAGACTCATCGCCAGCAAGGCCGTGACGAAGATGAGCGCGAGGATATAGATGTAGAATTCCGACGCGAGGAACGGCAATGCAAGCAGGATCGCCACGATGGCGGCGACGGCGACGAAGGTTCGCGTTTCAGGCAGTCCCTTGAACATGGAGATTCCTATGTTTTCGCGCCGTGTCGTTTCTTTTGAGTGGGAATAAGCCGAATCAATGAACGCAATGCGGCGTTGACTGACTCCGAATCTGGAAAATACTTGCGGACATCTGGCTCTAATATCACCGCGCCTTTTGCAGGCTTCACCTCTTTGACGAGCGTTGTGCCATCTGCTTGGTGAACAGTAACCGTGTAGCCATTCTGCATGGCACGGTAATGCTTGCCGCGCACTCCACCTGTGAAATCGTATTCAGCACGAATAGTTTCATCTAGTTTGGTCTGAGTTGTTTTAGCCGTTGCCTTCTTCATAGCGCCTCCGTTCCGTTGGGGTTGCCCTGCGGCAACTGATTATCCGTATCTTCGTTCCGCGTTCAGTATAGGACACCACCAGCACCCGTCCTTTATCAGAAGTACCGATGTCAAGATAGCGCTCTTCATCTGTGGAATGATCAGGGTCAGGTATCGTGTTTGAAAACGCGTCGCTGAAAACCGTTGCGCCTTCATCAAACGTGATCTTGTGGTGCCTGTAATTTGCTTTGGCTTTTTCTTCGTCCCACTCAAAGTTGGGGTTCATTTGGCTGTCACCACACCGACCGCAGCAGCCCGCGCGGGCGCAGAAGCAAGACGATGACGACCGCCGCGTACGGAAAGACGACCGTAAACTGCGGCCAAACTAGCAGCCCGAGCGATTGGGTGACTCCGAAAATCAGCGCGCCGATCAGCGCGCCCCAGATGTTGCCCAGCCCGCCGATGGTGACGATTAGGAACGCTTCGATGATGAGGGTGCGATCCATCCCGGTCGTGATGGTCGTCGTCGGCGCGACGAGCGCGCCGCCCAGCCCGGCCAGATAGCAGCCGATCACAAACGCCGCGGCAAAGACCCAACTGACGTTGACGCCCAGCACGCCGACCATCTCGCGATCTACGGCCGCGGCGCGCGAAATCTTGCCGATCTTGGTCTTGGTCACAAAGAGCCACATGCCAATCGCCACCAGCGGGCCGAGGAGCAGGAGAAAGAAATTATAGCGCGGCACGTCCACGTTGAAAATCGGAATCGCCCCCGAAAGAATTTCCGGCGGCACGACCGAGCGGTATTCCGAGCCCCAGGCGAATTTCACCAGATCGTTGAGAATGAGTCCAATCGCAAACGTAAAGAGAATGAGCATCAAGTGCTCGCGTTGGTAGAGACGCGATAACAGGACGCGTTCCAGAACGAGACCGACGAGGGCGACGACGAGTGGCGCCACCAAAAGCGCGATCCAAAAACCGGCGGGGTTTTTCGCCAGCCAGACGTTGATGCTGAACGCGACGAACGCGCCGATCATGTACAGCGAGCCGTGCGCGATGTTCGGCACGCGCAGCACGCCCAGCACAAAACTCAACCCCGAGGAAACGATAAAGAGAATCATGGCGCGGCTGAGACCGATCATCAGTTGGCTGGTAAAGGCGTCGAGCGTCAGGTTCAAATGGTTCTCCTTTGGTGAGACCGACCCGAGGGGTTCCCGTAGGGGCGGGGTGACCCCGCCCAATCCAGGGCGGGGCGACCCCGCCCCTACAGAAACCTTTCGGGTCTATGACGTTATTGGCCGCGCACTTTCTTAATCTCGTCGCAGGTTGGCATGACCTCGACGCCGGTGAACGCCACCAAATCCTTCGCCACGAGAAACTCGTACTTGGGCGACTTGGTGGTCACGCCCGCAAAGATCGGCAAGACCGCTTGGTGATCGCACGCGCGCATTTGTACGTCACCGGTCGGCGACTTGATGGTGAGGCCTTCCAGCGCATCAATGAATTTTTCCTTGTCCAGCGTGCCCGCTTTCTTGAAGCCGTCGGCGATAAAGTAGGCCGTGTTGTAGGCATGGAAAGCCGGGAAACCGGGCGGCGTGTTGTAAGCATCCTGGTACGCCTTCACAAACGCCTGATTCGACGGCGTATCGGGATAATCGAAGAGATAGTCCATGGTGCCCATGATGCCTTCCGGTCCGCCCGTGCCGAGCGGCTTGAGGACGGAAACATCAATCCCGGTATGGACCCAGACCGGAATCTTGTCCGACAGACCGATCGCTTTAACCGTCTTGATCGCATTGGTCATACCGCCGCCGCCGGTCGCCAGAATGAGCGCGTCCGGCTTGCTGCTCATGACTTGGGTCAAGTAGGGCGTGAGGTCCGGCTCGCCGGTCTTCCACCAGGTTTCGCCGGCTTTCGTCACATCGGGCTTGAGCGCCTTGAGATTGTTCCAGACCGCATTGGCAATATCGTGCCCGTAGGAATAATCCTCGCCGGCAATCCAATAGTTCTTGTAGGGTTTCTTGGCGAGTTGCTGCGCGCCGGCTTTGCCGGCCATCGCGGTGTTCTCGCTCGTCCCGAACACGTAGCGATGTCCGTCTTTGCCGGTGATCGTTTCGCTTTTGGCGATCCACACAAAGTACGGAATCTTTTGCTCTTTGGCGTAGGCGGAGATGGCCGACGCTGCGGCGCTGTTAATGGTGCCGACGAGCACGTCTACTTTCTCTTGCAGCACCAATTCTTTGGCTAGACTCAACGCGACATCGGGCGCGTACTTGTCGTCGCGCGTGACGAAATCAATTTTCGCGCCGAGCACGCCGTCTTTATTGATCGCGTTCAGCGCGAGCTTGAACCCGTTAAGCGCGTCGGTGCCGTACGCGGCCGGTGGACCGCTGTAGGTGTCCACGATCCCGACCTTGATATTGCGCTCCAATTTCGCCGCCGCCGCGGTTGGCGCGGTGGTAGCCGCGGGCGCCGATGTGGGCGCAGCGGTTGCGGCAGGGGCCTTGGTCGGCTCGGGCGCTTTGGTGGGTTCAGGCGCCTTGGTCGCCGGAACGGCCGTGGCGACCGGCGCCGCGGTCGGCGGCACCGGCGTGGGCGCCGGCGCGCACGCCGCGAGCACGACGAGCACGAGCAGAGTTAACACGAACATTGACTTGACTTTCATTTGTTGCTTCTCCTCCCTCTTGACCTTGGACGTACTTCGATTTGCCGCGCGTCATCACGCGGCCAATAACAGTCTGAATCCCGAGTGGACGATAAGCATCACCTGCCTTCTGCCCATCTTGTTCTGAGAGGATTATAAGAGCCAGGGCCGCGCCTGTCTACTACCCACTGGAGTAGTCCGGTTACAGCGGCAGCCACGTCCCGATCCCGCGCGCTTGCGCGCGGCGATAGACGATCGGCGCGACGGCCATATCGTCGAGCGCGAGGCCGAGGTTGCACGCGATGGTCCGCTCTTGCGGCGATTGGCGGCCCGGCTTGATCCCCGCGACCAATTCCCCTAACGACGCGTAGATCGGCGGAATCTGCTGAAAGTAGCCGATACTGCGATAGTGCTCCAACTGCGGAATGTCATCCGTGCAGAATTTGTCGGCCTCGTGCATCGCGGGCCCGTCCCAATACGAATCGAAATCCACGAGCGACGCGAATGCGCCCGGCTTCCACCAGCCGGCCTTGATCGTCGCATGCGGCGTGTGGAGAATCGGGCCCGCGGTCACGATCATGTCCATCTCTTCGACCGCGGCCCGCGGCTCCCGCGCCTCGACAATCTCCAATCCCCAATCTCCAATCTCTTCCGCAAAACGCCTGGCTGCCGCCGGCATGACATCGTACGCGACCACGCGTTTCAACCGGAAGAGCGTCCGCAGCGCGTCGACGTTGCTGCGTCCCTGCACGCCGCAACCGAGAATACCCACCGTTTCCGATTCGGGTCGCGCGAGGTATTTCGCCGCGAGCGCGGTCGCCGCGCCGGTTCGCATCGCGGTGATCCAGGTACAGTCCATAACCGAGAGCGGCACGCCGGTTTCGTCGTCGTTCAGAATCAAAAGTCCGGAAATGTATGGCAGTCCGCGTTTGAAATTGTCGGGATAGCCGCTCACCCACTTGACGCCGACCGAATGCAGCGCGGGGATGAACGCGGGCATCGCGTGAATGAACGCGTCGGGCTGCGTGTGGACGCCGGGCTTGGGCGGCATCTCGACGCGGCCGTGGCCCATCTCGCGGAACGCGATTTCCAAGGCGTCAATAATCTCGCGCATCGTAATGCCGAGGGACGCGACGTCGGACTGGGAAAGGTAGAGGAGTTTGCGATCGGGCATGGTTCTCCTTTTGGGTATGGGGGTGTGGGAGTATGGGAGTGACGCCCATACCCCCATACTCCCATACTCAACTCCCCGCTTCTTGTCGAACTTGAACTTTCCCCGCCTGCTTCGACGGCAGCGCGAACAGCACAAACGCGATCAAGCGCAGAGCGCCGCTGACGATGAGCGCTCCGCCGACCCCGATCTGATCGGCGAGGAGCGTGCCGACGAGGGGCGCAGCCACGGTGATAACATACTGCGTGCTTTGCGCGAGCGAAACAAAGGTCGCGCTGTACTTGGGTGGGATGGTCTTCATCAGTTCGTCGAAAAAGACCAAGTCCAAGCCGCCCTGAAAAAAGCCGGCAAGTCCCGCGTAGAGGACGATCCATTCCACCTGGCGCGTCAAGCCGGTCAACACGGGATAAAGCGCCAAGGCCAGGGTCGTACACAACAACACAAAACGCGAACCCCGCGCGCGCGATTGCCGCGACCACAAAAAGTAGCCGATCACGATAACGGCTGTCTGCGACGTGCTGATAATCCCGATCCACGCATCGCTGGCGTGAACCTCGCGCACGTAATAGATGGGGAAGAGAGGGACCGCGAGCAGCGACCCGGCGAAATAGACGAAACGCTTTGCCGTAAACGAGACAAACGCCGGCTGGCCGCGAATCAAATTGACATAGCCCTTGACGCGTTCGGCTAGAGATTGGCCGCTCGCGGACGCCGGCAACTGGGCATCCGGCAGCTCGATGTGGCTGGAATAGTACAGCGAAATCAATCCGCCGATCGAGAGCGTCATGAACACGATTTGGTAATTGAACGGAAAAGCGATCTGATCGAGCACTTGGCCGACGCCGGCGACCGTGAGCGCGGTGGTCAGTCCGAGCAGCGACCAACGGCGGCTCAGCAAATCGTAACGCCGCTGCGGTCCGGCGACGGCATTCATGACTACGGAGAACGCGACGTTGATGATGATTTGAGGAAACGTGGCCAGCGCCCAGATGACAAGCACCGCTTGGACCGCATACTCGCGCGGCACGATAAAGGGGATAAAGCCGGTCAACGCGTAGCACGAGATGACCATGAATCGGGCCACGCTGAACCACGGCACGATTTGACGGCGAGTCTGGAGAAAGCGGCCGACGATGATCGCCAGGAGCAAGCCGGTGAACGCGGGCATGGACGTGAGCAGACCGACCTGAAGGTTGCTCGCGCCAAGCCGGGTGAGAAAGACGGGCAGAAAAGGCGCGGCCGCGCTCGCCAGCCCGACTCCAATCGCATCAATTTGAACGTTGACAAAATTCTTGCGTTCGACCGGCGTCGCATCGTCCGGCGCGGCGGACAGGCGAAACAAGCTCACGTCCTTTCCACCACCACCGCCGTGCCGTAGGCCAAGACTTCCGTGATGCCCTCCATGACCTCGTTCGCATCGTAGCGTACGCCGACGATGGCATTCGCGCCAAGTTGTTGCGCGTGCTGGATCATCAAGTCGAATGCCTCGGCGCGCGCGTGCTCGCACAGTTCGGTGTAGATGGTGATGTTGCCGCCAAAGACGGCTTGGAGTCCGCCGACCATGTTGCCCAAGACGCTGCGCGAACGGACCGTAATCCCGCGCACGACGCCGAGATACTTGACGATCTTGTGTCCGGCAAAATCAAACCCGGTGGTAACCATCTGCGGCGCAAGTTGAGTTGGCATTGATCCTCCTCGAAGGTGACGTGTAGAGCGCATTCTACTCCGCATCGGATTCGATGACAAATCCGGCTTGGAAAACAAAAACCTGCCGTCGAGCACGCGGCAGGTTGAATCGGTGAGATAAGAAATCAAAAATAGCGCGCGGTCGCCATCGCCAAAAGCGAGATCGTCAAGAGCACGAAATTCCATTTGCTGAATTCGACCAGCGCACGATTGAGCGAATTCAACTCGGCGGCTTGCTCTTGGGTCGGCGGTCCGCCCGCCGCTTCGATGCTTGCGCCTAACGCGGCGAGATTATTGGCGGTCCGGCCGGTCCCAAGTGCCCCCAACAGTAGAGCGGCAAGCGCCACCACGGCGCCAATCGTAAAGGCGACGCCGGTTCCGGTCGTTATCCATGCCAGTTGCAGGCCACCTGAAACGCGCCAGTACATCAACAGCCCGGCGAGCACATTCAGCCCACCGGCGATTCCGAGGGCCGCGCTCAGGCCCTCGCGAGTCATCAAATGCTGCATGAACTTGGGGCCGGCCGGCGCGGTGGCTTGGACCGTGGGCAACAGAAAGCGAAATAGCAGTGCGGCCCCGCCAAACCAAAAGGCGCCGGCCAAGATATGGATGGCGCGCAAAAGTATCATATATAGGTCCACGATGAAACTCCTCTGACCAAAATCGCACGGCGGCTGAGGATCCTCAACCGCCGTGGTTTCGTTCGGTAACGTCGTTGTGACTTTTGCCGATTATTTGACCGCGAAGGCCGTAATCATCCCGGATTCGACATGGGACTTGCCTGTCGCGGGAGATGGGATGAAACACAACGCGATGTAGGTCCCGGGCGTCAAATCCAAATGCACCCACCCGGATGCGCCGGGGTTGAGTCCCACAATACCGCCGGCAGGTTCGAAGGGCGGTGGGCCGGACGGCGTCTGGCTTTGAAGGAACGCGTTAAAGTCGGCTTCCGTCTTGCCCTCGGTCAACTTGAAGAGCGTCATCTCGTGCGGTTCGGGCCCGTCGTTGCTGACTTTGAAGATGTGTGCGCCGGGCTTGATGTCTGACGGCACGGCAATCGCAAAGTCCTTGAGCGTGATCGTACCATCGGACTTTGGCTCCGCCATGCTGGCGGGCGGCGCGCCAGCCGCGCTCGGCGGGGCCGCGGCCACTTGGAGCGGCGCAATCATGCCCTTGGCCAAATGAGGCACGTTGTCATCACCGGACACAAAGCACAAGAGCACATAGTTGCCTGCGGTCAGGTTAAGCGTAACCTTCTGGTTTTTACCCGCCGAGACGGTATTCGGACCACCGGCGAGCGTGATGAGCGCCAACGCCGCCGTTTCTGGGCCCTTTTGCAGCGTGGTCATCAGTTGGTCCATCGTCACGCCGTCGTTGAGCCGAGCCATCTGGGCCTGGTGCGGCTCCTTGCCGTCATTCACCATGTTGATGGTCACTAGCCCGGATTGAATTTGCGTGGGCACGGTGTAACTAAAATCCAGAGCTTTGATCGTGATCTCTGGGATCGCCGATGCGACCGAAGCTGGAGCTGCCGGCGCTCCCGGGCTGCACGCGCCCAGGACGAACAGCGCTACGAGCAGAGCGCCAAGCATTACGAACTTATACAGGCCTTTCATTATTCCCTCCTAGTGGAATGTCTCTTACTTGCCCGCAGTATAGCCAGCGACCGTCTATTTTTCGTTACGGTCGGCGTTACGAATTCCGATGATGTATAACGTGCCGAAACAAACCGAGTTACGGGGAGGGCTTTCAGATTGTCAATGACAAACCAGCGCAATTCCGTTATAATCCGTAGCGAGAGAATGGCAAGAGCGGCGTGCTTGCCGCCGCTCTTTTCACTCTGTACCCCGGACCGGATTTCGCAGCCCTTTGATGCGACCCCGCCGCTTTTTGCTTTCCAATCGCCGCTGCTTCTCAGCCAGGGTCGGGCGAGTTTTGTGACGTGGTCTGGGCTTGGCAGCCGCTTGCCGGATCAGACGAATCAGGCGCGCGAGCGCGTCCGCGCGGTTCTGCTCTTGCGTCCGAAACTGTCGCGCGTCGAGAATCAATACGCCTTCCGCGTTGACGCGCCGCCCCGCCAGACGAACGAGCCGTTGGCGGACATCCTCAGGCAGCGAGGAACGCAAAACGTCAAAACGCAATTGGACCGCGGTCGCCACCTTGTTCACGTTCTGGCCCCCGGGGCCGGAGGCGCGCACATAGTCCAGTTGGATTTCGTTCTCGTCAATCGCGAGTGCCGGTGTGATCGAAATCATGGTGCAAGTTTAGCACGAATTCGCCGTTTGCGAAAGTGGAGAATCACATGGAGCGCGCGCAACTCCAACCCTTTGAGGCGTGTCCCGTCTGCGGCTCTCAGAGCGCCGCGGTCCTCGTGAGCGAACAAGACCTAACCGCCGAGTCGCGCTATCGGGATCAAGTGTTCAAAAACTCGCTACCGCCCTCCACGCCCGATTACATGCTGACCGATCTCACCGTGTTCACCAATGCGTACCCTGCGCGCCTGGTCGTCTGCCAAAAATGCGGACTCGTCGCTCGCGATCCCCGCTTTGCGCCGCAGGCATCCATCGCAACTTACGCGCAGGACGATTACGCGTCCGAATGGCTCGCGCCGAGTTTCGAGGAATATCGCGCGGCGTTTCGCACGCGGATGCCCGAGTTAACCGCAAGGGTCGGAAGATCGGCAACCGTTCTGGAGGTGGGCAGTTACGTCGGCGGATTTCTCGCCGCCGCGGGTGAGTTTGGGTGGCGGGCAAAGGGCGTGGATGTGGGGCGGCGCGTTTCGAATTTTGCGCGCGGCAAGGGGCTGGATGTGTTTATGGGGCAACTGGCCGACGCGCATTTCCAAGACGAGTCGTTCGACGCCGTTTTCGTGTGGGCCTGCTTCGATCAACTGCCCGATCCCCGGGCTGAACTGAAAGAAATTCGGCGGGTCCTCAAATCCCGCGGCTGGTTGTTCATTCAGGTTCCCAACGGCGATTGCGTGAAAATGCTCGAACCGCTGGCGCGCTGGCCGATGCTGCGGGAACAAGTGTGGAGAATACTCGCTTACACGGGACTGGGCGGCTTCCCGTATCAGTTCGGCTACACCCCCAGGACGCTCTCGCGACTTGCACGCGCGTGCGGTTTTGAGCCAATCGTCATTCGCAACCGCGTCAACATTTGCGAGAGCGGCGCGGCCCCCGCGGCGCGCGCGATCCCCGAGCAGATGCGCGTGGTCAACCGCGTGCAGTTCGTCTGTGATCTGATCTACCATGTCAGTTTGCGCACGCTGGTCAAAGGCCCGTGGATGGAAGTGGTGTGCCGGAAGCAGTGAAGGAGACTATGCAACCCTGGAAAACGCTCGCCCGTCGAACAATCCTGGATCATAGCAAATACTTGGCGGTGGAAGAGCACACCGTCGAGTTGCCCAACGGTCGCATCATTTCGGATTGGCCGTGGGTCGTCACGCCCGATTACATCAACGTCGTCGCGATTACCGACGAGGCCAAGTATCTGCTGTTTCGCCAGACCAAGTACACTGTCGAAGGCACGTCCCTCGCTCCGGTGGGCGGATACCTGGAGCCGGGCGAAGAGCCGCTCGCCGCCGCGCAGCGTGAGCTTTTAGAAGAGACCGGGCACGCGGCACGCGAGTGGGTTTCTCTCGGGCATTTTCAAGTAGACGGCAATCGGGGCTGCGGAACGGCACACTTGTTCCTGGCACGTGGCGCCCACCGGGTTGCCGAGCGGAGCGCCGACGACCTGGAAGAACAACAGTTGCTCCAGCTCAGCCACGCTCAAGTACAATCGGCTCTAGCCAAGGGTGAGTTCAAGGTGCTCGCCTGGGCAACGAATGTAGCCCTTGCTTCGTTATACATAGCGGATAACACAGGAGGTATCCAATGCCCGATAAACACATGACCAAATCGGAACTTGTCGAAGCGATTGCGGAAAAGAGCGGTCTTACCAAGCAGCAGGCCAACGCGGCCCTCGACGGCTTGGACCAAGTCATTGCTCAGCAATTGGGCAGCAAAGGCGAAGTAATGCTACCCGGTCTTATCAAGTTGAACGTGGTGACCAAGCCGGCTGTGCCCGAACGCCAAGGCGTCAATCCGTTTACCAAACAGCCGACTACCTTCAAGGCCAAGCCGGAGCGCAAGGTGGTCAAGGCGCGGATTTTAAAGGGGCTGAAGGACGCAGTTTAGTGATTCAGGCAATCAGGCAATCAGGCAACCAGTTACTGATTGCCTGATTGCCTTTCTAAATCAAACGCGTACCGCAGGAACAAGTGATCGTCGGCGCGCTTGACGCTCACCAACCTGCTCCAAAGTGAGTGTTCGGGCGCGAACACTGTGCCCTCGACCAGCGCCGGCCTTTGATGCGTATCGTCGCGTCCGGCAACTTGCGGCGCAAGCGTCAGGAACAATTCGTCCAAAAGACCCTCGGCGAGAAAATAGCCGATCAAGCGCGGTCCGCCTTCGACCAGAACCAGCTCGCTCTGATGGATGCGGTTCACGGCCAGCAAGATCGCGCGCGCGCTGATATTTTTGGAACTCGTGACCGACTCGACCTGCACGGACGACGACGGCAAGGAAAGTTTGTGAATTTCCTGCAAACCCTGGCTGTTCGTTACGATCAAGGTCGAGATGTCCCCGGAGGTAAACACCGGCAGCCGTGGATCGAGCGCGCCGCTTCCCGACACGATCACATTGAGCGGCAAACCGGCCTTGCCCAGCAGTTTGCGAAAATCACGATACGCCTCCGCGAGCGGCGGGAAAATATACTCGCCGGTCCAAAGGTGGTGAGGGACGGCCCGCAGTGTGCCCGCGCCGACGATCGCCGCGTCGGACGCCGAGCGCAGCAAGCCCATCAGCATGCGGTCCTGCTGGCTGCCCCCGCTGATCTCGCTGCCGCCGGATTGTCCCGGAACGTTGAGCGACGTGACGCCGTCCAACGTCTCGACGAAATTCCCGATCACGTAGGGCCGGCCTTCGTGGGGCGGGAATTGCAGCTTGCCATAGATCATCGCCAATTCGGGCGGCATCGGCAGCGTGTTGCCGCGATCCGTATCTAACAGAGTTTCCACGGGCGCAAGGGTTGTCATTTGTATTCGCTCCATAGTTCATAACGGGATTGCCGCTGATTTTGGCGCGCCCGGAAATTCGTCTGTCAAGCGACCTATGCTATAATCATCGGCGGAGGATACAATCACAACCTAATGCTATCCGGACTGCGTCAAAAAATCGTTCTTTCCCTCGCTTTCGCCGCGCTCATTTATCTCGCGCTTACCCTCTATGCCGATGCTCCCAAACTCGCTCAATCTTTGCTCAATTGGGACTGGCGCTGGCTCCCTCTAATTCTCGCAGCGGTCCTCGTCAACTATCTGCTGCGATTCGTGCGCTGGCACTATTATTTGCGCGTCGTCGGCATTAGCAACGTTCCCGCTTTCCCCAGTCTTTTGATCTTCCTCTCCGGCTTTTCGCTGACGATGGTCCCGGGCAAACTCGGCGAGCTGCTCAAATCCGTCTTGCTGAAATCGCGCTACGGCACCTCGATCAGTTATTCCGCTTCCATCGTCGCCGCCGAGCGATTGAGCGATACGCTCGGCATGGTCTTGCTCGTCGCGTTGGGGGCGATCGTCTATCCGCTCGGACTGCCCGCGCTGGCGATCGTCGTCGCTGGTATGCTAGTGGTCATTGTGTTGATGCAATCGCGCGCGCTCGCCGAGCATTTGCTCAAATTCGCAGAACACATTCCCGTCGTAGGAAAATTCGCGCACCTGGGACGCAATCTGTACGAGTGCGCGTACCTCATGCTGAGCTGGAAGCCGCTTCTGATCGCCCTCGCGCTCTCCGCGGTGGCCTGGTTCGGCGAATGTGTGGCGCTCTTTCTGGTTTTGGTGGGCTTTGGCGTTCCGGGAACGCTTACGCTCTTGCTCCAATCCATGTTCATTTACGGCGGCGCGAGCTTGTTCGGAGCGATCACGCTGTTGCCCGGAGGCGTGGGCGCGACCGAAGGCAGCATGACCAGTCTCGCGCAAACGCTCATCGGCCTCGGCGCGAGTGTGGCTGCGGCCGCCACGCTGCTCGTGCGCGCCAGCACGTTGTGGTTCGCCATCATCCTCGGCGGACTCGCCCTCGTTATTTTCGGATTGCCCGCCAGTTACGCGGACAATTCTCCTTCCTCGCCGGTCGTGGACTGATGCGCGATTTTGTTTTTTCCCGCGAAAGTGATATACTATAGTCGTAAGCTTGGCTTTGCCTCTCGACGATCTGGCATCAGACACTCAAGGAGCCGCGGGTGATCAACTCTCGGAACGCCAATGCTTGCGTACGCTTACTCAAGCGACTGGAAACCTGTTGTGGACACGCGCGCGCGTCCGCAACAGGTTTTATCGTTGTGCGATTCCGAATCAACTGATTGTCTTTTCATCGCTGAGGAATCGTCAGATGCAACGCACACGCATCATCCTGTTATTGATAATCGTGGCAGTCTTGACGGCCGGGTGTGGGTCGCCACCGTCCGCGGCAGCCGCCGGCCCGCCAATAGCACCCGCACAGCCAGTGGCTGGTTGGCAACTAGCGGCCAAAGCCATAGTCTACGATGTTCAACCCAAAGAGAATGGTTGGAAGACTGTTCGCATTCCCGTTGTGGTCGAGAACCGAAATAACAAGTACCAGGCAGTCGAATTCGACGTCAAGAATCCGGTTCTGTGGACGGAAAAATCACTTTACAGTTACCAGGCAGAGCTGTACGAGACGAGCGGATCAAAAATTAGCAAGGCGACCAAAATAGATTATCCCGCTACTGGAATTATCCCCCACGGGTTCATGTTGAATGGCGCTTACAAAGACGATGCCATTGTGACGTATTTCTTTCAGGCCAAGATCGCCGCGACAACCCGTCCAGCACGTTTGGTCATACCGAATTTCGCCTACGAGATGGCCTTGACCAATACCATAACAGTCTCCCTTCCGGCTGGGGACTTTACCGGAACTTTTCGTCCCCTCAAGATCGCTGTCAGCGATCAACCCGGCAAGATCATGGTCAGCGTGAACGAGATCACCAAAACGGAGAAGATTCCTTTTCCGCATCCCATGATGGACCGCATCTCTGTGTCGGTTCAAATCAAGAACCTGAATGAGGGTTACAACACTGACGTCAAGCTGCAAGCGTCCGCTGTTGGCACAGATGGAATATTAGGCGCGCCCTTGTTTGACAGAGCTGTCGGTTGTGATGGTCCCGCGTTCACTATCGGACCAGGACAGACCATCAGTCCCACACTCTGCGCGATGGTGCCTTTGAGATCCGGCGGTGTCTTTGTGATACTGTCAGGCGATTTCAACGAGGTATACAAAGCGCCCTTCTAATCAAACAGCACCAACTGCTCGCCGCGGAGCTTGTCTTGAATCTTGCGGATGATTAGGTCGAGGTGCTCGCCGTTCGCCACAAAGTCGAGGCGGTCGGCGGGGACGGTGAGAACGGAGCAAAGCGTAAAGCGGGCGATCCATTCTTCATACAATACGTTCAATTGCGCCAGGTAATCGGGCGCAATGTTTTTTTCATAGTCGCGCCCCCGCAAGGCGATGCGCTGCAACAAGGTCGGCACGGACGCCTGCAAATAGATCACGAGGTCGGGCGGCGGGAGCAGCTCGGTCAGAACTTGATACAACTCGCAATAGGTTTTCCAGTCGCGCTCGGCGACAAAGCCCTGGCGATAGAGATTCTTGGCGAAGATTTCGGCGTCTTCGTAAACGCTGCGGTCTTGGACCACGGAGCGCGGAAAATCCATCAGGCGACGCAAATCATGCAAGCGGCGCGAGAGGAAGAAAATCTGCGAATGGAACGACCACGCCGCCATATCGGCGTAAAAGTCGGCGAGGTAGGGATTGTCTACGACGCCCTCAAAGAACGGTTCCCAGCCCAAGCGTCCGCAGATCATTTCGACGAGCGTGGATTTGCCCACGCCGATGTTCCCGGCGATCGCGATGAATTTTTTCAATTTGACTCCTACAACAGCGGCTTTTGGTACACGCCCGCGGCCAACTTGGCGTGGATCGAATCCAACACCGCCCTCAAGTCTCCGGGTCGGTGAATGACATCCAATTGGTCGCTGTCAATCGTCAGCACCGGTGCGGCCGTGTAATGGCCAAAGAACTCGTCGTAGGCACGCGATAACGCCGCAATGTACTCGCGCTCCATCGCGCGCTCGTAGGCGCGATCGCGCAGTGCGATTCGCTCCATCAATACGTCCACCGCAGCGCGCAAATAGACGACGATATCCGGCCGCGGGATTTTCGTCGCCATGATCTCGTGGACGCGCTCGTACATCGTCAGTTCGTCGCCTTCGATATTGAGCCGCGCAAAGATTTGGTTCTTGTCGAAGGTGTAATCGCTGATGAGATTGCCGCGCGCTAGCGCTGCGGGGATCGCATCGTGCTGCTGGTGGTAGCGGCTGAGGAGAAAAAAGATCTGCGTCTGGAAACCATAACGTTTGCGGTCCTCATAGAACCGCGCGAGAAAGGGATTCTCTTCAAAGACCTCGAGGAGGATTTCTGCTTGAAATTCGGATTGACACAATCGCGCGAGCGTCGTCTTGCCGACACCGATGACGCCTTCGATGGCAATGTAGACGTTCTTCTGCAAGTAGACCTCCGGTGGATACCTGTTTACTTGTCTCCCTGCGTACCTGCTTCCCTGTGTACCTGTGTGCCGAGCGCATTCTCCAGTTGCTCGATCGAGATGACTCCCACGCGCCGCACGGTCGGCGGATCGGTCGTGACGTCCACGACGGTCGAAGGGACGTTACCGTGAGTCGGGCCGCCGTCGAGAATGAGCGGAATGCGTCCGGTCAACTGTGCCAGCACTTCCGCCGCCGTGGCCGGATCGCGCGCGCCGGAGAGGTTCGCGCTGGTCGCGGCGAGCGGCGCGCGCAGCGCATCAATCAGCGCGCGCGTCGTCGGGTGCGCGGGCACGCGCACGGCCACGCGGTCGCCGCCGGCCACGAGGATGGGGGGCACGCGGCTTCCGGCAGGCACGACCAAGGTGAGCGCGCCGGGCCAGAATCGGTTCGCGAGCAGCCGCGCCACCGCGGGCACCTCCCGCGCGACCAGCGCCAAATCGTTCGCGCTGGCGAGCAGATAAGGAATCGCCTTGTCGCGCGCGCGGTTCTTGGCCAGAAACAATTGCTCGATAGCGCGCGCGTTGAACCCGCTCGCGCCAACCCCGTACACCGTATCCGTGGGAAACGCGATCACCTTGCCCGCGCGCAGCAGCCGCACCGCGTGGGCGAACGCTTCGGTGTCGTTGGCCGGCAGCACTTGGGTCCGCGGGCGCGAGTTTTGGTTGCCCATAGACGACGATACACTATATACGCTCATCGGCGGATTCTCCTCCGTCGCCGCGTTCCAGACGAAACGCGCGATCACTAACTCATCCTGAATGGCAGTTTGACTTCCACGACGCGATCCAAATCCTCCAGATCGCGATGCACGACGGCGGCCGCGCCGGGCAACTGCCGCGCCACCAACTCCAGCGCCGTCTTGCCCTGCTCTTCCGAAATCTCGACGAACGCGACCGCGCCGCGCGCGGCGTGCGGTTCCAGTTGGGCCAGCAGACGACGAATCACGTCGAACCCGTCTTCGCCGCCGTCGAGCGCGTGCCGCGGCTCGAAGACGCGAATCTCGCGCGGCAGGTCTTTGAATCGCTCGCGCGGGATGTAGGGTGGATTGGAAACCAAGATGTCGAACGGCTCGGCGACCGGCGCGAGCAGATCGCCTTGCACAAACGTGACGTGTTCGGCGAGATTCAACCGCGCTGCGTTCAATTGCGCGACCGCGAGCGCGTCCACGGAAATATCGGTCGCGATGATCCGCGCGCTGGGCAGGTGATGGGCGAGCGCAAGCGACACCGCGCCCGAGCCGGTTCCGATATCCACGATGACGGGCGACGTGCGCGGCGCGCTCTGGACGCGCTGGAGCGCAAGCAAGACCAGCATTTCGGTTTCGCGGCGCGGAATCAACACGCGGCGGTCTACGACAAAATCCAGGCCGTAAAACTCTTGATGCCCCAAGATGTACGCGAGCGGCTCGTGTTGAGCGCGCCGCGCGACGTTGGCGGCGTATGGCGCGGCCAGCTCGGGCGAGATGGTTTCGTTCAAGCGGGCGAGCACCATCGCGCGCGTCGTCTCTAGCGTGTGCGCCAGCAAAAGCTCGGCCTGCAGCCGCGCCTCACGATATGGCATCGTCGTCCCGAGCACGCGAGTCGCCGAGACCAACACTTCTTGAATATCTTCTGGCTTGTGAATGAGCATTTATCACGCGTTTGAGTCCGGACTGACGATATGCTGCCACAGACGCTTGAGCGGTTCACTCGTCGTCGCCTGCGGGGCCGGCTGCGCGAGAACAGATGCTGCGAGCAGCACCAGCGCGATCCAAACCAAATCGGCGAGCAAGAGATGGACGAGCTGCAGCCAGACCGGCGCGAGCAAATAGACGTTGATCACTCCGGCCATCAACTGAACGACGACGAGCAGAGTGACGAGCGCGCCGAGCGGTTTGATGCCGGGAGTTGGACGCAGCGCACTCAGGACGCGCGCCAACAAAATCACGTAGAGGCCCACGGCAACGGCGATGAAAGGATGGATGACGCGTAGACGGATCAACAGTTCGGCCGTCGGCGCAACATCTTGCTGCAAACCTTGAGCCAGGGAGCTTGACGGGTACAACGTATCGCCGAGCGCGGTCACCGCGCCGCTGATTCCGACCAGCAGCACACCTACGAGACCGAGTCCGATCATCAAAAGCGCCGGCCCCTGATTCCGTAAGCGCAGCGGCTTGCCGCCCGAGGCCCACCACGCGGTCAGTGTCAGCGCACCAACGAGCAGAAAAGTATTCGCGAGATGGATTGCCGCGGAAAGCGCGCGCTCTATGGACGTATTCTCGCCCACGAGCCGGAACAGCACGAGGCCCGCGCCCACCAGCGCTTCCGTGATGGTAAAGAACAGGGTCAGCCCCGCGCCCCAGCGGACAATGCTGCCCTTTGAATACGCGCGCCACGCCCACACCGCCAGCGCGATCACCAGCAACAGTGTCAACCCACTGCTCACGCGATGGCTGAATTCGATCACGCGCGCGGTATCCGGCGATTGGGGGATGACCTCGCCGTTGCACAGCGGCCAGTGCTGGCCGCAGCCCGCGCCTGAGCCGGTAGCGCGGACGTATGCGCCCCAGACGATCACGCCCAAGTTGTAAACGAGAACGAACCAAGCGAATTTGGCAAAACGGCTCAAGTTCATTCGATTGAAATTACTCGCGGTGGGTTGTGATGTTGTAGACATTGCTCGCCCCTTTTTGTCCGCAAAGATCCGCGGATAAGAATGCAATGGCAACATTCTAGCACAAGCGCAGCGCGGCGACAAGGCATTATTCCATGACCCACACATGCAGCGATTTCGGGCCATGCACGCCAATAGTCACGGTCAACTCGATGTCGGCGGTGCGGCTGGGGCCCGTGATGAAAAGCATGTAGTCGTTGCCTTTCATGCCGGCCAGCGCGGGACCGACATCCGCGTGCAGGCCCGATGGGCGAATGATCGCGAGATGAACGCGCGGCAACAGCGAAACCATGCGGGGCTGCTCGGGCGACGAGCACAAGAGCAGCGTCCCGGTTTCCGGCAGCGCGCCGTCCGCACCGGTCACGCCCAATTCGCAATCGGCCAACTCATGTTTGTCGGAATAGGGCGAGACAATCTCGACGCCGAGAGAAGCCAACATGCTCATCACACCCAGGTCTTGCATGGCGCGCGTCTGCCACAACGTCGCCTTCTTGACGCCTTCCGTTTGCACGAGCCGCTCCAAAGCCGGTTGCAATTCGCCATGCGTCAAGCGCGCCGTGTTGCCGCCCAACTTGGCGATCTCGCCCAAGAGCATGGCGACTTCGCCGTCCGCATCGCCTGCTTGGCGCGGCGGCACGCGCGCGGAGGATGGAATCGGTGCGACGAGCGAATCCGCGCGGCGGCCCAATGCCGCGCGCACCCGGCCCAAAATTTCCTCGCGTCCCGGATTCATCATCTTCTTCTCCGACTCAACAGCCAGCCAACCAGGCCCACTATGCCGAATACTGCGGCGGCCATTCCGATTCTGATCCCTCTTTCGCGCCGCCGTCCTTCCAGCGTGCGATTGCGCCACGCGGCGCGAAAATCCGGGGCGATTGCCGGCAGCGGGCGCGTCATCGTCCAGCGATTGATGGGCGGCGGCAAATTCGGCAGCCAATTCTCGCGGCGAAATGGGGCTTGAGCGATCTGCAGGGCCTGCGCGCCAATCCGGTACAACGCGGGAATACTCATCGCGCGTGCCATCGCTTGCGAGCCGATTCGCGCGGCAGGTGGCGCGGTGGCGGCTTCGGCGGCGTCACCCTCGACCACGCGGCGGCGCAAGCGCAAGAGGATTTCGACGATCGGAATCTTGACCGGGCAAATGTCCGCGCACGCGCCGCACAGTGACGACGCGAAAGGCAGGGCGGCGGCCACGCGCGTGCCGAGCAACTGCGGCGAGAGGATCGCGCCAATGGGACCGGAATAGGCAAAGCCGTACGCGTGCCCGCCGACGTTGTTGTACACCGGGCAGACGTTGAGACACGCACCGCACCGGATGCACAACAGCGTCTCGCGCGTGACGGGGTCTTGCAGCATTCGCGTGCGCCCATTGTCGAGCAAGACGAGATGAAATTCGCGCGCGCCCTGTTCCTCGTCCGTGCGCCGCGGGCCGGTGATAAACGTCGTGTACGCCGACATCTTTTGGCCGGTCGCGCTGCGCGGCAGCAACTTGAGCAACACGTTCAGACTCTCCATGTCGGGCACGATCTTGTCAATGCCCGCGACCGCAACGTGCAGCGGCGGCAGCGTCGTGCTCATGCGCCCGTTGCCCTCGTTCGTCACCATGACGAGCGTGCCGGTTTCCGCCACCAGGAAATTTGCGCCCGTGATGCCCATGTCGGCGGCGAGGAATTCTGCGCGCAGTTTCGCGCGCGCGAGCGCGGCGAGTTTGAGGGGATCGGGCGAGGCGTCCACGCCGAGTTTCTCGTGGAAGAGATCGGCAATGTCCTCTTTCGTCAGATGGACGGCCGGGACGATAATGTGCGACGGCCCCGTGCCCGCAAGCTGAACGATAAACTCGCCGAGGTCAGTTTCGAGAGTTTGGATGCCCGCTTCGATCAGCGCGTGGTTCAGGCCGATTTCCTCGGTCGCCATGCTTTTCGCCTTGACCGCGCGCTTGACCTGATGCTGCTGCGCAATCTCGAGCACGATGCGCCGGGCCTCCGCGGGGTCGCGCGCCCAATGCACGAATCCGCCGGCTTGGGTCACGCGCTCTTCGAGCAGCGTCAAATAATAGTCGAGGTGATTGATCGTGTGCAGGCGAATATCGTGCCCGGCCTGGCGCAGCGTCTGCCAGCGCACCTCGCCGACCACATCCACGACCGCGGCGCGCGTCCCCAAAAAGCGCGCCGTTGCTTTTCGCACCGAGGCGGGCATTCCCGGCGCGACGTGCTGGGTGTTCGCGCGGAAATCAATGTGCGTAGGGATCGCGCTCATCGCCATCCTGCCGCGAGGATTTGAATCAAGTGTACGGGCTTGACTCGCGCGCCGACCTTTACCAATCCGCCGGCAATGTTCATCAAGCAGCCCGGCTCGCCCACGACGACGTATTCCGCGCCGCTGGCCTCGATGTTGCTGACTTTGGCTTCCATCATCGCGCGCGAGACCTCGGGATAGACGACGCTAAAGACGCCGCCAAAGCCGCAGCAGGTTTCCTCTTCGTTCAGCGCGACGAGTTCCAAACCCTCGACGGCGCGCAGCAACTGCTTGGGTTCCTCGCGCAAGCCGAGGTTGCGTAAGGTGTGGCACGACGCGTGAAAAGTGACCTTGTGGGGAAAGCGCGCGCCCACGTCGGTCACGTGCAGAACGCGCGTCAAGAATTCGCCGAACTCGAACGTGCGCGCCGCGGTCTCTTTCGCCTGCGCGTGTTCCCGCGTGCCTGGCCGAAATATCTCGGGAAAGCGGTGCCGGACGAAATCCACGCACGAGCCGGAAGGCGCGACGATGTACCCTTCGGTGCGACCAAACGCGCGCAGCCAGTTGCGCGCCAGCCCGACCGTCTGGCTTTGAAACCCGCTGTTGTAAAACGGCTGGCCGCAGCACGTTTGGCTTTCGGGGAATTCGCACTGCACGCCGAGCCGTTCCAGCACGGCGACCATGTCCTGCAGCACATTCGAGTAAAAGTTCTCGCCGAGACAGGTGACGAACAATTGGACTTTCATCCGTTTTCTCCGTAGTCCCTGAGCCAGCGCGCAATTTCTGCCGCGATGGTCATGCCGATGCCTGGCAGTTCACGCAATCCCGCTTCGCCGCGGGCGGCGTACAGTCGCGCAACGCTGTCCTGCGATTCGTCTACGGTCCACGCGGCTTTTCGAAAAGCCCAGATGCGCTGATCGTGGGCCTGGTCGAGTTCGAGCTCGTATGTCTTGAGGAACAATTGCTCCGCGACACGTTTGTTGACGGCCAGCGGTCCCGGCGCGATATAGCGCGGCATTCGATCCAGCAAACCGTGCCGCGCGCCCAGCTCGCGGACGCGCAACCCTAATCGGGCCGCGTACGCGCGCGACGGGCCATAATTCGGCTTGCCGTTTTCGGCCCATTGGTAGAATTCGCGCCAGCCCGTCTCCAAGCGCGGATCCAGGCGACGCGCCGCCGCGAGCGTCCGCTCGGCCTGCACGCCAGCCATCGTCAGTCCACCTGCGAGGACGAACTTGGCCCCGTGCTCGTGAATCGCGCGCAACGCCTCATCCAAGTGTTGATCGTCGTCGCCAATTCCGGGCAGAATCGGCATGAGCGCTGCGCCGACGAGGATACCCGCTTGCGCGATCTGCTCCATCGCCTGTAAACGCCTTTTAGTGCCAGGACTGCGCGGCTCGAATATCTGCTTGAGCGCGGGGTCAACGTGGCTCAGACTGAACACCACGCCAACCCACGCGCGGCGATTGATGTCAACGAGCAAATCAAGATCGCGGGTGACGAGGGGCGATCGCTCGATAACAAACAGTGGGAATCCCAGCTCGCGTACGACCCCGAGCATACCACGCGATAGCCGGAAGCGGTCCTCCGCCGGTTGCTGCCAATCGCCGCATGTGATCACATCGGGTGGCAGGTGCGCGAGTTCGCGTCCTAGCGACTCGACCGCATTCGTCTTGACTTGAATCTGTGTGTCGAACGTGTTGGGATCGCGCTTGCCGAGGTAGCGGCCGCCGCGCAGATAGCAAAACTCGCAGCCGCTGCGGCAGCCGACGTACGGATGTGCGCTGTACTTGGTCCAAAACCGCGGACCATCCACGTGCCGGTGGACATTGACGATCTTGCGAACGCGATATTCCTGGAACTCCAACTCCATCAGGGAATAAACTCAGGCCACGCCCGCGCTCTTGAGCTTGGCGCTTTGGTCCTCAGTAATCAGCGCGTCAATGATCGAATCGAGTTCGCCGTCGAGGATGCGTGGCAAGTTATGCGCGCTCAGGCCGATGCGATGATCGGTAATGCGGTCTTGGGGAAAATTATACGTGCGAATCTTTTCCGATCGTTCGCCCGAACCGACTTGCGAACGCCGCGTTTCCGTGATCTCGCGCTGCTGCTTTTCGATTTCGATTTCGTACAATCGCGCGCGCAAGACGCCCATCGCGCGAATCTTGTTTTGCAGCTGCGAGCGCTGATCCTGGCACGTGACCACGATGCCGGTCGGCAAATGCGTCAGTCGCACGGCGGTGGCGACCTTCTGCACATTCTGCCCGCCGTGCCCCGATGCGTGGAAAATGTCCATCTTGACGTCGTCGGGCTTGACCTCGATCTCGACATCGTCCACTTCGGCGAGCACCGCCACGGTCGCGGTAGACGTATGCACGCGGCCCTGTGCTTCGGTGACCGGAACGCGTTGGACACGATGCACGCCGCTCTCGTACTTCATTCGCGAGAATGCGCCCTTGCCTTTGATTTCGAAAACGACTTCTTTAAACCCCTTCAACCCCGTGCGGTTTTCGTCTACCAGTTCGACTTTCCAGCCCACCTTTTCGGCATAGCGCGTGTACATGCGATAGAGGTCCGCGGCGAAGAGCGCGGCTTCGTCGCCGCCCGTGCCCGCGCGGACTTCGACAAAGACATCCTTGTCGTCGCGGGGATCCTTCGGCAGCAGCGTCAAGCGCAATTGCTGATAAAGCTGCGCCTCGTCGGCTTCGAGTTTCTCGACTTCTTCCCTTGCCATCGCGCGCAGTTCGTCGTCGGACTCGTCACGTATGAGGGCCCGCGTCTTTTCCAGCGCGTCGTGCGTCGTCCGATAGGCGCGGTATTTGGCGACGGTGTCTTCGAGACCGCTGATCTCGCGCGTGATCGCCCGCAAACGCGCGGGGTCGCTCGTGACCGATGGGTCGGCCATCGAGTTGTGCAATTCTTCGTAATGTTTTTCCAGTGCCTCTAGTTTTACCAGCATCATATCCTCAAATAGCTTCTACAGAGATTATAGCGTAATTCAGGATGCGCGGCAACCGCGGTACAGACCTGTGAGGTCTCGGAGACCTCACAGGTCTGTACCGCGCGCGCGCCGCAACACAAACTGGATTTCTTCGGATCTCAGCGCGATCGTGACGGCAAAATACGCCGCGCCGCCAATCGCCGCGCCCACAATGGAAATCATAATCGAACTAGAGTCGGCGAATGGCGCCATCGCCAACGCCATGACCATGGCCGCCGCGCCGATGCGCGCGACCGACGCGAACAAGCGCTTGTCGCCCGCTTGGCCGATGCGCTGACGAAGAAGGTAAAGCAGCGCGAGCATCTCGAGAATCGTCGCGACCGAATTCGCCAGGGCCAGGCCGCCGTGCGAGAGCGGAGCAATCAATGTGACGCTCAACACGATGTTGAGCAGCATGGCCGCGACGCCGATCGTCACCGGCGTCCGCGTGTCGTGCATCGCGTAAAATGCGCGGGTAATGATTTCCAGCCCCGAATGGGCGAACAGGCCGACCGCGTAGAACCGCAGCGCCCACGCGGTTTCCGCAGTGGACCGGGCGTCGAATTCGCCGCGCTGAAAGAGCAGCGCGACGAGGGGCGCGCCGAGGACGAGCAAGCCCACGGCAGCCGGCACAGTCAGATACAGCGTCACACGAAATACGTTTGAGAACGTTTCGCGAAAATCGTCCAACGCTTTCCGCGCCACCTGCTCCGACAAGGTGGGAAACACCGCGGTCGCGAACGAGAGAGCGACGATGCCTTCGGGCAAGAGCATCACGCGCCACGCATACCCCAGCGCGGCGATGCTCCCCGCCGGCAATCCGGAAGCCAAAATCGTGTTGACGAGAAAGTTGATTTGCACCGCCGCTAGCCCAAGCGTTCGCGGCAGCATTAAACGCCCAACCTCGCGCACGTCGGCATCATACAAGCCCACCGTCGGCGTGTAATGCATTCGGCGCCGCACGAGCCATGGGACTTGGACCAGCAAGTGCAGCAGCGCGCCCGCGACAACCCCAAACGTTAATCCGTAAACGCCCATCGTCGGCGCGAGAAAAATGGCCCCGGCAATGATCGCGGCGTTGTAGACGACCGGCGCGAATGCGGGCAGCACGAAATGCTGATGCGAATTTAGAATGCCCATTACGATGCCGCTCAATCCAAAGACAATCGGCGTGACGAGCATCCAGCGCATCAAGCTCGCAGTCAGCGCTTGATCGTCCGGCGCAAAGCCCTGTGCGACCGTCGCGGCGACGACTTGCGGCGCGAAGAGCGCGAGGATCGCCGCAATCGCCGTAAGAACGATGAGCGCGAGATTGAGGACCGCGCTCGCCAGCCGCCACGCGCGCCGCGGGTCGCCGCTCGCCAGCGCGGCCGCAAAGGTCGGAATGAACGCCGAGCCAAGCGCGCCGCCGGCGATGACGTTGAAAATCAGATCGGGGATATTGAACGCGGCAAAGTAAGCGTCGAGCGTGCGCGAGGTGCCGAATTGGTAGCTGATGACAATGTCGCGGCCCAAGCCCAGCACCCGGCTTGCAACGAAGAAAAGCATCACGACGGTCGCGGCGTGGAGCAGGCGCGGGCGAGGGCTGGGAATCGCATGCAGAGTCACGAGCGCATTATAACACAAGCAGGCATTTGTCAAAATGACAAATCTGGTGTAATATGCCCGCCGTCAATTTGAATCTTGGAGGATTTTTCTTTGGCTAACAAACATGCCGCCGAAAAGGCCATGCGCCACAGCGCCCGCCGCCGCAGCCGCAACCGCATCGTCCGCTCGGCCGCCCGAACCCAGGTCAAGCAAGCGATCACCGCTGTTACGGAAGGTGATACCACGGCGACCGAGCAAGCCGTGCGCGAAGCAATTCGCGCGCTCGATAAGGCCGCGCAAAAAGGCATATTGAAAAAGAACAATGCCGCGCGGCGCAAATCGCGCTTGATGAAAAAGCTGAACCAATCCCACGCTGCGGCTCAGTAGACCGTTTCGGCCCCGTAGAGGGCGTGCATTTGTAGGGGCGGGGTAACCCCGCCCCTACAAATGCACGCCCTTTATTATTTCACGCCCCTCGCCTTAAACTTTCGCTAAAGGTGCCCGAACGTCTTGACACAGAACAAAAGTTCGTTTATACTAGCGGTGGATAGAACGCAAGTTCTTTAGACATGGCTGACTGACGTGTATTGTAGAGGAGAAGAGACGAGATGAATGCGTTGGACGAACACGAACGCAGTATTTTGCGTTTCATCGAACGGTACCAAAACAAGTTCGGACGCTCGCCAAGCTATGAGGAAATTCGCCAGGGCACGGGAATGAGTTCGAAAGATCACGTGTATCGAGATGTCAAGGCGCTGGCCGAGCGCAAGTACCTCAAGCGGGAACGGGCGATTAGCCGCGGTCTCACACTGCTCCGCACCGCCGATGGCTACCCCGTGACGCCGAACGGTTACTCGATCCCGATTCTGGGCGCGATCGCCGCCGGCAATCCGATTCCGCTCCCCGAAGGAAACTCGACAACGTCCGATTGGATCGAGATCACGCGCGGGATGATTCCCGATGCGGAAGACGTTTTCGCCGTGCGCGTGCGCGGCAATTCGATGATTGACGCGCTGGTGAACGACGGCGATACGGTCGTGATGCGAAAGCAGGAATCGGCGCGCAATGGCGAATTGGTCGCGGTCCGCTTGAAGAAGGACCCGACCAATGTCGGGGTCACGCTGAAACGATTCTTCCGTCGAAACGGACATGTATGGCTCCAGCCGGAGAATCCGACTCTCGAAGCAAAAAAGTACAACGCCAACGAGGTGGAGATTCAGGGCCAAGTCCTCTGCGTGATCCGGCATATTCCGAATGGCAAAGGAACTAGGCCGCTGCGACCGCGTTAACGGCAAACAAGGAGGCCGACAATGAAGCACCCGGAGAAGCACCCTGACCAGCATGATCTCGACATTTTATCTTCCATCGAGAGGTATTGGAACGAGCAAGGCATCGGCCCGTCAGATGACGAAATTGCTCAAAGCACAGGCAATCACAAGAATTTCGTTTTCCGGCGACTCGAGATATTGGAATCCCTTGGCTATGTACGAAAGGTACGCAGCAAATCCCGCGGCAAAGCTCGTGGCATTATCTTGCTTCGCACGGCGGATGGCCTGCGCTTTGTTGGAGATAACTATGAAATCGGAGTCCTCGGATATATTGCCGCTGGGGAGCCGATTCCGTTGCCACACCACAATGCCGAACCGCTCCGCTCCATACTTGTGCCGCGTTGGATGATTCAAAACCCCAAGGACATTTATGCGTTAGAAGTGCGTGGTGATTCAATGAAGGATGTCTCCATTAACCACGGCGACCTAATTCTAATTCGGTATCAGCGGAATGCTGAGAATGGAGCTCTGATAGCGGCGCGATGGTGGAAGGATCCAACCAATCCGGTAACAACATTGAAGAGATACAAGATCGAAGGTAATCAGATCTGGCTCAAGCCAGAGAATTCAGACTATGCTCGTTTCTCGGTTGAGCCAGATCAACTCGAAATTCAGGGAATCGTTGTACGGGTGCTTAGGAATACGGAAGACAGCAGTTGGAATAGGTTTTGAAGTTATTGTAAACACGGGGCGAGTATGCAGAATCTGAAACCCTGTCCGTATCGCCAAGTGGACGACGAGGGACACATCCTGTGCAACAAGATCAAGACCGGCGACCGCGAGGTCTCGCCCAACGTTTGCCGCGCCTGCCCGGTCGCGGCCATCAGCTGCGCCCACCTGCGCGCCACCCTCGACCACCAAGCCCGCCCGCCCATCACCGTCCGCTACGGCAACGGCAAGACCGAAATCTGGGAAGACGAGGCACCTTCCATCGCGCTCGCACGCGCCGCCTGCGCGGCCAAAGTGATTCCCATCCTCGCGCCGCGCGACTGCGCCGGCTGCCCTATTCGCCAGGCCCTCGTCACGCCCGATGCGATTGCCGTGCGGCCACCCGCGACGCCCGCCGAGCAGCCGGCCGTGACGAGCGCGCCGCGCCGTGCGCCGCGCCGCACACCCGCGCTGCCACCTGCGCCCGCGCCCATGCCGGTCGCGGCGGCCCCGATGGCGATGCAGCCCCAGCCCGTGGATGGCGAGGCGGAGCAGAAACGCTCCAGCATCGTCGCGCAGAAAATCATCAAGCTGCAAGAGTGGCTCGAAAAGCAAAAGCATGTGACGACCGACCGGGACAAAGAAAACGCTGACGCCGATTTGCCCCTCGCCGTCGCGGCGCGTCCCATCCCGCGCCCCGCCCGCG
>JACQYF010000045.1 GCA_016208315.1 Chloroflexota bacterium | reverse complement strand
TTATCCAGCGCAAAGTGCGCGAGGAAATTACCGTGCGCGTGCGGCGCGAATTTTTCCGGGTGTTCGTGGACCAGCGGCGCGTTGGGCTGCGCGGCTTGTTTCGGGCCGGCGACGACGGGCAGCGGCTCGTACACGACCTCGATCAGTTTGAGCGCGTCGTCGGCTCTGGCTTCGGATTCGGCGGCGACCAGCGCAATCGCATCGCCGACGTAGCGCACCTTGTCGTAGCAAAGAACCGGCCAATCAATTTCGTGGACGCCAAAGTCTTTGCGGCCCGGTACATCGTCGGCGGTCAACACGGCGACGACGCCCGGCAGCGCGCGCGCCTTGCTCGCATCCACGCGTTTGAGCCGCGCGTGCGGATATGCGCTGCGCAATGTTTTGCCGTGCAGCATTCCGGCGATGTATAGGTCGTCCACGTAAATCCCGGTGCCATTCACTTTGGCGACCGCGTCCGGGCGCGGCAACGGCTGGCTGATCGCGTGCAGCGGCTTTTTCACCGAGGGCAGCGGCGGCACGGGCTGGCCTGCCAAATCCTGTACCGCGCGCAGGATGGCGTTGTGACCGGTACAGCGGCAAATGTTCCACTCGAGCGCCTTGTGAATTTCCGGCAGTGTCGGATGCGGATTCTTGTCGAGCAGGGCCTTGGCGGACATGACAAAGCCGGGAGTGCAAAAGCCGCATTGCGTTGCGCCGTGGTCAATGAACGCTTGCTGAATCGGGTGCAATTCGCCGTTCGCGCCCGCGATGCCCTCAATGGTCGTGATGTTCGCGCCGTCGGCGCGTTTCATCAATACGAGGCACGCGCGCACCGCTTTGCCGTCTTGAATGACCATGCAACTGCCGCAGTGCCCGGTCGCGCAGCCGTCTTTGACGCCGGTCAAGCGCAATTGATCGCGCAGGACATCCATGAGTTTCGTATCGGGCGCCGCGGTAACCTGAACGGATTTTCCATTCACCGTAAGGTGATAGGTTTGATCGTACATATTTCTTCTTTCGGAGTGATTTGGCCGTTGGCACTTTTCGACAAGCGAGGATGCTTGCCGCCGCCACGCTATTCCGTGACGACCAACTTGCCAGAGGTTTACAAATTTCTGATTTTTATTCTCCAATTACCAATTACATTCTTTTCGCGCCCGCCATCATCAAGCCCAAATCGTCGCGACGCGGTCCGCGAGCGCCAGCACTTCGTCGAGGTCTTCGCTGATGAGGAGAATGGCCGTGCCCTGCGCCCGCTGTTCGATCAGTCGCTTGTGAATGTATTCGGTCGCGCCGATGTCTACGCCGCGCGTCGGCTGGGCCGCGATGAGGAGCTTGGGTTGACGCGTCAATTCGCGCGCCATAATCAGCTTTTGAATATTGCCGCCCGATAGACTTTTTACGGGCGTATCGAGGGTCGGCGTCTTGACATCGTATTCGCGCACGAGTTGCTTGGTGTGCTTGACGATGTTTCCGAAATCGAGAAAGACGCCACGCGCCAGCGGCGGGCAGGCGTGCATTTCCAGAATCGCGTTTTCCTGAACCGTGAAATCGCGAATCACGCCCATCGTCATGCGCTCTTCGGGAATGAACGCGACGCCCGCGTCAATAATGCCGGCGGGCGAACAATTCGTCAAGTCCTTGCCGCAAACGGTCACGACGCCACCTTCGGCGCGGCGCAGCCCGGCAATGGTTTCCGCCAGCTCGCGCTGGCCGTTGCCCGATACGCCGGCGATGCCGACGATCTCGCCCGCGCACACGTCAAGCGAAAGCGATTTGACCGCGGGCAGTCCCTTGTCGTTCCGAGCCGAGAGCCGGTTGATCTTCAGAACGGATTCATGGGCTTGCAAGGCCGCCTTGTCCCACTTGGTCACCACGTCGCGGCCCACCATCAAGCGCGCCAATTCCTTGGTGCTCGTGTCTTTCGTATTGACCCCGCCGACGACGCGCCCATCGCGCAGCACGGTCACGCGGTCGCTGATCGCCATGACCTCGTGCAGTTTGTGGCTGATGAAAATGAGCGCGTGCCCCGCTTCCTTGAGCCGCCGCAGCGTCACGAACAATTCGTCCACTTCTTGCGGAGTCAAAACGGCGGTCGGTTCGTCGAGAATAAGCAGCGCGGCTTGCCGGTACAACGCCTTGAGGATTTCGACGCGCTGCTGCTGGCCGACCGCGAGCTGCCACACCAACGCGCTCGGGTCTACGACCAAGCCGTAACGCTCTGACAGTTCCTTGATGCGGCGGCTCACCACGTCCAGCTCGAGGATCGCGCCGCGCGAAGAAGGCAAGCCCAGCGCGATATTTTCGGCGACGGTAAAGACCGGCACGAGCTGAAAATGCTGATGGATCATGCCGACGCCCTGGCGCAGCGCGTCGGTCGGCGATTTGATCTTGACGGGCTGCCCGTTGAAAAGGATTTCGCCGGCATCGGCTTGATAAAGCCCGTACAGGATTTTCATCAACGTGCTTTTGCCCGCGCCGTTCTCGCCGAGCAGGGCATGAATCTCGCCCGCGCGAACATCAAATTTGATATCGTCATTCGCGACGACGCCGGGAAAGCGTTTGGAAATGCCGCGCAGTTCGACGTGCTGAATGCTCAAAGTCATGGAATTCCTATTCGAGTAAAACGTGAAACGTAAAACGCAAGGAGCGCGTTTTACGTTTCACGTTTTACGTTTTACGATCTACTTGACACCCGTCTGAATCTTGCCGTCAATCAAGCCCTGGACCGTATCATCCGCGAGTTTCTTGACATCCGCGGGGATCGCATAATCCGGGTTGTATTTGACGACGAGCACTTTGTTCTTGAGCGTGCCGGTCATCACTTCGCCGCCCAGCTTGCCGGCTTTGGTGTTGTCAATCAACTGCTTGACGAACGGCGTCCAGTCGTACACCTGGGTCGCGACGACATTCTTGGGCGCGAGCTTGACCTGCTCGGCCTGATTGCCGAACCACGCCGCGTTCTTGTCTTTCAAGACGGAGATCGCGCCCACGACGGCTTGCGACGTGCCGGTGAACATGTCCGCGCCGTTGGTGAGCATGGTTTGGGCGGCTTGGGACATCAAGGCCGCGTCGCTGAACGATTGGGTGAACGTCTTGGAGATGGTCGCGTTCGGATTGGTCGCTTTGATGCCGGCTTCAAAACCGTTGATGTGGAGTAACCCGTCGCCCGCAGGCACGGGCCCGATCAGACCGAACTTGTTGGTCTTGGACAACTTGGCAGCCATCACGCCCATCGCGTAGCCGCCTTGATCCGCCAGCACGGTATACGCGTGGATGTTCTTGACGCCTTTGCTCGCGAAAGTGTCCACCGCCGTACCCCACGCGAAAGAGGTCTTGGGGAAATCGGGCGCGATGTCGGCGAGCGACGCGCCATACTGCGAACCGTGCGCGATGACGAGATCAAAGCCCTTGCTGGCGTAATCGCGAACCGCCGCGGCCGCATCGGGCACATTGAACATGTTATCGGTGTAGGCGAAATCGAGCTTGTCCTTGCCGCCCATTTCTTTCTGCACGGCCAGGAGCGCGTCATACATGCTTTGCGAGAACGCGAGGTCGTTGACCGCGCTCGGCATGATCACGGCAATGCGGAACGGTCGGGCGGCCGCGGTTGTGGGCGCCACGGTGGGGGCCGTCGTCGCGGCCGGAGCTTTGGTTGGCTCAGGCGCTTTCGTCGCGGCGGGCGCGGTCGTCGGCGCGACCGTGGCGGCGGGCGCTTTGGTCGGCTCGGGCGCTTTCGTCGGCGGCACTGCCGTAGGTACCGCGGTCGGCGTCGGCGCCGGCGCGCACGCCACGAAAACGAA
>JACQYF010000004.1 GCA_016208315.1 Chloroflexota bacterium | reverse complement strand
GCGGAGGCCGACTTTGCGTTCGTGTTGCTGCGACCTCGGTCGCCCGGCCAACAACCGAGAGGTAAACATGTCGCAATCTTTTTCATCACTCGCCATTCGCTTGCACCCGGATGACAACATCGCCGTCGCAAAACAAGAAATCGCCGCTGGAATGCAGGTTGAAATGCCGAATGGGTATTCGTTACAAATTCCCGAGTGCATTCCCATCGGCCACAAGCTGGCACTCGCGGCAATACGGGTAGGCGAACCCGTCAGACGCTACGGCTATCCTATCGGCGTCGCCACGCCCGCCATCGCGGCTGGCGATTGGGTACACACCCACAATCTGGCCGTGCGCGAGGTTCGCAAGGAATATTCGTATGAGATCGTCGAGCCGCTCGTGCCGTGTCCGCCCACGCGGAGTTTCATGGGCTATCGCCGCAGTGATGGGCGCGTCGGCACGCGGAACTACATTGCGGTGATCTCGACCGTGAATTGCTCGGCCCACGTGACGACCGAAATTGCGCGCGCGTTTACGCCCGAACGCCTCGCGGCTTTTCCGAATGTGGACAGTGTCATACCGATCGTGCACTCCGGCGGCTGTTCGTACACGCCGGGTGGATGGACCTGGCAGTTCTTGAATCGCTGCCTCGCGAATGTCGCACGCAACCCGAACATCGGCGCGTGCGTCTTGGTCGGCTTGGGCTGCGAAGAAAATCAGATTGACGGCTATTGCAACTGCGCGGGTTACGAACCTCTGCCCGGAATCGTAATCCAGGATCGCGGCGGTTTTCGCACGACGGTCGCGGCGGGCGTCCAAGCCGTCGAGCGACTATTGCCGCAAGTCAACGCGTGCGCGCGGACGCCGCAGCCGATTTCGGAATTGACGCTTGCGCTGCAATGCGGCGGCAGCGATAGCTGGTCCGGCGTTACCGCGAACCCCTTGCTCGGGCGAGTGGTTGATCGTGTTGTCGCACAAGGGGGCACGGGGGTGCTAGCGGAAACCCCGGAGATTTTCGGGGCGGAGCACTTGCTGACGCAACGCGCCGTCAGCGCCGACGTGGGGAAAAGGTTAATCGAGAGATTCAAATGGTGGAACGCGCAGGCGTCGCGGTTCGAATTCAGCGTGGATAACAATCCGACACCGGGCAACAAGCGCGGGGGACTCACAACCATTTTCGAAAAGTCGTTGGGCGCGGTTGCCAAAGGGGGGAGCACGCCGCTTACCGCAGTTTACGAGTACGCCGAACGCGTCACGCAGCGTGGGTTGGTGTTCATGGATACGCCTGGCAACGATCCGGTTTCGGTGACCGGGCAACTTGCGGGCGGCTGCAACCTGATCGTTTTCACCACCGGCCGCGGCTCGGTGTTTGGCAGCAACATCGCGCCGTGCGTCAAGGTCGCGAGCAACAGCGCGCTTTCCACGCGCATGAGTGATGACATGGATTACAACGCCGGCGCGGTTCTGGAGGGCTTGCCAATGGAAACCGCCGCCGATCAACTGTTGGAGTTGATTCTAGCGGCGGCTTCGGGTCAGCGGACAAAGAGCGAAGAAAAAGGTTTGCCCGAAACGGAATTCGTACCGTGGCAGTTGGGCGCGACATTGTGAGCGGATTGATTCGCGAGTTTCGCGTCACACCTGCCCTGGCGGGCGGTGCCAGGGTTCGCGGATATCGCGTTTTTTCTCAGCCATCAATTCGCGCAAGGCGCGCATGACCTTGCTGTAGAGCACGCGGTCCTTTTCCCACGTCAACCCGAAGCTGGTCGCCAAGCGGCCATTGGTGACGTGATAGGCCAGCGCGCCGGCGTGGGTGTACCAATTGGTGTAACTGCCCTTCAAATCTCCGCCCGGGTCGAACAGCAGGAAGGGATACTCTTCACTCGCGAGGATAAAGAAACCGGGCAGATCGAAATGGGTCAGCGCAGTGACAAGGTAGAGCGCTTCGGCGTCGTCGCTGGGAAATCGGTCGTGGTCGTGCGTGAGAAACGGCGTCGGGTCGAAGCCAATGGTTTCGAGGACGCCGCCGCGCAGCATCACGCCCCACCGCCGCACGTTTTCGATCACGCCATTCTCGCCAATGCGGATCGGGCGGGTTACCGCGGCGACGCCTTGCAGAACGTGCAGGTCCGCGCGACCTTCGGCGAGGCGGCCTTCGGGGTCCATCGTCCAATAGAGCGCGCGCCATTCTTCGACGGGGACAAGGTTGGGCAAGTTATCGGCGACGAGTTGATCGGCGCGGGCTGAAGATTCGCGCAATTGATTGCCAACTCGTTTTATCATCGCGACCCTGTCTTTTTGATCCGCCACTCGAATTGCTCCGAACCGCTCGAATGCTCCGCCCCGCGCTGAATGCTCCAGGCCCGCCAGCCGCGCACGATGAGATCGGGCGACTCTTCCGTTGACATGTTGGCTCTCTTTCTAGTCGTGCGCGTATTGTACCACAGAATATTCGTGACGCACATGAGGAGCAGGCGCTCTCTAGCGCCGTCGACCGGCGGCGCTAGAGAGCGCCTGCTCCTCATCAATACCCTACTGCCGGCGCGAGAGAGCACCGGCTCCTCATCAATTCAGCGAATTGGCGGACTGATGTCTACGTCTTCCGCATCCATCACGATCAGCGGTGGCCCCACCTGCCCCGTAATCTCCACATCGCGCAAACGCAGGCGGCGCGCATTGCGGATAAAGAGACCGGCGCGCTGCATCGGCTCGACGTCGTCGGCCATGTCCGGCTCGCCCGCGATCGCGTCCGGCGACATGGCAATCGAAACGTCGTCGAACGAGATGTCTTCCAGCGGCATTTCCGGGAGGCCGTACAAAAAGCCGGCGGCATAGTGCGCACCGCGCGCGGTGATATGGCTGAAACGAATGCGGCGGAAACGCGGCGTGCCGTGGTCAACCGCGTGCGGCCGCTTGTCGGCAATATCCTGGTTGCCCTTGGCGCCGATATGGTAATACAAATTCATCGTGAACGGACACAATACATCCTGCATGACAATATTCGTCACGCGAATGTCTTCGACGATGCCGCCGCGCCCGCGCCGCGATTTGAGCCGAATGCCGCGATCCGTGCCGACGAAGATGCAATTCGAGATAACCACGTTGCGAATGCCGCCGCTCGTCTCGCTGCCGATCACAACGCCGCCGTGGCCGTGAACCATCGTGCAATTCGTGATGGCGATGTTATCGCATGGCGCGCGCAGTTCCGGCGGTTCACACTCGATGCCCGACTTGAGTGTAACACAGTCGTCGCCAACGTCCACGCGGCAATTGGAAATGTGAACGTTGCGGCACGAATCGGGATTGATGCCGTCGGTATTCGGCGAGTCGGGGGGATTGACGATGGTCACCTTGTCCACCGTCACGTTTTCGCAGCGGACCGGGTTGATCGTCCAACTGGGCGAGTTGAAGAGTGTGACGCCTTCGATCAGCACGTTGGCGCAATCGGCGAAGGAAATCAGGCGCGGGCGCGGATACCGGAGCGTCTTGGCGCGGTGGCGCTCCCACCACGGCGCGCCGCGGCCGTCAATCGTTCCGCGTCCAACGATCGCGATGTTCTGGAGATGGCTGCCGGCGATAACGGGCGCGTGGGTTTCGCGCTCGACGCCTTCCCAGCGCGCGCGAATAACGGGGTAATCGTCCTCGCGCTCGCTTGCCAACAAGGTCGCGCCCGCGTCAAGATGCAAGGTGATGTTATCGCGCAAAAAGATCGAGCCGATCACATAGCGACCGGCGGGGACGTAAACCGTGCCGCCGCCCGACTCGGCGCGCGCATCAATCGCCGCTTGAAACGCGCGCGTGTCGAGCGTAGCGCCATCGCCGGTTGCGCCGTAAGCGAGAACATTGAAGGGCACGGCTAGATCGTCTCCATTTCGAGACTTGCCAAAATGAACGGTCCGACGCCTTTGTAATCGTTGGTCACGATTTTCTCGCCAATGTAATATTCGTACGAGCCATCGCGATACGGATTGCCGCCCAGTCCCGCGCCGCCGCACGTGCGCGTGAGATTCACCAACCCGCGCTCGTCAATCTCGATCAAATTCCCCAGGATGCCGCGAAACGCCTTGCGCGCCACCTCTCGATATTCAGGCGCAAGATAGCCCATTCGGACCGCTTTGGCGATCGCATAGACAAACATGCACGATCCCGATGCTTCCAGATAGTTACCGGCGCGATGCCCCTGATCCAAGACTTGATACCACAAACCGGTCGGCTGATCCTGAACCTTGGCGAGCGCGGGGACCATCCGCGCGAAAATTGCGATGATCTGGTCACGCCGGGGATGATCGGCGGGCAGATCGTCGAGCACATCTACAATCGCCATCGCGTACCAGCCGATCGCGCGGCTCCAGAAATGGGGCGAACAGCCGGTTTCGGGATTTGCCCAGCGCTGCTGTTTGCTTTCGTCCCAGGCGTGATAGAGCAAGCCGGTTTGGGGATCGCGCGTGTGTTTCTCGACGAGAATAATTTGATGCGCGACGTCGTCGAAATTTTCCGGCTCGTCGAACGTTTTCCCGTATTCGGCATAGAACGGCGATGCCATGTAGATTCCATCGAGCCACATCTGGTAAGGATAAATCTTTTTGTGCCAGAATCCTTTCTCACTCGTGCGCGGGTGCCCTCTCAACTGCTCTCTGATCAGACCAGCCGCTTTCTTGTATCGTTCGTCGCCGGTGACGCGGTACAATGGAAACAGGGCAGCGCCCGGTCGAACCTGGTCGAGGTTGTATTCTTCAATGGTATAGGTGGTGATATTGCCTTGCGCATCAATGAAGGGCGTAATGCTCGCCATGATATACGCAAAGTATTTCGCGTGACGAGTCTTTTGCCACACACCCTCGATCGCTTTGAGTATCAGTCCGTACTCATAGTGCCATTGGAAGGGCACGTTGCGTTGGATCACGGAATCCGCCATCCGAACCGACCACGGTTGTGAGTTAGAATATCCCAAACCAACACCTCCGGTGTTCACGGGTACATAGGTATGCAAGTACACAGGTAAACAGGTACCTGTCTACCTGTGTACCTGTCTACTGATTGCCTGATTGTCCGATTACTGATTCTCCTACTTCATAAAGCCGGCGTCCTGCAAATCCTTCTTCGCCGCCGCCTCCCAGTCCTTCGCCGCGAGATTGTCCAGCCCTTTGAGGAAATCCGCCCACGTCTGATCGTTTAGCGGTTTTATCCCCAACGCGAACTGCACGATATTCTCATTGTAGAAACGATTAAAGTCGGCGGACTTGGGGTGCGGATTGATAACCTGGTTCGGCGCTCCCGCGACCCAGGGCTGCGATTGGTCGAACTTGAGAAAGTAGAACGGATCCACCGTTCGACCACCCGGGAGCTTGTATGACGGGTAACGCACTTGCAGTTCTTGCGGTGTGTTGGTAAAGACCAGGTTATTGCGCAATTGGGTGTACATTTGCGCCTCGGGCGCCGTCCACACTTGCTTTGGATCGAGACCGTCAAAGACGATATTGCCGTCCTTGTCGAGTTTGTACTGCTTGCCCTCCTGGCCGAAGCCGATCAGGTAGTAGCCCTCCGGCTGCGCCATCCATTCGAGCAAGCGCGCGATCGCGGGGCCTTTGCCGGCATCTCCGGCTTTTTTCGACATGACGAAGATGTTGCTCAGCGAGGTATCCACGCGGTACCAGCTCTTGCCCTCGGGTCCTTTGGGCGCGGGCAAGGGCAGCCATTCGCCATTCGGAAAGTTCTTGTCGAAGGCCGTGTAGTTGGATTGGCAAGCCAGCGCGCAAAAGTCTTCCCACATGATGCCGAACTTGCCTTGCTTCCAACGCGCCCGGAAATCGTCGCGCTTGAGCGTGGGCCAGTCGGGATCAATCACTTTGGCGGTCACCAGTTTGTTAAAGAACTGGAGCGCCTTCGGATAGTTCGGATCGCGCACGTTTAGTTTGATCGCGCCCGCATTGCGCAAGTCCCACAACCCAGGAACGTCATAACCACCGATGATAAAATCAAAGCGGTCGCCCAGACCCGCGCCGTTGATAAAACCGCCGATGCCATACGTATCGTTCTTGCCATTTCCATCGGGGTCTTTTTCGGTAAAGGCCTTGGCAATGTCGAACATTTCGTCCAGCGTCGTCGGCGGCTTGAGACCCAGTTTGTCCAGCCAATCCTTGCGGATGACATATCCTTACTGTTAAGGGCCGCCCCCAGGAACAGTTGCTGCTGAAGCACCTGCCGGTAAGCCGACAGAGACCAGTCCCATGGCCACAGAAAACCCGCCACGCCGATTTTGTTGTAAACGTCGAGCGGCGTCAGCGAGGTCATAACCACGCGCCACAGAGGGAGCAAGATGGCAATCAGCGCGGCCAGCAGCAGAGCGTTGATCACGCTCTGGAATCCGATATCTTCGCGTATCTTGGAACGCTTTTTGGTGTTCAGCATGGCTGTCCTCTTAGTACAGATTCCTGCCGGCAAGACGCTTCGCCATCTGGTTGGATACCATGATCAAGATGAAACCGATGACGCCCTTGAACAACCCGACCGCGGTCGCGAGACTGAATTGAAAATCGAGAATGCCTGACCGATAGACCCAGGTGTCAATGATGTCACCCACGCTGTACACCGGCAGCGAATACAACACAAAGAGCTGCGTAAATCCGCCTTCGAGGATGTGGCCCAAGCGCAGCAGCGTCACCAGCACGATGACCGGCACAATGCCCGGCAGCGAAATATTCCAGATCCGCTGCAAACGCGAGGCGCCGTCCACCGCCGCCGCTTCGTACAGTTCCGGACTAATGGACAACAGCGCCGCCAGATAGAGGACGGTGCTCCAGCCCGTCTCTTTCCAGATGTCTGAACCGACGACGACCTGCCGGAACCATTCCGGCGATGTGAGAAACGCGATCGGCTCGCCGCCTACTCCCTTGATCGCTTCGTTGACCAGGCCTTCGCCGGGCGAAAGCATCATCAACAAGATGCCGTACATGATGACCCATGAGCGAAAGTGCGGCAAGTACGTCATGGTTTGGATGAGATTGCGAAAGAACGCGAACCGCGTTTCGTGGAGCATCAAGGCGAGGCAGATCGCGATGGGGATTCCAAGCACGAGTTTCGCTCCACTAAAAAAGACCGTGTTGAACATCAGTTGGCCAAAGTAGATCGAATTGAGGAATCCCTCCAGATTCGCAAGCCCAACCCCAGGACTGCCTTCGATACCGAGGAGCGGCTGAAAATCCTTAAACGCGATCTGCGCGTTGTAGAGCGGGACGTATTTGAATACGATATAGTAGATGAGCGTTGGGGCGATGAGCAGATAGATCCAGCGGTGCTTCCACATCGCGCGCCGCAAATGCGGCCAGCCCGTGAGCCGCGCGCCGGCTGTGACCGGCGCCGCAGACACGCGCGCCGCGGCTCGCGCCGTCGAACCGGTTGCATATTGATTCATACCCACCTCTGTGTTTTGACAAGCCCTCGCGGCGATGCTACAATCCTACCGCTATCAATATACCGCGATAATCGTCAGCCAAACGCCAAAAGCACGCCAAAAATACGCCATGACCGACTTTCGCAAACAAGTCAAAGATGCCCTGGAGCATCTTTACGATACCGCCTATCTCGAAACGCACGCCTTGCTGCCGCTGATCGTCGGCGCCGCCAGCGCCAGCCGGCTGACGCGCGCCCAGCAGCTCCGCAGTCTGCTCAAAGAGACCAACGAGAAACTGCGCCCGCCCGAAGGCACGCCGTCGAACGCGCCGGAATGGCGCAGTTACTCGGCGCTCAATTTACGCTACGTGCAAGGCATGTCGCTCGTGCAGACCGAGCAAGAGCTGGGTATCAGTCTGCGCCAATTGCAGCGCGAGTTGCATAAAGGGCTGGACGCGCTCGCCGCGCTGCTCGGCGAGAAAAGCGCTGGCCCGGCCGCGTCCCCTGAACCGGACGCGGCGCAAGACCTGGAAAACGAACTGGGCCGGTGGACGATGACGCGCCAGAGCTGCGAACTGCGCGCTCTGTTGGACGATCCGCTCTGGATGCTCAAGCCCTTGCTGGACGGGCGCGCCGTGACGCTCGAACTCGATTTCCCCGCGTCCCTCGCGCCCGTGTTTGTGGACGCGACCCTGACGCGACAAGCTCTGTACAAACTGCTCCGCGCGCTCGTTCACTCCGAGAAGGACCGGGTCGTCGTCAAGGCCACGGAGCAGAGTAAAAAGGTCGAGGTCGTCCTGCAAGGAAAGGGAACGCCGACGCTGCCGGCGAGCGAGGATTGGAAGGCCGCGCAGTTGTTGTTCGCTCAACAGGGCGTAGCGCTCGAGCTGGAAACCCTCGCCGAGGGGCTGCGCCAGATTACTTTGGTGTTGCCGCGCGCCAGCCAGCCGCGCGTCCTCGTCATTGACGACAACCGGGGCATCCACCAACTTTTCGAACGCTACCTCGCGCCGCACCACTATGAAATCATCCACGCCAATGGCGGCGAAGAAGCGCTGCGGCTCGCCGTCGTCCATCGGCCCGACGCGATCACGTTGGATGTGATGATGCCGAAATTGCTCAAGATAATTCAGCGCCTCCGTCGTCGTAGCGCCGGTCGCGCACGTCAACTCGAGGCGCAGCAGGCCCTCCGCCCCGACCTCTTCGGCGGATTGCCCGCTGATGACGATGACCGGAATGTCCGCCAACGCCGGCTTGGCCCGCATCTCTCCTAACACTTGTACGCCATCTACCTGGGGCATCAGCATATCGAGCAACACCAGGTCTACCGGCTCTTGCCGCAACCGTTCGAGCGCCTCCGCGCCGCCCAACGCCTTGATCGGATGATAGCCGGCGGATTGCAGCATCCGGCTGACCAACTCGACAAATTGCGCGTCGTCGTCCACGATCAAAATATCGCGCGCCGGCTGCGCCAATTCGGTGATCGCTTCCAGCAGTGGCTCGCGAAAAATCGGCTTGATCAAATGATTCTGCACGCCAAGAACGCGCGCGCTGCGCGCCGCTCTTGACAGCGTCAGCGAGATAACGGGCAGGTCGGCGGGCACGCGCGCGCGTACGTTGGCGTCCTCTCGGTCGGTCAACACCGCGATGGGCTGATGCTGCGCGATGAGCGCGGCCAACTCCTCGGCGTGCGGCGCGGCGATCACGTCATAGCCGGCGAGGTGACGGCGACTCGTGCGCAGCAACCACGGGTCGGACTCGAGCACGAGGAGCGCCTTGCGATACGCCACGTCCCGGGCATAGGGAGTGAAGCTCGCGTACGCCGGATCGCTCTCGGCCAAAATCGGCAGAGTAAAGTAAAAGGTCGTGCCAAACCCCACGCGGCTTTCCAGCCACATCGTCCCGTGGTGCAACTCGATCAGGCGTTTACTCAACGGGACGCCCAATCCCGTCCCTTCGTGCTTGCGAGCAGTCGAGCCATCCACCTGGCCGAATTCGATAAACACTTTGGGAATATCCTCGGGCGCGATTCCAATCCCCGTATCGGCGACTGACACGCGCACGACCTCCTGGACTCGGCCCACCGTGATCGTCACGCCGCCCTGCTGCGTGAACCGGCTGGCATTCGTCAACAGATTGATCAAGACCTGGCGAATGCGGACCACGTCCATTCGCACGCGCGGCAGCCCCGGCTCGACGACGACGTCGAGGTACAGCCGCTTGGCGCGGAACAAATCCTGAAGGACGGCGACCGCTTCGCGCACGACCTCGGCGAGGTCCCGTTCTTCCATCGTCAAGCCCAAATGCCGCGCGTCCAGCGCGGACAGGTCGAGGATGTCGTCAATGAGCGCGGCGAGGTGGCGGCTGCTCCGGTAAATCTGCTCGACATCGCCACGCAGCGTGGGCGACCAGGTCACATCCCGATCGGTTTCGGGCGCGTTCGCCATCGTCTCGCTAAAGCCGATCACGAGGTTGAGCGGCGTCCGCAGTTCGTGGCTGATGTTCGCCGCAAATTCGGCTTTCAGCCGCCGCGCCTCTTCCGCCGCGCTGCGCGCCTCGATCAACGCATAGTTCATCTTTTCGATGCGCACGTAGGCGTCCTCGAGCATCTTGAGCGAGTGCGCCAGCCACGCGCGTTCATCGCGCAGTTGCTCGAGCAAACGATTTACGCGCGTGTAACTGGCGCTCATCCATTCGAGCGCGAGGTGCATTTGCCGTGAACCGACCCACGCGGCCGCCGCCACGATACCAGTCAACACAATCGGCGTAACGACTTGCTGCGAATCAAGCCAACTAATGCCCTGCAAAAACGCGACCGCGAGACAGGTCGCGCCGACCACACCCGCGACGACGAAGATAAATACGCTGGGAACCAACAAACTGGAAACGACGACGACGACCGGGTAAAAGTATTGCGCGAGACTCGCGGGAAAGAGCCACTGTTGGCTGGCGATGGCAGCAACCAGTGTGACGATCAATTCGGCTAGCGCGACGCGGACGTGATGCTGGCGGAGCCAAATCGCGGACAGCGAGCCAAATGTCAAAATGAATGCCAGCGGGGCGCGTTCGGCTTGGGCGTACGCCGCCACCATAAAGAGCCAGCCGAGCGCAAATACGCCGACGCCCACTTCGAGAATCGTGTCGCGGCGCAGTTCCTCGAGGTCGCCGGAACCGTCCGGTCGAGTCAAGCGTCTCCAGAGATTGGTAAGCAGCATAGCATTTCCCCTTGCATTAACTCTATCCCAATTCCCGCAAATGGACAAATTCTGGAAAAAGGGTAAGATGCGAGTTGGAAGTTGGAAGTTGGAAGTTGGAAGTTGGAGGTTCGAGACTTGTCCTGAGCGAAGTCGAAGGATTGGAGATTGGAATGATGGACGCAGCCCGAATCGAGGCGCAAGCGTTAACCGATTTTTGTGCGCGGGTGTTTGAAAAACTGGGGGTGGCGGACCAAGACGCGCGCATCACGGCGGAGGTACTCGTCTCCGCGGACTTGCGCGGAGTCTTCAGCCACGGGGTCGCACATCTCAAACGATACGTGGATGGCCTGCGCGCGGGGACCATTGTCGCGCGGCCGCAAACAATGGTCGTCGTCGAGAACCCAACTACGGCGACGATTGACGCGGGCGCCGGGCTGGGCCCGCCGGTGGCGTATCGCGCAATGGACAAGGCCATTCAAAAGGCGTGCAAGTTCGGCGCAGGATTTGTGGCGGTGCGCAACTCGAATCACTATGGCATCGCCGGGTATTATGCGATGATGGCGCTCGAACATGACTGCATCGGTTTTTCGGTCACGAATGGCTCGCCAATGGTCGTGCCGACCTTTGGACGCAACGCGATGCTCGGGACGAACCCGATCGCCGTCGCCGCGCCGGCTTACAAAGAGCCGCCCTTCGTCTTGGATATGGCGACGAGCACCGTCGCGCTCGGCAAGCTGGAAATCGCCGACCAACTCGACACACCGATTCCGCTTGGCTGGGCGATAGACGAGCGCGGTCGGCCCACCGACGATGCCAGCCGGTCGCTGAAACAATTCAGGGGACGCGCGGGCGGAGGGTTATTGCCGCTCGGCGGTGAAGGGGAATTGCTGAGCGGTTACAAGGGCTACGGGTTGGGATTGTGGGTGGACATTTTTTCCGGCATTCTCTCTGGCGCCGCGTATGCCACGCTCACCTATCCGAAAACCCCCGACGGCAAAGCATTGCCCGCGAACGTCGGGCATTTTTTCGGCGCATGGCGCATTGACAGCTTCCGCCCCGCGGACGAATTCAAGCAGGCGATGGACGATCTGCAACAATTGATGCGGTATGCCCCCAAAGCCGAGGGCCAGACTCGGATCTATATCCCGGGCGAAAAAGAATCCGAGCATACCGCGCGCCATTTGCGCGAGGGCCTTCCGCTCAATGCGCGCGTGGCCGGCGAATTAAACGCCATCGCGCGCGAGTTGGATTTGGCGTTTTACGCCGGGCACAAAACCGAGCGCACCGAATCCACCGCCGGCAATTGATAATAGCCGTTACCGGCGCAGGCCCGGCAGAGAACCTGCCCGCCGCGGCGCACCTCGCGCTCGTTGATAATGTCCTCGCCGCAGCCGTCGCAAACCACGCGGCCGCCGTGATGGCTGATCAATGTTCTGAGCGACAGCGCCAGAGTCACGGTCTGTGCTTGGAGCAGTTCGGCCGTCGGCATGTTTTGATAGCCGACCAACTGAGCGTGCCAGCGGTCGAGTCCTTCAGGCGCATAGTCGTACGCGCGCTGGCGTGACTCGACGGCGGGCCAGATGCGAAACGCGCGTTCGGTGAGGGTATCCACGAACGTCGCGGCGGTCTTGCCATAGTCCATCAAATACATCGTGCGGCTGCCCCACCAACAGCCGGTCGCGACCGCCACGCCGTCCGTCAAGCAGCCATCGCTTTCGACGAACGTGTACAAGCGTTTGTCGGTCTGCGGCAGATCCAGGCCCAACAACTCTCCCGCGTAAAGTCCCATCCGAACTCCCAATACCTGTCGCGGGCACAGGTGATTGCGGTGGCGCTGAGCCGATGCGTCGAACAGTGTTTGCAATGTAGGCATGTGGCTGACCTCGAAAACAAAAATGCCAATCTCGAAAGGAGATTGGCAACTAAAGCCCTGTGTAGGGGCGGGGTCACCCCGCCCTGGATTGGGCGGGGTGACCCCGCCCCTACAGGGGGCTTTCTCCTTTCCTAGTATGCGGAGGCGCGCGTGTTTCCTTGCGCACCCACGATGGATCCAGACCTGTGAGGTTTTTGGAAACCTCACAGGTCTTGGGCCATCCCTCTTCACGAGGTTCGGTAGCGTGGTCGTAAAGCCGTTGAGCTGATTAGACCCTACTACTCGGAGAAATGAACGAATGAATTTGAAAAGGACGGCGAGCGGGAAAAGAAAAACGCCTGACCGGAACGATCCCGACAAGGCATTCATCGCTAACGACTCGGTCGGACGGCATCGCTCGACCATTACCTACTTTCAATCATAGCATATCGCGAATCGCTCAAAAAGTCAAAAAAGCCCTCACAGGTCGCTTGCCAGTTCGAACGTCTGCGGCGTGGTCAAATCTATTTGCAGCTCGCGGAGGTACTCGCCGTCCGGACGATCTTCCATCACGCTGGTCGAAATACCCACCTCGATCTCAAGCGCCTTCAGCGCCTGGATCTGATTCACGTGGAATTCCAGATAGTGATGCTCGCGGTTGACCTCGTACCCCTTGTAGCCAATCGCGTCGAACACTTGCAGCGCCTTTGGAATATCCTTGCCGAAAACCTTGGCCGATTTCAGAAAATAATCGGTGGGCGAAAAATACATGCGCTCGGCGATGGGCCGCTCAAAATGCCGTTGGTAGATTTCGCCCGTGTGCTTGTTCTCCAGCGAGCAGTAATGCACGCCGAGCGGCAAGCCCGCGTCAATCGCAAACTCGACCAGCTCCAAACAGTCGGCCTCACTTCCGGCAACCGGCAGCCCGCCCGCGTACCCGTAGTTGTACAGCACACGGTACGGACGATTCTTGATGCGGTAACCTTTTTCACGGAACGCGTCCGCGTTCGTCAGCGGAAAGCAAAACTCGAGCAGATTGATGCCGAAAACTTGGAGCCGGTCCAGTTCCAACAACACTTGCTTCATTTCTTCCAGCGCGCCCGGGACGACCGGCATCTCGACCATCACGTTAGGGACGTACGCTTTCGCCAACGCAATCTGGTCGAACGTATGGCGGCGCGCGGTCTCTGAATCGTGGAGACGGATACTAAACCGAATCTCGTCGAGATGCGCTCGCTGCAACGCTTGCAGTGTTTCTGCTTCGATATGATCGCCTGAAGTGTAAAGCCGCGTGGTCGCGTCGGGAAATCGGCTGTCGGCGAAGCGAAAGAACTCGATGGTCTCGGCCTTGTGCAGGAGCGGTTCGCCGCCGGTCAAGCCGATATGGTCGAGGCGCGCGCCGCTCGCGTGAATTTGGTCCAGCTCGCGCAAACAATCGCGTGTCCGCGCCGAATAATACTCGTAATCTTCCTGGTTGGGATTGAAGCAGTAAAAGCAGTTGCGATGACACTTGAGCGAAATGAAAAAGGTCGCAGTGCCCAATCCAGTCTGGCATGCCGCGCACGAAGGCGACAGCCGGCCGACGTAGACACGCTTGTCGTCGTTGCGGACGATCGCGCCCTTGCGCGCCATCCGTGCGCGGCGGACGAGGTTTTCTTCCCGCTCATCCTTTGAATCTATTTCGAGTCCGCTCGCGCGAACCGTTTCCAGGAAACGCTCGTAGACATTGCGATATATGTCCGCGTACGACCTAAACTTGGGATTCTTGATCGTGCTCAGAACAGACGGTGTTATCTCGACAATCACGAACGCCTCATGCCCTTTTCACCGGCAGACGCGCGGAAAAAGGATTCTCTTGCCGAAAACGGCATACTGAACAAAGATCGCCCGTGGTTTCGCCCGCGTATTTCGCGCCGCATTTGACGCAAGTTCGCAGCGCGTCCGTTCGCAAAACCAGCGCTTCCGCCCCGACGAGGTCGCCGACCATTGGCGCGCCATCGCGGCGCAGGGCCTCGGGCGCGCAGACGCTCAGGCACGCGCCGCAATCGGTACACGCGCCGGGCAAAACGTTCAGTCGGAAGTTATCGCCGTGCGCGGCATACCGCATTGCGCCGGTCGGACAGACACGTGCGCAGACACCGCACGCCGTACACTTTTTGCACACCGCCAACTGCACCAAACCCAGCCCATTGTCCGGCGCGATGGATACGCGCTCCGCGCCGAAGCGCTTGATCGCGCTCAGCAAGCGGCGGCGTTCGAGCGGCGGCGCTTTGTCTTCCGGAACCGAACTCTCTTCGAACGGGAGTACCTGCGCGGCGATTTTGGGGCCTTCGCTGACAAAGGCGCGGAAAAGATCGCGGCGCGTGAGCGGTGGGTTTTTCGCCGAGATCACCGGACGCGAGACCCAATCCACACGGCGCGCCTCAAGAGCGACGACGCGTCCTGTCTCGCCGCGCGCGCTTGTGAGCAGATTGACATGCTGCAACGTCTGCGTGATCTGGGCTTGAACTTTTCCCCAGGAACAGCCCGCGCACGCGTCGAGTCGAACAAGCACTTGACGCGTCTCACCTGCGAGCATCCAGACATACGCCGCAGGCCCAAGCGCGGCGAGGCAGCCATCGGCGCGGATCGCCGCGGTGGTTTCGGCCGGCCCATCGTCCGCGGCCGCGTGGCGCGCGCAAATCAACTCGATCACATCCAACTCCGGCACGCGCGCGATACAGTTGACGAGATCGTGTACTCCATCGGCGCCGCTCAACGCGCCGACCGGGCAGACGGGCAAGCACGCGCCGCACGCGGCACATGCTTTCTCGTCAAGGGTGATGGTCTTGTCCAAGCGCAGCGCGCCGACCGGGCAGGCGGATACACATGCGTCGCAATTCGAAAATTTGTTATGGCTGTGCGTGCAGCGTTTTGCGTCGAGCATGATTGGCGGCCGTTCCGGCGCCACCATTCGCCCGGCAAGCGAAAACAGATTCACGTGTCGTTCCTCGTAATTACTGATTACTGATTTCGGCAAGCGCGCCGCGTGTCAGCAGAGCGATCCCGCGGTAAAAATCGGTCTGGGCTTGATCGGCGACTTGGCTGCACCAAGCCGGCCCCCATTTGAGCAAATGCTCGGACAGAAAGCCGCGCTGCCCGTCGAGCAATTGCTTGAATTTGGTCTGATCGTTCTCTTCCAGCGCGGCCAGCCCCAAGCGCGCAAGCTGCGCGACGAACTCTAGCTCTAGGCCAATATGGTCGTCCGGCTCGGCATACAACTTTTCAGCCGCCAATCCGAACCGTTGATACCACCCGCGCACCTGCAAGGTCTGTTCTTGAAATGTCAGACGCTCCTCGCTGAATTGGACCGATTCCCACGGCGGCGTGAGCACCTTGCCCGGCCCGATGAACAGGCGCGTATAGTCGGCGCGCAAATTATCGAACGCCTCGTCCGAGATGCCGTTCTTGTGCGCCTGGCTCCACGCCTGGAGTAGACCCAGTGCCGCGATCACGTCGGGCTGCTCGGCCGCGAACGGCGCCTCGGCGAAAACATCCTCGTCCACCAAAGCACGCACCCACGGCCGCTCGGGATACGTGTAAAACGCTTTTCCCAGCAGCCCAAACGTCAACATCTCACCCGTTAACGCCAAACTCCATTCCAAATGCATTAGGACTCCAAACGTCAAGATACTTGCATCTCTATTATACCCACGCATCGCAATAAAAACAAAAAACTACCCCTCTGCAAACCCGTGCGATTGGATCGCGTGCAGGCCCTTGGTGACCAAATACGCCTCGACACCGGACAGCGTCGCAAGCAATTGCATGCCGCGCTCGCTTCCCAGAACCATCACCGTCGTCGCCAACGCGTCGGCCAGCGCGGCGGTGGGCGCAGTGATCGTCGCGCTTGCCAATTCGAGCGGCGATTGCCCGGTGCGCGGGTCGAGAATGTGGTGCAAACGGAAATCGGGCGTGAACGGCTGCATATAGTCACCCGAAGTCGCCGCGGCGTGATCGCGCAGCGTGAACGACGCCATCACGCCGCTATGCGATGGGCGCGGCGACTGCACGCCGATCTTCCACGGAGCATCGTGGTCTTTCGTCGCCGAACTCATCAAATCGCCTCCGGCTTCCACCATCACGCGTGCAAAACCCAATCGTTTTAGCTCGGCGACACCCCGATCCACAATGTATCCCTTGGCCAATCCATCCAAAGTGATGCCCATGCCCGGCTCAGCGAAAGTGATCGCCTCATCGTCGGCGATGAGGTTTCGGTAATTTACCCGTTTCAGCGCGGCTTGAATTGCCTGTGGCGAGGGCAACGATTCACCATCTGCCTGCGCGCGCTGATAGAGGTCGAGCACCGGCTTAACGGTCACGTCGAACGCGCCGCCCGAAAGTGCGCTCACCTCATGCGCGAGCCGCACGACGTTGAGCAAATCGGGATGCGGGTTTTCCACATGCCCGGTCTGATTCAACTGCGAAAGCGCGCTGGTGGGATCGAACCGGCTCAGCACGCGTTCCAGTGCGCCCATACGCGTGAGCGTGGCGTCAATCGCGCCGCGGGCGGTTTCAGCATCTTCGGAGACGACGACGAGATTGACGATGGTTCCCATCAGCACGCGGGTATCTTGGACGCGATGCCATTTGCTTACGGCATTAGCGTCCAATCCGAACTTGACCGCCAATCCGCCAACTCCGGCGACGGCGACAATTCGCAAGAATTCTCTACGAGAAATGATCATGTACGGACTCTGTTCGCGAATTCGTAGGGGCAGTGCCTTGTGCCTGCCCGTCTGGGCAGTGCCTTGTGCCTGCCCGTCTGGGCAGTGCCTTGTGCCTGCCCGTCTGGGCAGTGCCTTGTGCCTGCCCGTCGGGGCACCCTTTTAGTGCAGGAAAAGCGTCCCGGCGTTCCAGCCGATTTCCAACAAGACAAGTACCGCGGCGATGGCGATTGCGACGACCAGCGCGAGATCGCCTATCGAAATATCCTTGTCCGGCCTATTTGCCATACTTCGACCATTCCTCCTCGAACCATACGAATGAAATCCGTGACCGGGCGAATCGGGCATAGAAAATTGCACCACGGTCGTTTGATGCACGTCGCGAGCACCAATACGGTGACGAGCGCCATAAACTGCCAGTTCGAGCCGATGAGATGGAACATCATCCCGAACACTTCGTAGCTGGTCGCGCCCGGATTCCGCGACAGCATCGCAATGACAATGGCGAGCCACGCCAGCCCGCGCGGGACCCAGCGCAGCGCCGCGCGGTATTTGGGCGGCGTCCACGGCTTGGCACGACCGATCACGCCCGCGCACTCCTGCATCGCGCCGAAAGGGCAAAACCATTCACAGTAAGGGTTCTTGTTGTCAATCGCAAAGACGAGAATTACGCCGCCCAAGAGCAAGTACCAATAGATGTGCGTCTGCCAAGCCGGAAAGAAACCTAACAAGACCGAATTGAAATTCGCGAGGGAGAGTGGAATGTTGTAGAGAAAACCGAGGACGATCAATCCGGCGAGCAGGGAGAACCAACGGGCCTGCTTTTGAAACTTGAACTGGGACCGGTGTCCGACAAAGCCGACGAGATAGAGCAAAGCCACCATGATTTCGGGCAACCCGAATTGCGCGTGCGCCAACTCATCGGCCGGATAGGTTTGTCCCAACTCCGCGCTGCCCACTTTTCGGCTGGCAAGCCGCGTCGCCTCCGCGATCGCTCGCGCGGTGTAGCTGGCGCCGGAAACCGCGTCCAAGTCATTGCTAAACGTGAAGGGATCGCTGGTCGTTTTGCGCGTGAGCGAGTGAAAGAATGGGCTGGCAAGCGCATCGTTCAAATACGCGAGCGTTTCGCGGTGGTTCGCGACGGCCACGCCGACGAGGTTGCCCGCCGTGTTGATGCCGACGACGACTTGCATCGGCCCGCCATATCCCGCGGCATCGCCGACTCCGACGTAGCCGACCAGCCGATTGCTCGAATCATAGCCGGCATAAATTCCATTCGCTTGACCGACAAAGCGCGTGGCCTTGGGCAGCGCTTTGGGCAAATAGCCGCTAATGTCGGTGGATTGGCGTATAACGCCAATCCACCAAGCCACTGCTATCGTCGCGAGCGCAAGTACACCCAGAAGACGCTCGCGTTGCCTAGTCGCCCGCGTCGAGACGCGCGCCGATTCGGTCAAGCTAGACCCGAAGGGTTTCGTCGGCTCCGTAGGAGCCGCATAACCCTTCGGGTCTGATTCATACTTACTGCAATCCAATTTTGAATCCCGTCGCGTAGAACAAGAAACGTCCCAACACTTCCGCTACCAACACCAACCCAAACGCCGCATACGCCAGCGTGCCCATCACCTTCTCTTGCCCCACCTGCTGCGCCGCTTGGTACAGGAAGATGCCGAGCACACCCGCGCCCACAAACACCAGCGCCAGCCGCAACCCGAACATCACGCCGAATTGCCCCGCGACCAGCGCGACACTCAACCCCGCGCCGCTCACCGCCTGTAATCCCAGGTTCAGCGGCACCAACACGAACTCCAACCCCAGCAGCACGATGCTCGCCAGCGCGATCCACCTGAGCGCGCTCCGCAACAACTGGCACTGCGCGTCGGCACAGCCGGGATTTTTCTTCTGCACGTACCAGTAGTTCGCCACGAACGCCGCCCCCATCGCCAACACGCCCAACAAGAGCGTTGTGACGAAGAACGACAGCGGCGTCGTGACCAGATTCCAACTCGGCCGCGTCGGCAGCGCGTACACCATCGCCATGCTGTACACCAGCACGAGGCCGATCAACGCCGCAACCCACGCCACGATGTTGCGAACGGCGAAGCTTGCCAGCTTGCGCCACTGCATCACCGCAAAGCCAAAGCCCACCACGGCGAACAGCACGCCCGACAGAATCTCACGGCTGAGCCAGGACGAGCCGAGATTCGTGACGGCCTTGTAGGCGTTGAGCGGATTGCCGAGGTGCAAGAGCGACGCCAGCAAGCCCAGCGCGAGCACGGGGAAAATCGCGACCAGCGCGCGGTCGGAGAGTTCGTCCGCTTGCTCCGCGCCTGCCGTTCGATTAGAGAAAAAGTGGACGACGCCCAGGACGAGGAACGCGCCGACGGACATCTGGGCGAGGATCGTGAACGTAATCAGTGCCCATTCTCGCATTTCCATCTCTACAACTCCTCCGCCAGGTTGAGAATGCGGCCCGTGCCCTTGCCGCTCGCCTGCGCGTGCTTGTGCGGGGTGACGACGACTGCGGGCTGGGTCATCCAGCTGGCGGGCAGCGGTTCGACGTCCATCGCGTTGCCGTACTTGGCTCGCAGTTCGGAGAGCTCGCCG
>JACQYF010000003.1 GCA_016208315.1 Chloroflexota bacterium | reverse complement strand
TTTGTTGGCGTGGCAACAAGTCGAATCGCTGGTGAAAGCCGCAGTGACCGATGGCACGCATGTCGCGCCGATGACCAAAAAAACAGCCGCGGCGCCGGATGGCAAGGTGCCGGTGTTGATGGCGCGCAATCTGGTCTTTCGCTTTCGCGATCGCGGACGCACCATCCTGGACGAATGTAACCTACGCATTCAAGAAGGCGACCGCGTGTTGCTGGAGGGTCCTTCCGGCGGGGGCAAGTCCACCTTGGCGGCTCTGTTGGCTGGACTGCGGACGCCCCAATCGGGTCTGGTCTTGTTGAAGAGTCTCGATCGGCAAACCATCGGAACCGACGCGTGGCGGCGCAGAGTGGTCGTGGTTCCACAGTTCCACGAGAATTACATCTTCACCGAGACCTTTGCGTTTAACTTGTTGATGGGGCGTCGTTGGCCCCCACTGCCAGAAGACCTTGAGTTGGCGGAAGCGATTTGCCGCGAACTGGGTCTGGGCAACTTGCTTGACCGAATGCCCGCCAAACTTGAGCAACCGGTCGGCGCAAGCGGCTGGCAACTGTCGCACGGCGAGGCGAGCCGTCTGTACATCGCCCGCGCGCTCTTGCAAGACGCCGACCTGGTCATCCTAGACGAGACTTTTGGCACGCTCGATCCGGAAAATCTCCAGCGAGCGATGCAATGTGTGCTAAACCGCGCGCCCACGCTGATGGTGATCGCGCATCCGTGAGTAGAGATTGGAGATTAGCGATTGGTCGAAGGATAGTATGCACCCGATTGCCGAGACGCGGTGGCTATCGCGGCAACAGATTTCGGAGATGGCGATGGAGATGGTGGAGCGGTTGGCGCAGCATGGTTACACGCACATGACCGGCAAAGAGGATGTGGGCAAGCAGAAATTGGACAAAGTGGTTAGCACAGGACTGACGCCGTTTCAGTTGGTGGAAAGTTACCGGGCTGACAGTGAGTCAGGAAGGAGGTGAACACGGCGAATGACAAATGAGCAAATGACGAATGACGAATGGCAAATGGCAAATGACAAATGACAAATTTCCAAAGCCAATGTGAACGCGGGCGCGTGAGAGGATGAAAACGGTTTCTCTGGCTCGCAAACAAGCGGAGATGAAAAAGGAGATGACACGATGAAAGTTCAAACGAATTTGAGAGTTGGTCGCCGCGCCGGCGCCGGAATGGGCGGCATGGCTGGAGGAGCAAAGCCGGCTGGCGGCTCGAGCAGTATGGCTGGGGCAGGCAGACCGGCGGGTGGTATGCCCGCGATGGCTGGCGGAGCCAAGCCGGCTGGCGGCATGGCTGGGGCAGCCGCGCCGACCGGTGGATTGGGCGGCGTAGCCGGGGCATCCATGCCCCAGGCGGTATGAGCGGCGCGTCCACTGCCGAGGAATAGTCCAGACCAACGTCCAAGAAGACCTGAGACCTGTCAGGTTTTTGGAAACCTGACAGGTCTTGAGGGGAATTGAGATGCCAACCCACTATATACCACGCAAGTTCTTTCTCACGAAAGGCGTCGGCGTTCATCGAGAGAAACTGGTTAGTTTCGAGATGGCACTGCGTGACGCGCGCATTGCCCCTTTCAACCTCGTTACTGTTTCTTCCATTCTTCCACCCCATTGCGAATTGGTGGATGTTGAAGAGGGACTCAGCCACTTGTCTCCCGGCGAGATCGTCTATTGCGTTTAGCCAGAGAATCCACCAATCAGCCGGGAGAACGCATCTTTGGTTCGATCGGTCTGGCAATCCCGGAGGACCCCAATCAGCATGGCTATGTTTCGGAACACCACGGCTTGAATCAAACCGAAGAAACGGCGCGAGCGTATGCAGAGGAATTGGCGTATGAGATGCTGACGACGGCATTGGAGGTTCCAGTGTACGCGGGCATCCAACCGGGCGGGCTTGTCCCTTCGAGCAGTGCCTCAGGGCTTGTCCTGAACCGAGGCAAAGGGAATGGGGAATCTGCCGATATGCGTATGGGCATTCGGAGAAATAGCATCGCACAGTCTGCCGTTGGAAACATTGACGGGTACTGGACGACGGTTGTAGCCGCGGTCGTGTTCGCGGACTGAAATTTGAGTTGCTCACAATGGTTGATTACGGGAAGAAACTCGCGCCAAGCCCGATGACGAAGGATGTCACGATTACGAACATTGTTGACGAGCATCTCCTGGCATACAACGCGGCGCGGTTGCGCGAGGCATGCCAACTCCTTGCTCGCGAGATTCTTCAACCTAACACGTTGGTCGGCTTGACCCTGTCGGGCGCGCTGACGCCTGCCGGCTTGGGCGTTTCGTGCATTGTCCCGCTCATCGAAGCGGGCTGGATTGATTGGATCGTCAGCACGGGCGCGAATCTCTACCATGACATGCATCGGTCGCTGGGTTGCGACTTGCACGGAATCGTACCCTATTGGGACGATCTTAAATTGCGTGAGGAGAAACTGATCCGAATTTACGATATTCTCTTTGACCAAGAGGTACTCTTCAAGACCGATGCTTTTGTCGCGCAAGTGGTCAGCGCGCCTGAATTTCAAAAGCGCATGGGCACGGCCGAACTGCATTACAAACTGGGGCGCTACGTCTGTGAGCGAGAACGCATTTTGGGAATATCGTCCAAGTCAGTGTTGAGTGCTGCCTTTGAAGCCGGCGTTCCAGTTTATACTTCTAGCCCTGGCGATTCCACGATTGGAATGATTGTCGCGGCACGACGACTGGCTGGGAATGGTCTCAGCATGGATCCAGAGCAGGATGTCAACGAGACGACGGCGATTGTCTACCATGCCAAAAAGACCGTTGGCAAGAGCGCCATTGTCATCTTGGGCGGGGGCAGTCCAAAGAATTTTGCGTTGCAGACCGAACCGCAGTTACAAGAGATTATGCGGATTCCAGAAGCAGGTCACGACTATTTCATTCAAGTCACGGACGCTCGTCCTGACACAGGCGGTCTTTCCGGCGCAACGCCGAGCGAAGCGGTCACGTGGGGCAAGATTGACCCTAATCAACTCCCCGATACGGTGGTGTGTTATTGTGAGAGCACCATCGCGCTTCCGATCATGACCGCGTACTTGCTTGCCAATGCAACGCCGCGCCCGTTGCGGCGACTGTATGATCGCCGCGACGAGATGTTGAATCGCTTGCTCGAAGCGTTTGTCAAAAACGCGGAGACCAGCGCCACGTGAAAACCCGGAGTAGCACGCCACGCCAAGATGGGTTTCGGATGCCCGCCGAATTCGAAAAGCATCGCGGGTGTTGGATGTTGTTTCCTGAACGCCAGGATGTCTGGCGGTTGAATACTGTCCCGGCGTGCCAAGCGTTCTTGAAGGTGATCCAAGCGATAGCCCGCTTTGAACCGGTGACCGTTGGGGTATTGCCGGCGCAGTTAGCCACCGTTCGCCGTTGGCTGCCGAACCACGTCAGGGCAGTCAGTATCGAGTATGATGACGTATGGATCCGTGACACGGGTCCCACGTGCGTCGTCAATTCCCAGGGCGTCGTGCGCGGGGTGGATTGGGAATTCAACGCCTGGGGCGGCTTGTTTACTTCGTGGGACAAAGATAACCAGGTGGCTCGCCAAGTTCTTGAAAGAGAGGAATTAGACCGATACAAGTCATCCATGATCTTGGAAGGCGGCGCCGTGTATGTTGACGGCGAAGGCACTCTGATCGCGACGGCAGAGTGCATACTGAATCCCAACCGCAACGCCAATCTGGACCGGCGCACTGCCGAAACGATTTTCAAAGAATATTTCAATGTCGTCAAAGTTATTTGGTTGCCCAGAGGTATTTATCGCGATGAAACGATGGGGCACATAGACAATTATGTTGCTTTGTGCGACCTGGGTTCTCGTGTTGGCATGGACAGGTGACCCCGATGATCCACAACGGGAGATTTCGCTAGAAGCATACGATTGTCTCAGTCGGGAAACGGACGCCAGGGGACGCCGTTTTGAGATTTTCAAGTTGCGCCAGCCCGAACCGATGTTCATTACCCAAGCAGAGGTCGAAGGTCTCGCGGCAAGCGGTCAAGTCCCTCCCCTCAAGGCGGGCGACCGGCTACCGGCTTCGTATGTCAACTTTTACATTGCGAATCGCGGAATTGTGATGCCTTGCTTCGATGCCCCGACGGACAGCCAGGCGGCGCGCACATTGCAAGATTTGTTTCCCGATCGAGAGATCGTTGCGGTACCGGCGCGCGAGTTCCTGCTTGGCGGCGGTGTGCATTGCCTAGTGCAGCCAATCCCATTAGGAAGATGACGATGAGGACTGTTTCAAAAACCAAACTTGCCCGCGCGCAAGTTTTCAAATCCCACGATGCTGTATCTTTGGATTTGCCGTCTGCCCTTATCGTGGATGGAAAGGTGAACTGGGTTTGCTTAGGGCGAGACTGCCCCAAACACTGCTGTAGTCCGAATATTGAAGGTTGGGAGCCCAAAGGAATCCCTCTATTTCGCGATCAAGGCACTTGCCCGCTGACTCCTGAGGATTCAAGACGGATCGAGAAAAACCACGGGCGAGAATGCATACAGATCGTTGATCAGAGAACCTATCTAAGATTTCGTCCGGACAATTCCTGTTACTTTTGGAATCCGGCTGACGGGTCTTGTTCAAGTCACGACATCCGACCGACGGCTTGTCGGGCTTTCCCGTTGTTTCTCGACAAGTACTGGGGACCCTACCTCGATCCGACGCTGTGTCCGGGGGTTGGTGCTGGCTGGACGGATGCAGATGCACTGTTAGAAATGCTCAAGGGTCTTGTTTCGATGGCAAGATACCAGCTTGTTCAAGGGGAGAACTATATGGATCAGCTTTCTCGCGCTCTCAAAAGATAAAGGAGGGATCTAATATATGCCCAAACTTGTTTTTGTCTTTTCTGGCATCGGCTCGCAGTGGCCCGGGATGGGAAAAGAGTTGATGCAGTATCCGGTGTTCCGGCAAACGTTGGAACAGTGTGACCAAGCGTTTCGCCCGCTCGCGGGCTGGTCAATCCTGGAAGAATTGCGGAAGGAACCCCGCGCGTCGCGTTTGTTGGATTCGACGATCGGTCAGCCCTGCGTGTGCGCGCTCGAAATTGCTTTGTTCGAGTTGCTGTGCAGTTGGGGCTTGAGTCCGGCGGGTGTGCTGGGGCACAGCGTGGGCGAATTGGCTGCCGCCTACGCCGCCGGCATACTGTATATCCCGACCGCATTGCGGCTGGTATGGGAACATTGCCAAATAGTGCGGGCAACAAGCCAAGAGGGGAGTATGCTACATTCTCTGGCAATGGAGGCGCAGCGGGAACGATTTTATCGTGAGTTGGGCGAGCTCTTGCCGCGCCTGATGACGTTGCCGGTCTATTCTTCGCTGTGGGGTCGCCGGGCGCAAGCCGAGGACTTTGACACGATGCACTGGTTCGAGCATATTCGCCAGCCGGTGCTCTTTGCGCAAGCCGCGCAAGCCATGCTTGATGACGGCTACGATTGGTTTGTGGAGCTAGGTCCGCACCCGACACTGGAGGACGCGTTCAATGATCTCTTTACTCACACGGCGAGTCCCATCCACTACACAGCCAGTTTGAGGCGGAGCGGGAGTGAAAAGAAAACTCTGCTGACAAGCATGGCTCAACTGGCGCAAGCCGGGTTTGACTTGCGCCTGAGCGAGGCGGTGCTGCCGCCAGCGCGCGCAGCAGATGACGCCGCCGCGTTGCTTCACACGGAAGAGCCAGAACGACGCCGCACCTGGCTGGCGCAGTTGGTACGAAAAGCATTGGCTACCGCGGACCCGCAAATCCAAATGCCGCCTGAGGGCTGGAGCCGCAAATTCTCCGAGCTTGGCTTTGATTCGATAGCACTAGTGGAGGTGCAACTGGCGCTTTCGGCACAATTGGGCGTGGAGTTGCCCGCCACGTTGTTCTTTACCTACCAGACGCCAAAGACGTTAGTTGAGGCGATGTTGCCGTTGGTGCGTCCTGGTTCAGTCGCGCCCGCGTCGCGCCCTGAACCGGAGGTGCCGTTTCAGGTTGTGGACTTTTGCGAGACGCGTAGCACACCTTCTTTTCACGAACTGTCCCGCTTTCACCTGCGAGTGCAAAAACAAGTCAACCGCAAACTGGAAATTGACGGCAAGCCATTTATTGACTTTGCTTCCTGCAACTACCTGGGGCTGGATTATCACCCTGAAGTGATGAACGCCATTCCCAAAATGGTAGCGGAGTGGGGCGTGCATCCCAGTTGGACACGGCTAGTGGCTTCGCCTGAGCCATACATGGTGCTGGAAGAGCGGTTGGCAGAGTTTCTCAAAGTTTCTTCCGTGGTCGTATTTCCCTCGATCGCCTCGCTCAATATTGCCGCTTTGCCCGTTCTGGCAGGTCCCGCCGGCGTCATCCTATGTGATATCGCCGCGCATCATACGATCCAGGAAGCGTGCCAATTGGCGCAAGCCAAGGGCATCACCTGCGTCCAATACAAGCACAATGATTTGAACGATCTAGAATGGGTACTCAAGCACTATACAAATCGGTCGCCCATTATCGTCACGGTGGACGGCGTGTACTCGATGTCGGCGGAATACGAGAATTTGCCTGCCTTTGGTGAATTGATGCGCCGCTACAACGCCTATTTGTATGTGGACGATGCGCATGGCTTGGGAGTGGTGGGCGAGAATCCCTCGCCCGAATGTCCGTATGGTCACAAGGGCAACGGCATTGTGAACTATTACGGCTTGGACTGTGCGGCGGAACGTTTTATTTACGTGTCCGGGCTATCCAAGGCATTCTCTTCTTATGCCGCGTTCCTCAGTTGCCCAGACGCCGAAACGCGAGAAAAATTGATGCTTTCTTCCACCTACGTGTTTTCCGGACCAGTGCCGGTTGCCTCGCTGGCAAGCGCGTTGGCTGGGCTGGAGGTCAATGAAAAAGAAGGGGACCAATTGCGCGCAACGCTTTACCGGCTTTCGCACCGGCTCGCTTCCGGGGCGCGCGCCTTGGGCTACGAGGTAGATAACGCGGGCGGTTTCCCCATCGTCTTTGTGGTCACCGGCGGCTATGAGCAAACGGTCAAGGCGATTAACTTGGCTTGGAAATATGGCTTACTCATCACCCCGGGCATTTTCCCCATCGTACCCTATCAGCGCGGCGGCTTGCGTTTTTCGCTCACCGCGCTGAACACCGACGAGGAAATCGAGACCACCCTTCAAGCCCTGAAGGAAATTCGACAGAGGATCACTGAGAAGGATGGATGAGGTAAGGAAGAAAAGTCAGGGAGGCAGCAATGAACGTGGTGGGTACGTGGAGACTAACGTCCTTCATCGTCTCGAATGGTGCGGAAGAAGTCCAACTGTTTGGTCCTCACCCGGTCGGTTTGCTCATCTTTACAGAAGGCGGCTGGTTCTCGCTCCAAATCATGCAGCCGGACCGACCTAGATTTGCCAGCAATAATCGGACAATGGGCGCCGACGAAGAGGTCCGCGCCGCCTTTGCGGGGTACATCGCCTACTTTGGCACATACATCGTAGACCAGACCACCGCGGTTATACGGCTGGAACCTCTCGGTGCGCTCTATCCAAACTGGCTGGGGGAAACACAGATCCGCTTGGCGAGCATGAGCGGCAACGTGTTGCGTTTGACAACCCAGCCGCAGGCGACCGCGCGGAGGCAGTTTACGAATCAGCTTTCCTGGGAAAAAGTTACCTGAATGGAAGATTCCAATGTCACAAAGACGAGACAGATCATTGCGAGCAACAGGTACTTGAGTCTGGCGACCTGTCGCTCCAATGAGGTCTGGGTCGCACCCGTCGCCTACGTCGTTGACGCGGACTATAATTTCTATTTCTGTTCCGCAATAGATTCGATTCACATCCAGCACTTGAAATCGAACCTCAGAGTCGCATTCGCCATATTTGATTCTACCTTGTCCTCGGACGATGCGGATGGTGTTCAGATTCTTGCGTTGGCTGGTCAAGTCGAAGATGCGGATCTATCGAGAGTTATGGATCTGTATTGGAAGCTATTATTTCCAGATCCCCAGGCGCGAGCCAAATGGGCGCTTCCCGCCGAACACTTTCGCGGCGATAGTATCCAGAGGTTCTTCCAACTATCTCCAATCGAAATCTATAAACTCGATACTACCCTCATAGAGGTAGATCGTCGAGTTCAGATAAATTTAAAGGACCTCAAACGTAAACCGGTCTCGGCTATTCTTTCAAATGGTTAAATCCAACTTATGGCTCAGAGTAATGAAGAGTTCTTATATCCTCATTTCAAAAAAGTGACGCTTGCGGATAAAGGGATTTTTGATCAGTTTACTCGGCAATACCCGCCATATTCTGACTTCAATTTTTGGAGTCTACTTGGATGGAATACGCATGGTCGAACCTGTTTTTCAATTCTCAACGACAATTTGATAATAAAAACCAAGGGCTATTTTGACGACACGGATATTTGTTCTCTGCTGGGCGCAAGTAGAATAAACGAAACTATTGCGATTTTGCTGGAAGATGCGCCTCGATTGGAGCTAGTGCCTGAGATTGTCGTTCAATGCCTTGAAACGCCTAACAACTTTGTGGTTGGCGAAGACCCCGACAATCATGATTACCTTTTAGCCATAGACGACCTTATCAAACTCAACGGAAGAAGATTCAAAAGCATAAGATCGAAAACTCATCGCTTCAAAAAAGAATATCCTGATCACAAAATCGAGGTGCTGAATGCAAATAATGGAGATGACGTTCGCGCAATGATTGAGTTAACTGCTCTATGGTCAAAGAGTAAAGGGTTCGACGAAGGTAAATCCCAAGAGGATATTGCTGTACTTTGCCGTTTCTTACAATACGCATCTGAGTTTACTTCCAGATTAGTTGGTTTGTTTATTGGGAATAGGTTGATCGGCTATACGATCAATGAAATCGTCCATGACCACACAGCCCTGGGGCATTTGGGCAAAACAGATTTGAGTTTTGATGGTGGTGCAGCATATATGGAATGTGAAACAGCACGGCTCTTGCGGGAGCAAAAATGTATCCACCTAAACCTTGAACAAGATACTGGCATCGCCAATATGCGGCAAGCCAAATTGGCTTACAGACCGGTTGGGCTTTTAAGGAAATTCACTATTGCCAGGGCGTAGAACAAGGTTTGCAAAACCGCGCCCAATCGCCAGGAATAATCGTCAGCACATAGCCATGTGAAGTGGTGGATAGATGATCAAGGAACTGTTTCCAGTCTTGAAGGATGCCGCGCTCCACGCCTGGTCCAAAATGGATCCACTGGACCCGGCGTCTATTCGCGCGCGTGACTCTGCCAACACGCCGGGCATTCGGATGTCCAAGTCGGCGTACAAGCCCCAGGAAACAAGCACAGCAACGGTCAATACCGAGCCAGCCAGCCGAATATCCGCGTTAGCGCAAGCCAAGTTTCAAGCAGAAGACAGAGCGCTCGATCAAGATCTTGCGCTTTCGGCGGCAGCACTGGGCGTGACGACGGTGGGAGCGCTGGTGGCGCATCCGTTGGTGTTGCTGAGTCTGCCCTTTCTGCTAAAACTTTCTATACCGTATTGGCGCGCGGGCTATCGCAGTCTGGTCGAACAGCGCAAGATTGACCGGGCTGTTTTCGACGCCGCGGTGACTACGGGGCTATTCGCTTCCGGCTTGTTTTCGCTACTCGCATTTCTGGAGGGCGCGCAAAGTCTGAGCAAAAAACTGGTCTTGCGGACGCGGAATAGGTCGGAGCAAGCCCTGACGGGCGCATTTGGCGAGCAACCGCGCAAGGTGTGGATTGTGGCGCCAAGCGGTCAAGAGATTGAAATCCCCTTTGAGGAACTCAAGCCGGGCGATCAGGTCATCGTTTCGGGAGGACAACGGATCCCAGCCGATGGTTACATCACACGAGGCATCGCCACGATTGATCGGCGGATGTTGACCGGCGAATCGCAACCAGGCGAAAGCGGCGTAGGCGACTCTGTCTTTGCCTCGACGCTAGTGGTGTCGGGACAGATCTTTCTTCGAGTCGAGAAATCCGGTCAAGAAACGACGGCGGCTCAGATCGCCGACATATTACGCAACACCGCCGATTATCAATCGTCCGTCGAGTTATGGAGCCAGCGGTTTGCCGATCAAGTCGCCTTGCCGCAGTTGGCGCTGACTGCCGCGGCTTTGCCGGTCGCAGGGGCGCAAGGGGCAATGGCGGTGCTTGTCTCGGATGTTGCCTGGGATGCGCGCGTGACGGGTCCGCTCAGCGTATTGAACTTTCTCAATCTCGCGACGAAGCAGGGAATTTTAGTCAAAGATGGGCGCGCCTTGGAATTGCTCTCCAAAGTCAATACGATTGTGTTCGACAAGACCGGCACGCTGACGTTGGAACAACCGGAACTGGGACGCATCTATGTGCACAATGGGCTGGACGAAAACCAGTTGTTGACGTATGCCGCCTCGGCTGAATCTCGGCAGACCCACCCGTTCGCTCGCGCCATTCTGCAAGCGGCGCAGGCGCGCCAACTCGATTTGAGCGCGAGCCAGGACGCGCATTACCAGGAGGGCTTTGGCATTTTGGTTCACTTGCCCGATGTGCGCGTGCACGTGGGCAGCGCGCGGTATATGGATATGGAAGGGATTGACATTCCGACCGATTGGCGCGCGTTGCAAGCCGCAGGACATGCACAGGGCTATTCTTACGTTTATGTCGCCGTGAATCGGCGTTTGAGCGGCATGATCGAACTGCGCCCAGCCATTCGCCCGGAAGTCAAACACCTCGTGCAACAACTCAAGGCGCGCAACCTGTCGCTCTATATTCTATCGGGCGATCATCAGCAAGTAACCGCCGCGCTGGCTGAGCAACTGGGCATCGAGCATTACTTGGCGGAGGTTTTGCCAGCGGGCAAGGCGGAGATTGTCGAGCGATTGCAAGCGGACGGCGCGTCGGTATGCTTCGTGGGTGACGGCATCAACGATGCGATTGCTTTGAAAAAAGCGCACGTCTCGGTGTCGCTGCGCGGCGCGTCCACGGTCGCCGCCGATGTTGCCTCGATTGTTCTCCTGGATGGCAATCTCGAAAAACTGGGGCGGCTATTCGAGATTGCCGATGGCTTGCACGCCAACCTGCGGACCGATTTGCTTGCCTCCTTCGTGCCCGGCGCCGCGGCGATTGGCGGTGTGTTTCTCTTTCACCTTGGAGTATTGCCGGCTTTCGTGATCGGAATGGGTGGCTTTACAGTCGGCATGGTAAACTCCATGTTGCCGCGATTGATGGCTGGCAATGAAGAAAAGACGGAATCGAAAGCGTAGCGCGGCTTCCAGCCGCAACCAATTTTTCATCCGCGAATCTCCGCGAATCTGCGCGAATGGAGAAAGAAGATTGGCGTAGACTGAAAGTCCCTTTGGGATTCGCGAAGATTCGCGGAACAGGAAAAGATAAGAGGAAACCATGTCACTCTCATTTTCACGCTCGATGCGTTCGCTGCAAAGCGATTCATTTCGACCATCGCTCGCTACGCTCATCATCGCCAGCATTCTGATCGTAGCGTGGTTCGCGTGGCTCGTGTTCGCGTCTGTCACGCTCTATGAGAGCAGTCAGGATTGGGAAATCCAGCGCGATGGCTCGCTCGTCGTCCGGTTTTCGGAGGAAGCGGTCTCACGCCTGCGCCCCGGTCAGCGCGCTACGCTGGCAGTCCAAGCCGATCCCAACCAGTCGGCGGTACAGTTGCAGGCAATGGTCGCGGATACGCCCAGTCGCACGCAGAACCGCCTGGAACCGGATACGGTCAAAGTTACGCTCCTCTCCGGTCCGTTGCCGAAAGGCGTGTCGAGCGGACAAGTGCAAGTCCAGGTGGAGACCGTTTCGCCGCTGACGCTGATCACGCGCGCGAGTAGTCAGTTGGCGAGGTGACGAGATAGCCCAAGAGATGCCGCCAGTGAACCTAGTGGCGGTTGGAAAGGTTGGATATGGGAGAATCACGATGCAAACCATTGCCGTAGCCAATCACAAAGGCGGCACGGGCAAGACGGCTACAGCCCATAACCTGGGCGCGGCTTTGGCGCGGGAGCACGGACAGCGCGTCTTGCTCGTGGACGCCGACCCCCAAGCCAGTCTCACCGGCACGTGCGGCGTGCAGGATGAGATGGGGCAAGGGGAGACGACTGGCAGCACGCGGTTCCTGAAACAGGTGTTTTCCCTGGCTGAGGTGCTAGGCGGCGCGAAACCCGGTCACGTGGCACTCAAAGACGTATTGGTGGACTTGGGGGACAATCTGTGGATCTGCCCCAGCGACACGGCTCTGTCCTCCGCTGAGGAGGGGTTAGCCGCGCGCCTGCAGCGGGAGTACGTTCTCAGAAAAGTGCTGACCACAGTCGCGCAGGATTTCGACGTGTGTTTGGTGGACTGCCCGCCCAACCAAGGGCTGTTGACGATCAACGCCCTGACTGCGGCGCAGATCGTCATCGTGCCTGCCCAGCCCACGGCGCAAGATCTGCGTGGCTTATCGCTGTTCGTGGAGACCATCAGGTCCATTCAGGCAGAGATCAACCCAGAACTGGTCTTCCTGGGCATCTTGCTGACCTTTTACGATACGCGGCTGAGACACCACCGGGAAGAGATAGAAGCCATGCAAAAAGCGGGGCTGCCCGTTCTGCCAGTGTCCATCGGGCGCAGTGTGCGTGTGGCTGAGGCAGCCGGCGCGTGCCAACCCGTGGTCACCTACGCTCGCCAGCATCCCGAAGCCCAACATTATCTGGCGCTTGCCCAATTCGTCGTCGAGCGACTGGCTTTACCTTGCCGAGTTCAGACCCACGTGGCAAATGATCAAGAGTTTGAGTCAAAGGAGATGTAATCATGGTTATTATCATTATTGCGGTTCTGCTCGTCGTGACTGGGATTGTGTTGCTGTGGCAACCGGCTTGGCTACCCAAGTTCTCGCGCCAGCAAACCGCCAATCGGATGACGCAAGCCACCAGCAAGGTGATCGAAACCGCCAAAGAAACGGTGGAAAAAGCTGGCGAGCGGTTTCCCCTCCGCCGGCGTCCCGAACTGGCTGGGCGGTTTAAAGAGTGGCTAAGCCAGGCGGAATTGGAGCGGCGGACGACTGTCTACAAGTCCTTGCCGGCTGATGCCGCCGAGTTCACCGCTTGGTTGCAAGGGCTTGGCGACAAAGACCTGGGCGATTTCACGCAGGAACTCGGCGGGTTCTGCCAAAGTCAGGGATTCGATCTGGCTTGGTTGGTGGACGCGCAGGTACCGGGGGAGATCAAACGCCTAGTCGAGGAGACGGTCGGGTTGTATTGTCTCGCCGCCTGGAAAAGCCACGGTCTGTCGCCCTATGCGACCTACCGCGCCTGGCGATCCGATCCTGGAAACGACAAGCACCTTGCCTTTGCCCAGCGGTTGTATAGCCGACTGGTGGCGGCGGGGTTGGTGACGCCGCCACCCGACCTGTTGTATGCGCCGGAGCAAGAGCGGCAGGCGTACGTGGCGAAGGCAATGGAAGCCGCCGCTGCCCAGGACCTCAGGACCTTCGTGTCCCTGCTGAAGGATGCGGCGGCAGAGGCAAAAGCAGAAGAGACACTAGCAATGGCGACCACCGCATAAAGTCTTGGCACGATCAGCAAAGGCCAGGAGGAAGCAATGGATATGATGTACAATGGCTTGCGTGGGTGGTTCAAGCTCCGCAGCGACAGGCGTGAATTGGCGCGACAATTCAAGCTGTGGAGCGTCAATGCCGCGTTCCCCAAGCACGTCGCGTTGTCCGACACTTTGCCGGTGTCGGTGGAAAATTTTGCCGCCTGGCTGAACGGACTGGGCGACAAAGAATTGGATCATTTCGGCGATAAGGTCGCGCGATATTGCGGCACGGTCAATTTCGATGTCGCGTGGCTGAACAACGCGCAGATGAGCCACGCGCCGGAACTCAGGCAGGCCGTGGAGGACGCCGTTCTGTTGTACGCTCTCGGCGCATGGCACCCCGACAGCGTGCAGCCGGTCGTACCTATTTTTCTGGCATATCGCGCCTGGCGCGCCGACCCGCAGCGGCACAAGCAATTCGGGCAACACTTACATCAGGTGTTGATCGAGCGCCGGCTAGTGGCGGTTCCACCCGCACTGTACCTGTCGCCCAAGAAAGAACGCGAGGCGCAAGCGGTGACTGCGATCTGTCAAGTCGCCGACGAAAACCCCGCCGCGTTCCATCTGGCATTGCGCCAACTCGCCGGACTACCTGAAAGGCCAAGTGCCACCGTCCCGGTGCCGCCAAGCAGAGGCAAGTTAGAGCAGGAACTGGACGCGCTCAAAGCGCGCGCGCGCCAACTCGAAAACGCTTCGAGTATCGCGACGCAAGGCAAAGTCGAGTTGGAGAAAAAACTGGGTATACTCCAGCTTGCCCTGAATGAAGCCGAAGGCCGCGCGCGCCAACTCGCAGATGACCTGGTCGCGCATAAGGTTGCCCTGAGCGGAGCCGAAGGACGCGCCAACCAACTCGCAGGCACTCTGGATGTCACGACGAAAGGCAAAGCCGAGTCGGAAAAGCAACTGGGCGCGCTCAAGCATGCCCTGAGCCAAGCCGAAGGACGTGCTTACCAACTCAAAGGCGATCTGGATGTTACGACGCGAGCCAAAGCCGAGTTGGAGAAGCAACTGGGCGCGCTCAAGCACGCCCTGGGCGAAACCGAAGCGCGCGCCAGCCAACTCGAACGCGACCGGGATATTACGCTGAAAAACCAAGTCGCATTCGAATTGAAACTCGTGTCGGAACAGGTCGAGTTGCAAAAGGAGCTGGGTGAAGTCAAGCTTGCCCTAAGCCAAGCCGAAGGGCGCGCCCGCCAACTCGAAGGTGATCTGAATATCACGACGCAAGCCAAAGCCGAGTTGGAGAAGGAACTGGCTGTACTTACGGCGTGCGCCGCACAACTCGAACGCGATCTCGGCGTAACGACGCAAGCCAAAGCCAACTTGGAGCAGGAACTGGGCGCGCTCACGCTTGCCCTGAGCGAAGTCGAAGGGCGCGCCAGCCAACTCGAAGGCGACCTATGCACCGTGGCGCAAGGCAGAGCCGAGTTGGAGCAAGAACTGGGTGTTCTGGGAGCGCGCGCCAGCCAACTCGAAGGCGACCTGGATGTTGCAACCGAATCCAAGGCCGAGTTGGAGAAGGAACTCGGTCAAGTCCAAGCGCGCGCCAGCCAACTCGAAGGCGACCTGGACGCTGCAACCGAATCCAAGGCCGAGTTGGAGAAGGAACTCGGTCAAGTCCAAGCGCGCGCCAGCCAACTCGAAGGTGATCTCGGCATCGCGGCACACGGCAAAGCCGAACTCGATAAGGAACTGAGCGTGCTCAATGTGCGCGTCAGCCAACTGGAAGGCGACCTGGGCATCGCCGCACCAGGCAAAGCGAGGTTGGAGAAGGAATTGGGCACAATCCAAGCGCGCGTCAGCCGACTCGAAGGCGACCTGGCCGCCGCGATGCAAGACAATGCCGAGTTAGAGCGGAATCTGAATGTACTCCAAGCGCGCGCCAGCCAACTCGAAGGCGACCTGGGCATCGCCGCACAAGGCAAAGCCGAGCTAGAGAATGAACTAGGCGCGCTCAAGTCGCGTGCCAGCCAACTCGAGGGCGATCGGAGCATCGCGGCACACGGCAAAGCCGGGTTGGAGAATGAACTGGTCGTACTCAAGGTGCGCGCCAGCCAAATCGAAGGTGACTTGGGCATCGCCGCGCAAGGCAAAGCCAGGTTGGAGAAGGAACTGGGCACGCTCAAGGTGCGCGCGAGTCAACTGGCAGGCGCTCTGGATGTTGCGACGAAAAGTAAAGCCGAGTCAGAGAAGGAACTGGGCGTACTCAAGATGCGAGAAAACCAACTCGCCGGCGACTTGACCATCGTGGCGCAAGGCAAAGCCGCGTTGGAGAGTGAACTGGGCGTACTCCAGGCACGCCAAACCCAACTCGCCGGTGCCTTGGCGGTTGCGACGAAAGGCGAAACCGAGTTGGAGAAGGGACTGGGTCTACTCAAGGTGCGCGCCCGCCAACTGGAAGGTGAATTGAGCATCGCGACGCAAGGCAAAGCTGAGTTGGAGAAGGAACAGAGTCTCGTCCAGGCGCGCGCCCGCCAACTGGAAGGTGAATTGAGCATCGCAACGCAAGGCAAAGCCGAGCTGGAGAAGGAACAGAGTCTCGTCCAGGCGCGCGCCCGCCAACTGGAAGGCGACCTGGTTGTTGCGCAAGTCAGACCTGAGTTGGAGAATGAATTGCGCGCGCTCAAGAGGCGCGCGAGCCAACTGGAAGGCGAGCTGGTTATTGTGACGCAAGGCAAGGCAGAGTTGCAGAAGGAACTGGGCTTGGCTCAGACGCGTGCCAGCCAACTCGAAGGCGGTCTGGACGTTACAGCCAAGGGCAAAGCCGAGTTAGAGATGACATTGAGATCGCGCGAAGCCGAGTTGTTCAAACTCCGCGCCGACCTGGACGAGCACCAGGCGCAAAAGAGCAGCTTGCTTGCGGACATTGAGAAATTCGCTGCCGAGCGCGACCAACTGGCTGCCGATTTGGATGCCAGCTACCAAAGCAGAAACGATCTGGAGGCGAGTGTCAAAGCGCGCGAAGCTGAACTGAGCGCAGCAGCTAAAGCCCTGAGTGCAACGAAGGGGAAATTCGCTCAAGCCCAGCAAGAATTATCGGCCGCAAATGACCAGTGCGCGAGACTGGAAAGCGACCTGGCAGCCGCAAGACAAGTCGCCGCACGCATCAGCGAAAAGAAAGGATGGTTGTCTGGATGGCTGACGCACTGAGGTGTGAATGAGAGTTGAAACAAGTCTCGGCGTCGGCATCCCCGGATAAACACCATGCCAACCACACCACGCTTTTTCGTTCCCGAAGTCGTGCAGACGTCCGAGATGGACTGCGGTCCGGCGTCGCTCAAAGCGCTGCTGGAGGGCTTTGACATCTCCGCGAGTTACGGTCGTCTGCGCGAAGCGTGCCAGACGGAAGTGGACGGCACTTCGATTGACACCATCGAGCAAGTCGCCATCCAACTCGGTCTCGACGCCGAGCAGATAATGATTCCCGCCGACCATCTCTTGCTTCCGGAAGCGAACGCGCTGCCCGCGCTCGTCGTCGTCCGCCTGCCGAATGGGCTGACGCACTTTATCATCATCTGGAGCAAGCATGGGCGATTCGTGCAAGTGATGGACCCCGGCACGGGGCGACGTTGGGTGGATGAAAAACAGTTGCTGGCCGAATTGTACATTCATCGTTTCCCGGTGCCAGTGCAGGCATATCGTGATTGGGCTGGCACGGACGGGTTCCTCGCGCCATTGCGCCGGCGCCTGGGTGAGTTGCAATTGACCGACGCGCGCATTGCCGAACTGATCGCGCAGGCAACCGCCGATCCCGGCTGGCGCGGGCTGGCGGCATTGGACGCGGCGACGCGGATGGTCGCGTCCATCGTGCGCGCCAACGGCTTGGAGCGCGGCGAGATCGCGGCGCAGGTGCTCACGCGGTTTTTCGAAGAGGCGCGTGGGACAAATTTAGAAATTTGTCCTACCCCGTTTTGGTTTGTCGAGCCACTGCCGCGCGATCCCGCCAAAGCCGACAGCGCAGAGCAGTTGCTTTTGCGCGGTGCAGTCCTCGTCCGCGTGCGCGGTCTAGCCCTCAAGCCGCCCGAAGTATTGGTCGAGAAAAAATTATCGCCGGAACTCGTCGCCGCATTGCAAGAGCCGCCGCTCCATCCCGAAAAGGAATTGTGGCGCGCGTTGCGCCAGGATGGGCTATTCGCATTCGGCGTGCTAGTCATCGCGCTCTTTGTGGCGGCGCTCGGCGTGACCGTCGAGGCGCTCCTGCTACAGGGCGTGATGAAATTGGGATTGAGTTTGCCCCAGTTCGGAACGCAGTTGGTCGCTATCGGCGTCTTGTTCGCGCTCGTTCTGTTCCTGTTCGCGCTCGAACTGCCGCTGACGACCGTCGAGCAACGGATCGGGCGGCGGCTGGAGACGCGGCTGCGCATCCTGCTCCTCGAAAAAATTCCGCGCTTGAGCGACCGCTACTTTCACAGCCGCCTCACGTCCGATATGGCGATGCGCGCGCACGGTCTGCGCGCGCTGCGCGCCCTGCCGACGCTGGCGGTGAATGTTTTGCGTCTGGGATTTCAACTGCTCTTGACCGCGCTCGGCGTGATTATCCTCGATCCGGTCAGCGCGCCGTGGGCGATTGCGTTCGCGGCGGTCTTGGGCGTGGTCGCGTACTTGAGCAACATCATCCAACGCGAGCGCGAGATGCGCCTGTTCACACACAATGGCACGTTGAGCCGTTTTTATCTCGACGCGCTCCTCGGTTTGATCCCGGCGCGGATGCACGGCGCGGAGCGTTCGATGCGCCGTGAGCACGAAACGCTGTTGACCGAATGGGCGCGCTCGTCGTTTGACACCTGGCGCATGATCGTCGTATTGCAGGGTCTCAGCGCGACGTTGTACGCCGCTTTCTCGGTCGTCATTCTCTTGAACTTTGCGGCGCGCGGCGGGCAGACGAGCAATGTGCTACTGTTGTTTTATTGGACGCTCAATCTGCCCGCGCTGGCGCAAGCCATGTTCACGCTGTTGGAGCAATACCCGCTCATGCGGAATCACACGCTGCGTTTGCTGGAACCGCTCGGAGCGCCGGATGAGGTTAGTCAAGTAGTCGAATCGTCAACTAGTCAACTAGTCGAGGAGCAGTCCAACCACCCAACCACCCAACCACCGAACCACCTTGGCAGCGCAATCGGGATCACAATGAACCACGTTGCCGTGCAAGCCGGCGGTCATACGATCTTGAGCGACATCAACCTGAACATCAAGCCGGGCGAACACGTCGCGATTGTGGGGCCATCGGGCGCGGGCAAGTCCAGTCTGGTTGGCATTTTACTGGGGTGGCACAAGCCGACGGAAGGTCAGTGCTGCATTGACGATGCGCCGCTCGACGGCGAGAGGTTGCGCGCTCTGCGCCGCGAAACGGCGTGGGTAGACCCGGCGGTGCAATTGTGGAATCGCTCGCTCCTCGCCAATCTCCAATACGGCAATCCGGATGGCGATAACTCGGTTGGCAACACACTGGAAGAAGCCGACCTGTTCGGCATCCTGGAGCGACTGCCCGACGGAATGCAAACCGCGCTCGGCGAAAGCGGCGGCTTGGTCTCCGGCGGCGAGGGACAGCGCGTGCGCTTAGGTCGCGCGCTGAACAAGAAGGATGTGCGACTCGCGATCTTGGACGAGCCATTTCGCGGGCTGGACCGCGCCGCGCGGCGCGCGCTGCTCCTTCAGGCGCGCGCCCATTGGCGCGAGGCGACCCTGCTCTGCATCACGCACGACCTTGGCGAAACGCAGGCGTTCGAGCGCGTCGTCGTCGTCGAGAATGGGCGCGTCGTCGAAGATGGCGCACCGTCCGTCCTGGCGGCGCGACCCAATTCGCGCTACTGTGCGATGTTGAGCGCGGAAGAAGACGTGCGCCGCGGACTGTGGGCAAGCGCGGCGTGGCGGCGGCTGTGGATCGAAGAGGGGGAGTTGCGGGAGTCGCAATGATCAAATCATTCCTAGCGATCTGGTCATTTTTGACCACCTGCGGGTGGTCATTTTTTATACTATCAAAGACCCCGTTTCTGTCATTGTGCGTGGAAGCCGTTTGCGGTATGCTGATATGTGTTTCCACCCACTAGCCCTATCCCGGTCGTAATCGTCGCACCGCCCGGGCGTCTGCGGGATGCCTTGAGTGTATTGTTGCGCGCAGATAACCGGATCGCGCTCGTGGGTGAAGCGGAGGATGTCACTTCGGGTTTGCAATTGCTGGCGGAAAGCGTGCCTGCGTTGGTAGTGCTGAACGTCAGTGAAGGTGGTGCTACTGCTCTCGTCGGATTGTGTGAACTCAAAACGCATTATCCGCAAGTCCGGTTCGTCGCACTGGTCCGCGATCACGCCCAAGAGCAGCAGGCGCATGTGGCGGACATAGACGCGGTGCGGGCGAATGGTTTCACATCCGAGATGCTGTTCAGATCTCCCAGATAATACCTCGCATCATGTCCGTCAACGGTCCCCGAAATAATAATTCGTTAACTTTCCACAGCCGGTGGGCTAAGCGACGAGTGGTCGTCGGCTTCCGCTTCTTCCATCTCTGCTTCCATGTCGGCGTCCATCTGTCCCACAATTTCATTCACGGCCTCGCTATAACCCCAGCCGATATCCGCCGACTGGCGAAGCAGTGCTCTCAAACGATGCTGAAACAGCGGATAAAAATCGGGATGCTCCGCCAATAACCCCGCCGCCAAACTGCTGTACAAGGACTCGCGCGTGTGACCGTACGCATTGGAAGAGCATGTACCGCTTTCGACGTAAACGACCATCAGTTCCAGTGTCCCAACAATATCTTGGCGTTCAATATCCGACCATCTGATACGCGTGCTCATTCTTTCACCTCACCACGCGGGGATATTGCACACCGCGCTCCGCGAACGCGATACTTTCGAGGATGAGCGTATGGCACAGACTTTCACCAAAGTCATACAGGTATTCCAGGTGCGCGCCCACTTCCAATCCCAACCCAGCAAGCGGCAGTTGCATTGCCGCCGTCGGTTCAAACGGGTTGAGCACGCCATACCGTTGCTCCCGCGGCAGCTTCCCCTGGCCGCGCGACGTAATACGCGTCAAGGCGCTGAGATGATCCAGCGGGCCCAGGCGAAAGGCTTCCCGAAGCACCGCATCGAAATCGCCGAGCGTGTGCTTCCCCTGAATCTCGACGACGCGTTTCTGCGTGCCATAGTCTAACGTCGCCGTAAAGCGATAGACTTGGTTGCCTTGCTCGACCGTAAAATGGCGCGGCCGAAATTCCACCGCGTCCAAGGGGTCGCGCAGCAAGTCAACCGTGGAGATGCCCTCACTGCGCTTGATCTCGAAATCGCTGACGAGAAAGTGGGGATCGTTTGCCAAGACCGTCAGCCAATGATCGCCGGGATAGTCACGCGCGCCGGGCATACGCGCAAAGGCAGTCAGAATCGCAGGGTTGGTGGAGAGGCGTTCATCGCCCAGCGCAGCGGCGCAATCGTTTGGGAATCGAGATAGACGAGTTCGACGCCAAGGATGTCGTCCGAGCGGAAGAGATTCCGGACGCGCTTGCGCGGCTCTTTGGATTCGAAGAGGTACCGCGCGAGAATTTCTTGCGCGACCACATCCACCGAGGCAGGCGCGCTCAATTCTCCCAACACTTGGAGTGTGATTTGTTTCAGCGTCGGCCCGTCATGTTTAACTCGCATGGTGAACACTCCCCTTTTTTATTCTCTGAACTCCCGCAAGTCAATTATACTCTGCATCACCATCGCCTTCAAATGGACCGCGCAGTGGTTTCTGCCATTCCCATACGCCAGCAGAGTAGTCCGCAAATAAAAATAGGGCGCTGATGCAGAGCAGAAAGCAGAAGAGAAGGGATCGTTGGGAGCCCTTCTCTTCTTTGAATCTTGCCTGCGCTCGTTCGGATAGACCATGGTCTTTTGGCTTTGTTTGCCGTAGGCGCGGCTGGTCAACGGGATCGTACGTTTAGGTCTGTGTCAGCAAGGCAACCAACCTTCGTGCAAGGCCTGGCGGGTAGAGAGGCGCAGTGCCTTCAGCGCGCTGAAAATGTTACGCCGATCGGTTTGCAATTCCTCAGAGAGATGCTCCACGACGAGATGGCGCACCACCTTGGTATTGTGTGGTCCGCGTCCGATGCGATCCTTCTTGGCCGGCGGTGCATTCTCGTATTCATCAATCCCAATGCCCTTGCCGAGGTTCGCATTGTCCCGCAAGAGGGCAAGCACCTTGGTGGCATCGCCAATTGCCTGGTGAGTTGAGAAGCGAAAGCGCCAGTTGTACATCCCTTCCAAGATTTCCTCGATGCGCCGGACAAACAGATCATCCACTGCTTCCACATAACGAGGATCTTCCAAATAAGGAAGGACGCGGTCGAGGTAGTCTTCAAAATCCTGATCGCTTTGCAACTTGTATTTCTGCAAGGCGATCAACAAGCCGTGGCTGAGAGCGTCGTACGGATCGCAGAGCTGGGGCGGCACAACCGCTTGGCCAAGTGCATTATTACCCTTACTATATTTGTCGCGAGCAACAGGGTAAAGGCCGAGGCATGGGGCACCGCGTAAGCGGAAGAAAGGTGGACGCCGTCATTTGGGAATGGCTCAAAGGACTACTCCTCAATCCGGAGCGACTTCGCGAGAACATGGTGGCATACCTGCAGCAACAAGAGGAAGTGATTGCCCCGTTGCGCCGACAATTGGAAGTGAGCACGGATCTCCTGACTCAGAAAAAGCGCGAATACGATGAACTGCTTGAACTCTACCTAACCAGCAAGGTTCGGAAGGACGTGCTCGATACCAAAGCTCAAGCTCTGGACACTGAGATCGGAAGTCTTGAGCGTACGCACAGAGAACTCACGGAGCGGTTGGATGCAGCCGCGTTGACCCAAGAGCGAGTGGCAGGTCTTGAGCAATTCGCGGCGGAGATTCAAAAACACCTGGATTATGCCGATGGCGACTTCGCCAAGCGGCACTGGTTGGTGGAAACGCTGGACGTCACGGCAGTCTATCGGAAAGTGGACGGAGAGAAAATTCTAGACGCACAGTGCATCATTGGGGAGAAAGCACTTACTGAATATTCAATAATTAATGTCCGCCCGAACAGCCAAAATCACGCTCAAAATCGAGCCTTTGTCCGGACATTAATTATTGAAAAATCAATAAGCTTTCGGGTGCCACCACGCGTGGTGGTTTGCCGAGAAGAGCGACCAACATTGGGTGCATGGCGGCAAACCCGGCGGTTGAAACCGCGGCAACACATGGCGAAATCGGCCTCCGCCGATTAGTTCTAGTCCACGAAGGTGGACTTTGCTGTGTGTTGCCGCGACCTCGGTCGCCCGTCTTCCCGCGCACCACAACTTGTGCTATAATCCCTGCCAGTCGTGCCGATGGAAACGGTTGCCAAACTCGTCCTCACTCAGCCCGATGGGCATGAACAAGAATTCTCGCTGTCCACGGCGAGCGCCACACTCGGGCGCGCGGCCACGAACGATATTGTGCTGCGCGATGCCCGCGTCTCGCGTGCGCACGCGCGCCTGGACGTCGGCGACGCGGGCGCGACCTTGGTGGATCTCGGCTCGGCGAACGGCACGCGCGTAAATGGCGCGCCCATCGCGACCGCGGTCCTCACGCCCGGCGATGTCATCGCCATCGGCGATTGCGCGCTGCGCTATGAAATCAGCGCGCCGCGCGTCGAGCCGCAACTGACCCAGATCAATTCCGAATCCGATTTGGAAGCGACGCTCGCGCAGCAAACGCTCGCCGCGACCATCCACAATACCCGCACGCCGCGTTTGACCATCCATACGCCCAAAGGAACACGCGAGCTGGCCCTCACGCAAGACGCGTTCACGATTGGCCGTGATTCCAAGAGCGACCTTGTGCTGGACGATCCCAAATCCTCGCGCCATCACGCGCGCCTCGAACGGATCGGCGATTCCTTTGCGCTGCGCGATCTCGACAGCACCAACGGGACCTGGCTCGGCGAGCAACGGATTCAAACGCACGCGCTCCGCACGGGCGATACGCTCCGCATCGGCCGCACGCGGCTCACGTTTCAAAACGCATTCGCGCCCGACGACCTCACGCTAGCGGACACTCCGACGCCCACCAGCCCTCGCCGTCCCGTCGTGGTCGTCCCTGGCGTTATGGGTTCCGAGTTGTGGCGCGGCAGCGAATGTCTCTGGCCCAACCCGCGGCATTTGCTCACCCATCCCGAAGTCTTTCGCTATCCCGACGATCCGAACATTGAAGCGCGCGGCATCGTCCGCGAGATCGTGATCGTCCCGAACGTCGTCAAATTCGAAGCGTACAATCGCCTGGGCGACTATCTCGAAGAGGGGCTGGGCTACGAGCGCGGCAAGGATTTGATCGAATGCCCGTACGATTGGCGGCAAGACATCCGCCTTTCGGCCCGGCGCTTGGCGGAGCAAATTGACGCGTGGAACGTCAAGGCGCCGGTCACGATTATCGCCCACAGCATGGGCTGCCTGGTCAGTCGCGAGTATATCGAGCACCTGGGCGGCAAAGACAAAGTGAGCCGTCTCATTCTCATGGGCGGGCCCCACGCGGGCACGCCGAGCGCGATTTCCAATCTGCTCCTGCGCGCGAACCTTCTGCCGCTCGGTCTCATGGGCGAACGGCTCCGCGCGATCTTGGCGACCTTTCCCTCCCTTTATCAAATCTTGCCTACCCACGCGCAGCGCGCCGATGCCGCAAAGCGTCAGATTGATCTGTTCGCGGACGAAGCATGGCTGCCCGAGCCGCAGCGGCCGCTCCTCCGCGCGGCGCGCGAATTTCGGCGCAACCTGGGGACCGGTTCGAGCGTGCCGACGATTTGCATTTTCGGCTACGGCATCAAGACGATCACGAACATCAGCGTGCTGCTCGGTCCCTTGGGGCTGTGGCAAAAAGTGGACTTTGCCGTCGAGGCGCGTGGCGACAATACGATTCCCGAAGCGAGCGCGGTGCTGCCGGGCGCCGAGATTCATCCCGTGCAACAACTGCACGGCTCGCTCTTTGTGGACAACGACGTGAAAATGCGTCTCAAGCTGGAACTGACCCGCTAATGGCCGCCCAATCGTTTGGCAAGTACGTGGTAACCCAGCGCCTCGGACGCGGCGGTATGGCCGAGGTGTACCGCGCGCGCCATCCGTTCCTCGACCGCGAGGTCGCGATCAAAGTGATCCTGGCGCAATTCGCGACCAGCGCCGATTTTGAAGAGCGCTTCCGGCGCGAAGCCAAGCTCGTCGCCGCGCTGCGCCATCCGAACATCGTTCAACTGTACGATTACGATGTCGCCGCGGGCGAGCCGTATATGGTGATGGAATACCTAGAAGGCGCGATGCTCAAGGACCGCCTCGCCGAGTTCCGCGCGCGCGGCGAGACGATTCCGCTGGGCGAAGCCGCGCGCATCCTCGACGCGGTGGCCAGCGCGCTCGATTACGCGCACGCCCGCGACGCGATCCACCGCGACGTCAAACCCGCGAACATCCTCTTTACTTCGGCGGACGAACCGGTCCTCACCGATTTTGGCATCGCCAAGATCGTGACCGACACCGCGCAGGTCAGCGCCAGCGGCAGCCCGATCGGCACACCCGCCTACATGTCGCCGGAGCAAGCCCAGGCCGAGCCGGTGGACGCGCACACCGACATTTATTCCCTCGGCGTCGTCTTGTACGAAATGGCGACCGGCCGCGTGCCGTTCCAGGGCGACTCGCCGACCGCGGTGATGATGCAGCATCTCACCGCGACGCCACCGCCGCCGCGTGATTTGAACGCGAATATTCCCGAGGCGGTCCAAGCCGTCATTCTCAAGGCCCTGGCCAAAAAGCCCGCCGAACGCTTTGCGACCGCGGGCGACCTGGCCCGCGCGTTCCGCGCCGCGCTGCGCGGCGAATCGGCCGCGGCCGAGGTGGCCGCGACCGGCGCGCAAACCCTGGTAGACAAATCCCTCTCCGGCCGCGCGCCGTGGCTCTCGCGTCTCGGCGCGGCCGCAGAACTGGCCGCGCCCCTCGTGGGCCGCCAAGCGCCCAACGTCCGCCAGGCACCGCGGGATCGCCGCAGTCAACTGGCGACGGTGCTCGGCATTCTCGGCATCCTGTTTGCCGCGCTCCAATTCATCACCCAGGTTTTCGAACTCCTCGCGCGCCCCATCGGCCCGCTGCTCGCCGCGCTGCCTTTGTTGATCGCGCTGCTTTTCGTCGCGAGCGCGGCGCTCTCCCTCTACCTCGTCGTGCGTTCGCCCCTGCGCGTCAATCGCCTCCGGGCCGGCGCGTTCCTGGCCGTGCTCCTGATTGGCGGCGCCGCGTGGGGCGGTTGGTCGCTCTTTAATCGCCTCACGCCGCCGAGTAATTTTCTCGTCCTCATCAGCGATTTTGATCGCAGCAAATCCAGCCGGATTGTGGATTTCCCGCGACGGATCGCGCTCGACATTCAAAAGAATCTGCAAGATGTCGGCGGGAATGTGGTGGTCGAGCAAACCGTGGAGGTCTATCGCGATTCCACCGAGGCGCGCGCGCGCGGCGCGGATAATAAAGCGACCCTCGTGATCTGGGGCTGGTACGACGATTTGGGCGTCAGCCCGCACGTCGAGATGGTGCGCGTGCCGATCCTCGCGCGCGAATCGGTGAGCGTCCCATTTGTTTTCGATACGGCTGCCGCCGCGGGCGCGAGCGGCCTAGCGGTGCCGCGCGCCCCGACCGAGCGCGATCTCGCGCTCTATTCGCGCACGCCGGCTACGATTTCCGATTTCGATCTCTACGTCAAGAACGGCCCCGAACAGACCGCCCTCATCTCGACCGCGCTCCTCGGCCTCGCGTTTTACCTGAACGGCGATTCCACGCGCGCCCTTGCGCTGTTCGACAAGGCACTGGCCAATCCGAATAACGCGCAGGTCACGGGGTCGGAACTGATCTATTTCCAGCGCGCTACGGTCTTGTACCAACAAAACCGCGTGGCCGATTCGGTCGCGGATTTGGAAAAGGCGTTGGCGCTAAACCCCGGCCTGTTCGAGGCCCACTATAACCTCGCCATCGCGTACAGCGAATTGTGTACGCCCGCGCGCCAACTCGAACGCGCGATCGCCCAAGCGCAAACCGCCGTCAATCTCAGGCCGACGAGCGCCAACGCGCACATCTTGCTCGGCGATCTCTATCGCCAGGCGGGCAAGAACGATCAAGCGCTGGCCGAATTTCAAATCGCGCTCAAACTCGATCCGAACGACGCGCAAATCTACCAACTGCTCGCGTCGGCGCAAACCGCGCTGGGCCAAAACGAGGCGGCGAAATCGGCGGCGCAGAACGCGTTGGCGCGGCGCGAGCAAGCCGCCGCGCACGCGCCCGCCGATCCCGTGGGCGCGCGCATCGCGCTGGGCGACAGTTACATGGCCGCGGCCAATTACGCCAAGGCGCTCGACGAATATCGCGCCGCGCAGAAACTCGCGCCCGACGATGGACGAGTGTATCGCGGGCTGGGGAATGTGGCATATTGGAACAAGGATCTCGGAGCGGCGGAAAACGAATACAAGCAGTGGGCGAACCTCGCGCCGAAAGACGCGACTCCGCACACGGTACTCGGCCTGTTGTACATGGAGCAGAATCGCGGCGGCGCGGCGATTGCCGAGCTACAGCAAGCGACCAAGCTTTCCGCGTGCAACAGCAGCGCGCACCTGCTGCTCGCGAATATCTATTACTCGGCCAACGATTACCCCAAGGTCGAGCAAGAATACCAGGCGGCGCTCGCGATTGATCCGCAGAATGCGGACGCGTACTACGTGCTCGGCGTCACGCAATACCTGCAAGACAAATTCGGCGATGCGGTCAAGTCGCTGCAAGCTGCAGTTGCCCTGCGCCCCGACTTGGCGCAAGCCCATTTTGCGCTCACCAGCATTTATTACACGCAGAAGAAATTCGATCAGGCGGCCGCGGAGGCCGAACTCGCCGTCAAGTATGGTCCGCCCAGCTCAGAGTATTACGTCGCGCAGGGGAACGCGTACGAAAAGTTAAAGCGCCTGAATGATGCCGCGAGCGCGTACCAGAAGGCGCTCGCCCTCAAGGACGATGCGTTTACGCGCGTTTATCTCGGCCTGGTCTATTTTGCGCAGCAGAATGACGATGCCGCGCTGGGCGAATATCAAAAGGCGCTGGCGCTCGATCCGCAAAACGAATTTGCGCTGTCGGGGCTGGGCGACGTCTACGCGCGACAAGGCAAGTGGGACCAAGCGGCCGCTGCGTATCAACAATCGCTGGCACGCCGCGAAAACGCCGGCCTGCGTTTGGAATTGGCGCGCGTTTACGCGCGGCAAGGGAAAATGGATGCGGCCATTGCCGAATACCAAAAGGCGCTCGACCTCGATCCCAAGAATGCCCAAGCGCGTCTCGCGCTAGGCGATTTTTACGCGAGCGCGAGCCGGCTGGACGACGCCGCGCGCGAGTATCAAGCCGCGCTCTCCGTCACGCCGAATGACGCCGGCGCGCATCTCGCGCTCGCGAATGTCGAGTACAAACGCTGCAACATTAGTACGGCGACGCGCGAAGCAAACGCCGCCGTGTCGCTCGCGCCTAATTCGTATTACCGCGCGGTTCTCGCGGGCTTGTACTTGGGGCAGGGGCGTAAGGACGACGCGGCCAAGCTATTCGCGGAATTGCGCGCCGCGCCGCCGAGCGATACGCTGGCGCATTTGCTGGCGGGCAGTTACCTTTTCGGCGCGGGAAATCTGGCCGATGCCGAACGGGAATTCCAAGCCGTTCTAGAAACGCCGAACCTGCCGGCGCTGTCGGCCTCGCTCGCGCACGACAACCTGGCCCAAGTCTACTTTGAACAGGACAAGCTCATCGCGGCCGAAAGCGAATTCAAGTTGGCGCTGGCGGCCGCCGGCTCCAATGCCGACGCCCAGACCTGGCTCGGCCATCTCGCTTTGCGGCGCAACGATGCCGCGGCCGCGTTGGCGGCATACGACCGCGCGGTGACGCTGCTTCCCGCGTACGCGCAGCAAATCTCCGCCGACGGCGCGGCGACGCTCGCGGTCAATCTCCAAGCCGCGCGCGGCCTGGCGCTCGCGCGGCAAAACAAGACTGCGGAGGCCGCCGCGGCGTTCGATCAGGCCATCGCGTCGGCGCAAAAACTAATCAGCCAGGCCCCCCAATCGCCCCTCGCGCATTTCAGTCTAGCGTCCGCGTACCTGGCGCGCGGCGACAAGGCGAAAGCCGATCCGGAATTCGCCGCCGCGGCCCAGTGCGATCAATCGCTCGCCGCCGCCCGGGCGCGCCTCGAAGCCAACCTCGCCAAGCTTTTGAACAGCCGGTAAGCGGTTCTTGGCCGCGAATCTCCGCGAATCTTCGCTAATTCATAACTACTTCTCAGCCCAATGTCATACTTCGCTCCGCTACTCAAAAACTTGGACGTTCGTTCGTAGTCCGGCACGCAGCGGGTTTTGCGGAGTGCCGTTCCGGCCCGCGCATAACGCGACTCCGCAAACTGCGCTACGTCGCGTATTACGAACCTGCGCGTAATTCGCGGATAATCCGTTCGTTGCCGCATTTGACATCTTAGGTAACATGGGGTACACTGCAAACGTAATTTTCACAGGACAAGCCCCTATGCCCCAAAAGTCAAGTCCGCTCGAAAAGCTGAGCGACCGCGATCTGGACAAGCTGCGCGAGATCGAAGAGCGCCTGCGCCGCGTCGTGCAGGAACGCCGCACCACGCTGTCACAGCGCGCGGTCACCACCGAACAACAATTCGGCTCCCTCACGTTTCGATACGAAACCGTGCGTTGCGGCAAAAAGAATTGCACTCGCTGTCCGCACGGCCCCTATTGGTACGTCTATTGGAAAGAGGGCGGGCGCACCCGCTCGCGCTACGTTGGACGTTCTCTGCCTCAAAAAGCCCGCGACGTGTACGAACAAAAACAGCGCGCCAAGCACGACAAGAAATAGTCGTCCCGTGTCCGTTGGTACAGGAGTTCAATTCCTGTACCAACGGACACGGGAAATTTTTTGCATCTCGGAGGTCAACATGCGGCGCTTAATTTTGCTCGCGATCGCAGTGGTCCTGATCGTGGTTCTTGGCCCCACGGCCATTTACGCAGCCGAGGGCAATCGGCTGAGCAACGGCAGTTTCGAAGAGGGCTTTGGCGAAAATGGAGTCGCGTTGGGTTGGATCGGGTTCAACAACGGCGGCTCGGCCGACTATATCTACCGCGACGATATGGGCCCGCGCTTTGCGGTAGACGGCAAGCACTCGCAATTTCTCCGCATTAGCACCATGCCGTATTTCGTCACCGAGGCGACCCGCTACTCGGGCATCTACCAAACCGTCGCGGTCACCCCCGGCGCCTCGTACACCTTGGCGATGAGCGGGATGCTTCGCGTTCTGCCGGACGACCTCGACAAGAACAACTATAGCTACGTCGTCCAATGGGCGGCAGACCCGAACGGCGGAACCGATTGGGGCGCGGTGACCTGGCGCGATGTGCCATGGGGCACGACGTACAACGAGGACGACGCCGGCGTCATGTCCAAGTTCACCACGACCGTCGTCGCCTCCTCGGACAAACTCACCGTTTTCATCCGCGCGCTCAAGAAGTGGCCCACGCGCTATCGCACGCTGTTCGTGAACCTGGATGCGGTTAGTCTCGTCGGCAGCGCGCCGGCGAGCAGTAATCCGCCCCGCGTTTTCGCAAGCCCGCCTCCGTTCGTCTACGTCGCCAAGCCGTTTCGCGTGCGCGTGCTCGCGTCGGACGATGTCGGCGTTTCGTCGCTGCAACTCTTCGACGACGACAAGTTGGTTGGCAGCGCGATCCACACCGCCGGGCCGCTCATCGAACAAGTAGATTTCACGTGGACGCCGACCGTGACGGGCACGCACACCCTCAGGGCGGAAGCAAAGAACGACGCGGGCAAGGTCTCGGTTTACACGACAAACGTCTCCGTCGCGCCGATTGCCGAGTATTTGAAGAACGGCGATTTCGAGGGTGGCTTTACGCCGCTCGGCGTTGCGCTTCAGTGGGGTTCGTTCGATAACGGCGGGCGCAACGTCATCCACCAGCTTTACGACGACACGTGGAAACCCGCGGTCGGCGGCGGCACGCATTCCCAACTAATCGAGATCAACTCGCTGGCGTACGCGGAAACCGACCCCAACCAAGAGTCCGACCGCTATGCGGGGATTTGTCAGGTCGTGTCCGGTCTGACGCCCGGCGCCACGTATTATCTGACCGCGAACGGCTTGATCCGCATTACCGAAGGCGACAAACACACCGGCGATTGGAGCTGGGCGGCGCAGTGGGGTTACGTGCCGGGCGCGAGCGTGGATTGCCGCGCGTGGCAGAGCGTGACCAATTGGCAAGTCTTCCCCTGGAGCCAGGTAGACTATCGCGAGTCGCCGACCAAGTTCAATACCGCCGAGTACATCTTCACCGCGCCAACCGATACGCTGACCCTCTTTTTCAGCGCGTGGAAGAAATGGGCGATCGGCCGCCGCGAATTCCTCGTCAACTTTGACAACTTGAGTCTGGTGGGGCACAAAGCGCCGTAACGGTGGCCAGGATCTCGAAATTGGATACCCGCAACAACGATTGTGGGTATCCAACCAAAACAAACGTGGTTTCCCGTAATACCTGCAACAGCACTTGCGGGAAACGCAAGTTATACGCCATTTGCCTTCTCCCTGTCTTGTCGCGACACCCAAGCGGAGTGTAATCTTCTATGGTTGATTGGCATCGTTTCACGCCATCTGACTTTGAAAGTGCGTCGGAACAAATCCTACCGTGACCGATACCAACTGTTTGGGCGCACGATTGGCGGACGCAGACTCAAGGTTATCTTCCAACTCAAGCCAGGGCGCGTCGTACGTATCATCACGGGGTGGGACATTTGAGGACAGGAGTAAAGATGAAAAGAAAACGATCCCAAGTGGAAATTGACAATATCGTGGTGGCACAAGCCGACGACGATTCGGCATGGGAAAAACCGATTCGTGTACGTCGAAAGAAATCGGCATCTGTGGTCATACCTGCTGAACTTGCTGCTCGTGCGGCTTTCCTCGCTCAATTGCATCGGCAGAGAAGCATTGAGGACTGGTTAACGCACATCATCCAAGAGCGAGTCGAACTGGAAGAAGCCGCTTTCGTCGGAGCAAAGCGAGAATTGGTGACAAAAAGCGGCGTATAATACGGCGTTTGCCGAAACCCCTGTGCTAGAGTTGGGGGGCATCCATGCCGCACAAGAAAGTCGGAACGTTGTCGTCCAAGCGCGTGCGCGACATTTTGAACGGAATCAAATTGGTCATCGAACCGCGCGAAACGGAATGACAGTGCGGGCTTTAGCGAACGCACCCACGCCGACAACCCTTCGCAAACTCAGGGCAAGCTGAGAACACGCGCGCGGGAGAGAGGACAACGGACAAAACCGGCGCGTACAGCATGTCCGTTGGTTCCGCAGTTGTCCGTTGTCATCCTTACTCGGTAGGAGGAAACGATGGTCCATCCCTTGGTCGCCCAATTGCGGTTTACGCGCAGTGAGTTCTTGCGCTGTCTGGCCGGCGTAACAGACGCAGAGGCCCGCCGCCGATTTGAGCCAATGAACTGCATCAGTTGGATGGTGGGGCATTTGGCAAATCAGGAAAATCGCTACTGGGTCGGCGCGGCGCAAGGCAAAACACTGCTGCCCGAGTTACAAGAACTCGTCGGATTTGAGAAACCGGCCAGCACACCGCCGTTGGAGGACATGTGGGCCGCGTGGCGCTTGGCGACGAGGACGGCTGATCCGTATTTGGACACGCTGACACCCGACATACTGGTGACCCATTTCGAGCGGAACGGCAAGCCAGTAGACGAGAACGTCGGCACGTTGCTGTTGAGAAACATTCACCATTATTGGTATCACGTCGGCGAAGCGTCCGCGGTCCGGCAACTCCTCGGCCACAAAGACCTGCCGCAGTTTGTGGGGGATATGACGGGAGTGGGGTATAGGCCGGAGGGGTAAATTCGATAAAGCCCTCAATTCCTGTTTGACGATTCGCCCGATTTCGCATATACTTGTCGCTGTTGCGGGGTGTGGCGCAGTTGGTAGCGCGCAGCGTTTGGGACGCTGAGGCCGAGAGTTCAAGTCTCTCCGCCCCGACCTGGAGAACGGCAAGCGAATCTATATGCCGAGACGCAATGTCACCGAAGCAGATCGGGACCGTAAGCGAGCGTACGACCGCGCGTGGTATCGACGGCACTCGGAGCAAGTTCAAGCGCGGAACGGCGAGCAAGGCCAAAAGCTGCATCAGTGGTATGAACGATACAAAGCGACTCTTGCATGCCAACACTGTGGCGAGAATCATCCAGCTACGCTGGTTTTTCACCACCGCGACCCAAACGAGAAAGAAATTTCAATTGCGCAGGCGGTGCATGATGAGTGGAGTGTTGAGCACATTTTGAGCGAGATAGCCAAATGTGATGTGCTGTGCATCAATTGCCATAAACGGTTGCACCACGATTCTTGGAGTGATGTTGATTCGTGAGCGTTTGCGGGAGTAGCATAACGGCAATGCACTAGGCTTCCAACCTAGCGAAGCGGGTTCAATTCCCGTCTCCCGCTCTTTTTGTTCCATGGACACACGGCAGCGCATCGTCTGCAAACAAATCAAGCCCATCACCGAGTTCAATCTCCACAGAAGTTGGACAGGTGAAAGGCACACTCATTGCCGCGAGTGCCAGAGGGTTTACAAGAGGAATTTCTATCTCAAAAACCGAGAAGCGTACATAGTAAAATCGGCGAGGGAAGTTGAAGAAAAAGCACGACGTAACCGCGACCTGGTCCGAGATTACTTGAGCAGTCATCCATGCGTAGATTGCGGCGAATCCGACATCGCCGTCCTTGAATTCGACCATATTGCGAAAAAAGAACGGACCGTTTCTGCGATGGCGCATGCCGGAGTCGCGTGGGAAAGGATCCTACACGAGATCGAGAATTGCGAGGTGCGATGCGGCAACTGTCACGCGAAGAAGACCGCACGTGAAAAAGGTTGGTACAAATATCTGGGCCTGTAGCTCAATGGCAGAGCAGCGCCCTCATACTCCAGTGTGCCCGATGGGAGAAATCCTCTCGGTGTCAGTGGTCAAATTCGGGGAAGCCCACAATTCTTGAGGTAATCCCGAGCCAAGCCCGAAGCGATTCGGGAAGGTGTAGAGACTAGACGGCCACCACCTAAAGTTGCTTGGGCAGCCAGGGTGAAGGGATAGTCCAGGGAGTTAGGAAACTAACACAAACCGGAAGGCGTTGGTTGCTGGTTCGAATCCAGCCGGGCCCACCTGCAATTGCAGATTGCAGATTTTAGATTTCAGATTTTTCGATCTGCAATCTGAAACTTGAAATCTGCAATTTTTCTTTTGGAGCCAAGACGATGACGGATTTCAGTGCTCTCCTCTCCTCCGCTCTCCCCAATTATTTGCGCGATCTGGAGACCCTCGTCAACATTGACTGCGGCACGCACAGCAAGGCGGGCGTGGATGCCGTCGCGCGCCTTGTGCGCGACCGGCTGTGCGATTTTGGCGCAGAGGTGGCCGATTTTCCGCAACAACGATTTGGGAATTGCATCTACGGCCGCTGGCGCGGCACAGGCAACGCGCGCATTCTGCTCATCGGCCATATGGACACGGTTTACTCCGATGGCACGGCTTCGCAATCTCCCTTTCGACGCAAAGGGGCGCGGGCGATGGGGCCGGGCGTCGTTGACATGAAGTCGGGCCTATTGAATGGGCTGTATGCGGTCCATGCAATTGTGCGCTCCGGTTTTACGGCTTTCGCCGAAATCGGTATTTTCTGCAATAGCGAAGAAGAAATCGGCTCGCCGGTCTCACGCGACTTGTACGCGCAATTTGCGCGCGGCGCCGACGCGGCCCTCATCCTCGAAGGGGCGCGCGCGAGCGGCGCGATCGTCAGCGCGCGCAAGGGCGCGGGCACGTTCAAGCTGACGGTGCGCGGCAAGGCGGCGCACGCGGGCGTCGAACCGGAGAAGGGGGCGAGCGCGATCGTCGCTTTGGCGCATTACACGCAAGCGTTGCAAGCGCTCAACGGATTTCGACCGGGGCTGACGATAAATGTCGGCGTGATTCGCGGCGGCACGCGTCCAAATGTCGTCGCCGATTTGGCGGAAGCGGAAATTGACGTGCGGATCGTGCGGGCCGACGACGCCGCGCCGCTGGAGCAAGCGATGCGCGAAATCGTCGCGCGTGAGGTCGTCAAGGGCACGGTCGCGGAATTGAGCGGTGGATTGGCCAATCCGCCGATGGAGAAAACGGAAGCGACCGCCCGCCTGGTCGCGCTCGCCAAGAATGCCGCGCGCGAGTTGGGGTTCGAGATCGAGGATGTCGCAACTGGCGGCGCGTCGGATGGGAATTTCACCGCAGGTCTTGGCACGCCGACACTCGACGGGCTGGGCCCCGTCGGCGGCAAAGCGCACAACGCGATGGAAGAGTTCCTCAATTTGGACACGGTCGTGCCACGCGCCGCAATGCTTGCGAAGCTCATCGTCGCCATAGCACGAGAGAGCGCGAAATAACAGCACGAAAGAGCGCGAAAGGAATACGAAACGGCGCGAAAGCTTTCGCGTGCTTTCGCGCCCTTTCGCGTTCCAAGAGCACAATCTCGACGAACCCATACCCCCCGCACGAATAAATCCTGATACGCGTCGAGCGCCCGCGCGTACGCCCTCGAAAACATTCTCGTCATCGTCGAAAGTGGTCAGGATGAACACGATGCCCAGCACGGCGAGCGCGAGCAGATCGGGGAGCGCGAGCGGCTGGCGCGCGGAGAGAAACAGCGCGACGTACGCGGCGACGACGGTCAACACGAACGTGGCATTGCCGCCCCAGTCGGAAAGGGAGCGAGAAGGAAGTTTCATGGCAAGGAATCTGTGCTAAAGCACTCGGAACGCGTAAACAAGAAAGCCAAAATGTGAGTGCAACGATTGCGGCTGCGACGCGATTCGTATTATAATGCAAGTACCATGAATCCAGCTATTGCGCCTTCGTGGCGCGATCTGTGGGCAGCATTCTGCTCCGACCGCGATGCGGAAGAACTAGCCGAATGTGATTGGCTGCAACGGGTCTCTACTTTTCTGCCATCCGAGGATATGCTTCCAACGCAAGTCTCCGATGGGCTTGCCCAGATGTATTCCGGTCACGCGGACGAGAGTCATAGAAAGAAGCGGGGCCAGTTTTTCACCCCGCCCCGAATCGCGCGTTTCATGGCGAGCTTGAGCGCTCCACCCAATTCGGATTGCTGGGTCATTGATCCCGGCGCCGGGACTGGAACACTGATCGCCGCTGTCGCGGAACATGTGGCACAGAACGGAAACTGTCGCCAATGGCGAGCCACAGTTTACGAGACCGATCCAGCGCTCTGGCCGGCGCTCGCCTTGTCCCTGGGGTACACGCGGCATTGGCTTGGAAAAAGAAACATTAACTTCCAATTCCAAATCGAGGCCGAGGATTTTATTTTGGGCAATGCTTCGCAATTGCGTCCTACGCCAATGTTCGACGCGGGCCGGACACTGCTTGCGCCTGATCTCATCATCGCCAATCCGCCCTATTTCAAGCTTGCCAAACATGATCCGCGCGTGGCTTTATTGCCTGAAGTCGTATACGGTCAGCCCAATATCTATGCGCTGTTTATGGCCGCGGCCGCGAAACTATTGACGCCAAGCGGTCAATTGATCTTTATCACCCCGCGCAGTTTTTGCTCAGGACCGTACTTTCGTCAATTTCGCAAATGGTTCTTCCACAATCTGGCGTTGCAGCGACTTCATCTGTTTGAATCACGGACCGATGCGTTTGCCCGTGACAAGGTACTCCAAGAGAATATCATCCTCGCGGCCATTAAAGATCCTCCGGCGAATTTTCTGTACGTTTCTAATAGCTTTGGAGCAGATGATGTTCAAGACGCAACGCCGCGCCTGGTCCCAGTATCACAGGTCATAGACTTGTCGTCTTCCGAGGCCGTGCTAACGATCCCCTCGGATGCCAACGCTCAAGTCCACGAGATTTTCGGCAAATGGCAGAGTCGGCTGAGCACTTTTGGCGTGACTATCTCAACCGGTCCCATCGTGCCGTTTCGTACCGAGAGTTTGGTGAGTGATGCCACCGGGATCGCGACCGCGCCGGTTCTGTGGCTGCAACATGTCCAGCGCATGAACGTTGCCTGGCCGCTGGTTCGTTTTGCCAAGCCACAGCAAATCCGCATTGGATCAGATACGCGCATGCTGTTAGTCCCGAATACGAATTACGTTCTGGTCCGGCGCTTTAGTCCCAAAGAAGAGAACAGCCGCATCACGGCGGCCCCGTACCTGGCTGGCAGTCTCCCATCCGAGTTCCTGGGAATCGAGAATCATCTGAATTATCTCTACCGGCCCGGCGGGACTTTGACGCAAGCCGAGACTATCGGGTTGGCGGCTTTTCTAAACTCCCGTTGGGTTGAGAATTATTTCCGGCTGTCCAGCGGCAACACTCAGGTCAGTGCCACCGAGTTACGAAACTTGCCGCTACCGCCGCTGGATGGAATACGGGGTATCGGTGAACGTTTACTGGCATCAGACGGAATTGCCCCAGTCGCGTTAATTAACCAAGTTGTGGGCGCGGAGCTTGGATTGTCGCTCGAATCATCAAACGTCAACGGAGGGCACATGTCCAAAATCGAAGAGGCAAGGGATTTGCTCAACCGGTTGGGGCTACCGCCTGCTCAGCGCAATGAAATTGCCGCCCTGACACTTCTGGCTCTGGCCGGCCTAACAGAGAACGATGCTTGGAATCTAGCGCAGCGACGGAGCATCCGCATCCACGATATGATCCTGTTCGTCGAGCAGAACTATCATAAACGATATGCGGAAAATACGCGGGAAACCTTTCGCCGTCAGGTCCTTCATCAATTCGAGCAAGCACGCTTGGTTGATTTGAACCCAGACGATCCAACATTGCCGACCAATAGCCCGCGTACGCACTATGCGATCTCCCAGGCACTTTTGCCAGTCGTTCGAAATTACGGGACGAAGGCCGGACAGCGTTATTTGGACAAGTTTCGGACCGAACAGGGGACGCTGTTAGAGATCTATCAACAGCGCCGCGCACGACATCTGATCCCGTTGAGGGATGAATCGGGGCACGAGTATCTACTTTCTCCCGGCAAACACAATGCGCTTCAGGTGGCAGTCATCGAGCAATTTGCGCCGCGGTTTGCCCCCGAAGCGAAAGTGCTCTATTTGGGAGATACTGCGCTCAAGACGCTCATCATGGATACGGATGGACTCGACAAGATTGGTTTTCCTGCGAATAAGCATAACAAACTGCCCGACATTGTTCTACACGTTCCAAAGAAGAAATGGCTCTTTTTGATCGAGGTGGTCACGGCGCATGGGCCAGTTTCACCCAAGCGCCATCACGAATTGGAGAGGATACTTGCCACCAGTCCATTGGGGCGCATCTATGTCAGCGTGTTTCCTGATTTCAAGGAGTATCTCCGCCACGCGCGAAATGTCGCTTGGGAAACAGAGATTTGGATTGCCGAGGCGCCCGATCACTTGATCCATTACAACGGAGACAAGTTTCTCGGTCCGCCGTCATCAAGAAAAACGTAATGCCTCTTCAAGAAACCTGTGGGAAACAAAGCAGCGCGCCATCCCCGTGGAGGCGCGCTGTTTGTATTATTGTCCTTCCCCACGGACTCACCCCGGCGAGGCCGCGATGCTGGGTGGGGTGAGCGGGGTCGTCGGCGCCGGGGCGGCGGGCGCGCTGGGCGCTTTGCCGCTCTGGCATTCGCCCAGCGCCTTTGTCGCTACGGCATTATCGGGATTGATCTTGAGCGCCTGCTCGAAATACGGAATCGCTTGCGAACACTGGTCGCTTTGGCCGAAAGCGATGCCAAGATAGGCATAATTGTCGGCGTTGTTGGGGTCGAGCGTGATGGCGTGTTGGAACTCCGGGATGGCGCGCTGCGAGAGATTGGCGCCGAGGTAAGCGAGACCTAAACGATTGTAGGCGGGAAAGTACGCGCCGTACAATGCGGTGGCCTTTTGATATTCAGAAACCGCGTTCATCGGGTCGCCAAAGTAGACGCGGAACACCTCGCCCAGTTCGAAATGGCGGAAAAAGAGATTCGGCTCCAACGCGACCGTCTGCCGCCACTCGGCCAGCGCCGGCTCCTTTTGCCGCGCGACCGTCAACACCCACGCCTGCGCGCGATGCGCTTCCGCGCTCGACGGCGCGAGCTGCAGGGCCAACTGCGCCTGGGTCTGCGCGTCGGGTGCGCGTTTGGCGAGCAGGTAAATTTCGGCGAGATACGCGTGCGCGTTCGAACTCTTGGGATCGAGCTGAACCGCTTTTTCCCCGACCGTCATGGCTTCCGCGACCTGACCGTTCCACGCGAGCACGCGCGCGAGCTGCGCCTGGGCTTCGGCATCCGCCGGCGCGCGTTGGATGGCCTGCTGTGCTTTGGCGAGCGCGTCCTGCACGTGCCCGCGGAACGCGAGCGCCCGCGACCAACGCGTCAGGGGCACGGCGCTGGATGACGACATTTGCGCGGCGGCTTGGTATTGAGCAATGGCCGTATCGAACTGACTTTCCAAAACGAACCGGTCGCCTTCGGCGATCAATGGACTCGCGCCGCTGGTTGCCGCAACAGGTTGGCCGACGGCGCGCGTGGGCGTCGCCGTCGCGGTGGACTTGCCGCCGGTCAGAGTTCCAAACGCAGTGCTGATCGGTTTGCCCGGAACCAAGTTCTCGACCGCGACCCAGAAGACGAGTACGAGAAAGATCGCCAACAGCGCCGCGCAGCCGATAAGAATCGGGCCTCGGACCGGTAATTGGAACGATCTTGGCGCAGGGCGCAAATTCTCTGGTGTCGCCGCGACCGAGACTCGACGCGAGGACACGGGGACTGGCACGTGGGTTTCTACCGTCGGGGTGGGGGTCGCGGGCACGGGTGGCGCTGGGACCGGCGCGGCCGCGCCGGGTTGGATGGGTTGAATGGCCGGACGCGGTTCCTCGGCGGGAACGGGAGTGGTAGATTCTACCGGCGGCTGGCCGGGGATCCAGCGCATGCCATCGTAATTGTACCACTTGCCGCTCTGCGCGCCGATCATCCACCAGCGATTTTGCTCGTCCTGGAAGCGCAGTTTCTCGATCTCGGCTTTGAACTCTTCTTCGCCAATCGCGCCGACGTCGAGTTTGCCTTTCAGTTCGTAGAAACGGCGCTCCATTTCGGCAACGGACATTGAACACTCCTCACGGGGGCTTGACCGGTTAGGATTATACCATCGAAGGTTGGAAGTTGGAAATTAGAAGTTGGAAGATGTCCGCCATCTGCGCGTCTTGATCCGCCAGCCATTCGGGGTGGAATTGCACGCCGAGCGCAAAACGGTCGTCGTCGGCTTCAATGGCTTCGACGATGCCATCCGGCGCGCGGGCGACGATGTGGAATCCAGACGCGATCTCCTTAAGCGATTGATGATGGAGACTATTGACGTGGGCCTGGGTTCCGATCGCGCGAGCGAGACGGGACTGCGGGTCAATCTCGATCGAATGAACGCGCAGGTCGTATGGATCGCCCGGGCGATGAGAATGATGCAGCGCGTTGGGGATTTGGGCGGGAATGTCCTGGTACAGCGAGCCGCCCGCGGCGACGTTGATCATTTGGATGCCGCGGCAAATTCCGAGCAGCGGTTTTTTGTCTTGCAGCGCCCACCGGATGAGTTTCAATTCGACCGCGTCGCGCTCAGGCATGATCTCGCCGCAGAACGGCTGGGTGTCCTCACCGAATTCTTTGGGATGCACGTCCACACCCCCCGCGAACAAGAGACCGTCCAGCCGCGCGTAAATCGCGCGCAGTGTATCTTCGGCAAGGCGCAGCGGAATCAATACCGGCGCGCCGCCGGCCGTTTCGAGCGCGTGAGGATAGGTCCACGCGGTCGCGTGGAAATCAATCTCGCTTGAATTCAAAGTCCGCGTTGGAATTCCGATTAGGGGTCGCATGTTTTCCTTTCTAGAGCCGTACGGCCATTCTACCATAGAAGTGAAGGAAAAAAGAAAGAGGCGAAGCCCTCGTATGAGTGCTTCGCCTCTTCTGCGACCTAAAACTTAGTCGAGCGCAGGAGGAGCGGGTCGCGATTCCCGTAAGGAATTCGCGTTAGGATGCCTGTCGCAGGACCAAGAGCAACGCGAGTTCCGTGCGCGAGCGAGCGCCGGTTTTGACAAAGACGTTGGTGAGTGTGTTCTTGACAGTCTTGATGCTGATGCCCAACTCTCTGGCAATTTCCTTGTTGCTCGCCGCCGTGGCGACGAGCGCGGCGATCTCTCGCTCGCGTTGACTGAGCAACATCGGGTAGTGATCCATTTGCCCTCCACTTTTCTTCACTGCATCGGAATTTCGATGACCAGCGTCTGCCGCGCCGTCACCGGCAGAGAGAACGCTTGGCTCGCGCCGAGCACACGGCCGTCTCGGCTGTCGTACACGACCCAATGGAACGGCCGCGCGCCGAATATGGCTTGGTCTACCCACCATACTTTCTTGCCGATCCCATTCTCTATCTGATCGAAGCTCCCGCGCCATCCTTCGATATCATGGCGCACGCCCAGGTGGTCTTCCCATTGAATCACCGACCAAAACGCTTGCGGTTGTTCCACGGGAACACGCAGCTCGATCCATGCGCCCGCCGATCTTGACTCGGAGCTTGCCGCCTGGGGCGCCGCGGAGCTAGCACCCTGCAGCGGCGCGGGCGGCGCAAGGTCGGCGCGCGCCGGGAGCGTCGGACGTGGCGGCATCGCATCCACGAACGGCACGAGGGTTGTCCCCGATGAGAACGCCATCGCCGCCGTCATACTGATCCCGATCACGATCACGATTAGCCAAACGGTTTGGCTCGAGTTTCTTGTAGACATATCTGGTGCCTCTTTCTTTGAGAGTTTGTCTTAAAAGGGTTGGAAGGCAGCCGCGCTGTCGCTTCAGACGCCCAGCGCGGCTGGGCTACCACCCTGCTAAGACACCCTCTTACCGTTTCGGCAGTCCGTCGCGGGACGCGGGCGCGACTGGAGCCGTTTTCGGCTGCATCGCGCCCGGCGCTCCGGTTCCGGTCGTTGAAAGGATGTTATTGTACGTTCCGCCTGGAATCTCGTGATTCTCCTGAATTGCGCCGTAACTGACTCCAGCGTTGGACGAATCCACCTGAACGTAAACGGATGCGCCCGTGGCGAGCGGGAATGTGATGTTACTCAAGGTCGGCCAGAAGTACGCGTCGCCATAGTTCAGAGTGAGCGTGCCACCTGGCGCAATGGGCAGACCAGGCGCTGCCACACCCCAAGTGAAACCCTGCGACGCCAGTTGACTCCAAGGCTGATTGACCTGGGTCGGAGCCGGATTGGGATTGAGGTACACGTCCACCCAAAACGGGCTGTTGACCGGCGCGTTCCCCTGATTCTTGATTACAACTTGGACATTGGTCGTGGTCGCCGAGATACTTTGCACGATCAGGTCGGGCGCGGCGCTCTGGCCGACGAACGGCAAGAAAGTTTGGAACGTCGGTACGCCCGGCAGGGCGATCGAGGCGATGCCCTCGCTCGTCGGCGCCGAGGTGCCCGCGGCGTTGTATGCGACTACTTGATACGTGTAAGTCATCCCGGGTTGGGCGGTCGTGTCCAGGTAGTATACGGTGTTCGCCGGCACCGTGGCGATATTGGTGAACGCCGGACTGCGAGTGTCACTCGGCAGATACGGAGTCTGGCCAGACGCTCGCTGGATGTAGAACCCTTGCTCGTCGTTCGCAATGTCCTCCCAACTGAGTTCAACCTCGATCGCTCCGCTCCTTGAGGAGCGCGCAACGGGCGCGGCTGGGCCCGGGGCGGCCTGCTGCGCGACGACACCTTGTGGCGGCTCTGGCGCTGGGCCCTGCGGTGTCCTTGCCCAGATCATTTGGGACGGCAGTGAGTTACCCGCCGCGTTGTACGCAAACACACGATAATAGTACACTGTGTTTGGCTGAACAGTCGCGTCATTGTAGGCCGTCTGATTGGCCGCGACCGTGAAGGTGACCGGGTTCGTGGTAAAGGCGGCATTGTTCGCGCGCTGGACTCGGAATCCGGTCTCGGTTGTAGAGTTGTCCGTCCATCGCACTCTGATGTTATTCGATTGGACTTGTCCGAATCCTCGGCGCCCTGGTGCCGCGGGAGCCGTGACGACGGTCAGCACGTTCGACCATGACGACACGACGTTGCCATTGACGGCAGCCACGCGGTAGTAGTAGGTGCGGTCATTGAGCGCGCCTGTGTCGGCGTAACCGGTCGTATTCGGCGTGTTGATATTGAAGGTTTGGAGGTTCGCCGTAAAGCCAGCATCGGTCGCGCGCTGGACACGGAAGCCGGTTTCGGTCGTCGAGTTGTCATTCCAAGTCAACGCGATGTGTACCGCGCTACCGGCCAGATCCGACTGCGTGGCCTGCAAGTTGCTCGGTGCAGCCAGTCCGGGCGTCGTGATCAGCGCTTCGTTCGAAGGCGCCGAGTCGGCGGTCATGGTGGGGAAGCCGACCGGAGCTTCGTTGATGTTCGGATTCGTATAGTCTGCCGTGTCACCCACCAGGTTGGTGGCTATTACTCTGTACAAGTAAGTTGTAGCCGATTGAGTCGTCGTATCGGTGTAGACAGTCGTGTTGGCTGGCAACGCGCTCGTGAGAGTAGTCCACGTAAGAGTGATCGTCGAGCTGGTCGTAATCGCTCTCTGGACGGTAAAGCCGGTTTCCTGGTCCGAGTTATCCGTCCAGGTTAACCTCACGCCCGTGTTGGCGACATTGTTCGCAGCCACGTTGGAAGGCGCCTCGGGCGACTGCACGAGCAGCACCGAGTGCATCATGTCCATTTCTTCATGGCCGAGAATGTGGCAGTGGTAGGTGTACTCCCAGCCAAAGTTGACATAGTGGTTGACCACATCCACCATTTCTGCATGCGGGTCGAAGAGCATGGGTCCAACGCCGGTCAAGTCCGCCTGGGTCGAGTTCACCAGGATGGCGCCTGGCGGCATCGTCGGGTCAATCAGACGAACGCTGTTGGGGACCTTGAAGGGCTGTATTGGAGCGACCGGTCGCAGCGCGACAATCGTATCTTGCAGCGGGTTTACCCTGACCGTCTCCTTCCACCCGATTTCGTTCGGGTCAGGCATCCTGAGCGCATTATCCCAGGCCACCCGGTTGAGCAACTGCACGCTAAACAAGTGAAAGTGGATTGGATGGGTATCAACACCGTTGTGCGTGATTTTCCAGATCTGCGTCCCATCCGGCGCCGGGTCCGACAGCGGCGTCATAGAGAACTTGATCAGGTCTACCGGCGGGTCTGCATAGCCGTACATCATGAACGTCTGGGCGCCAGGCAAAACCGCATTACGCGGCATTTGGAGTCCCAACTTGCTGCTCATTCTGCCATAGTCATAGTCAAACGTTTCGCCCATCTCGTCCTGAATGGCTTTCGGCTCGTACGCGACGGTTCGCGTAATCGTTCCCGAAACGTCCGTGAAGGTCTTGGCGCCTTCATAGATCCGCGCGGCAGTCGTGAGTTCGGTCTTGAACGTCTTGTCGTAGGCCGAGTTGTAACGCGAGTTCGGTATGATGATCTCGTCTTGTCCCGCCTCAAACACACCGCGCTTGGTGGGGGTCTTGGCAAAGACAGACGTGAGGTTTGAAAGCGTGACGTCAGTAGTTGGCGTCGTTACACTCGTCCCTACCCGGATTTGCATGATGGTGCGGGTATTGGGACCATAGCCCGGTAGGGTTGTAGGCGTGCCGCCAATATCCATCAGGTTCGGTCCGCCCGTGCGATAGTCATAGCGCGCGTCGAGCGCGGGCATGGGCGCGGGGGAATCGTTGTAGAGGATAAGCGTCTTGCCCGCAAATGCGGAAAAGTCTACGACGACGTCCGCGCGCTCTGCAGGCCCCAGGATGAGTGTGCCCTGATTCATCAGCCCCATATCGAAGTTGGTCGGATCCAGGTTCCAGTCAACAGGCAGCGTGGGCAGCATCACCGGCGACGGCAAAAAGCCGCCTTCGTTTGCCACCTGGATAAAATTCGGTCCTCGGGTGGCTGGATCCGGCACACCGCCGTCGCGGCCATCGGTGGGCCAGTCCGCGGGAAAGCCCGGTGTCGGGACCGCGGGGACCATCTCAACCTCGGTATTCAAGCCGGCGACCACATAAGCGCCCGTGCCGGTCGCGTCTGTAATGGTGACTGTAGGGGCAGAGGTATAGCCGGCGCCCTGGCTCGTGAACTTGATGTCGGTGATGACGCCGTTCACCACCGTAGCCGTAGCCGTAGCGCCTGTACCGCCGCCACCCGAGAGGGTGACGCTCGGAGTTGCGGAATAGCCGCTGCCGCCATCTATCACGTGGGCGGTGATTCCGCTTTGGTACAACTGCAGATTGACGAACCGGTCATCCGCGGCATTCAGGATGCGGAAGCGATACGCCTTTGGCTCCACGGTGAGGAACGGGTAGGCCATGCCGTTGACGATGGGGGTGTCCATGAACGCTTCCATCGCCATTGACGTGTACGGCGATGAAGGCATATACGGCGGCTGTCCCGGGGTGGCACTGCAGTCATACGCCCCATTCGGGTACGATCCCGCTGGAGGAGGCGTCGGGAGACAGTCCGGGTTCGGGATGGGCCGGTAGGTGATGCCATCGGTGGGCGGCCAGAACCAGGGACCATAGTGCCATCGTCCGAACGCGTTCATCCCGCTGAGGTCACCCGGGTTTTGGTTCGGCATGTAGACGTGGGGGTACCAAAGGTCGCCCGTTTGCGGAGTGCCAGGGGTCGTCCCCCAATTCCAGGTCGGGTCCTGCGTGGCGATCGTGGCCGCATCTACGAAGGTCCGGTCTTGGATGACGAGCGGAATCCCAATACCAGGTAGGACCTTCAGCAGGTTGGGGTTGACACCGGTTACGTTGGTGCCATTGATCAAGTCCTGCTCGACCGGGTCGGTGATTAGGTAACCCGCTGCCTCACCGGCATAGACGTTGAGGCGCGTGATGCCAAAGGAATGGTCGTGGTAGAACATCAGCCGCGCGCTCTGTTGGTTGTTGTAGTAGAACGTCAGCGAGCCAGGGCCGGGATCCGGCATGTCAGGGACATTGCGTGCGCTGACGCCCTTGGGGTACCCGGCGGTTTCGTTCGCCGGTGTGACCCACTGATGCGCCGTGCCATCGCTGATCCACGGCACAAAGCCGCCATGGAGGTGCAGGGTAGCGCGGTTCTCGGTGTAGCAGGCCGCGGGTTTTGGGTTGTCCCCGCACATGGGACGTTGTGGATTCGGTTCCATCATGTCGCCCATGTTAGGACCGGGCCCCGAGCCCATGACCGTAGTGTCCACCGGGAGGAAGAGGTTACCGGCGGCGCCAGCGGCGAGTTTGTTCCTGAAGGTGATACGCACCGGTTTGCCGTTTCCATTCACACCCGGCGGCAGAGCCGGATCGAATTTGCTAGCGACGATGACGGGGCCCAGATAACTGGGTGGCGCGACAAACGCGTTGTTTTTCACCTCGACATAGCCGCGCAGTAACGTGCCCCCGGTCTGACTGGGCCAAACGCCGGTCACCGGCGGAAGATCAGAATGCATCTGCTGCCGGTATTCGACCAGCCAGATCTCGTAGCAATCGGCGTCCTGGCCCGAATAGTTGCAGGGAGTCCCCTGAGCAATGGTGAGGTTGGGCAGCGCATCCTTGAATTTTTGGAGGCCGCCGGTGAGAGTCCCACCGATAGTTGCGGAAGCAACCGCATCCGCGCCGGTGGTATCCGTGATGACCACGATGGGCGCGCTGTAATTAGTGCCACCGCTCGTCAAGGTGATAGCGGTGATGACACCGTTTACATCCACCGTGGCTGTAGCCGTCGCGCCAGTGCCAGTGCCGTAAACATCCTCGATGGTCACGGTCGGCGTGGCGGTGTAGCCGCTGCCGCCGTCCTCGAGTGTGATGTTAGTGACAGCGCCCTTCGGCATTGGGCTGTTAGCATAGTTAGCGAACGGTCCAAAGTACTGCGGAACGCCGCCAGGGTTCATCGCGGCCGGCGCGCGGCCGGCGGTCTTTTTACCGGCTACGCCCGGCAAAATACCGTTTTCTGCGGCACGCTCTGCGGCGGCTTTCCGATCGGCTAGACTAACTCTCTCGAGTTTCTTGCGGGTAGGAGGCGGCGGCTGTTGCGCGCTCACCTCGCCCACTTGCAGCAAGAGAAGGCAAGCCATTGCCAAGAACAAAACGACAAGTTTGGGGAATTTGCGGTCTAACATGATGCGTCTCCTTGATTGGATTTATCAGAATGCGCTGATACACTGTGGGCAACCCCACGATGGCGACTTGACTTGATTTTCCCGCGGCTCAAGCGGTTCCTCTACCATTTCGCGCAGAGTCAGCACCTCCGGCAGCAAGGCGATGGGGGGTTTGTGAGCCGCTGCGATCATATGGAGCAGATACCAAGCATCCGCGGCGATGGCGCACGCCGTTGCTTCGCGCTCTTGCCGATTCGCTGGCCGACGCCAAGTGGAGGAAGTATCACGATACCGTTCATACCAGTAGGGCCGGGCAATGGTACTCAACCACTTCGGGTCGTGCGCTGCCAACGTTTCGATGGTCACTTGCATTCCGCGCGAGAGCGCTTCGAGGCGGCTGAGGCCGCAGACCGTCATCAGAACATCCCTTGCGCTCGCCGGCTGCTTTCCCGGATAACACAGGAGGTCGAAATCGAGCAGGCGCGTCAGGATACCCTGAAATGCTTGCATGGCCGCCGGGTGGTGGAACAGCCGCCGGCGAAAATCGCAGAGCGCCGATCCATCAAAACCAGGATTGTCGAGTGGGAGGTGGAGCGCGTACTTCCAGTCCACCCGCACTCGCAGCGCTTCGGCTGCTTGATAGTCTGCGAGGTCTTCGACAAATTGAAACAGTGTCACAAACGCCAACATCGAAATCGCCGAAACGGGCTTGGCCGAGCCGTAAAGATCCGCCCAGTCTACACCCAAGCAGAAACGGTTGATGCGGTCGCCGATGGTCAGATACAAATTGCCTTTTCCAAACGCCGCTTCTGCCGCCTGCGCCGTCTCGCGCGGGGTGGGTGGAAACTGTAACAAAGACATAGGGTATCCCTGACAAGCCAGTGTAACTGCAAAAGAACCGACCGCTCTATCTTCCAGCGGTCGGTTCTTCTCTGCCTGTATGCGTGTTGGCTATTCAACGTAGCCATGCGAAATCGCGGATAGAGCACCGGCGAGAGAGCAACGCGTCCGCTAGAGCGCCTGTCATTAGCGCCAGAGCCGAAACGCCAGCATTGGCGTTCCAGAGCGTTTCTCGCAGTATAAGGCGTCCGGGATTCCCGCGTAAGCGTAAAAAAAGGGGATTTTTAGAGGCAATCGCGTGGGGGGTAAAGCGTAGGACGAAACTACCTATGGAGTAGGTAAAAAATACGCGGTAGGGGCGACCCTTGTGGTCGCCCTACGAGGCCTTGTGCTCGCCTTGGTAGGGCGACCACAAGGGTTGCCTTAGCCAGGGCGACCACAAGGGTTGCCTTAGCCAGGGCGACCACAAGGGTCGCCCCTA
>JACQYF010000002.1 GCA_016208315.1 Chloroflexota bacterium | reverse complement strand
TCAGGATTTTGGCAATATCTTGTTCGAGAGCGGACATTCATTTTCTCCTTCGAGTGATCGTCAAGGCAGGAAAGGCAAAATCTTTTTGAGCCACGGGAGATCGAACGCGGGCGCGGTGGGTGTGCTGCTCGGTTCGGCTTGACTCGGCGCCGGTGGGCCGATTGGTTCCACCGGAGATTCATCCTCGGCCAGCGGGTCTTCGATCAGGTTAGACACGGCCGGCGTTTCGATGACCAGGGTTTCGATGGGCGTGGGCGTCGCCGATGGCTGCACGATCAGTAACGCGCCGGTATCGCCATTGGGTTTCGTAAACTCGGCTGAAATCCAGCCGCGTCTTTTCGTATCCGGGTATGCGATCTGCCACCACTTACCATCGTCGCTCGCCGCAAGAAGAACGACCGCCGCTCCATCGCGCAAGCGCCCCAAAATCGCCGCGTCGGTGCTCGGTTCGGCGCGGACCCGCACGATGTCCGTCACGTTCGCGCGCACGCCGCCGGGGATGAGGGTGGGCGTAACGGTCGGTGTGGGAGTGCGCGCGACTATGGTCGGCGATTTGGTTGCGGAGGGACGCGGCGGTGAAGTTGGAACCGACACGCCCGCTTTGAATTGAGTTGCAAATTCCCGCGTGATGTTGAGATAGAGGTCGCCGTAAGTGACGCTCGGCTCAATTTGGGTCCCCTCAACCCACTCATTCCACGAGGTTATTATCGTCCAATCCGGCGTGGTTGACAAGGCGCCGCGCCACGTCTCGCGATAGAAATCGCCATTGCGCCGGTCGCGGACGTACGCGCCCTTGCGCCCCGTCTTGCGGTCGTCATTCCCCGGCATCACCGTCGCCACCCAAATCTTGTCGCCTCCAAAGGCGCGCACGCGACCGGCGAATTTCTGCAACTCGGCAGCGGGATTTTGCGCCCAGCCAATCGAGTAGAGATGGTGTCCGTCGAAAACGCGCAAGTAAGCCGTATTCGTGCCCTCCGCGATCCACAGCGATTGCCGATTCGGGTCCACGGTGTCGCGAATCCCTTGCCACACTTCGACCGAATAATTCTGCTGTCGCCAGAAAAAGATGACGGGCTTGCCGCCGACGCGCAAATAGGCGGGATGGTTGACGTGCGTCGCGAGCAGATTCTTGAGCGAATTGATCACGTCGGTTCTGGACTTGTAGAACGGGGAAGTGATTTCGAAATCCACGGCGGCGGAGAAATTCGCGGCGCGGGCTTGGTCGAGCACGATTTTGAAATTGCTGTCGGTTGGATTTCCCGCGCCCCACCACGAAACGACGAAGGCGTCAATCCCCGCGCCGCGCGCCTGCTGAATTTGCCGCGCGACCGTTTGCGGATCGCGCGAGGTGTAAGGCGTGACCGGCATATCCGCCACTTGATTCGGCTTCCAGATATTCTCGTCGAACCAATCGTAGTAGAATGCGAGGACGAGCGGCGGGCGCGCGGCCAACGCGGGCGAGGAAGAAGCCACGGGGAACAGAGCAACTGCTAGTGCGAAAACGAAGATGCCGAGCGCAGTCAAGTGCTTCATTGAGGTGAGTACATTTTAGCATAGGTACTCTGAAGCGCCAAACGAAGGATGAGGGATGAGGGATGAGGGATGAAACGGTATTCAGTGTTCAGTATTCAGTTTACATTGTTCAGTTACTGGATACTGAATACTGATTGCCGAACACTTCTTGGTTATCCTTCTGCAAGAAAGTCCACGACCTCCCGATTAAACCGCTCCGGCGCTTCTATCGGCAGCAGGTGGCCGACGCCGGGGTAGGAGGAGAACCGCGCGCCCTTGATGTGCGCGGCGAGGTACTTGCCGTTGGCATACGGGACGAGCGGGTCGCACTCGCCGTGGATGACGAGGGTAGGCGCGGTGATTCGGTCGAGGCGCGGGGCCGCATCGTGTTTTATCACGGCGCCGAGTTGCCTCTGGTACGCGTCTCCCGAAATGGGCTTCGATTTGGCAGTTTGGATGATGTGCCCCAAATCTTCGGGATGCGCTTTCAGGTAGCCCGGCGCGGCAATCTTGGGATACACATTGCGGACGCGCTTTTCAATGTCCTTCTCGCGGCTTGTAAGTAATAGCCGCATTCGCAGCGAAGGGTTGACGTGCATCTTGCCGCCCGCCGAGGTCGAGATCAGAATCAACTTTTCGACCAACTCGGGATAGCGGATCGCCAGTTCGAGGGAGATGAATCCGCCCATCGAGATACCGGCGACGAAGGTGGGGCCGAGGTTGAGGTTCTTGATCAGTCCCGCCGCATCGCCCGCCATGTCCGCGATGGTGTACGGTCCCGTGCCCGGCGCGCTGTCGCCCGCATCGCGGTTGTCCATGGCGATGACGCGAAAAATACGCGAAAATGGCTCGATCTGTTTCCACCAGCCAAACCGCGTGCCGCCCAACCCCGTAATGAGCAGCAGGGGATGTCCCGCGCCGCAATCGTCATAAGCAACCGTGTGCGAACCCACTTGTGTTGTTTGCATCACAACCCTCTCCACACTCCATTCTTCAGGAACATCTTGATGTCACCGTCGTCGTCGCGGTAGGCGAAACCATTTTCAAACGTTTGGATTTGCGCCTTGACCGCGAATTCGGCGCGCGTCGCCCAGCCGATGTCGGCCTTTTCGCCCCCAAGTTGCTCGCGCCAGACTTTGCCGAATCCTCGAATGGGTTCGACTAGATTGGCGCTGGGCGGTTTCAACCCCGCGCTTTCCCGCTGGCCGGTCGCCCACGTATCGGCATAGACCGAATAACGACCGTTCTCCAGCAAGACGTAAATCTGTCGCGTATCACTTCGCCAGAGCATCAGCCCTTTCTGGAAGCGTTGCTCCACTGCGTCCACGGCGCGTGACTCACTCGCGGGACAGCCGAGCCGCGCAACAATGTCGCGGTTTTGATCGAGGCGCGGTTTCAGCCAGTCGGCATACCCTGTTTTGCAGCCCGCAGGTGTCGGCGTGGCGGTGGCTGGTAGGAGCACGACCTGTGGCTGAAATTGCTGAATCGGGTTAATAACATTCGCCGCGCTTGTGCCGACCGCGGCGACGGTTGCGCGGACGTTGACGACCGTAGCCGTTGGGGCGCGTGGGTCTATGCCTCTAGTCGGCAAGCTGGGTGGCGGAAGGTCTGTCGGATCGGCCAAGATCACGGCGGAGAGTTCTTGCGTTATCTGTGCCTGATATGCTAACCATCGGGTCATGGTTACGCCGTAAAAGGCCAGGATGCCAATCACGACACACATTACCACGGCCGCGGTAACGCCAATCCACGTCAGCTTGCGCGTCTGCGCGTGACGGGCATACCGCGCGCGCCAGTCCAAGATCGCCGGGGCGAGCACGTCGTGGAATATTTCGTATCGCGGCACTTGCGCTTGATCGGGCGCGGCGGCTACCGGACGAAGGATGCGGACATCGCCGCTCGATAGTTTTCCGAGGACCGGCACAACGCGCTTTTCCGGCACGTTCGCGTAGGCCGCCAGGTCGGGCGCGGTGTGCGCGATCTTGGTGCCCGACGGCGTGACCAAATAGCGAAACATTCCCGCCGCGACATCCTGCTCTTTCGACGAGAGCCGCTTCATCGTCGCGTCGAGGTGCGTCCGCACGATGCGTTCCGCGCCGCCCAAGCGGTCGAGCGTCGCCGCGCGCAACACGTGCGACCGGGACTGGGTCTCGACATCCCACAGCCGGGTCATTACAAGTTGGAGATACGGCGTCTCGATGTGGGCATCCGTGCCGCTCGCGATCACGCCGCTTCCGCCAGCGCCCAAGACGACTTGCCCAGCCCTCACCTGTTTGAGGACCGACTCGACCAACGCGGGTTCGATGCTGAACGGCGCGGCCGCTTTCGAGAGCCGGTTGAACTGCTCGATTGGCTCGACGATCGCGGCGCGCGCCGCGTCGGCGCGGAGATGGTCGAGATGGATATAGTTGCTAAAGAGATTGGGGATGCGGCCCTTGAAGCGGTCGAGCTTGGTGTAGGCGTCGTCGCGGAGGCCGATGAGAAAATTGGTTGCGATGTCGTCGCGATTCACGGCCTTGGCAAACTCGGCGGCGAACGTGACTACGTCATGCTCGGGCGGGTGATACAAAAAGAATTCTTCGAATTGGTCGAGGATGATCATCAGCGGGCCGAGCAGTTCGGACGCGACGCGCAAAAAGTCGCCCAGGTTGGGAGCGAGGCGCAAGCGGTCGGCGGCTTGGACTGTCGGATTCGGGTCCGGCTCATTAGCGCCATTGAGAAACCGTTCGGCAAAGCGCGCGGCCTTGGGGCCGTCCAACTCGCCGCGTTCCAAAAGCACGATCGGGATTTGACCGCCGATCAGCGTGCGCAGCATCGTCGTCGGATTGCTTTGCCAGGTGTTAAAGTAGAAAACGGCAATGCCTTCCTCGCGCAGCGAGCGCATCACGCCCGCGCGCAGGACGGAACTCTTGCCGACCCCGCTCGAACCGTACAGCAGCGTCAGCCGCGACGCGTACAGCTTGGACGCGATCTGCCGCGTCTCTTTCTCGCGGCCAAAAAAGTAATCGGCCTGCTGTTCGGTGTAGGGGGTCAAGCCGACATACGGGCACGTCATGATTTTTTCGGGCAGCGAATCTGGTTTCATTAAATGACCTCGGCCAGCTATCCCTTTCGCAAGACCTCGACGAACTCGTCCACTTTGAGGTTAAAAATCTCGACGTTCCGCTTGTCCCAAAATTGCTCCTCCATCATGGAGGGATTGTATTGGATGGCCCAGGAAGTGATTGAGCGATAGCTAAGCCGCTCGATTTGATTCAGGAGCACCCGCAGATTCCAATCGCGCAGACTGTAGCCGAGAAACAAAAGGTTGCGCTGCGCCATGTGCTTGGCGACGAACGAGGGGATGACGCGCGCGCCCTGTCCGGTCATGCGCGTTAGAAAATCAATGTAATCGTCTTCGGTGATGACATAGCTATCGCGCGCGGTGTTGTCGAGGTCAATGCTGCCGTGCATCTTGTAGATGACAAAAGTTTTCTTGAGGTCAATCTCGGCGAGGTCGTCGTCGGTCACGAAACGCGGCTCGCCGCCGTGCGGTCGCCACAGCAGCGAATCGGCGCGCTCGTTATCGGTCACGCGCTTGAGCGTCGCGGGAGTCAGGTGAATGACGAGATCGTACTCGCGGCCTTGTTCGGCGAGGGCGCGCTCCATCAGGTCGTCGTAATTCGTGCTGATGACGAGGAGCGGCGCGGGATTGCCGGCGAGGCAGGTGTGGATCGCGGTGTGTTTCGCCTGGCGCGCAAAGACGGTGTGGAGTTCTTCGTCGAGAATGTCGCGCCCCGCCATCAACTCGTAATATTTCGCGATTTTCGTGAGTTCTTTCGCGACCTCGTCGGCGGGGAATTTGACAGGCTTGGCGAGGTGCTCGGCCAATTCGGCGGCATTCGGGAGGTGGGCCGCATCCTTTGGGTCCCAGGGCTGCGCGCGCGGATTACGCTCGCCCAACGACGCGCCCGATCCGAGGAACGGGATGACTTTGCCGCTTTCGAGGCGGCTGCGAATGAGTGGAGCCGGTAGAGTGGATTGTGCCACGCGACCTCCTATGGTCGGTGAGCAGATTGTCGGGACCTATTGTACAAACAATTCAGCCGGGTGTCAACGGGTTCTTACAATCGCGTCCGTCATTTTGGCGACGCGCGCCATTTGCTTGACGTCGTGGACGCGTACGATGTCCGCGCCGCGCATCACGCTGACGGCGACCGCTGCCGCCGTCCCTTCGACGCGCTCGTTCACCGGCAAATCCAGCGTAAAGCCGATAAACCCTTTGCGCGATGGCCCGATGAGCACCGGATAGCCCAGCACGCGCAGTTCGTCCGCGCGATTGAGCAATTCGAGATTCTGCTCGACCGTTTTCCCGAACCCGATCCCCGGATCAATAATAATCTTGTCCGGCGCGATCCCAGCGTCCAATCCCAACTCGATCTGCTCGCGCAACTCGCGGATAATGTCGCTCATCAAATCCGTGTACTCGACGCCGATGTAACGGCCGCCGAGACGCTCGGACTGCGCGGCATCTTTGGGCTGGCTGCGGTTGTGCATGATGACGACCGGCGCGCCGCGCTCGGCGACGACGCGCTTCATCTCGGCATCCATCCTTAAGCCCCAAACGTCGTTGACAATGTCCGCGCCCGCGTCCAGCGCCGCGCGCGCGACGTCTGCCTTGTACGTGTCAATTGAAATGGGCGCCGCGACCTTTTGCCGCAGCGCGCGAATCACGGGGATCACCCGGCGCAATTCCTCTTCGGCGGGCGTGGGCTGCGAGCCGGGTCGCGTTGACTCGCCGCCGATATCCAAAATGTCCGCGCCGTCGGCGAGCAACTGTTCCGCGTGCGCGACCGCCAGCGCGACGTATTCGTCCGCCGTGCGCGTCCCGAGCGAAAGCCGAGGGATCACACCGTCGCCGCTGAACGAATCGGGCGTGACGTTCACGATGCCCATCACGTAGGTGCGAGCGCCCCAATCGAAACGGGTGTCGCGAAAGGACGCGAAAGCGCGCGAAAGGGCGCGAAAGGGCGTGAGAGCGCGTTCGAGGTGGTCGGCGAGGATGTTAAGTTCACTATCGCCCTGGGTGCGAATTCGTACCGCGAGGTGCTGCAACTGATAGTCCGTGCCGAAGAGGAGTACGTCAACGGGCGCTGGACTCGCCTCGTCGAGACGCGGGGGCAGCACTACATCGCCGCCTTCGAGGACGAGTTCCTGAAAGATAAAACGCGCCACCCGCGAAGGGACGCGTTCGAGCTTGACGGCGCGGCTGACGGCTTTGGCAATGTGATCGCGCAACTCAGTCGCCGCGGGATTCACCTTCTCGATTTCGGTACGCAGTTGGGCCGGCGTATGATTGCCAAGGATCCGCAAGTGGTACATATTCAAAACCTGGGTTATCCGCGAATCACGCGAATCTCACTAATTTGGGTTTTCCTATTCGCGTGATTCGCGTAATTCGCGGATAATCTATTTGCCGTTGCCGCGCACCAGCGAGAAGAATTCCGCGCGGGTCGAGGGGTTGGTGCGAAAGTGGCCGCGGGTCGCGCTGGTGACGAGGCGGCTGCCCGGCTTTTCGACGCCGCGCATCGTCATGCACAAGTGCTCGGCTTCCATCACGACCGCGACGCCGGTCGGCTGCAAGCCCTTCATCAACGAATCCGCGATCTGGCCCGTCAAATGCTCTTGCATCTGCGGGCGCCGCGCCAGCGCCTCGACGACGCGCGCGATCTTGCTCACGCCGGCGAGCCGCTCGCGCGGGATATAGCCCACGTGCGCGACGCCGTGGAACGGCAGGAAATGATGCTCGCAAATGGAGTAAAAAGGAATTTCCTTGACGATGACCATTTCTTGATGCCCGCCGGAATCGAACGTCGGGCCGAGCACTTCTATCGGGTCTTGACTCAATCCTTCGAAAATCTCTTCGTACATGTCGGCGATCCGGCGCGGCGTCTCGCGCAGACCCTCGCGTGACTCGTCGTCGCCGATCGCGGCGATGATCTCGCTCACCGCGTGTCTAATCCTATCCTTATCCATACCTTCATTGGTAATTGGTAATAGTATTACTACTTACCAATTACTTTTTTACTCCTTCTGTTTTGCCTCGAGCAAGATGACTTGGGTCTCTTTCGGCAACGAGTCTTTGGTCACTTTGAAACTGGCGACCGGCTCCGGCGCTTTGAGGCCCATCTCTTTGAAAAACTTGGCGGACGACTCGAGCTTGAACGCGAGGTCGGGGTGGGCAAAGTGCATCGGAATCACGACCTGCGGCTCGAGCAGCGCAATGATCTCGGCCGCCTCGCTGCCGCCAATCGTCGAGACGCCGCCTACGGGCACGAGCAGAACGTTCACATTGCCCAACGCTTCGGCTTGCGGCTGGGTCGGCACGTGCCCCAAATCGCCCAGATGGCAGATCGTCAGCCCATCCATGTCAATCGTATAAATCGTGTTGGGGCCGCGGTCCTTGCCGCCCTTTTTGTCGTGCGCGCTCGGGACGCCGGTCACGAAGATATTCTTGATCTCGTATTCGCCCGGACCGTTCAAGACGCGCGGGTCGCCCTTGACGCCATCGGCATACGAATGGCCCGGATGATCGTGGCTGATCGTCACAATATCACCGCGCGGCCGCGGGAAAGAGAGTCCAATTTCTTTTTTGTACGGGTCCGCAATTACCGTGCCTTCGCGCCCGCGCAGCCGAAAACACGCGTGTCCAAACCAGTCAATCTCCATCGTTCCTCCTACCCCCTCCCTACTCCCCCTTCCCCCTCTCCCCTCCCCCGTCGGAAGTTCACGACGGGGGAGGGGAGAGGGGGACAAAGGGGGTGAGGGGTGGGGGTGATTATAGTCGAATCGGGGACGAAAAGCAAAACGTGCGGCGCACCTCAAGGGTGCGCCGCACGTTTTGGCTTGATTCGCATCAATTGTTGGCGGCGCGCGGCCGGTCGAAATGTTGCGCTAGGCGGATCACGGCCCGGCGGGTCGCGGGGACACGGGCCAGTTGGTAGACCATGCCCTTGCCGTTTTCGTGGACGTGCAATATGCCGAGGTAAGCCAGGTCGGCTAGTTCTTTCGCCAAGGACTGCGGTCGCCGCCCAATCTGTTTGGCAATCCCCGACGCGTTGTCGCGCATGCGGGGATGGCGGCCAAAAAAGAGCAACACATCCCAGCGCGCGAGATTGGTGGCATACCGCTCGATGAAGGCGAGGAGCTCGATGTCTATTTCGCTAGAGAAATCAGGCGCGATGGTACGCGAGCTGGATAACGTTCGGGAGCAGGGCACAGTTTCCTATCCATGGCGAGAATGGGGATTTCGCAAGCAACCAAATTCTAGCACCCCGTCCCGGCGCGGTCAATAGTACTTAAAAACCATTTTCAACGCCGTGTGAAATCTACCACCGCACGCCAGCACGCATTGGAATCGTCGGGGTTGCGAATGCCGTTGATGGTCACCCGGCCCGCATTGGGGTCGGACAAGGCGTTACCGCTGCCATCCGCGATCCAGACATAATACGTCCCTGTCGCCGCGCCATCCTGGCGGATTATATGTACGTAATAGCCGTCGCTCTTGCCCTGCGTTCCAGTCGTCACATAGTACACGTCGCCGGTTCCTGGACCGGCGCCGCTCCCCAGCGCCACCCGCACGCCGGCTTGCGGACTGCCGCCCGAAGCGCTCGTCCAAGCGGTGCCTTCGATAAACGTGCCTCCGGCGTGAAAACAGCCCTGGCGAACGGTGTTGTACGAATAGGGCGACGGGGGCGCGGTGGGCGGTGAGGGGGGCCGGGGCGTACGCGTGGGGGGAATCCGCGTCGGCGTTCGAGTCGGAAGGACGGGCGTCGCCGTTGGCGTGTCGGTCGGCAGGGGGGTGAGCGTAATCGTCGGCGTGGCGGTGGGCGTCTGGGTGCGCGTGGGCGTGCTCGTGGGAGTCAGCGTCCAAGTCGGTTGGAGACCCAACGCAACGAATGTGGGCGTCAACGTGGAGGGCTTGAACGGATTGAGCGCCACCTGCGGATTGATAAAGATCAACAGGTAGCACATACAGACCAGCACGGTCATAACGACCACGACGAGCGTAGCAACCTGATAGCGATCTTCGTTGACGTTTTCCATGGCATCCTCCACCACGAGGATTTCAGATTTCAGACTGCGGAGCGTCCCGTAGGGATTTCAGATTTCAGATTTGCAGCGATTCCAGGAGGGACGCAGTTAATATGCAATCTGCAATCTGAAATTATTTGGGCAGCGCTTTCTCGTTCTTGCCGTACAACTCATCCGGCAACAATACATCGGTCGTCTGGCCGCCGACCGTCAAAGCATCCACACGCAGTGAGGGAATTGCGGCCTCGCGCAATTGGCGCGTCAGTTCGCGCAGCGTCGCGTGCAAGTCCGCGTCCGATGCGCCGCGGTACCAGCCCCACCGCGCCGCGAACAATTCTTGCCGCGTCACGTCCTCCATCGCCTGGCTCACGGCTTGCGCGTTCGGGATCGCGGACGCCTGCTGTTCGTAGAGCCGGAACAACTCGCCCCACGCGTCGCTCCACGCGTCCGCAATCGCCGCCGCGTTCTTGCTCCACTCGGGCACGAGGTCTACGCCGAACGCGCCGCGCGCGACGCGATATTTGAGCGCGAGCCATTGGACTCGATCGCGCCCAAGCGCGACTTGTACCGCCGCGTCTTTGGCGCGTTGCTGATCGTAAGACGCGAGCCGCGCTTGGTCCTCGTTTAACAACGCCTCACGCAATTGCGCGACCGAATCCTGCGGCCAATCTGCAGCGCGGTTCGCCGGAATATTCTGCGCGTCGGCGCTCAATTGGCTGGCCGCCGCCACCCGCGTCTGGATCGCGTTGCTCACTTCCGGCGAGACCGATAGCGCGCCCGCTTTGACGACGAATGGCTCGCGCGGGAGCCAGCCCGCCGGGTTGTCGAGCGCATCCACTGGTTCCGCCGTTTTCGCGCGCGCCTGGTTCGCGAGCGCATCCGCGCCCAGCGCGGCGTACGCGTTCGCGACCTGGTTCAGGCGACGTGACTGCGGATCGCGCTGCAATGCTGGACTGTACTGCCCGAGGAGGTACGCCTGATCGGTCGCGAGCCGCGCCGCGTCCAGCGCGCCGATCCCGCGCAAACCCGCGGCGACTTGGAGATACGTGTCCGCGCGCACTGAGTCGGAGAGCACCTGGCTCAGAGTCGCGATGCGCGCTGCGGCCAGATAGCACCATGCGGCTTTCGGCTGGTCCTGCGCGGCCGCGTAGCGCGTGCCGAGTTGTAACAGGGCCCCAATCCGCGTCGGGTCGGCGCGCGTGGTATCGTACGCGAGCAGCGCATACGCGTTTTCCCAATGCCCGGCGTCGAGCGTCGCGTTCAGCGCATCGGCCGACGACATTCCGGTCAGTGGCAGCAAAACCGTCGCGGGCGCAAGGTTACGATTATTGATCTGCTCCAGCGGCGACTTCCAAGCGTACGCATCGGGCAAGGGTGCGGGCCGCAAAAGTAATCCGGCGCCGAGAGCACTCAGGCCAAAAACCAGGAGCAGTAGGCCGCCCAAGAAGAGCAGCGCCACCCCCACGTTACGGTTGTACGAACCGCTCAATCTTCATTCCTTGACGTACCGCTTGGAGCCAGGCCAGAAATGCTTGCTGCCGCGAGTTCTGGATCAATTCGGGCGGCAGCGGGCGCGAGTTTTCGTGTTCGTCCACCTTGATGATGTGATAACCGAATTGCGTTTGGACGACATCGCTGATCTGCCCCGGCTTGAGTTGAAAGGCAATCGCCTCGAACTGCGGATCGAAGCGGCCTTTGGGCGCCCAGCCGAGGTCGCCGCCGTTCACCTTGCTCGCTTCGTCCAGCGAATATTGTTTTGCGAGGGCGGCAAAATCCGCGCCCGCGCGCAACTGCGTCAAAAGCTGCTGCGCCAATTGCGGCGACGCGACGAGGATCTGGCGAACGTGGACTTGTTCCACGCTCGACGGCAGCGCCTTGGTCACTTGATTCAACATCGCTTCACCCACGATATTCGCGCGAATTTGCGCGCAAAAGTCCGCGAGCGAAAGCTGGTTCTTGCTCAGGTACTCGTTCAACTTGTCCACGCTGCCCGCGTCCTGAATCATCTGCGCGAGCCGCGCGTTCAAATCGTTATCGGTAAGCTTGAGGCCCTCTTTCTCGGCTTGCTGCGCGATGACGACGTCGTTGATCATCTGGTCGAGTACTTGCTGCCGCAGACTCTTGATCGCCTCTTGTCCGCCAGGCGATTTCGGGTCAATCCCTTGTTGGAGAAATGCGCTCGTGGCTTGGGCGACCTGGCGATTGAACAGATCGAGCGCGATGCCTTGTCCGTTGACGCGGGCCGCCAATTGCGCGTTCGCCGGCAGCGGCGCATTCGCCGGACAGGTTACCGCCGCTTTGACGAGCGTCGGCGTCGAAGCGGTCGCCGGCTGCGGCGCGGTGGCTTTGGGCGCCGCCGTCGGCTGAACGACCCCCGGCGTGGGTTGTGGGACTAGGGCCGTTGGCGCCGAGGTCGCGGCGGGCGGCGGGGGCAATGTGCTGACCGGCGCCAGTTGCTCGTCGCACGCCGTGACCAGCAACGCCAGTAGCAGTATCGAGACCGATGACCAGACCCAGCGTAGATTCACACTTTCCTCCTTGACGATAGTCGCGGCTCAATTATATCGAATCGGTGGAGAATTGCAAAGGAGCAAGGAAGCCGGTATAATCGAAATCGGTAGCGTCTTACTTTTCGGAGAAACCATGAAGCGTGTTGCATTGTTCGTCGTGGTGATGTTGGCCGCTTGCGCGCCCGCGCCCATCCCGACGGCCACTCCCGTGATCGTCAAAGAAACGGTGGAGGTTCCAGTTCCACAAACCGTGCAAGTCAAAGAAACCGTACAGGTCAAAGAGACGGTGCAGGTTCCCGTCGTCATCACGGCCACTCCGCCGCCGACTGCGGCCCCGCGCAAAGGCGGCACGCTCGTCGCGGCGCGGACCGCCGACACCAAAGGTCTCGACCCGCACAAGCAAACTACCTACTTGTCTTTTCGAACCCTCGAAGTCGTCTACGATCCGCTCTTCACTTTCGACAAAGACCTGAGAATCGTTCCGAATCTCGCCGAGTCATGGAAATGGTCGGACGATAGCAGGACGCTTACGGTGACGCTTCGCAAGAACGTAAAGTTCCACAGCGGCAACCCGCTGACATCGGCGGACGTCAAATTTTCCTTCGAGCGCATCCTCGACGAAAAAAGCGGCGCGGTCGCCCGCGTCAACCTTACCGACATCGCGAGGATTGACGCGCCGGATGCGTATACCGTCGTGTTTACGCTCAAGGCGCCAAATGCCGCGATCCTTACCGCGATGACCAGCTTGAACGCGGCGATCATTGACCAAAAAGCCGTGCGCGGCGGCGCAGACCCCGCGCGGGCGGACGTCGGCACGGGCGCGTTCACGATTGACAAGTGGGACCCCGACCGCATGTTCACGATGAAAGCGTTCAAGGATTTCTGGATCGCGGGCCAGCCGCGGCTAGACGCCATCGAGTGGCGTACGATTCCCGACGAAGCAGCCATTCTCGCGGGCTTGCGCGCCAAGACGCTCGACTTGGCGATCATCGCCGACGCGCGCGTCGCGATTCGGGCCGGCGCGGGAATCAGCTCGCTCGTCATCTCCCGCGCGCCCGCGCTCGCGTACCACGTCCTGCAATTGAACTCGACTCGCCCGATATTTGCCGATGCGCGCGTGCGCCAGGCCATCGCGTGCGCGCTCGATCGCCAGCAAGTGGCGGACGCCGCGTCGCTCGGCGAAGGCGAAACGACCGGTCCCGCGACTCAACCGTTTTATCGCGCCAACCCGGATGGGTTGACCTGCTTTAAGCAAGATGCCGCGAAAGCGAAGCAATTGCTGGCCGACGCGGGCAAAGCGATGGGCTTGGCCTTCAAGATCATCGCCGCGTCCGAGGATCCGCCGACGGCGATTTTGCAAGCGCAGAATATTCAGGCGCAGTTGAAAAAAATCGGCGTCGAGGCCCAGGTCGAAACGCTCGAACCGAACGTGTACGCCGATCGCCGGCTCAAACTGGATTTCGACGCGGCGATCGCGCAAATCGGCGGCGATGCCGATCCCGATGTCATGCTCTCTCGCTACTGGAACAGCGCCGGCAACTTTAACAAAATCGCGGCATACAACAGCCCAGAGATTGACAAACTGTTGGAGCAGGGCCGCGTCAGCGCCGATCCTGACAAGCGCAAACCGATTTACAATCAGATTCAACAGAAACTAGCCGAGGCGGCCCCGTGGGTCTGGCTGTACGTCGGTTACGAGTATCGCGTCATGCAGCCGACGGTCAAGGGCTTGACACCGCTGCCCACCGGCTCACTGATTTATCTGCGCGATGTATGGCTCGACAAGTAGCCGGAGGACATGATGCGCGTTGTCGGTTTAATTTCGGGCACGTCGGCGGATGGGATTGAAGCGGCAGTCGTCGAGATCAACGGCGCGCCCCCCGAACTATCGTGGCGCTTGCTCAAGCACGTCCACCTAGACCATCCCAAAATCCTGCGCGATGAAATCGTCGTGTGCTTTCGTCCTGAAGCAGGTACGGTAGACCGGGTCTGCGCGCTGAACTTTGCCCTCGGCGAGGCGTTTCGGCAGTCACGGCCAGTCGCTCTGGCACATTCCCACTGGATCAAATGCCTCCACGCTCCAACTCGGCGAACCGGCCGTTATCGCGGAACGGACCGGCATCACGACGATTTCCAACTTTCGCACGCGCGATATGGCCGCCGGCGGGCAAGGCGCGCCCCTCGTCCCCCTGCTCGACGTGCTCCTCCTCTCCCATCCCACGCTCACCCGCGCCGCGCAGAACATTGGCGGTATTGGAAATGTGACGTACCTTCCACCACACTCCCACACGCCCACACTCCCACACGCCTTCGCCTTCGACACCGGCCCCGGCAACATGCTCATTGACGATGCCGCGCGCCGCGCGACCGATGGCGCGTGGACGTTCGATCGCGATGGCGCGCTGGCCGCGCAGGGGCGCGTGGACGATACGCTGCTCGCCGAATTGATGACCGAGCCATTTCTCGCGCAACAACCGCCCAAGACGACGGGGCCGGAGCTGTTCGGCGCGCAGTATGGCGCGCCAGTCTGGGAACGAGCCAAGCGCCGCGGGTTACATAATGAGGACATTGTCGCGACGCTGACCGCGTTCACCGCGCATTCCATCGCGCGCGCCTATCGCGAGTTTTTGCCAACCCAACCGGACGAAGTGATCGTCAGTGGCGGCGGCGCGCTCAACCCGGTGCTGATGCAAATCCTGCGCGATCTAGTCGCGCCCGCGCGCGTAATCACATCGGATGATTTTGGCTTGCCGGCCGAGGCGAAAGAAGCGATTGCCTTCGCGCTGCTCGCGCACGAGACGTGGCACAGCCGCCCCGGCAACGTCCCCGCGGCCACCGGCGCGCGCCACCCCGTCGTCCTCGGCAACATCACACCGGCATACTCCCACCCTCCCACACTCCCAAACGCTCTCACCGAATCTCGTAACGCGGCCAGCGAAGCCATTGACACGCTGTCCACTCTCGACATGCTGCGCGTAATGAATCGCGAGGACGAGCGCGTCGCGCGCGCGGTTTCGGCAGAACTGGCGAACATCGCGCAAGCCGTGGATCGAATCGCAGATAGGATGCAGTCTGGAGGGCGATTGGTTTACATCGGCGCGGGAACATCGGGCCGATTGGGTGTGCTGGACGCTACAGAGATTCCGCCGACTTTTAGCACAGCGCCTGACCGCGTCGTCGCCATCATCGCAGGCAGCGAAGGCGCGATCACGCGCTCGATGGAAGGCGCGGAGGATGATCCTCAAGGCGGCGTCAGGGCCATCGCCGATTTGAATGTCTCGGAGCGCGATGCGGTGCTCGGCGTTGCCGCGAGCGGGCGCACGCCGTTCGTGTTGGGCGGCATGGCCGAGGCGAAACGCCGCGGGGCATTCGTCATGTCCCTCGCCTGCAACCGCCCGTCGCCAATCGAGGAAAACGCGGATGTCCGCATCGCGCCACTCGTCGGCCCGGAGATTCTGACGGGTTCGACGCGGCTCAAAGCGGGGACGGCGCAAAAAATGGTGCTGAACATGATCAGCACCGGCGTGATGATTCGGCTGGGCAAAACCTTCGGCAATCTGATGGTGGACGTGCAGGCGACGAATGAAAAACTCCGCGACCGCGCGCGCCGCATCGTGGAGGCCGCGTGCGACCTCTCTCCAAGCGAGGCAGAAGCAGTTTTGCGCGCCAGCGGCGGCGAGGTCAAGACCGCGATCGTCGCCGCCCTCGCGCACGTTACGCCCGACGAGGCGCGCCGCCGGTTGAAAGAAACGGACGGCTCCGTCCGCGCGGCATTAAAGATAGATTTATCCGCGAATCACTCGGACGGAGTTCGTCCGACGAATTTCCGCGAAGATAATAATTAGCGGAGATTCGCGGATAAACTTGGTTACTCGACAATGACATTTACGATTCGCCCGATCTCGGCTGCGGAGGCGCGACCGCTGCGGCATATCGTTCTCCGTCCACACCAACCGCCGGAAAGCATAATGTACCCCGGCGACGACGCGCCTGACAGCTTGCACGTCGGCGCGTTCGTGGACGCGCTCCTCGTCGGCATTGCCACCGTGGTGCGCGAAGCGCCGCCGGGCGAAAGCGCTCCACGCGCGTGGCGTTTGCGCGGCATGGCGACGCTGCCGCAAGCGCGCCGACAGGGCGTGGGCGCGGCGCTCGTGCGTGCATGCCTCGCGCACGTGGCCGCGCACGGCGGGACGATGCTGTGGTGTCTCGGGCGCACGTCGGCGCTGGCGTTCTACAATTCGCTCGGTTTCCAAGCCACCGGTGACGAATTCGACGTGCCACACACGGGCCCGCATTTCATCATGCGACGACCCGTCACGCGGCATTCGGCAAATTTGATTTGACAGGACAGGCACGAATCCATATAATCACACTCGTCAGCCAGGCGACGTAGCTCAGTGGTAGAGCAGGGGACTCATAAGCCCTTGGTCGGTAGTCCGAATCTACCCGTCGCCACAGACACCGAATTGCAAGCCCTCGTTACGAGGGCTTTTTTTCTTTTGTGTTCGAGCAGAATTGGTTGTATACTTGGCGCAGTGCCCACCGACCGATGGGCACAAGTTTCGCAACATGCCGCTGTAATCGAGGGCTGCTCCACATGATGAGGCATGGAATGAACATTGTGGCGAGTGGCGAACCACGGATCAATAATCTCCAAGTGACGAACGATGGCATCCCAGCGCAACTGCCAGACGGACGCACCATTAGTGTACCTCTCGCTTGGTCATGGCGTCTATCTGAAGCAACCGTTGAGCAGCGTAACAACTTTGAGATTATGGGGAATGGCCAAGGCGTTCACTGGCCCGACTTGGACGAGGATATTAGCGCGTGGGGAATGCTCTATGGAATACCAGCACGTCGTCCCCAACGCGCAGTGAAAGCTCAACGTCGCAAATCCTCAACCGCGACCAAACGCGTGAAAGCGGCAAGCTGACGTTGCTCGGAGCGCCGTCAGTTGAAAGCACGCTGGCTACCGCAACCCGCTGCGCGGGTTTGGGATTGCGCTAGGCGTCGGATTGCATCCGATGCTGGCACTCAGCATTGTTACAGTAGATTAGGCGGAAGACACCCAAATGAAACCGCCGTTGATTCTGGTTTAGGACGCAACCTCACGTGGAATCTTTCTATGAATGAAACTGCTGAATGGAAAGAGTTAATTGATTACGTGAGATTCTTCGCGTTTCTCGCACTCCAGACTCTGGTTGACAGTTCTTATTTACTGATATGGTATCTTATTGAGTCTTTCGTGAGCCATTGGACTGATCCGACAGGTTTGCCCCCAATAGACCAATGGCTTCATTTGTCGCTCCAAATCTCCATGGGTATTGTGCCAACGATTTTTGTTGTAATGCAGATTTATAAAGATGTCCGAATTATGTGGATTCGGATACAGAGAAAAATTCGTCGCGAAATCCAATTGGACAACGACCAATGACAGAGAACAAGTCCAGGTCTGACCGCCTACTTATCGATTACCCCTTTTCGCAGGCAATGTTCCTTTTCTTCCGTCAAGTGTCCACCCTTATTGCGCTTGCCGGTCTGACAATTGCAGCGATGTTTGTTGTCCTCGAATTCACCGGCCATCATGATTTGGCTATACAACTCATTGATTGGGTCTACATCAAATTCGAGAAACTGCTCAAAGTCCTTTTGAGCTGAACAAACCTTACGGTTCCTGTTACATACAAAAAGGTGCAAGAGGAAAAATCGTGGGAGACCGTACGTTTGCGCCACTTGGAGAATAGCACGACTCGAAAGACGACCTTTGCCATTTAACAACTCCTGTGAGAATACGAGGGATCACATACCACGATTGCCAGGGGCAAACAAAACTGTATCCGACCTTAAGCCAACTTTTTACATCTCGCAGCCATTCCAAGAGAGGCACAGTGAACGAGAAAACTATCAATGTGCACGTGTGCTGCCCGCAATGCCACGGCGAGTACACAACCCTACTTCCCATTCCAAACGATCGCCCTCCTGAACTCGACGGAGAGCAACCCTGCCCTGAACAATGGGACCGATTTTTCCATCTAATCGAGCAGCGGCAAATGCTGGATCGTTTGGTAACGACAGAATCAGCAGATGTCAGTATCTGCCCCAACTGTGGCACATTCACCGATCCCTGGGACGAACTCAGTCGCCAGTACAGAGACTTTAAAGATTCCGACAAGCCCAAGTAAATGCCAGCTCCACGGCAGTCGTCCACCACAGACCATTGACCAACTTGCTCATAGGCCCTTAGTAGTCGCCCAACTCACTTCGTCGCCGCTCCAGTTCCGCAAGAAAAAGACCCCGTCGCACTTTTGACGGGGTCTCGGTTTGCTTGATGATCGTCACACTTCGGTACTCTGGCGCATAACGCCCCCGCGTTGTAAAACAACCCCGACGGCAATACAATTGTTCGGTCTCACCCCCAACCGCGCAGACACTTGGAATATTGATCGGTGGCATAACTGACGACCTGCGCCCCGAACGCGATACGTCGGCGCGCGCCATTCATCGCAACGGGGATAAACCCTCGAGGTTTTCGGTTGAGTCGGCTCGGAGTACGAAGCGGCCTTTATCGCCAAGTGGTTGAGGAATCTGCCCGCGGGGCGGATGTAATCGGGGGATGCGAATCTCTCTTTAGGGGAGACGGTCGAACCAAGCCAGTGACAATGCGCCGCCAACCACCAATAGCAAGGCCGCGACCGCAGCGAATGCAACGGCTAATTCGATTCTCTCTGTTCGGAGGATTAGTTGGGTGTCCAGGTTGTTATAGATCGCAACCAGGGCACTCTCGTCCTCGGCGTAAAAGTACCTGGCCCCGGTCATTTGGGCCACCCCCTGGAGCGTCGGCTCATCCAGGTGGGTGCGAGATACTGAACCTCCGCCGCCACGCAACGGGGCGCCTACTTGCGTTCCGAACCCAACGGTGTAAACGCGCACGCCGCGTTCAGCCGCTTGCTGCGCGGCCACTAACGGCGGAGGCCCCCATGTGTTTTGCCCGTCCGTGAGCAGAACGATGACCGCAGGAATGTGATTTCCTTTTGGAACAGGAGTTGGCGTTGTCAGGGGAGCAATCTGCGTGGTGGCGATCACCTGGCCGCGCGAGGGAGCGCCGACCAGCTCAAAAATGGCGTCGAGCGAGGTGAGGATGGCGCTGCCAATCGCCGTGTCGCGCAGTGGTACCAAGCGATTGATCGCCGCCAACACCAAATCGTGGTCCACGGTCGGAATCTGAACGAGCGTGGCCGTGCCCGAGAACGCGACGACACCCACGCGCGTTGTCGGTTGTCGCTTTTGCACGAATGCTCGCGCGGCGGTCTTGGCGGCGTCTAGCCGCGAGGGCTTGATGTCGTCGGCGCTCATGCTGGACGAGACATCCATCGCGAGGATGACGGTCGCCTCTTGCTTTGGGAGCAGCGAGTCCGCGAAGGGCCGCGCAGCGCCGATCAGCATGGCGGTGAGGGCGAGCAGATACAGGACGGGCGGAATGTGGCGACGCCAACCCGGCCCGCGACGCAGGGCCACCTTGACAACCATCAAGCTAGAGTATCGTACTGTAAAGCGTTTACGGCGACGTTGCGCCCGCAAATAGGCAGCGATGAAAAGTGGCACAACAAGCAGCGCGAGAAGCAGCCAATTCCACGCCAAGTCCATAGACCCCTCATCATCACTGGATCGCGGTCCCTCCGGCAATGAACGTCCATCGTCAGACGAATTTCGCACCTGGACTTTCAACTTCGACAATTCTAGCCGGTTGACTGCTGGCTGTCAAGCAACAAACGCCTGGTAATTTCCCATGCGGAATCTGCGCTAGGTTCGCCCCGCGGGCGCAGATTGTGGTATAATTCCACCAGATGCCACCATGTCAAAACCTCTGCCAAATGCCGACCAGGCCCAAATTGATCCACGCAAGTTGCGTGATTACGCGCTGAATTTGGAACACGAGTCAGGCCGCTACAAAGCCGAGTTCTTTGCTCAAATTGGGTATGCGGCGGAGAACTGGCAGCAATTGGAACGCGACATTAGGGATCAGCATCTCACGCAGCCCGCAACGCCGGGCAAACCATCGTCTTTTGGCAACAAGTTCACGATTACGGCTCAATTGCAGGGACCGAATGGCGCAACGCGTCAGGTGACGACCGTTTGGCTATTTCGACCAGGCAAGGATTTCGCCGAACTGATCACGATTGAACCGGCCAGACGCCAACGGAGATCATGATATGGACGCGAATCTCTCTTTGTTAGACACCATCGTAGCGACGGTGGACTTGCCTGCTGAGCATGTCTTGGCGGGCGATCTCGGCACGGTGGTCGAAGTCTATACCGATCCGACGCTTGCCTACGAGGTCGAATTCGTCAACCCCGATGGCTCGACGCGCGCGATGTTGACGCTGACACCGGATCAAGTACGCCACCTCACCGCCAGTGACGTGATTACGACGCGGCCACTCTCGCTCGCCATGTAAAACCACTGCTCACGGCGTCCACTCGCCCGCTTGCGTCGCACGGACGAAATAGCCCTGCCCCACGAAAAGCGGAAAATCGTTGGCCGATTCCCCCAGCCCATAGACCGTCCACTGTCCGCCGACTAGTTGCGAAACCTGCACGACCGCGCCGCCCTGCGCGTTGATCGCCGCCGCGAGACTCGCTGCGGTGTAGCAACTGCGCGCCCCGTTCTTGCACAGCGGCAGGCCGATCAGCGACCATCCTTTTTCGATCTTGATGCTCGTCCACGGAATCCCGACCGTCGCTGGCGCGGTAAAACTACTGGCGCTACTTGCCTGGACCACGTACCCGCGCCCCGCCTGAATCGCATAGTCCGTTCCTCGCTGCCCTGAAAACGTTCGCCAATTACTGCCATCCCAACTATCCACCGCGGTCGCGCTGCCGCCCTGCGCGTTAATCGCCGTGAGCAAGGACGCGGCGGTGAATGACGTATACGGGAGCGAGATCACGGTTCCGCCTGCGCGAATTTCGATCACCAAGCCCTTGGCCGAGCCAGGAGCGAGCGTCGGCTGCGCGGCCTGGGTCGGCGCGGCGATGGTGCTGCTGCGCGTCGGCGGCGAAGGAATGAGCGGGGGCAGCGCGGGCAGCGAGGTGGGCGCGGGAGTTGGGTTAACGGCGACCGGGCGCGTGGGCGAAACGGCACTCGGAGTGACCGCCAAAGTGTACAGGGCCATTTCCATCGTCAGCGTCGCGACTCGGGCTTCGCCGCCGGCAATATCTAGTTTTGTGACGACAAGCCCCTTACTCGCGGTCTCCTTAGTGCGCGCCACAAAATCCAAGAGTTGGCGCGAAGCCCCCTCGACTTGGACACGCAGCGGCATGACGCGGTGGACATCGGCGACCACTGGCGTTGGAGTCGTTGGGACGACCGTGGTCCGCGTTGGCCCCAAAGTCGGCGGCGGGAGCCGCGTGGGAGTGATCGGAATCAACGTGGGCCGCGTTGACGTGATCGGCCACTCGACCTTGATGATCGTCACGCCGCTCGCGTTCGCATTCTGATAAAGCGTCTCGACCAGTTGCGCGGTTTGCGGTTCGGTGAAAAACGCGCCCTGCGCCGCGCTCCGCGTGGCTTGCGCGTTGGCGAGGCGTGCGCGCAATGTCTCGATCGGCTCTTCTTTCGTTTGGCGCGCCGCGGCGAGCGTCCGCCTGGCATCTTCCAACTGCGTGTTCAAATTGCTCCGCGCTTGCAGCGCGGGACCGATCGAGTTCGAGAAGAACAGCGCATAGCCAATCGCCGCGGCGACGATCACGACCACGGCCAGTATCGCGAATAGATTTGCCGAGATGAATTCCGCCAAGCGACTCACGATGCTCATGGTCCGGTCGCCTTTAATTCGAGAATTACCGTGAACCGGACGCCGGTCATATCCACGGTGGGCGCGGCCGCGGGCCTGAGCAAATCAAAATTCGACGATTGCCGCGCAGAAGGCGTCGCCGGTGGCAGACACGGCACAGCGGTCAGGCCCGCAACCTCAGTCACCTTGATTTGATACGTTTTGCTCGAACCAAACTGCCCGTGGTTTGTGATCGCCGCGACGGCGGTCCCATCGAGTGACGCTTGGAAGCAAACCGCCGAAGCGAAATTGGCCGAGCCGGGCTTGGCATAGTCGTCATTGGTCCATTGCTTGTCGTTCAGGGTGACGGTCAGAGACGTATCTACGCCGAACGCCAGATTCGAAGTGACGGCCTGGTAGAAGCGTCCGGCTTTGACGCCGAAACTAATCTTGTCCATATCGCCGTCGGGATAAAAACTGTGCGTCTGCGTTTCGCCGATGGCGATTGCCTTCGGAGGTGCTTCATCCGGTTCGTAGCTGTCGCGCAAATCGGGCGTTGGCGTTGGCAGGAATTCTTGCAAGCTCACCTTGTACCCTTTGTCGGCGCCATAGTCGCCTCGATTGAGTATGCTGACAATCGCCAGCAGATCTCCGCTGGGGTTTTGAAAGCGAATCTCGGAAGCGAGTGTGCCGGGGCCGGCGTCGTCGTTCGTATAATTGATCCCACCGATGAGGACCGCCAAGGTGGTATCCACTCCCGGCGTGAGATCCGACGTGAACACGCGGTAAAAATGTCCGCCCTTGGCGAGAAAGCTCAGCGCGTCCGTATCGCCCGCCGGATAGAAATTGTGCGCTTGCGTTTGGCCGAGCGCGATAGACCGGGGCTGGTATTCGTCCGGCTCGTAGCCGTCGCGCAGATCGGGCGTAAAGGTCATGGTCGGCACAAGCGTCGGCGTCGCGGTCGGCGCGAGTGTTGGCGTGTTCGTCGGAGTTGACGTGGGTACGGACGTGTTCGTCGGCGTCGGCGTGAGAGAGGGAGTTGGCGTTAACAACGGTGTCGGCGAAGGGATGAGCGTCCAAGTCGGGTGCGGAGTGAGCGTGCTCGTCGCGGTCGGCGTCGTCGAACCGGGCCGGCTGATGGTCGGCGTGACCACAGGAGTGGCGATGAGTTGAAGCGATTGGAGTGTGACGCGCGTAAAGAGTCCGGACTGTTCCAAACTGCGGACGTAGGTGGTCACGACTTGCTCGCGGACCGCGCGCCCGGTGAGCGTGATACGATTGTCGGCGCGGGCGAGCGTCGCAATGGTTAGCTCATCGGGATTGTAGTTGCCTAGCGCGGTCATTACCGCCGGCCAATCGGCGCGGCCCGCCGCCAGCGTCGCAGAGGTGCGATTGATCTGGTTGGTCTGCGCTTGGGACTGGCTGAGGGCGTTGAGCAGATTGCGTGCTTCGGGCGGAGGCGTGGGCACGTTGGTCAGCGAAACGCGAATCAGGTTGAGGTCGCCTTGTAGGCCCTTGACGTTTTCGCCGACGAGCGACGAGATGAGGAACAGGGGCACGAAGAAGACGACCATGCTGATCGCGATCAGCCACAGCGCGATGGTCGCGCGCGAAAATCGGCGCGGGCGTTCTGCGCGCGCCTCTTCAAGCGCCAGGAGCTCAAGTTCCGGCAGGTCCTTCAACATATCGTCACGAAATAAAAGTCTGTCGTCGCCACGAGTCGCGCGAACAGACAGACTTGATTTGCTCTTGAATTTATCGGCTCGATGGTCGCAGCAAATCCCCTGTGGGGCGGGGTCACCCTGCCCCCGCAGGGGAGCGATCACCAAAATTCTAGCATCGCAGATACCTGACGACAATGGGACAATGGTCAGACCTCACGTCCATCACTCACAGGACCGACTGTCACTTCTTTTATGGGCACTGCCCGCCGGTATCCGCGATGATGCCGACCGCGCCCTGCATGCCAGCCGAGGGGGGACTGGAATGATTGGTGACGTAGACACGGTTAAGGATAGGATCTACAGCCAGCATGATTGGGTCGTTAAACGGGCGATTGCCACACGACTGAAGCGTGAATGCCGCATTTTGAGGTCCTTGGCGTCCATCAAAATAGGAGACCGAATCGTCCGCATAGTTTGTCACAAAAACGTTGTGCGTTGTAGGATTTACGACAATGCCAACCCCTGCCCCCAACTCATCTCCGCCTCGCCCTACGATGGTCTTCGAAATGGGTGAGGTGACTGTACCAGGGACAGGCGGCGGTGGCGGAAGCCGATAGGTCCATACTTCTTCTGGATTGACGCCCTTGTTAGGGTCAGGGTACGGGTGAATGATCGTGTACAGTTGGGCTAGCGCAGAGTCAACTCCCAACGCGTATGGTTCGTAATGCGGAGTTTGACCAGGCGGACCCAAGTTAATGCGTTGTGTGGAACTGATTTGATCCGTGCAAATATTGACGGTGGTGACCCATTGCGCATCGCGACTGGAGACGTATGCCGCGCAATGGGATGGGTCCATCGCCAAGCCGAACGCGCCGCTACCCACGTCGAGCGTTTTTGTCATGAATTTTGTATCGGCGTTTACGATCGCCAGTTTGCCGCTAGCGTGGAGTGGCACGTATATCTTATTCATGTAGACACCGACGTAAGTTGGCTCGCCGTAGGGTGCCAGAGAAATCGGGGCTGTGGGTGTTTTCGTATCCGTGCTAATGACAGAGATGCTATTATCGCCATAGTTGGCGACATAGACCTCGTGCTTTGATTCGTTCACCGCGATGCCAAAGGGTTCGTTGCCCACCTGAATCGGGCCGGCGATTTGCTGCAACGATGGGTCTAGCACGTAGACCTTGTTCTCGCGCTTGACGCCGAGATACACATTATGTGTGATTAGATCAACAGCGATGCCTTTGGGATTAAATGAGCCGGTCGGTATGATCTGCCGATTCTGAAAGTCGGCCGATCCGCACCCTGTCGCGGCTGGCGCGGAACCAGTGGAACGGATGATGAGTGGCAAGAATAGGTTGAAACCAGAACCTTGAATTACCGATGGCGAGGGAATGAATGGCGGTGGCTGTCGTCGCGTACAGGAAACATTTTGGCTCGTAGGGCTGATCGGCGTCCACCCCGATTGGAGGTCTTCCCAGACTGTCCAGTCGGAAGGCGGGACAGTCAATACGGGACTAGTGATTGTATCGAAACGGTATCGACCTTGAGCGTCTGTCATCGTTGTCAAGACCGGCGTGCTAGGGTTTTGGCCCTGGGCATGAATCGTCCAGCCGCTTAGACCGGTTCCCTGCTCGTTCGTCTTAGTTCCTGTAATCCAGTATTGGGCCTGGTTGCCGAAGGTTACTGTGACCGTCTCACCGGCGTGTATGTCCACAATCTTGGGATTGGGCGGTGTGGTCAGAATCCATCCCGCCGCAGTGCCGTCGGTTTCTGTCACCGTGTAAGTGCCAGTGGGAATAATGTCCCACTTTATCGATCCATCGGCTCCCGTGGCTTCACGCCAATAACCGTCGCCCGGCGGCGGGAATGAGTCGGATGGCGGAGTCACCGTCATTCCCCATCCGGCTATGCTGGGTTCGCCAGGGCCTTGACCATTGCGGCCGTCCTTATCCTCGAATTTGACGACGTGTAGGTTGCCGCATTGATTGGTGAAATGTATTCTAGCTATATCAGGTGTGGGATTGCCAGCATAATAAAATTCAATCTGTGCATAGTATGTGCCCAGAAGCATGGGCACAGTGTAGGAAACGGTGTTAGAAACGGTGGTGCTGGGGTAAACGGACTCAAAGCCCGAATAAGATGCGAGTGGGTGCGGACCATCGGGGCCTATGACGGAGAAGGCACCCAAGATCGGAGCTGGCGGGCTGTACGCAAGTGTCCACGTGAAGACGACAGAAGTATCAGGGAGGACGCACGGTGACAGCAAAGGGTAACTATTGAGACTAATGCTTAGGCTATTCCTCGGTCCCTGAACTACTCGGTTAGCGCTCTTGGCTGTTGGCGATGGACGCGGAGTCAAGGTCTTACGCGGCGTTGGCGATGGAGCGGCTGCCAAGAATTGCTCTTCGGCGCGCGTCGTCGTGGACAATATGGCGACGATGCCGACGATGTCCAGAATGACAATCAACAGGATCTTCTGCCAGCAACCGGATTTCATACGAGCTCCCTTGTTTGCCAAAGAGCAGCCGCCTATCGGTGGCACGCAGAATAGGCGGCCTGAAACCGCTCGTTCATTTCTGACAGGCGCGGATGAGCTGGCAGCGCGCTCACCCAATCACCGTCCGGCTAAACCAGTCATCAGTTTAGCTTCTCCATCGCACTTGCCATCAATTCATCGCTGACATTATACGCCTCTCTGTTCTCCCATTCAATATGATTGGGTAAAGATTCGATTACACCTTGGTGACAAGTTGGGCAATTTGACTACCGCACTAGTCAACTCTCGCGCTATCTAACTGGTTTGCCACCAGTTCCAGCAGCCGGCCGACCACCAAGCCGTCGCCTTCGGGAACCGATTCATCACGCGGCTTGCCGTTCAAAAGCCGTTCCACATTTTGCAGCGATTTGCGCGCCAAGTCGTGTTCGCCCTGCGCGCGGTAAAGCTGGGCCAAGTGATAGTGGGCGAGCACAAACTCTCGATTGAGGTACAACGCTTTTTTCAGCGTGTCGAGCGCCATGTCTTGCAAGCCCTGTTCCTGGTAGACCAGCGCGAGCGTGTAGTACGGCTCGGGCCGCAATCGGTCTTGAGCGATGGCGCGCTCGCACCAGTGCTGCGCTTGATCCAACTGGCCCTTGTTGGCATAGACCTTGCCGAGCGTGTAACAAGTCGGGACGAATCCGGGATCCTGGTCGAGCTTTTCGTACAACTTGGCGAGTGCCTCGTCTATCCGACCATTTTGCGCCAAGTCCAGCGCCGCGCGATAAGGGTCGGGCGCGGGCGGTTTCGGCAACGCGGAAGCGACTTGGGGCACGGGCGGCTCGGGCGCAAACGCTGGCATCGGCGCCGCGCGGGTCGGCTTGGACAAACCGGGCCGCGGCTTTTGGTATACGACCGCGCCGGGAAAGTTGTGCGCCTCGAATTCGTCGTAATAGAGCATGTTCGGCTCAGCCGCGCCGGGAATGAGCCAACCGCCGGGTATCAGGGCGCTGTTCAGATTTCGGAGGACAAGGCGCGTCACGTCGGCTTTGAAATAGATGGTCACGTTGCGACAGAGGATAAGATCCATGGCGTTCGTGTTGCTCGCCAGCGTTGGATACGGGTCGGCGACGAGATTCAAATAGTCGAACGTCACCATGCGTTTCACTTTGTCGGCGATGAGGACCTGTTTGCCGTCCAGCGGCGTAAAGTAGGTTTCCTGGATTCGCTTTTCGACGCCGCGAAACGACCAAGGGGCATAGACGCCATCTTGCGCGCGACGCAGAGCGTCCCGGTTGATGTCGGTCGCCAATATCAGAATGTTCCAACCGTCGAGGTAGGGCAGGATCTCGCACAACAGAATCGCGAGCGAATACGGCTCTTCGCCCGTCGCGCAGCCCGCGCTCCAGATGCGGAGGCGGCGGTCGGCCCGTTGGCGCTGGGCGATCAATTCCGGGAGCAAGGATTGAGCGAGGACGTCAAAGTGCGCCGTATTCCGAAAAAAATACGTCTCGCCGACGGTCAGCGCGCCGACGAGGCGATCCCACGCCAAACTATTCGCGGAATTGGAGCGGAGCCGCGTGTAAAATTGCTCGAGGTTCGCGCACTCGGCTTGCTCGATCGCCTCCGCCAAGCCGCGCGCCAGCCCATCGGGATTAAACTCCGGCGCCTCCAGTCCAGTACGTTCGAGCACCAACGCGCGAAATTCTTCGTACTGGGCACGCGTCGCGCTCGGTTCGAGGCGCAGCGGCGCGGGGCGCAGTTCCGCCCGGTGCAGGCCATCGTAATCACGCGGATAGATGGCGATGTTCTTTGCCTGGCTCACCATTTCGTCCGTCATCGGTAAGACTCCCCAGCAAGTTACGCGATAGGAATTGCGGCTAATTGGATTGCCAACCCCAGGCCAAAGATGATGGCCGGTAGGATAGTGGGGCTAGGGCCGCGTGGACATACGCCGCCATGCCAACATCCGCCGGTAGAGTTCGTATCTCCAGCGCGAAAACACCACATCGTACGCGCCGACGTACTCGACCACTTGGCCGCCGAAACCCTGTTTGAATTGGCGGAGGCCGTCGGGCAGAATAGACCTGTGAGGTCTCTGAGACCTCACAGGTCTATCGTCCCCGATACCCCACAAATCGTATCGCGCGCAGCCGCGCGCCTTGGCCCATTGCATCGCGGCCCAATGCAGCGCGTGGTTCGGCATGCGCTCGCGGTGCGCGTTGGAAGACGCGCCGTACAAGTAAATCGCCTCCGCGCCGAACGCGGTCACAAAGATCGCGGCGAGCGGCTCGCGTTCGTATTCGGCGATGAACAGGCGCGCGTGATGCTGGAGCAGATCGAACGCGGCGCGGTAATAGGCGAGCGAGTGGATGGCGAAATGGTCGCGCGCGCCGGTGATTTGCAGGAGCCGATAGAACGTCGGCACGTCTTCCAGTTGCCCCTCGCGGACTGTCACGCCCTTACGCTCCGCGAGGCGGATGTTGTAGCGCCATTTGGGTTTCATTTGCGCGAGGATGGTGTCGAGGTCGCGCGTGAGGTCAAGGTGGATGGTGGTGTGGGGCTGGAACCCGACCCCCACCCTACCCTCCCCCGTTCGCCGAAGTTCGTCGGCGAACAGGGGAGGGGAAGGGGAGGGAGAATCCGGTTCTATCGTAAGCGCGAATGCGCCGCGGGCGCGCGCCGTCGCGCTCAGCGTCTCACTCAGCGCGGCGAAGGTCGCGTGGTCGGTAGGATCGCATACGGGGCCGCGCGGCAAGTAGGCCAGGCGCAGGCCAAGCGGCAGATTGCGGAACAAGACTAGCGCGCCGGCCACCAACTCGCCATCTCGATCTAAAGCAAGCCGGAGCGCGGACCAGCCAAATCGCGCTTTGAGTTCGCCCCAGCCCGCGGACTGGAGCAGATGTCCGCCGTGCGCGCAGACAAAATCGTCCCACGCGCCTGGGTCGGGATTTTCGACGATGCGGAATTCTGGATTCACGCGAGGCATTATAATGTGACATGGGACAAGTGACAAGTGACACGGGAGGTGAAGCGTAAAACGTGAAACGTAAAACGTAGAACCTCCCGTGTCACCTGTCACCCGTCATTCGTCACTTTTTCCGATTTGCATTTCGTTTTTTATCGCGATATAATTCACAGGTAGCCGAGATTTTTGTCAATTCACAACGACTGTGCTATAATGTTTGTGTTCGGCCCAAGCCGGCCACACCTACGAAGGAGTAGTTACTGTGCTTGATAGCTACGGACTGATCGCCCTCTTTGCCATTATGGCAATTGCGTTCCCCTTTATTCCTCTGCTCATGGCTTGGATGATTCGCCCGAAAAAGCCAAACCGGTCCAAACAAACGACGTACGAATGCGGCCTCGAGTTCGAAGATTTTCCCGAAGAGGCGCAGCAAGTCTGGGTGCAGTTTCGCATCCAATACTATATCTACGCGCTGATTTTTGTCGTCTTTGACATCGAGGTGGTGTTCCTCTATCCGTGGGCGGTGGCCTATAACGCTCTGGGCGTCTTTGCGCTGATCGAAATGGTCATCTTCCTGGGCATCCTCGTCATGGCGCTGGCGTACGCGTGGCGCAAAGGCCTCTTAGAATGGGTCTAGCATAGTCATATAGTCACCTAGCCGCGGAGTCAGATAGTCAAGCTGCGCGGCTAGACAACTATCTGACTATCTGACTATCCGACTATAGGACTAAATATGGACATTCTCAACGATCTCTTTGTCAACATTTATCTCTGGCTGAATGAATTGATTCGCGGTTTGTTGAGCGGCGCGGGGCTGGAAAAGTACGCGGTGGATTTTTTCGCCGCGCTCGTGATGGGCCTGATCGTCGTCATCGTGCTGGTCGCGTTCGCGCCCTTTTTGACGCTGACCTTGACGTTTATGGAGCGCAAGGTGGTGGCGCGTATCCAGAACCGGCTTGGCCCCAACCGCCTCGGCCCCGGCGGCTTTTTCATCATCTTTGCCGACATGATCAAGATGCTGACCAAAGAGGACATTGTCCCCTTCAACGCCGACCGCTTGGTCCACACGCTCGCGCCCATCCTCGCGATGGTTCCCATAACGCTCATCCTCGCCGTGATTCCGTGGGGCCGCGCGATGACGCCGGTGGATTTGAACATCGGCGTCCTCTACGTGATCGCGCTCAGCTCGCTGGGAACGGTCGCCATCTTTATGGCGGGCTGGGGCTCGAACAACAAGTTCGCGCTCATCGGCGGGATGCGCGCGGTCGCGCAAATTCTCTCGTACGAAGTCCCGCAAGTTCTGACGATCGTCGTCGTCGTGCTGATGGCCGGCTCGCTCTCGCTGGTGAAAATTGTCGAGGCGCAAGGGGGCTGGAACGGCTTCCGCTGGTTCCTCTTCGCGTTTCCGGTTGGGCCGATTGCCTTTATCATCTTTCTGATCAGCGCCGTCGCCGAAGTGAACCGCACGCCCTTCGACTTGCCCGAAGGCGAATCGGAAATCGTCGCGGGGCACATGACCGAGTACAGCGGCATGAAGTGGGGCCTGTTCTACATGGCCGAGTACCTGAATCTGTTCGTCGTCAGCGCGATCGGCGCGACGCTGTTCCTCGGCGGCTGGCAGGGGCCCATTCTGCCGCCGTGGATTTGGTTCTTTGCCAAGACCTTTGCGCTGGTCTTTTTGGCGATGTGGGTGCGCGGGACTTTTCCGCGTCTGCGAATGGACCAGTTGATGAAGTTCGCGTGGCAAGTGCTCGTGCCGGTGTCGCTCGCTAATATCGTGCTCACCAGTCTCGCGCTGCCGCTCATCTATCAGATCTTCCGATCTTAGTTCTGTCTTAAGGAACAGAGATGACTACTGAACTAGCCCTGACGTTTGTGGCCTTTTTCATCTTCGCCGGGATTACGCTCATTGGCGGAATCCTCGTCGCGACCATGCGCAATATCATGCATGCCGCGCTGTGCATGATGCTGTGCTTCTTTGGCGTGTCCGGCATCTACATCGTGCTCGAAGCGGGCTTTATCGCCGCGGTCCAAGTGCTCATCTATATCGGCGCGATCGCCGTCCTGATCCTGTTCGCGGTCATGTTGACGCGCGGCTTGATGAGCAAGACGCTGGCGCCGGAGAACAGCCAATGGATCGCCGGGGGCGCTATCGCGCTGCTCTTGTTTCTGGCGCTCGCGTTTGTCTCCGTCGGCACCAATTGGCCCGTCTCGCCGATCCAAATTTCGGGCGACCTGATCCCCAAGATCGGCACGGAATTGATGACGACCTACGTGCTGCCCTTTGAGATCGCGTCGCTCCTGCTCCTCGCCGCGCTCATCGGGGCGATTGTGATCGCGAGGGAATAGGGAGACAGGTAAACAGGTAGACAGGTAGACACGTGTGTACCTGTTTACCTGTCTACTTGTATACTTGTACCATAGAGGTCTTATGATTCCACTTCAATACTACCTTCTGCTCGCCGCCGCACTTTTCTGTATCGGTCTGTTCACCGCGCTGGCGCGCCGGAATGCCGTCGCCGTCCTGATGGGCATCGAGTTGATGCTCAACGCGGTCAACATCAACCTCATCGCGTTTTGGCGCTATGTGAAACCGAGCGCGCCGGTGTGGGATTTGACCGGACAGATTTTCGCGCTGTTCGTCATCACGCTCGCCGCCGCCGAAGCCGCCATCGGCCTCGCGCTCATCATCGCCATCTACCGCTCGCGCGATACGGTCAATATCGAAGACGTGGATTTGATGAAGTGGTGATCCTTACGTTTTACGTTTCACGTTTTAGTCGAAGCGTAAAACGTAAAGCGTAAAACGTAAACCATTTGAGGCGCCAATGTTCAATCTCGCATTTCTCGTCATCGTATTTCCAATTACTGCGTTTGCGTTGATTGTGTTTTTCTTCAACCGGAACAAGCGGCTGAGCGCGTGGACGGCGATTGCCGGGATCGGCGCGGCGGGCGTCGTCGCGTACGGCGTGCTGTTTCAGGCGCTGGGCGTCGGGCCCGAGTTAGCCAAGCATCCCTTTATCGCGTACGTGCCCTGGTTTCCCGCGGGGCAGACGATCTTTTCGATGGGCTGGTTGATTGACCCGCTCTCTGCCATGACGCTGTTCATGGTGACGACCGTCTGCCTGATGATTTTCATCTACTCGCAAGGATACATGCACGGCGACCCGCGTTACAGCCGGTTCTTCGCCTACATCTCGCTGTTTGCGACCGGCATGTTGGGTCTGGTGATTTCCTCGAACCTGCTCGAGCTTTTCGTGTTCTGGGAAATCATGGGCTTGTGCTCGTATCTCCTCATCGGTTTCTGGTCGGTGAAAAAGCCGAGTGAGACGCACATTGACGACGCGCAGCTTGTCCGCGCCGCGCAAGCCGCCAAGAAAGCGTTCCTTACGACCCGCGTGGGCGATACGATTTTCTTTACCGGCATGATGTGGCTTTACATCCGCACCGGCTCCCTCGATTTCGAAACCGTCTTCAAGCCGGAAACCCTCGAATTCCTCGCGCACGATATGACCGCGATCGGTCTCCCTTCGGCGGTCATCATCGGCCTGTTGATCCTCGCGGGCACCATCGGCAAATCGGCCCAGTTCCCGCTCCACGTCTGGCTGCCGGACGCGATGGAAGGCCCCACGCCGGTCAGCGCCCTCATCCACGCCGCGACGATGGTCGCCGCGGGTGTGTACTTGATCGCGCGCACCTACCCGATTTTCACGGCGATGGAAGGTTCGATTGCGATGGAGGCGGTCGCGATCGTCGGCGCGTTCACGGCGCTCTTCGCTTCGACGATCGGTCTGGCGCAAAATGACATCAAGCGCGTCCTCGCGTACTCAACGGTTTCGCAGCTTGGGTACATGGTCGCGGCCTTGGGCATTGGCGCGTTTGCCGCCGGCTCGTTCCACCTCATCACGCATGCGTTCTTCAAAGCCCTCCTGTTCCTCACCGCCGGTTCCGTCATCCACGGTGTTCACACGAACGACATGATGAAGATGGGCGGCTTGCGGAACAAGATGCCGATCACGACATGGGTGTTTATCATCGGGGGTCTCGCGTTGATGGGTATCCCACCCTTCGCGGGCTTTTGGAGCAAGGACGAGATTCTGGCGCACGCGTTCGAAGGCGCTCAGCACGGCGAAGGGCTGCTGCTCGCGGTTTACGTTATGGGCACGCTCGCCGCGTTCTTCACCGCGCTGTACACCGGACGCCAAATCTTCCTCACGTTCTTTGGCGAAGCACGCGACCATCACGCCTACGAGCACGCGCACGAATCGCCGCCTGTCATGTGGGTGCCGCTCGCGATCCTCGCGTTCTTTGCGACGACGATCGGTTTCATCGGCGCGCCGCAATTGGGCGCGGGCTACCAGGTGTTTGTGAGCGAAGGGCTGGGCTTTCACGTCGCGCCTTTCGACTACCTGGCCGCGGGGATTTCGTTCGCCGTCGCGCTCGCGGGCTTGGGGCTGGCGTGGTTGATCTACGGTCGCAAGCCGCTCGCGCACGGCGCGGTAGACCCGCTCAGCCGCTGGCTCGGCCCCATCTGGACGCTCTTGAAGAACAAGTATTATCTCGATCAAATTTACGGTCTGGTGATCGAGCAAAAGCGCGGCCCCGCGGGCGAGACCGGCCGCGCCGATTCGGTACGCGTGCAGCCCGGCATCCTCATGCTGTTTCTCGCGTGGTTGGGCGATGCGTTCTTCGTGTTCGACCGCTGGATCGTGGACGGCACCGTCAACCTCGCGGGCGCGGTCGGGCGTCTGTTCGGCAACATCAGCGGGTGGATTGATCGCACGTTCGTGGATGGATTAGTCAACCAAATTGGCTTGTTTACGAACGATGTCGCCGCGGGTCTCAAATTGATTCAGACCGGCCGCGTGCAGAACTATTTGCTCATCGCGATTACCGGCGCAACCATCTTTGCGTTCTTATTCCTAATTCGATAACTCCATTCATTCTCGAAGAGAATGAATGGAGTCGGAGGACAATGCAATGCTGCCTTGGCTCACCATCCTAGTTTTCTTGCCACTCGTCGGAGCGCTGCTCGTACTGTTGATGCCCAAAAACTATGTCAAGCCGTTTGCCGTGGTCTGGAGCTTGATTCCGCTCGTGGTTGCGGGCTTTCTCTTCTCCTCATTCATTCTCTATCCGACCCTGGGGGGAATGCAGTATCAAGAAGTGTACCGCTGGATCGAATCGCTCAACGTCCAATACAAGGTCGGCGTGGACGGGTTGAGCATGCCGCTCGTCTTCCTCACGACGCTGCTGACGGCGATCGGCATTTTCTACTCGGCGTACACCATTGACGACCGCGTGCGCGAATTCATGTTCATGTTCCTGCTGCTCGAGACGGGAATGATGGGCGTGTTCGTGTCGCTCGACTTTTTCCTCTTTTACGTTTTCTGGGAACTCGGTTTGGTCCCGATGTATTTCCTCATCGCGATCTGGGGCCACGCCGAAGACCGGCCGCAGTATTCGGCGATCAAGTTCTTTCTCTACACGCTCGCCGGCTCCGTGCTGATGCTGCTGGCGATCATCGCACTCTATATCAACGCGGGCACCTTTGATCTGATCGAACTTGCCAAGAAGGGGCCGTTCTCCAGTCCGGAGCAATACGTGTTCGCCTCGCTGGCCTTTTGGGCGATCTTCGCCGCGTTCGCGATCAAGGTCCCGCTCTTCCCGTTCCACACCTGGTTGCCCGACGCCCATACCGCCGCGCCGACCGCGGGTTCGGTCATCCTGGCCGGTATCCTGCTAAAGCTCGGCACGTACGGTTTCGTCCGCATTCTCCTGCCGATCTTTCCCCAGGTGTTCCAGGCGAATGCCGTGCTCATCGCCGTGCTCGCCGCGATCTCGATCGTCTACGGCGCGATGGTCGCGATGGCGCAGACCGATTTCAAGCGCCTCATCGCGTACTCGTCGGTGAATCACATGGGCTATGTGATCCTCGGCATCGCCGCGGCGGCCGCGGCCGGCGCCGCGAACCTGACCGACAAGAGCATCGCGCTCAACGGCGCGATCTTGCAAATGTGGAATCACGGCGTCATCACGGGCGCGCTCTTCCTTCTCGTCGGCATGTTGTACGAGCGCGCACACACGCGCGATTTGAAGCAGTTTGGCGGGTTGGGCGCCAAGGTGCCGATCTACGCGGCGCTGCTGCTGACCGCGTCGTTCGCGTCGCTCGGCCTGCCCGGGCTGGCCGGATTCGTCAGCGAGTTTCTCGTCTTCCGCGGCGCGTTCGCCAGTCTAACGCTCATCTCGGCGATTTCGGTGGCCGGCATTGTGTTCACGGCGGCCATGTTCCTATGGAAAGTGATTCAGAACGTCTTGCTTGGCCCTTACGACGAAGCGAAATGGCAAGAGAAGGAAACACACGGCATCCACTTGAGCGACCTCAAATCGTTCGAGGTGATTTCGCTCGTGCCGCTCGTGATCCTGATGGTCCTCATCGGCGTCTATCCGTCGGTGATCCTGAATACGATCAACACGGTCTCGGTCGCCATCTTGCAAGCGCTGAAAATCTAGTTACGGGTAAGTGGTAATTGGTAATTACCAATTACCACTTGCCGCTTTGGTGCCCTATGATTGATTCTCAAACACTGCTCTTCATATCGCCCGAAATAATCCTAACGATTCTCGGCCTGCTAATCCTGCTGCTCGACTTGATCTTTCGCGAGCGCGGACATGCGGCGTTGCCGTGGGTGGCCGTTTTCGGCTTCGCCCTCTCGCTCGCCGCCATCCTGTACATTTGGGGCGCGAGCCGGCTCGTGTTCGCGGACATGTACGCGATAGATACGTTCGCGCTCTTTTTCAAATTGATCGCCGTGATCAGCGGCATTGTCATCACCCTCGTTTCGATTGACTATTTGCGGAATCGCACGCCCAACAAAGGCGACTTTTTCACGCTCTTTGTTTTCTCGGTCCTCGCCATGATGTTCATGGCGAGCGCGACCAACCTGCTCATGATCTATCTCTCCATCGAGTTTCTGAGCTACACGTCGTACTTGCTGACCGGCTTTTTGCGAAACGACAAGAAATCGAACGAAGGCGCGATCAAGTATTTCCTCTTCGGCGCGATCACGAGCGCAGTGATGCTTTACGGTCTCTCGCTGATGTACGGCGCGACCGGCTCGCTGAACCTGACCGAGGTCGCAAGTCTCTTTGCGGCGACGAGCGACAACTCACTCCGTGCGCTGGGGCTGGTCGCGACGGCGCTCGTGCTCGCCGGCCTCGGCTTTAAGATTTCGCTCGTGCCCTTTCACATGTGGGCGCCCGAGGCATACGAAGGCGCGCCGACGCCCGTCACCGCGTTCCTCTCCGTCGGCCCGAAAGCCGCGGGCTTTGCGTTGTTGCTGCGGTTGATCTTGACCGCGCTGCCCGCGCTGCAGGAGGCCCTCGTTCCGCTGCTGGGCGTGATCGCGATTGCGACCATGACGCTCGGCAATCTGATCGCCATCCAGCAAACGAACGTCAAGCGCATGCTCGCCTACTCTTCGATCGCGCAAGCGGGCTATATGCTCATTGGCGTGGTCGCCTTGAACCTGACCGGCAACTCGCCGTTCTCGGGACTCAACGGCGTTTTGATCTACCTATTCGCGTACCTGTTCACCAACCTCGGCGCGTTCATCTGCGTGATTGCCATCGAGGACGCAACGGGCATCACCGACATTCCGCAGTATGCCGGCTTGATCAAGCGCGCGCCGTACATCGCCGCGCTGTTCGTATTCTTCTTCCTCTCGCTGGCAGGCATCCCGCCGACCGCCGGCTTCATCGGCAAGTTCTTCGTCTTCGCCTCTGCGCTGCGCGAAGGGTTCATCTTCCTCGCGGTGGTTGGCGTCATCAACAGCGTCGTCTCCGTTTTCTACTATTTCAACATCGTGCGCGCCTCATTCTTCCAAGCGCCCACGGACGCGACGCCCATCCGTCTCTCGCCGGTCGTCACAGCCGCGCTCACGGTGACCGCCGTCGTCGTACTCCTCATCGCAGTGTACCCACAGCCGCTCTTCGATGTCACCAGCATGTCCATGGCGATGTTGGGGGTGGCGGGGAAATAGTACAACGGACAAGTGCGAAAAGATCGGACAGGACAGTCTGGGTTCGTCCGTTGATTTCGCACTTGTCCGTTGTTATCTCCTTTGGAACGGGGCGCGGCAGAGATTGCCAAGCCCCGTTTTTGCTTCTGTTGTTGCGCCGTAGTATTCGTGGTAAAATGAGCGCAGGAAAGCGAAAGGAGCCACCCCTATGAGCGTCGTCACCAACGAGCAAATCCTCATCGAGATAGCGAGTATGAAGCAAGAAATCCGGCAGTTGCGCGAGACTGTGGCCCAATACCAAGTTCTTCAGACCGCCCATCCGCACATCATCAGGATTCCGGGCGTGCAAGGTGGCGAGCCAATCGTGCGTGATGCGTATGTCACCGTCCGAACCATCGTCGAGCAGACTCGGCTGGGAACTACATCCCAGGAACTGCTTGAGGGCCATCCCCCACTCACGCTTGCAGGGATTTACGACGCGCTGAGTTATTATTACGATCATAAAGAGGAGATGGACCAAATTATCGAAGAAAATCGCCAAGCGCTTGAACGTTTAACCGAATTCTCAAAACGAATCGTGAAGAAAGTATAGCGCAGCCCATTCATAGTGATCGTATCTGGTGCTTATGGCCGCTAACGACCTGCGTCTTTTTGTCGCACTCTACACTGATGCTGACGTCAGCCGGGACTTGGCTCAGCAACTGCGTCAACGAGGTTTCGACGCGATATCTGCTATTGATTCCGGCAAGTCAGAGCTTTCGGATCAACAACAGCTCGAATATGCAATTTCTGAAAAACGTGCGATCCTTACCTTCAACATCAAAGACTTTGCGCCGCTGTTTGAAGAGTACTGGTTCAAAGGGAAGGAACACTACGGGATTATCGTCTCGGAACAACTGCCGCGGGGAGAACTATTGCGCCGCACCCTCAATTTGTTAAACAGTGTGACTTTCGATGAGATGAAGAACAACACCAAAAACCTCGGCGAATTCGCAGACCGGTGATGAACCTCTCCTCCCTCCTCCGCGCGCTCCCCGCGTACCAAATTGAAAACGAGCGTGACGTCGAAATCACGCACATCACATCCGACTCGCGCCAAGTCGCACCCGGTGCGCTCTTCGTCGCCTACCCCGGCGTCAAAGTAGATCCAACCACCCAACCACCCAACCACCCAACCACCCAACCACCTACATTACCGTCCCCAACGCCCGCGTGGCCCTCGCCCAACTCTCCGCCGCGTGGCACGATTTTCCGTCGCGTAAGCTGCGCGTGATTGGCATCACCGGCACCGACGGCAAGACGACGACCTGCCGCCTCGCCGCGTCCATCCTTGCCGCTGCAGGGCACAAGGTGGGCACGATCACGACGGTGGCCGCGACGATTGGCGATCAGGACGTTGACACCGGCTTTCATACGACGACGCCCGATGCGCCCGACGTGCAGCGTTACCTCGCGCAAATGGTCGCGGCGGGAATAGAGTACGCGGTGGTCGAGGCGACCTCTGAGGGCCTCGCGCAGCATCGTCTCGACGCGGTGGAATTTGACGTGGCGGCGGTCACCAACATCACCTACGAGCATTTGTATTTCCACAAAACGTGGGAAAATTACCGCGACGCTAAAGCGCGGCTATTTCATTCGCTCGCGACCTCATATCACAAACCGCGCACCGCCAAAGTGGCAATACTCAACGCCGACGACAACGAGCGCGGCGTGTTCGAGTATTTGCGGCAGATTCCCGCGGACGAGCAGATTGCGTACAGCGGCAATTCAGAATTCGTAATTCCACGCTCCGACCCAGCGCACCCTGCCGTGAATGATGAATCCCACAGGGACGCTTCGCAGTTACGAATTGCGAATTACGAATTTATCTCTGCCCGCGACATCCAGCATTCCACCCGCGGACTCCGCTTTACCGTCGTGACTCCGCACGGTGAGCTGCCGATTGAATCGCCGCTCATCGGGCGCTTCAACGTGTCGAACATGCTTGCCGCGATGGGCGTCGGCCTGGCGCGGCGCGTGCCGTTTGAGGCGATGCGCGAGGGGATCGCGCGGGTGCAGGGTGTGATTGGGCGGATGCAGGTGATGCAGTCCGAACCTTTCGGCGTGATCGTGGATTTCGCGCACACGCCCAACGCGCTCCGCGTCGCGCTGGAAACCGCGCGCGAGTTCGCGCGCGGGCGCGTCATCGTCGTCTTTGGCTGCGCGGGACTGCGCGATATGGACAAGCGCGCGATGATGGGCGAGATCGCGGGCAAGCTCGCGGACCAGATCGTGGTGACTGCCGAAGACCCGCGCACCGAATCGCTCGACGCGATCAACGCGCAGATTGAAGAAGGATTAGAGCGCGCGGGCCGGCACAAAGGCGAAGACTATAACATCGTGGACGACCGCGCCGAGGCGATCTCATTCGCCATAAAAATAGCAGAAGCCGGCGACCTCGTGATAGTCACCGGCAAAGGCCACGAACGCTCGATGTGTTTCGGCACGACCGAGTATCCGTGGAGCGATCAAGGAGCCGTAAGAACAGTAATTGGTAAGCGGTAATTACCAATTACGATTTACTGGCTGACGGCTTGCACGATGTCTCGCAGCACGCCCGCCGCAGTCGGGTAGGGGTCGCTCTCTTCAATCGCCGCAAAGATCGTCCCGTTGATGTCGGTGTGGTATAGGACGCCCATCATGCCCGCGCCTAACTTGGACAACGGATGCGACCTTTCGAGGCGTGTGGGGCGCACGCTCAGGTCGTACTCATCGCCCCTCTTTTCCGCGAGCGCGATCAGCTTGACAACCTGCCGATGGTTCGCCGCTTGCTGCAAATCCTCCGGCTTGATGCCGCGAATGCCTTCGACCGTCACGTCTTTGAGCGTTGTCGGTCGCCGCAGCACCGCGTTAGCGATAATCACCAGCTTATTCGCCGCATCCCAGCCGTCCACGTCGAGCGCGGGGTCGGCTTCCGCGATGCCAATGTTCTGCGCGTGTTTGAGCGCCTCGGCGTAGGATTGCCCTTCCGTCATGCGCGCCAAGATGTAATTCGTCGTGCCGTTAACCACACCCTCGAACTTTTCGATGATCGTCACCCCCAAGTCGCGTTTGCCAATATTGACCGTCGGCAGACCGCCCGCGACCGCCGCGCTGTGCAGCAACTTGACGCCGTTCGATTCGGCCAATTTCGCGAGTTCCTGGTAAGCGAGCACGAGCGGGCCTTTGTTCGCGGTCACCACGTGCATCTTGCGCGTCAGCGCCTCGCGAATTGTGCCCAGTCCCGGCTCGCCATCCTTCAAATTCGTCAGCGACAGCTCGACGAGCACGTCCGCGTTCGCCGCGCGCGCCAGGTCGAGCGGCGACATGCCGGCGCGTCCCGTCTTGGGATACGCCGCGACGCCCTTTTTGCCGCGTTTTAGATTTAGAATCTCGGCAGGTTTCAAGCCATCCTCGGCCATCGCCGCCCCGCTCGTGTCTGCCACGCCGACGATCCTCAGTTCGAGATCATAGTGGGCGCGCAGCGCTTCATGCTTGATCTCGATCAATTCCAGCAGCCGCCGTCCGACGTTACCTAGTCCGACAATTGCCAACCGCGCTGTTCGCATCGCCCCCCTCCGTCAGTGAACCCGGACGAACTCCGTCCGCGTAAACAGCGTTCAGTGAACAGAAAAACAGTGAACGGCTGTTAACTGTTCACTGTTGACTGTTGACTGTTGACTGTTTACTGGTTCAGAATAGTTTGCCCAAAATCCCCTTGCGCGCCTCTTGCTCCAAAAACGCCAGCCGTTGCTCCAACAGCAGGCGATGATCGGAATCGCGTTTACGCAGATCGGCTAGCTCTTGCTCCAGCTTTTGCATGCGGTCGCGGAGTTTCATGTTCTCTTCTTTGAGATTGAAATTATCCTGAATGATCACGCCTTGCAGATTGCGATTGACCTGAAGCGAGTTCTGGATCGTCTGCTGGTTTTCGATCATGGCGCGCAGCGTGTCGGTCAGCATGACAAAGCCGGCCGACTGCGTGCTGAGTCCGCTTTCGTGCGTCGTCGTCAGCGAAGCTGTTTCGCCGCGCCCTTCGGCGTGGAGCTGCTCGACCACCTCTTCCGTGCTCGATCCACTTGCCAAACGCTCCTTGATTCGGCCCAGAACGACCAAATCTTCGGCCGTCAATCGGCGGCTCGCGCCATCGTTCGCCAACGGGCCCGACAGCGAGAGAAACGGCGCAAAGTCCTTGGTCCAGCGTTTGAGCGTATTGGGCGAGACTCCGAGATCGGTCGCCGCTTGTTGCACGGTCTTGAGAGCGTCGGTCATCTAATCACCTTTCGACAGTTTTCAGAGTCGGATCAAACATGGTCCGCCGGATGAACGTCATCCGCCGGATGAACTTGATCCGCCGGATGAACTTGATCCGCCGGATGAACTTGATCCGCCTCGTCATCCGAGGTCACGCGGTACGTCCCTTCGATCACATCCTCCGTCGAATGGTCGGCCTTCGATGCGGCCAGCGCCCGGCGATGCTCGGCGACGATCTCGCGTGGGCAGAGTTCGATGAAAAGTGAGATGCCGAAAAAGAAAATCGCGACGTCGTCTACCTGCCCCAGGCCGAGAATCAAGTCGGGCAGCAAATCAATCGGGGAGAGGATATAGACCAGCGCGGCGGGGATGACGAGTTTCGGCCAAGCTGGCACACGCGCATCGAGCAGTAAGCGCCAGACGAGACGGAGCGTGCGCACGAACTGTGCTAACGCGCCCGCGTGGTCCGTCACGGCTGGCTTGCGTTCCTGAGTCATCTTACACTCCTAACGGCTGTCATTCTACCATAGCCCCTCAATTTTGCAAAATGCCAAATTTGCCGAGTAGCGCGATCCTGCTATAATGGCAGCGCCTCCAATCTCTAATCCCTAATCTCCTGACCGTAACATGCACCGAATCCTTTCCACCAAATTGCTCGTCATTCTGTGGAGCATCTTAGCCCTCAGTCTCATCGCCGCCGACCCACCCGATCCACAGATTTCTATCGTCGAACAAGACGCCCCCAAGGCGCCGCCGGTCATCGCGGCCTGGCTGCGCGGCGCGACCGGCGGAATTCGCGCGATGGTCGTCACCGTGGCCTCGCAAGTGCAGGCGTACAGCGAGGTCAGCGCGTTCAGCTACACCATCGAACGCGATGGCAGTCTAACCGCCAACAATCCGGTGAACGATGCAGTGCTCGTTGACCTGGCGCGCCTGAACGGCATCAAGATCATTCCGACCGTTTCTAGCACCTGGGAAGCGACGAGCATCACCCGCGTGCTCAAAGACCCGACTCTGCGCGCCAACCATATCAACGCGATCATGAAGGTCGCGCGCTCGCCGCTGGTGGACGGCATTGACCTCGACTATGAAAATCTCCCGCCCGATACGCGCCAGGTCTACACGGACTTTGTGACGACTCTCGCGGGCTTGCTGCATCGCGAAGGGAAAACGCTCGCCGTTACGGTTCCCGCCAAGGTGCGCGACGACGATTCGTGCGTGATCTGCAAGTTCGCCGATTACGCGGCCCTGGGCGTCGCGGCGGATCAGATTCGCGTGATGGCGTACGAGTATCACGGCAAAAGCGGGGGGCCTGCGCCGAACGCGCCGATCTGGTGGATACGTCAGGTGATGGAATATACGGTGAGCCGCGTGCCGCGCGAAAAGGTCGTCCTGGGGATTCACTTGTACGCGTATGATTGGGGCGGAAAAGAGACGCCCGCGTATTGGTGGAGCGACGCAATGGCTTTGAAGAAAAAATACAACGGCGAGGTCACTTTTGTCGAGTCGGACGCGCGCGGGCTGGTCGGCGAAAGTATCCTTACCTACACCATTCCCGGACCGCGCTGCCCGCGCCATACCGTCGAATGCGAACCCGCGCCCGGAGAAAAACACACCGTCTGGTTCGTGGACAGCAAGTACGTCGCACTAGCGTGGGACATTGTCAAGGATCTGCAGCTCGGCGGCATCGTCATGTGGCGACCGGGCGGCGAAGACCCCGCGATCTGGAGCGTGCTCGGGATGCCGGTGCAATCAAACTAGAAATGCGCGAATCTCCGCTGGAATCGTTCGCACGCGGCCTTGCTGATCTACGTTCAAATGTTTCGTCCAGCCGGAACACAGCGTTTGCCTACTCTCCGCGTTGACAACCTCGTACGCGATTTTCAGACTTCGGCTCTGCACTTCTTCTACCCACGCGCGCACCGTTACCAATTCGCCATAGCGCGCCGACACCAAATACCGGACCGATGCTTCGGTGACCGGCCAATAAAAGCCGCGCAACTCGACATCGCGATGGTAATCGCGTCCCTGCTGCCAGAAAAACTCGCCGCGCGCGACCTCGAACCAAACGAGGTAATTGGCGTGATACACAATGCCGCTCGCGTCCGTTTCAGCATACCGCACGCGGAAGGTGGTTTCAACGACTGGTTTGGGTTCCATGATTTCCTCGCCGAATGTCAATTTGCCGAATCTGGATGATCGTTACCGCGACCGTCTCCTCGAACTCGCCTCCGTAATCCAACGTCAACCGGTTCATGCCCGATACAACCGCGCGCGCGGGCAGCGCGATCTCGTGGTCTCGCCATTCGGTCGTCAGAGCGATTTCGCCGACCGGCTGATCGTTCAGATAGACATTCACGCGCTGCGGCGATTCGGCGCGCGCGTGCAGCGTCACCACGCGTTCCGCCGCGTCGCCCGCGACAAAATAGATCTCCGACCGCGCGCCGCGCGCCCACACGAAATTGAATTCGTCGTTCCAGTTCGCGGGCGGGTATTCGAACTGCCAGCCGCGCCCCGCGTACATCTGTCCAATGTTCTCGCGCAGATCAATCGCGATGACCTCCGGAACGCTCGTCGTCGGCGGAATTTGGTACGCGATGACTTGACCGTCGTCGTCAATCAGCCGCGCGCCGAGAACGTCGCGCAGGTAGCGGTCAATCGCGCCGACCTCGTTCGGCTTGAGGTACGAACGGTGGAGGAGCGCGTAGCGCAGATTGAAGAATTGAACGACTTGATCGCGGACGCGCTTGTCCTCGGCAATGTCGTCCGGCGCCAGCTCGCCCTGCTCCGCGCCCTCCAGCACGCGGAGCGACCGGACGACAATCGGCGTGCCGCGATAGCCGAAATACTCCGCGAGTCCCGGCGCGATGCGATTGGTGTAGGCGCGCAAGATGCGCTTGCCATGGATCGGCTGATAGAGTTCTGCGGCCGCCGCGCCGCGCCAATGGAAGGTGGGAATCTCCAAGATAGTAAAATCGCCCGGCTCGCGCGCAATCGCCGCATACACGCGCGGAATCGTCACCGGCTGCGCCGGATACGGCAGCACCGCAAATTCGACCAAGATGCCAACGGGAACGAGCGCCAGCGCCAAACTCGCCAAGCGAATCCGCAGCACGTCACGCCATTTCCAACGTCCAGCTTCCAACCTCCAACTTCTAACTTCCAACCTCCACTTGTCAATTGTCCGTTGCAAGTTGTCAATTGCCATCGCCACCAGCATCGCCAGCGCGAGCGGCACGATGATGCCATACCGCATCGGAATGCGAATGTGGTTGACGATGGGGATTTCGTGCAGCGCGAGAAACGGGAGCGGAATTCCAGTCTCGCGTCCGAAAATGTGGAGCGACGGGCCCAAACTGAAAAGCGCGAACAAGCCAGCCACGACAAGCCAGAACCGCGCTTGCCGCCACCGCCGGGCAACGGCGAACGCCGCCAGCGCGAGCACGATATAGCCGACAAACGGTTGGCGGTCGGGTGAGAGCGCACTTTCATCCTGGGCTTGGACCGCCGCGTTGACGTTCGCAATCTTGAGCGGCGAATCGGCATAGAGCGTGCTCCGCGCATTGGGCACAAAGAACGACAGCAGATCGTAAGAGCGCGCCGCAGAATAATCGAGCTTGTACACGCGAATGTAGTTGCCGCCTTCAACCGCAAAATCGTTCGCAACGGCGAGGAGGATGGGGATGGCGATCATCAGCGAGGTAAGCGCCGTGGTCGCCCAGACCCGACGGGTTTTTGGTAAACCCTTCGGGTCTTTAGCCACGAACACGCCCGTCAACAAGATCAAAAACGCGGCGATCTGGAAATCAATGTACGTATTCAAACCGAGAAACACGCCTGCCAGAATCGCCAACCGCCACGATTTCTCATGCGCGGCGCGGAGCAAAAAGAGCAAGTAGAATGGAATCAGCTCGGTATGGAACAGATTGAAGAACGCCAGCCCATACCCCTGCCGCAGCGGCGCAAACGCAAATACGAGTCCCGCAACAAAAGGGCCAAGTGACGAGTGTCGGGTGGCGAGTTTGCGGTTCTGCGTTATGAACTGCGTCAGGAGAACGGTGGCAAGCGGTGGCAGTGGCGTTTGATCGAATTCATAATTCATAATTCTGAATTCCGAATTACGAATTACGAATTCCGCAAGTAGAAACGTCCCATACGCCGTCAGCACCGTCGCCGCGAGGTACAAAAGGTTGTAGGTGACGATCAAGCCGAAGACGTATTGCAGCGGAATCGAGACCAAGCCGACAAGCGACGTCGCCCAGAGCAGTTGCGTCGCGCCGCCGAGCGGATAGAAAACATAGTCGGTGTGGAATGGGTTGACGCGCAGATCCGCAAGCGCGGTCTTGGCCCAGCCCATCGCCCACACGAAACTCGCCGCGTCGCCCTCCACGCCCGGAATCGCCGACGCGAAATTCAGCGCCAGCGGCCACGACAGGACGAGTGCGATGAGGATGTATAGCGTTAGAACGGTGAGATGTTTTCGCACCTTTCCGCATTCCCTTCCCGCGGCAATCCGACGATCAGCGCGACTGGTCCGAGCGCCAGCAGCCACATCGCCCACTCTAATCCAAACGTGTCCGCAATTCGACCAATGACGAAGGGCACAAGGACGCTCGAGACGTTGCCCAACGCCGAAACCGACACGATCAGACCTGATTGCTTCGGCAACACCGCGTACGTTCTGCCGGCCAGGACGGCGTACCACCCCGCCGTACAAAAGCCGATCGCGCCGATCAAAGCGAACTTGAGCCAGACGACCGGCACGAGCAAGAATGCGACATAGCCGACGAGCACGACCACTGCGGTCACGCGCAGGATTCGCAGCCCACTGACGCGTTCGAGCGCGGGCACGAGCAGCGCATCGCCGACAAGGCCGGCAATCGTCAGGACCGCAATCGCGCCGCTGGCCGCGGCCACGCCGACGCCGACCACGTCGGCAAAGTACAGCCCGGTCACTTCGAGCAACTTGTCGAGCATCAGGTCGGCAAGTTCCGTAAGCGCAACCCAGCGCAGCAGCTCGCGCGTTTTCAGCGCGGCGATCAGGTTCGCGAACATTTCGCGCGGGGCGATATGTTTGTCCGCGCCGGCGTGCGCGTCGAAACGCTGGCGCAGCAATAGCGCGGTGTAAATTCCGGCGACGCCCGCCAGACCCAAATACAAACCGCGCCAGCCATAGCCCAAGAAAAACAACGCGGTGACGACTAGCGGCGCGACGGTCACGCCGATGCTGCCCAACAGCGTCCAACGCGCCATCGTCTGTTCGGCCCGCGTCGGGTTGCGATCAATCAGCGTGGCTTGGGCGAGCGTTACGTATGCGCCGCTCGCGACGTACAAGACGCTGAACGCGACCAGCATGACCGCTAACGATTGCCCGATGCCCGTGAGCAGCAGCCCGAACGCAGTCGCCGTGATGCCGCCTACGACCAGCGCGCGGCGGTGGCGCGTGTCGGCCAGGAGACCGATGAACGGCTCGCCGACGATTCCGATCAGTCCCGGCACGGTAAACAGTAAGCCGACCTCCGTATAGCTCAGAGCGAGGTCATCTCTCAACTGCGGCAGCACCGCGCCCTGCAGACCATAGATCAATTCGTCGAGTAACTCGACGCCGTAGAGCGCGAACAGAAACAGCGCCGCGCCGCGTTGGGCGCGGAGACGTTCGATTAGTTTAGAAGGTCAATGGAACATTTTCTCCACCTCGTAAATCGTATGAATCACCGCGTCGGCGCTCTCGCACCCTTCCGCCGTGCGGGGATCATGGTTGCCGTCCAGCCAGACCGTGCGCATGCCCAATGCTTTCGCGGGGACGAGGTTGCGCGCGGTATCGTCAATCATCAGGCATTCGTCGCCGCGCGCGCCCAAAGCCGACAACACTTTGGCATAGCCCGACGGCGTCGGCTTGCTCTCGTAGGCGATAAAGTTGATGTCGAATATCCGCTCGAAATGTTTGGCGATGCCGAGCGCGGCGAGGACGCGGCGCGCGTGACTCGCCGGCGCGTTGGTGAATATGAACTTGTGCCGCGCGAGCTGCGTCAGCATCGCGTCGAGCCGCGGGTCGGTTGCAATGTACTTGGCGATCTCAATGTCGTGAACGAATTCCAAAAACTCTTGCGCGTCAATCTGCCGTTCGATATACAAACCGCGCAGCGTCGTGCCGTATTTGCGCCAATAGAACTGCCGCAGTTCCGCGACCTCGCTCTCGGGCACGCCGACGCGCGTCATCATGTACTCGTTCATCCGCACGCTGATTTCCTCCATCAGCCCCGCGGACGTCGAGTAGAGCGTATCGTCTAGATCGAAGAGAAGATATTTGAGCATGGTACTCATCAGTCAACAGTCAACAGTGTACAGTAAACAGTATTCGCTGGTCCGTATTCGCCGTTAACTGTTCACTGTTCACTGTCCACTGTTGACTGTTGACTGTTCACTGCTTACCGCTTCCTGTCGCGCCGCAAAGTAAATCCCCACCAGAATCAGCGCGCCGCCGATGAGTTTGATCGGCGGAGGCACCTGAGCGAGAATGGGAATCGCGAGCAGCGTCGCGCCAATCGGTTCGGCGAGCACCGTGATCGTGACGAAGGTGGCCGAGACATATTTCAGCGCCCAATTATACGCCGAATGGCCGATTAATTGGGGGCCTGCGGCGAGGAGGACGATCAGCGCATAGCTCTTGGTCGAATAACCGGTGAGCCGCGCGTTCATCACCCACGCCAACACGAGCAACACGATCGCCGCGGTCGAATAGACCAAGCCGATGTAGCCGACGAGCGACAGTTTCCTTCGCAAGACGCGTCCGATGACCAAATACCCGGACACGGTCACCGCGCCCGCGACCGCCAGCGCATCGCCTTGCAGGGACTCGGTCCCGCCCTGGCCCAAATCCGTCAACGCGACCAGCGCGCCCCCGGCGACTGCAATGAGAATCCCGACGACCGTTCCGCGATGTAACGACTCGCGCAGGAGCCAGACCGACGCTAGCGCGACGAAAAATGGGTTCGTGCTGACCAGGACGATCGAACTCATCACAGAAGTATAGTCGAGCGAGCTGATCCAAAAGGCGAAATGAAGCGCGAGCAGAAAACCCGAAGCAATCGCCAACGCCAGGTCGCGCGGCGCAAGCCGCCGCCATTCGTCCCGCGCGCGCGTGACGGCGATCGGCGCGAGGACGAGGGAGGCGAACGAAAGCCGGAGCGCGGCAATCGCGACGGCAGGTACGCCCTCCTGACGCGCAAACGTGATCAGGAACGCGGACGACGAGACGGCGACGATGCCGAGGGCGAGAACGAGATAGGGGCGCGTGCTCAATTTAGGATTTCTGATTTCTGATTTAGGATTTGCGCGAGCAGCGCCAGATCAATGTTGCCGCCGCTGAGCACGACCGCCACGAGTTTGCCCGCCAAATCCGCCTTCTGCGAAAGCAGCGCCGCAACGCCTACCGCGCCCGACCCCTCCGCGATCAACTGCTCAGTTTCGGCGAGCGCGCGAATTGCCGTTTTGGTTTCGTCTTCTTCGACGACCACGACATCGTCCACCAACCTTTGCGCGACCTCGAAACAGATTTTGCCGATGCCGCCTGCCAGCCCGTCGCAGATGGTCGGCGCAGCGGGATACTCCTCGTAGCACTTGCCGTCGCGCAAGGAATCGCGCAGTGCGGGCGAGGCCACGGGCTGCACGGCGATGATCTTGACCGCGGGCGCGAGCGCTTTGGCCGCAATCGCAATCCCGGCAATCATCCCGCCCCCGCCGACCGGAACGAGGATCGCGTCCACGTCCGGCAAATCCTCCAGAATCTCCAAGCCAATCGTCGCCTGCCCCGCGACGGTGCGCGGGTCGTCGTACGCGTTCACGAACGTCGCGCCGGTCGCGCGCCGGTGCGCTTCGGCCGCGTGATGGGCGTCGTCGTAGGTTTCGCCGACCGTTCGCACGTCAACCGGGAATTCGCGCAGCTTGTCCAGTTTGGCGCGCGGCGCAGTGCGCGGCACAAAGATCGTCGCCGGCGAGATGTTGAGAAGCCGCGCTGCATAGCCGACGCCGAGCGCGTGATTGCCCGCGCTGGCGGTCACCACGCCGCGCGCGCGTTCCGCATCGTCCAACATTGCCATCATATTGAGCGCGCCGCGCGGCTTGAACGAGCCGGTCACCTGCCAGTTCTCCAGCTTTAAAAAGACCGACGCGCCAATACGTTCGCTCAGCAAAAACGAATAGCGCAGCGGCGTGCGAAAAACGTGCGGGCGAATCCGTCGCTGCGCCTCGAGAATCTCCCGGATCGTAATCATCGAACGCATTCTATACGATGTCAAAGCAAAATCAAAATTCGTAATTCGTAATTCGTAATTCGTAATTCGTAATTCGTAATTCGTAATTCCTATCCCAGGCCAAGAGGTTTGAATTACGAATTACGAATTACGAATTTTGAATTTTATGATACAATAGCAGTGATGGCAATCCATATTCTGTCAGACGACCTGGCCGCCAAGATCGCCGCGGGCGAAGTGATCGAGCGGCCGGCGTCGGTCGTCAAGGAACTGATCGAGAACTCGATTGACGCGGGCGCGACTGAGATCAAAGTGGAGGTGCGCGGCGGCGGGCAGCGCCTCATCCGCGTGGCGGACAACGGCTGCGGCATTCCCGCCGCCGAAGTCGAGACCGCGTTCGCGCGCCACGCGACGAGCAAGCTCGAATCCGCCGACGATTTGTTTCGGCTCCAGACGCTCGGCTTTCGCGGCGAGGCGCTGCCCTCGATTGCCGCGGTTGCGCGCGTCACGCTGATTACGCGCGACCGCGACGAAGAATCGGGTTCCGAGATTCGGGTGGACGGCAGCAAGATCACCGAGCACCACGCGCAAGGCGCGCCCGCGGGCACAATCATCACCGTCGAGGATTTGTTCCGGCACGTCCCCGCGCGCCTCAAATTTCTGAAAATGCCCGCGACCGAAGCCGGACATATTGGCGACCTGCTCAATGCCTACGCCCTCGCATATCCGCACCTGCGTTTTTCCCTCGTCAACGAAGACCGCCTCACGTTCCAATCGCCGGGCACGGGCAAGATGTTCGACGTGCTCGTGAAGGTGTTTGGGATTGAAACGGCCAAACAGATGTTGGAAGTTGGAAATTGGAAATCGGATAGTGATTCCAACCTCCAACTTCCACCTTCTAACCTCCAAGTCACCGGCTTTGTCTCCCCTCCCAACGTCAACCGCGGCAACCGCAAGTACATGCTCTTTTTTGTCAACCATCGCTGGATTCAGGATCGCACGCTCCAACACGCGGTCATCGAAGCATACCACACGTCGCTGATGGTGGGGCGCGCGCCGATTGTCGCGTTGGATGTGATTGTGCCGCCGGATATGGTGGATGTCAACGTTCATCCGACAAAGAGCGAGGTCCGCTTTCGCGACACCAGCATGGTATTCAACGCCGTGCAGCGCGCGGTCCGCGCGGCGCTCACCGCCAACGCGCCGATTCCGTCCATCACCGTCGGCGCGCCTTTCCCGCGCCAAGATTTCCCGCCCACGCCAAGCGAAACACAACTCGCCATCAACCTCCACCACCCCATTCCAACTTCCAACTTCCAACCTCCAACCTCCCAACTCCCATACTCCCAACCTCCCAAACTCCCCATGCTCCGCGTCCTCGGCCAAATCGCCTCCACCTACATCATCGCCGAAGGGCCCGATGGGTTGTATCTCATTGACCAACACGCCGCGCACGAGCGCGTCTTGTACGAGCAACTGACCGCGGAGCGCGCCGGCGCGCAGGTTGCGATTCAAGAGCTGCTCGATCCCGCGCCGATCCAACTTACGCTGGCGCAATTCGCCATGCTGCAAGCCAATCGCGAGGCCCTGGCGTCGGTCGGCTTCAAGATCGAGCCGTTCGGCAATCAAACGATGTTGCTGCGCGCGGTGCCCGGTCTGCTGAAAAGGGGCGAACCGAGTGTAACGCTCATCGCGATTCTGGATGAGATCGAGCAGGGAGAAGCGCCGTTGGAAAAGACGTCAGAGGCGCGCCTGATTTCGAGCGTGTGCAAAAGCATCGCGGTAAAAGGCGGCCAGGTCTTGGCGCTCGAAGAGATGCGCGAGTTGGTCCGTCGCTTGGAGCAGACGACTGCGCCGCGTACTTGCCCGCACGGCCGCCCGACCGTCATCCAATTGAACGTCGCGCAACTCGAACGCGAGTTCGGGCGGAAATAGTCAAAGGAGACAACATGGAACACCGACGTCCGGGCGTGATTGGGCCGCTCATCCTGATCACCATCGGCGTGCTTTTCCTGCTCGCCAACATGGGGCTGCTGCCGCTTTCGTTCTGGGAAATCGCCTATCGCTTCTGGCCGACGATTTTCATTTTGATGGGCCTGGAGATTCTTTTCGGACGGCGATCCGCGCTGGGCGCGCTCCTCGTGGTCGTGCTGTGGGTCGCGCTGATCGGCGGCGTGCTCTGGCTTGCGTATGCCCAGGGCGGCGGATTTCTGGCGACCGCTCCGGCGACCACCGAGCAATTGGCCCAGCCCCTCGGAGACATCCAGAGCGCCCGAGTGAATCTCGACATTGGCTTTTCCAATACCACGGTGAATTCGCTCGGTTCCGATTCTGGCGACCTAATGAAGGGGACGTTCGCTCACGCCCAAGGCGCGCGGGTCGTCAAATCGTACAACGTGGTTGGAAACGAAGGGCGGTTGGGGCTAAAAGCAGAAGGCGTCAACTTTATCTTGGGCGGCGGCAGCGTGAGCCGTTGGGAGTTGGGACTGAATCCGGCGGTCCCCATCGTGCTGAACGTCAACGGCGGCATCGGGCGCGCGATGCTGGACCTTTCCGCGCTCAACGTTACCGCGCTTTCCGTGGACACCGGCATCGGTTCGCTGGCCGTGACCACGCCGAAAACCGGCAGCGTGACCATGCGGCTCAACGGCGGCGTTGGCTCGGCGACCGTCACCATTCCGCCAGGCGTCGCCGCGCGGGTGCGTGTGGACGCTGGACTGGGCGGCATCAATGTAGATCAGGCGCGCTTTCCCAAGTCGGGTGAGATCTATCAGAGCGCGGATTATGCGAGCGCCACGAACAAGATTGACATCGAGGTGGACGGCGGGGTGGGGAGCATCAACATCAGGTGAGGGAGTGATGAGTATGGGAGTGTGGGAGTGTGGGGGGCGCTCCCATACTCCCACACCCCCATACTCACCCACGCGTCTCCCGTTTCAAAATCCGCTGCAACACCGCGAGCGCGGTCGCATAGGTGGGGTCCATGCCGTAGTAGGATGGGTGGACCGTCCCGAGATTTTTCCCCTTGCTGTACGGCGTATCCGTCGCATAGTGGAGAAACCCCGCATCCAAATCCACATGGTACAAGCGCACGATTTCGTTGACCGGATAGCGTCGCGGGTAACTGATCTCGTAAATGGCCGAGAGATACGGCCCGGCCTCCATCTCGATATCGGTATAACCCTCGCGATAAAATAGCTCCATGAACCGGCGATTTTGCAAGAACGTCCCTTTGACGCTGATGGCCTTTTGGTTGTCGAGCACCGAACCGTAGACGAGGTACGGCGCAATGTCGCGTGCCGTAAAGCAGTTGTTGAACAAGTACGTATTCTGCGAATGCTCGTCGTACACGACATTCGGAATGATCACATCGCCGATGCGACCGTTCAACGTCGCCGCTTTGCCGAGCGAGTAAATGCCCTTGATCTGGTCTACGTTCTGCGTAACCTCAGAAAGAATCTGGTAAGCCGCCAAGCCCAAGGGATAGTCAATATTGAAAATCACGGCGTCGCTATTCTGCAAACGCCTGACGTGCTCGTGCGGCAGGCGCGGATCGAGCCGTTCCGGGATCAGTTTGTTCAATTCGATGACCTGGGCATCCACGTCCAAATAGCGATCGCTCTTGACGTAGGTGATGCCCACTTCGGTTTCTCGGCGCTCTTTCTCGCGCCCGGCGGCGACATTCTCCGGATCGGCGCAATATTTTTTCAAAACATAGTACAAGAAATTTTCTTTGCTGCTCTTGACCTCTTCCGCCTGAATCGCCTGGTACTCCCGCAGCAAGTCTTGATGTGGCATTTCCCCGATATAGTCAATCAACTCGCGCTCGTGCTCCAACGCATAACCCGAAACCAAATTGACGAAACTGTGCGTGTTCGATGATACGAAATAGACCGGCCGATTGCCGATGACGGTGCCCGCCTCGCGCGCAATATGGTTCCACCACCGCTGCGTGGCCTTGTGGTAATCCACCAGCGACCCGGCGAGCAGCCGCAGCGCAAAGTGTTTCCGCCCGGCGGCGATGGTGAGTAAATTGGGCGCAAGCGCCGCGCCCCAGATGTTCTCCAGAGTCGCCCAATCGCTCAAGCTGATCCGCAGGTCGTTCGCCAGTTGCTCGCGTTCGCCCGACGACGTTGGCGCGCCGCGTTCAGAGTATTGGCGGAGGCGAGCCGCCGCGCCGGAGCGCTCGAGCAGATCGTTAAGTTTGTTCCATTCGATCTCGTACGCGGTCAAGATGGGAATGAGATCGTCAATGTCCGACGCGCTGGCGATAAAGGCCGCCAGCGTTTCGCGGCCGTCGTAATAGTATTTGCGCCGTCGCCCGGGCGCGCTGACCTCTTGCCAATGCTCCACGTCGGTCAAGCCGGCTTTGAGAAACACCTCGTCCGACTGTCCGAGCACGACGAGGCGCACCGACTTAATGCAATCGGGCAGGCGCAGCGTGGAATAGACGAACGCGGCCATGTCGGGAAACTCGGCGCGCGCGTGGATGTGTAGGGACGAATCCATCTGCGCGTGAGTCTCGATCAGCGACTTGATCTGAATTTCGCCGCTCGACCGCAGCAGCGAATAATACGTCCGCTGATACAGTTCGATCTCTTCACTGGCCGAAAACGGAATGGCGCGATCCATACAATCTCCAATTACCAATTACTAATTACCCATAGGAGTAATTGGTAATCTGTAATTCACACTTTACCTTTCAACAACGCGTACAGCCACGCCGGCTCACCGAACGCGCGCGTGGCCTGATACCAGAGGATGGCGATGGCTTCCCGCGTCGTGTACCACACGCGGAGGTGCGGGGCCGTGTAGGTCGGGCTGTTGCTCGCCGGCGAGCCGTAGGCCACGAGGCCCAGGTCGCGCGCCATCATGTCGGCGCGATAGAGATGGAAGGGATCGCTGACGATCAACGCGCTGCGCCAACCGCGCGCGCCCATGATCTGCTTGACATTCGTGAGCTGTTCCTCCGTCGAGTGCGACGTGTCTTCGAGGACGATCGCTTCGGCGGGCACGCCCGCGGCCGCGGCCAGCCGGCGCATCACTTCGGCTTCGGTCGGCGGATACTGACCCAAGCCGCCGGTCAGAATCAAGTGTGAGGCGTAACCCGCCTTGTAGAGCGCGATGCCATGTTGTATGCGCGCGTTGAGAGACGGACTGGCCCGGCCGCTGGGCCGAACCGCCGACCCGAGCACGATGATGGCATCCACGGGTTGCGCTTGGTCAATTTGCGCTTGGGCATCCACGCGTTGGTATAGAACGCCGACGACAACCAAGAGGGCGACGAGCGCGCAAAGCGGGAGTATCCAGATCCGTCGCCTGACGCTCGTTTTGACGACGGCTATAATCACGTTGGCAAACATCGAATCAATTTCCAGGAGTTGTCCATTTTGTCCCGATTATACCACACTGCGGCGTGAACGGCATGCGTACGCAATTTGCAACATTTCGCGGAATATGCTATACTAGCAGCCGTTCAACCTCCGTACGACCCTTTTGAAAAGTGGGCATCCCCCACTTTTCTTGTTTATCGGAGGGTAGGGCAAAGCGGCACCGTCGGTGCCGAGTCAATTTGCCCCACTATTTGTTCGAGGTAATTTTAAGATGAAGAACGATTTCCTCGTCGCCATTACGCAGCTTTGCAGCGAACGCAGTCTGCCTAAAGAGGTCGTCATTCAGGCCGTCGAGCAAGCCCTCGTTTCTGCGTACAAGCGCAACTTTGGCGGAGGACAGGATATTTCGGCCACCATCGAGCCGACCAGCGGCAAGGTGAAAATTTTCGCCCACAAAGCCATTGTGGACGAGGTGCATGATCGCCGCGCCGAGATTTCTTTGGCCGACGCCAAGACCTTCGACCCGATGGCCCAAATCGGCGGGACGATTCAAATCGAAGCGACCCCGGACGATTTTGGGCGCATTGCCGCGCAAACCGCCAAGCAGGTGATCCTCCAGCGGATTCGCGAAGCCGAACGGGATGCGTTGTATACGTCGTACGCCGAGCGCGAGGGCGAGATCGTTCACGGGACCGTCCACAACGTGGACGCGCAAAATATCACGGTGAGTCTGGGCAAGATCGAAGCGGTCCTGCCGCGCTCGGAGCAGATTCCGACCGAGCGTTACCGGCACAACCAAAAGATTCGCGCCTATATCAGCGAAGTCAACAAGACGTCGCGCGGCCCGCAGGTGATTCTATCGCGCACGCACCGCAATATGCTGCGGCGCTTGTTCGAACTCGAAGTGCCCGAGATTTTCAACGGCTTGGTCGAGATCAAAGCCATCGCCCGCGAATCCGGATCGCGCTCCAAGATCGCGGTCGTCGCGCGGCAGGATGGCATTGATCCGGTGGGCGCGTGCGTGGGGCAGCGCGGCGTGCGCATCCAGGCCATCGTCAACGAATTGAATGGTGAGAAAATTGACGTCGTCGAATGGAGTTCCGATCCGGGCGCTTTCGTCGCGAACGCGCTCAGCCCGGCCAAAGTCATTTCGGTTCGTTTGGCCGAGGACGCGAACGGCGACAAGGTCGCGAACGTCGTCGTGCAGGACCGGCAGCTTTCGCTGGCGATCGGCAAAGAGGGCCAGAACGCGCGGCTCGCGGCCAAGCTAACGGGCTGGCGCATTGATATCAAGAGCGAGACCCAGGTCGCAGAAGCGGTCGTGCCCGCGCCGCCCGTCGAATTGGAAGAACCGGCCGCCGTAGCGCCAGAAGAAATTGTGGCAGAAGCCGTGAGCAAAGAGGCGCCGGTTGTTGCCGAGCAAGCCGCGCCCGTCGCCGCGCCAGAACCTCAACCCGTGGCAGCCGAAGAGCCGGCTTCCGTGGAACCGGCCCAAGCGGTCGCCCAAGCGCCCGCCGCGCCGGAAGCGGTTGCGGAAACTAAAGCGCCCGAGGCGGCCGCTCCAACCGTCGTCGAACCGGAAGCCGTCGCGCCGCCACAGGCGCCCGCCGTAGCCGCGCCGGTCGAAGAGATACCCGAGCAAACCTTTGAAGAGGCCTGGGAAGAGTTCGAGGCCGAAGCCGGGGATGAAGAGTTATCGGCAGAAGAATTGAAAAAGCGCAAGGAAGACCGCCGCAAGCGCCAAATGCTCGTCTTTGACGAGAAACTGGGCAAGGTGGTTGCCAAGCGCAAGCGCAAAGCCGGCCGGGCGCGCGACTTTCTGAACGATGAAGAGGGTTAGTTGAATAGTTGGATAGTTTCATAGTTTGATAGTTACGACACTATGAAACTATTCAACTAGCAAACTATCCAACTATGAAACATATTCCCCAGCGCACGTGCATCGCCTGTCGCACGGTGCGGGCAAAACGCGAACTTGTGCGCGTCGTGCGGACGGCGGACAATAAGGTTGAGGCGGACGCGACCGGCAAGAAATCCGGACGCGGCGCGTATCTATGCCGCCAGCGCGAGTGTTGGGAAGAGGCGCTGAGCAGTCGCGGGCGTCTCGAACACGCCCTGAAGATGGAAACGCCGCTGGATCAGCAAGACTTGACGCGGTTGCGCGAGTTCACCGCGACGCTGCCGCCGCGCGCGCATGAAACGACCGCGCCACAAAACAAAACAGAATGAGGGCAATCAACACTGGCTTCGCAACGGATGCGAGGCAGGGTCAAGCGAGTGAGAGCAAAGGGAGTCAGACGATGAACGCCTAATGCGCGTCCATTGAACATTCCCCGCGCGTTTGCCGCGCAACTCTCTCCCGCCCGCTAGTCAGTAATTGGTAATTACTAATTACTGATTACTCTCTTGCTCCTTCCCCAAGCGAATTGCCCAACCGAATATTTGAATCCCTGATTCGATTTTGTATTACGCGAGGATGAATCGGATGTGGGAACGAAAGGAGTTTTTCTATGGCTGAGAACCAGAATCCTGTCAAGCGGAGTGAGCCGAAAAAGACCAAGCCGGCGTCGAGCGCAACACCTGCCAACCAGCCACCAGCCCGCAAACCAACAACCCAAAGCGCCCCGCGCCCGGCTGCGAGCAGTCCCGCGCGTCCTGCGCCACGGCCTGGCGTCTCTGCGCGCCCGGCTGCGCCCGTCAAGACCGCCCCGCCCGCATCCACCGCGCCGAGACCGCCAGCGCCCCGACCGCACACCGCCGCGCCGAAACCGGCCCATGCTCCGGCTCGACCGGGAGCTCCCATGCGTCCAGCCGGCAGCCGCCCCGCGACCGCCGCGCATCCCGTTCCATCGGCCCGACCGGCGATGCGACCGGTGGCGGCTGCGCCTGTCGCGCCGCCCCCGCCACCCAAAGTGGTCGAGTTGCCCGATAACCTGACCGTGCGCGATCTCGCCGCCGAACTTAAAGTCAGTCCAATAGACATTATCCGCAAGCTGATGGCGAACGGGGTCATGGCCAACATCAATCAGCCGATTGATTTTGATACCGCCGCGTTGGTTGCCGGCGAACTCGGTTTCGAAGTGAAAGAGCGAAAGCCAGTCATTATCGAACCCGAGGTAACGACTCTGACGAGCATTCCCAAGAAACGCGAATACACCGAAGCGGAAGCCGCGCATCTCGAATTGCGCCCGCCGGTCGTCACCGTGATGGGCCACGTAGACCACGGCAAAACGTCGGTGCTGGATGTGATCCGGCACGCGCACGTCGCCGAAGGCGAAGCGGGCGGCATCACCCAGCACATCGGCGCGTATCAAGTTTTGCACAATAACAAAAAGATCACCTTTCTCGATACGCCTGGCCACGAGGCCTTTACGGCGATGCGCGCCCGCGGCGCCAAGGCCACCGACATCGCGATCATCGTCGTCGCCGCCGACGACGGCGTGATGCCGCAGACGCGCGAAGCGATTGACCACGCGCGCGCGGCGCACGTTCCGATCATCATCGCGCTGAACAAGATTGACAAGGCGAACGCCAATCCCGAATTCGTCAAGCAGCAACTGGCCGAGCTGGGCCTGGCCGTCTGGGGCGGCAAGGACGAGGTCACGGTCGTGCCGATTTCGGCCAAGCAAAAGACCGGCATAGACGAACTTTTGGAGAACATCGTCCTCGTCGCCGAACTCGCCGATTTGCGCGCCAATCCCAAGAAACCCGCGACGGGCAGCGTCATCGAGTCCAAGCTCGACAAGCAGCAAGGGCCGATGGCGACGCTGCTCGTGAACGACGGCACGCTCCACGTCGGCGATGCTATCCAGATTGCCGGCGTGTGGGGCAAGATTCGGGCCATGTTCGACGATCACGGCGACGCGCTGCGCGAAGCCGTGCCCGGGACTCCGGTGGCCGTCACGGGCCTATCGAATATGCCCGAGGCCGGCCAAGAGTTTATCGTCCTGATGGACGAGCGGATGGCGCGCAGCCGCGCGGAGGAACGCGCGCTCGCCAAGCGCCAGGCCGAACAAAAACCGTCGCGCGCCGTTAATCTTAATGACCTGTTCGCGCAATTCCAAGCGGGCAACGTCAAGGAACTGAACCTGATCGTCAAAGCCGACGTCAGCGGCTCGCTCGAACCGATCGTTTCGTCGCTCGAAAAGTTGGGCGACGAAAAGATCAAGGTCAAGATCATCCACGAAGGCATCGGCACCATCACCCGCTCGGATGTCATGCTGGCGGTGGCGTCGCAAGCGATCGTCATCGCGTTCAATGTCGGCGCCGAGTCCGCGGCGGAATCGTTGGCCGAGAGCGAAGGCATTGACATTCGCCGTTACAATATCATTTACAAACTCATCGAAGACATTGACAAGGCGCTGAAAGGCATGCTCGAACCGGTCTACAAAGATATGCTCACCGGCCGCGCGCAGGTCTTGCAGGTCTTTCACATGAAACGCGCCGCGGCCGCGGGCCTGCGCGTGACGCAAGGCAAGATCGCGCGCAACGCGACCGCCGTGGTCATGCGCGGCGGCGCCGAGGTGTTCAAGGGCCCGATCTCGTCGCTCAAGCGTTTTACCGACGACGTGAAAGAAGTCGCCGAGGGCTATGAGTGCGGCTTGACCCTGGAACGCTTTAACGATTTTCACGAAGGCGATCAACTCGAATTCTATCAAAAGGTGAAAGTGAGTTAGCGAATGGCGGGGCATCGCTCTGAACGCGTGGGCGAGCGCATTCACCAGGAAATCAGTCTCATGCTCGACCGGGAATTGGCCGACCCGCGCTTGGCGAACGTCAACGTCACGCGGGTCGAGGTCACCGGCGATTTGCGGCTGGCCAAGGTCTACGTCACGCCGCGCGCCGCCGATGGGGATGAAAAAGAAATGCTCGACGGGCTAGCGCACGCGTCGGGCTACATTCGCCGGCAGCTCGCGCGAGCGCTCGACCTGCACCTTGCGCCAGAGCTGCGTTTCTACAAGGACCGCGCCATCGAGGCTGGCGAGCGATTTTGCAAAGTCCTCGAAAAGGTCCAAGCCGAGGAACGCGCGCCCGCGCCTAAACGCGACCGCTGGGGAAAGTAAAAGTCAATCAGTGGAACATCCAAACACCTTCGAACACGCCGTTCAGCTTTTTAGACGATACAACAAGATTTTCGTCGCCGCGCACATCATGCCCGATGGCGATGCCATCGGTTCGGCGCTGGGGCTGACGTGGGCGCTGCGAAAAATGGGTAAGACCGTCAACGTGACCTGCAACGATCACGTATCGAATACGTTCGATTTTTTGCCCGGCTTTGCCGAACTAACCTCCAAACTGCCAACCGACGAGGAATTTCTGGTCTACGTGGATGGCAGTTCCAACGACCGTTTCGGCGCGGCGTTTGATGCCAAGTTCTTCGACGGCCGCCCGGCGCTGGAAATTGACCATCACGTCACCAACGACAACTTTGCGCCCCTCAACTATGTGGATCCGCGCGCGGCCTCGACCGCCGAGATCATTTATCGCTTTACGCGGGCGCTGGAAATTCCGCTCGACCCGACGATTGCTCAATGCTTGCTGACCGGCGTCGTCACCGATACTCTCGGCTTTCGAACGTCCAACACGACCGTCGAGACACTGCAAACCGCCACGGCCTTGATCCAGGCAGGCGGTTCCATTCCAGAGATCATCGAGAATGTCTTTAACCGTGTCCCGCTGTCCAGTCTGCGCCTGCGCGGCAAGGTGTTGTGCGACGCGCAGTTAGACGGGATGGTGTTGTGGGCGCAGGTCCCCCAATCGCTGATCCGTGAGCTGGGCGTCAACGGCAATGGGACGGGCGGCATCGTCAATCAACTCCTCAGCGTACAAGCCGCCAAGATCGCCGTCCTGTTTACCGAAAAGGAAAACGGCAAAATTGACGTAGGCATGCGCTCGCGCGTCGGTTATGACGTTGCCACGGTCGCGCGCAACTTGGGCGGCGGCGGACACAAGCAAGCATCCGGCGCGTTGATTGATGGGCCTTTGGCCGCCGCGCGCGAGCGCGTGCTCGCGGAGATCAGAAAACAATTGTCCAATATGCCAATGAGCCAATGAGCCAAACAAGTTCCCCACAGCGGAGTCAATTTGGCTCATTGGTTCATTGGATAATTGTTTCATTGACATGAGTTGCCCAACTTGCGGCGGAGCGCAGAACTGTCCGCTGCGATCCATCTCCCAATCCCATTTTCAAGGTTGCGCTATGCCGGGAATCAATGGCATTCTCAACATCAACAAGCCCGCGGGCATGACCTCGCATGACGTGGTCGCGATTGTCCGCAAGATGTCCCGCGAGTCGCGCGTGGGCCATGCCGGCACGCTCGATCCGCTGGCGACCGGCGTGTTGCTCGTTTGCATCGGGCAGGCGACGCGTGTGGCTGAATACCTCACCGACCACGACAAGAAATATCGCGCCCGCGTGCGCCTCGGCATTGAAACGGATACATACGACGCGCAGGGGACCGTCGTTTCCGAGCATGAAGTAAGCGTGTCGCTTGAGCAAGTTGAAGAGGCGTTGCAGAGTTTCGTCGGTTCAATCTCGCAAATGCCGCCCGCGTATTCCGCGATCAAGCAGCAAGGCACGCCGCTCTACAAGCTCGCGCGCCAAGGCGTCGAGGTGGAAACCGAGCCGCGCCAAATCGTCATCCACTCGATAGCTTTGACCGAATTCACGCCGCCCGATCTTGAAGTCCAAGTCCATTGCAGCAAGGGCACGTACATTCGCTCGCTCGCGCACGACCTCGGAGCGAAACTCGGCACAGGCGCGCACATCACCGCACTGACGCGTACCATGAGCGGCCAATTCTCGCTCGATACCGCGCTCACGCTCGACCAGTTGCGCGATGCGTTTCTGGGTAATTACGTCGAGCAATTCCTCAGTCCTTTGGACGAAGCGCTGCTCCAGTTCGAAGCCGTCGTCGTCGAGCCGGGCATTGTCAAGCGCATCCAGCAAGGCAATCCCCTACCGTGCGAACGCGGATACGCGACGCCTCTCCTGCGGGTCTATTCCACGCGCGGCGAACTCATCGCCTTGATGGAGCGCGGCGACGCGCCCAAAGTGTGGAAGCCGAAAAAGGTATTTCTGTTGTAAATCCCCCTGGGTTCCCATGAGTTCCTTCGGCTCAAGGGAACTCATGGCAGCTCGCTGAACCTATGGAAATCATCCGCGACCTCACCACTGTTAATCTGACTCGACCTACCGTGCTTACGATTGGCTCTTTCGATGGCATTCATCGCGGCCATCAATATCTTATCGGCCGCGTCGTCCATCGCGCCAAAGAGACCGGCGCGGCCAGCGCGCTCGTCACGCTACACCCGCATCCCAAAGTCGTCCTGCGTCCCGATTCCCCGCTGCAATACCTCAGCACGATCGAAGAGCGGCTCGACCTTCTGGGCCCGCTCGGCCTCGACTACGCGGTCGTCTTTCCGTTCAGTCTCGAACTGTCGCAGATTCGCGCGCGCGATTTCGTTCAACTCTTGCTCGACCATCTGAACATGAGAGAAATCTTTTGCGGCGCGGATTTTGCGATGGGCTATAAGCGCGAGGGCAACGTGGAGTTTCTCCGCGCGCTCGGCAAAGAGAAAGGGTTCAGCGTGACCGTCGTCGAACCGCAGAAATTCGACGGCGAGATCATGTCGTCTACGCGCATCCGCCAATCTATCGCGGAAGGAGACCTGGAGAGCGCGACGCGTTCGTTGGGCCGCTATCCGTCTTTGCGCGGGCGTGTCATCAAAGGCGACGAGCGCGGCCGCCAACTCGGATTTCCCACGGCCAATCTCGCCGTGGCCGAACGGCGGTTGGTTCCCGCGGATGGGATTTACGCGGTGCGCGTAAAAATCGGCGAGCAGTGGTTCGGCGGCGCGGCCAGCATCGGCATCCGTCCGACATTTGGCGGCGGGCACCGCACGGTCGAGGTGTATGTGCTGGACTTTGACGGCGACTTGTACGATCAGGTCATCGAAGTGCAGTTCATCAAACGCCTGCGCCCGGAAATGAAATTCGACAACGTCCAGGCGCTCATCGCGCAGATGCGGCAGGACGTGGCCGAAACGCGCCAAGTGCTCAAGAAGGATTAGGGATGAAGGATGAGTGATGAAAAGATTTGAAGAAATCTCCCACACTGCCGATTGGTCGTTCCGCGCGTTCGGCCGCGACCTGCGCGACCTGTTCGAGAACGCCGCGTTCGCGATGTTTTCAATGGAAGGCGCGACCGCATCCGAACCTGAAATCGCGCGCCCGGTACAAGTAGACGGCATAGACTATGAAGCGCTGCTCGTGAACTGGCTGAGCGAGTTGCTGTACCTGCAAGAATCCAACCGCGAGAGGTATCACCGTTTTCAAATCGAATCCATCACTCCCGCCGCCTTGCGCGCGACGGTTTTCGGCTCGCCCGGCGGCAAAATCGAAAAGCTCGTCAAAGCGGTGACGTATCACAACTTGAAGATCGAGCAAACGCCCGAGGGATGGGAGGCGGTCGTTGTGGTGGACGTGTAGGACAATTTGGCTCGGCGCCGCGGGCGCCGCATTGTCCTACGAGGATGTGTACGATGATCCGCAAACAAGACCTGGAACGCATTAACGAGGTCGTGTGGCAGGTGCCGCAGAATTTCCGCGGCGACATGCGCGCGCCCGCGCGGATCTACGCGGACGAAGCCCTGCTTGACGATGCGCTCGAAGACAAGTCCGTCGAGCAACTGGTGAACACGGCGACGCTGCCCGGTATCGTGCGCTACGCCATTGCGATGCCGGATGTACACCAAGGATATGGCGCGCCCGTGGGAGGTGTGTTCGCGACCAAATTGCCGGGCGGCGTTATTTCGCCTGGCGCGATTGGCTACGACGTCAATTGTGGGGTCCGCCTCCTCGCCTCGCACGTCCGCGTGGAAGAGATGGCGCCGCAAATGAAGGATTTGGCAACTGCGCTCTACCGCAATTGCCCCAGCGGAGTCGGTTCGGAAGGCAGCGTGCCGTTGAATCCCAAGCAACTGGACGACGTATTGGAACAGGGTTCGGAATGGGCCGTCAAGAACGGCTACGCGCGCCGCGCGGACTTGGAGCGCACCGAAGAGTTCGGCAAGCTGCCCGGGGCCGACGCGGCGCTCGTCTCCAAGCGCGCCAAGGAACGCGGCAAGGACCAACTCGGCACGCTGGGCGCGGGCAATCACTTTATCGAAGTAGACCGCGTGGCCGAGGTCTATGACGCGGACATTGCGGACCGCCTCGGCCTGTTCCCCGATCAGATCGTCGCGCAAATCCACTGCGGGTCGCGCGGGTTGGGACATCAAATCTGCACGGATTACGTCGGCAGCTTTCAGCAGACCGTGCGCGAATACAAGATCGAATTGCCCGACCGCGAACTCGTTTGCGCGCCATTCGATTCCAACGCGGGACAGAATTATTTCAAGGCCATGGCGTGCGCGGCGAACTATGCGTTTGCCAATCGCCAAATCCTGGCGTACCACGTCCGGCGTTCTTTCGAAGAGGCGCTCGCGGGCGTGGTCAAGGATTTCGATCTGCACCAGGTATACGACATTGCGCACAACATGGGCAAGGTCGAGGAGCACGACATCGAGGGCCAACGCGTCAAGGTGTGTGTGCATCGCAAAGGCGCGACGCGGGCGTTCGGCCCCGGCGCGAGCGTACTGCCGGACGATTTGCGCGACATCGGCCAGCCGGTGCTGATTCCCGGCTCGATGGGCACCGCGTCCTACGTGCTCGTTGGCACCGCCGGCTCGATGGCGCAAACCTTCGGCTCGACGTGCCACGGCGCGGGCCGCGTGATGAGCCGTTCGCAAGCCAAGAAACAAGTGCGCGGCGAAAAACTGCGCGATGAATTGAATGCGCGCGGCATCGTCATTCGCGCCGGCTCGATGCCCGGCCTCGCCGAAGAAGCGCCGCAAGCGTACAAGGACGTATCGCGTGTGGTCGAGGTCGTGTCGCGCGCTGGAATCGCAAAAAAGATCGCGCGGCTGGAGCCATTGGCGGTCATCAAGGGGTAGTGGAGTATGGAGGTATGGGAGTATGGGAGTCACTCCCATACCCCCATACTCCCACACAGGTGAATATGCAACTCAAGAATGTTCTAGTCAACGATGCCGTCGGCGCGATTCTCGTTCACAACGTCGTGGACGCCGAGGGACGCAAGGCGCTCTCGAAAGGCAAGCTCGTGCGCGCCGAAGATGTGGACAAACTGCGCGCGCTGGGCCGGCAATCGGTTTACGTCGCGGCCCTCGAACCCGGCGACGTGCGTGAGGACGAGGCCGCGGCGCGGCTGGCGCAAATGGTCGCGGGCGACAAGATCGAGCGCAGCAAGCCGAGCGGCGGGCGCGTCAATTTCTATGCGGCCGAGAGCGGCTTTTTGACGACGAATTCGACGAATTTGAAACGAATAAACGAATTGAGCGGGGTAACGCTCGCGACCATTGCGAAATTTGCGCCGGTGGCTCCGAAGAAGATGATTGCGACCCTCAAAACGATTGGGCTGGCGCTGCCGGAGAGCACGTTGCGTGAGGCGGAAAAAATCGGCGCGGTGATGAACATTGCGCCGGTCCGTAATCACAAGGTCGCGATCGTTCTGACGGGGAGCGAGAACGGGCGCGCGCGGGTGCAAGAGATTTTCGCGCCGCCGCTGCGCGCCCGCGTGGAGGAATTGGGCGCGCAGGTCATTGTCGAGGATTACGTCGCGGAAGAGGAAGGCGCGATTGCGAACGCGATTGGGGCCGCCACGGGCGCCGGCGCGCAAATAGTCATGCTCGCGGGCGAAACTTCGATCATGGACGCGAGCGATATTACGCCGCGCGGCATCGCACGCGCGGGCGGCCAGATCGAGCTGTACGGCGCGCCGGTCGAGCCGGGGAACTTGCTGTTGCTCGCCTACTGCGGCGCGGTTCCTGTCATCGGCGCGCCCGGGTGCGTCAAATCGCGCGAGACGAATGTGGTGGACTTGATCCTGCCGCGCCTGCTGGCGGGCGAACGCGTCTCGCGTGCGGACGTGATCGCGCTGGCCGACGGCGGGCTGCTGGTGGGCTGAACACAGCCGGCGGGCCCAGCAACTGCGCGATATGGGCATCGAGGTGATCGAGCCGGAAGAGGCAAGTTTGGGTGGCGAGTAAAGAGGGCTGGGAACATTTCCCAGCCCTCTTTCATTGCCCACCGTATCCCAATTCGCGCAAGCTCGCCTCGCGCTCCCGCCACTTGTCCCACACCTTGACCCATAACTCCAAATAGACCTGGTGACCGACCCAGCCCTCAATCGCCGTCCGCGCCTGCTGGCCGATCTTTTTGAGCATCGCTCCCCGCGCGCCGATGACGATCCCCTTTTGCGAATCGCGTTCCACGTAGATGGTTGCGCCGATGTGCGTGAGGGTCGGGCTGCGGTCTACCCACTCGTCAATCGCGACCGCGATCGAGTGCGGGATTTCTTGCCGCGTGTGGACGAGCACTTGCTCGCGAATCAATTCCGCGGCCATGACCTGGAGCGGCTGATCGGTCACCTGCTCGGGCGAGAACAGTTCGGGGCCCTCCGGCAAGCGCGCGAGAATTTGATCGAGCAGTTTGTCCAAGTTGTCGCGGCGCGTCGCCGAGACGCGCATCCAGTCGGCGTGCTTGACGATGGCCCAGTACGCCTCGGTCACCGGCTGCACATCTATGGGCTTGAGCAAATCTGACTTGTTGAGCGCCAGCAAAACGGGCACTTGCGCCCGATCGTTCAGCAACCCTCCAATATGTTTGTCTTCTTCGGTTGGCGGGCGCGAGCCATCCACGACGAATACGACAATGTCCACTTCGTCGAGGACATTCACCGCGGACTCGACCATGACGCGATTGAGCAAGGGTGTGTGACCGCCGCGTTTCTGGGGTCCGCGACCGCGCGAGCCGGCATGGTAGATGCCCGGGGTGTCCACAAAAATAATTTGCGCGTCCGGGCGCGTGAGAATGCCGCGGATGATGCGGCGCGTGGTCTGCGGCTTGTCCGAGACAATGGTAATTTTCTCGCCGACGTATTCGTTAATCAGCGTGGACTTGCCCACGTTCGGCTTGCCGACGACGGCGACAAAGCCGGATCTGTGATTCTGAGGTGTTTCGTTCTGTTCCAAATTCAACTCCAAGGCGGATAGTCAACTCGTCAATCAATCAATTAGTCAATCAGTCAATTGGTAAAACGGTTGAACGGTCACATTCTATACCATCGAGCGCATGGCGTCAACAAAATACAAGACCCGAGGGGTTTCCTCGGCTCCTGCGGAGCCGCCTAACCCTTCGGGTCTAATTGGCTTTCGGAAGCTATGCCAGCACCACATGCAAATCAAAGGCAGGCAAGAAGGGATTCTGAAAGCGAATCCCTTCTATGATAGCGCCATCCGAAAAATCTTCGCTCAAGATCAGTGGAATTTGGTTCAGCCGCGCGGTTGCCCAGATTTGGGCGTCCCAGTAAGCGAACTGGTGCTCGCGCACGCCGCGGAGGGCTTCCAAGACAATCAACTCGGTAATATCCAGTATTGACCATGCCGAGGCGTAAACTTGCACGCGTTCGCAGGCATCAAGAATTGACAGGGGAGTGGGAATTTTCCGTGTGACATTCCAAAAGAACTCTGACAATACCTGAGTGCTGAGGACTCCTGTTTCGGTCTCCGCACACGCGTCAAGGACGTGCAAAGCGCGTTTCTGCTTTTCCGGCTCAGAACGGTCGTACGCGTAAACCAGAACATTGGTGTCCACCAACACCTTAGCGGCGTCCATAAGCGTCCTCGCGCCGCCAAGTGCGCTTGCCCGGAACAGGGCCTTGGGCAATCAGCTTTTGGATATACTCGCGCTCTTTCCGCCAGAGCGTGCGATCAGGTTTCAAACGCACCGTCACTTGCCGGTCAATGGCTTGGCGAATTAGTTCCGCCTCCGTTGTCCCCAATTCCTTGGCCTGGCGCTTTAGCGTCGCTTCTTGTTGCTTGTTGATGTAGATTTGCTTGCGAATCATGATTGCCATAGCGGCCTCCTTAATGCAACACTATACATCATATTATACATCGTCGTGTGGCATTGGTCAACCCAAAAGCAAACGGCGCGCACCTTGCGGCACGCGCCTTGACTTGTTTCCTTGTTTACCTGTGTACGTGTTCCCGCTACTTGGGCATCGCCGCCAGCGCATCGAAGGCGGGGCGACCGAGCACGTGGAACGCTCCCGTCTCATTGTTCATGTCCATAAAGTCGAGGTTCCACAGAATCGCCACGCCGACATAGCCCCAGGATTTCATCAACTGGTAGGACTTGACGAGCCACGCGGCTTGCTGCTCCACCGTGATGAATTTTTCATAGTCGTAACCCGGCTTGGGATTGGGATCAACTCCCCAACCAAACTCGGTGGGCCAGATTTGTTTATCTCGATCGCCGTTCGCCACCATGACTTGGCGATAGGCCTCCATCGTCCCGCGGAAATAGAACGAGCGATGTCCTTGGAATTGCCCCGTGGGATTGGGCGTGCCCGGCGCGGCGTCGGCGGGATTAGCGAAACCGCTCGGGTGCGCGCCAATCGCATCCGAGTAATCTTTCAACCCGTTGGCATACATTTGCTGCAGGAATGCCACGTCGTCCATCGCGGTCTCGTTCGTTACGCCCGTCGGAGTTGGCGCGCCGGAGACGACGATAATGCGCGGACAGGACTTTTTCACCGCGGTATAGGTGCGCTTGAGCATGTCCAAATACATCGCCGCGGAAATCGGCTTGCCGTGCCACTCGGTAAGCAAATTATGCTCGTTCCAAACTTCCAGCGCACCGTAGGCAGGGTTGGCGCAGAAAAACGACGACATGCCGTTCATAAAGTCCGCCGCATCCTGCATATTGTCCGGTGGCCCCGACCCGCCCGCGCCGCCATCCGCGCGCGACCATCTGGGCGCGCAGACGACGCTGAGCAGCACTTTGATGCCCTTGGCGTTTGCCGCATCGAGCAGGCGACCGATCTGGCTCAAGTCCGCCTGCGTTCTCGAACCAGAGATATCACACCAGCGCACTTGAACCTTCGCCCACTTGAAACCCATTTGGGCGAGTTGCGCCATTTCCGCGTTGTTGTCGCTATTCGTCCAGTTGAGTTGCGCGCCGTAGTTGAACAAGTTCTGGCCGCGGAAGGTCCCGCTCGCGGCGACCGCGGGCGGGGGAACCGCCGTCGGCTTGGGCGCTGGAGGTGCAACGACGGCCGGCGGTTTGGTCGGCACGGGCGTCGGCACGACCTTGACCGCCACTTGAACGGTCGTGGTCCCGGTGCCGCCGGCGATGGACTTGCCATCGTCGAACGAAAAGACCGCTTCCACTTTTTGATCGCCGGGCTGTCCCGGCGCGGTCCACACCAACTTGGGGTCGGCCAAAGATGATTTGCCGATCTGCTGACCGTTCACTTGCCACACGATCGCGAGGGTGGATTTGTAGCCGGGCGCTTGGGTTTGGCGATACTGCTTCAATGCATCCCAAGCGCGCGCGTCCACTCCGTCGGCGATAATGTCGCGCAGCGCGACGCCGCGCAGATTGAATTGGAGCGCGAGCGCGATTTTCTTCGAAAGACTATCGGCACTTTCCAGCCACACCGTGTGTGTCTGTCCCTTGACGTCTTTGTAGGCGAACGAATACAGCCCGGTCGGCGCATCGTATTTGAGGCCGCTCTCGCGCAGTTTGGGGAGATCGAGCGTCACCTTGTCGCCCGGCTCGATCTTGTCCTCGGCGGTGAGCGGACCCAGCAGGCGGAGCGCCGTCGCAAAACTAATGGGTGCATACGACGCGCCGAACTCGTCGCGCCCGCTCGCGGAAAAGGTCAGCTCGATTTTGTAGCGGTCGACGCGTCCCACCGCCCACTGCAAGTACGCTTCGACGAGCGGCAAAGTCCCCGCGTATGCCTCGCGATTCGCCGGCAGCGGGATTTTAACAATATCGGCATATTGGCCGATAGCCGCCCAATCGTAGGGCCCCGTGTCCCAGGTGTCGGCAGATTTGGCGACCGGCATCGCGAGCGTGACGCTCAGCACCTTGTCTTTGGCATGGAGCGCCTGAGCCAGTTCGCGCACGAACGCGGTGAATTCGTTCTTGTTATCGGCGGTAACGCCCTGGTAATCAATATTCAGTCCAGGGTAGAGCTTTTCGACGGCGAGGTCTACGAGCGCCTGAACGTGCTGCTTGCGCGTCGCGACGTTCGTGATCATATCGTCCGTGAGGTCGCTGCGGAGTTGATCGCCCACCAGATTGCCGACGGTCGGCAGGACTTGGAACGGACTCGACGCGCTCGTCTCGGGTACTGCGGGTACACTTCCGGCGACGCCGCCGCTGTCGGCAATCGTCAGACCGAGTGGGTTGACTTGGGCGAGCAGCGCTTGCGCGGCCGCGGGCAAGGTGTTTTTCCCGCCGAGGTCTGCGCTAATGGCGGGCGTCTGCTTTTGCGTTTGCGCGACGACGACGCCCTCGGGGATCGCGCCGCTCAGGTACGTCTCGATTCGTTGATCGTCGAGATAAGTCTGGAACGGGAGCTTGACCCATTTCTTGCCCACGTAACCGTATACGTCGAGGGTCGTGAGCGGGTCCGCGCCCTCCGGGATCGGGATCGAGAGAATCGCGAGCGAGGGCATTTGACCCTGGAGCGCAGGTTGGTAGAGTGGGCTTTTGATGTCGAGGACGGCGGGCAGGGATTGAGCCGGCGTGCCTTTCATAAAGGCATCCCGTGCCACCGTCGTGAGTTTGATGGAAACGCCGCTTTTCGTTGCGCCCGCGGGAATGGAAAACTGGGTTCCGTCTACATCTTCGACCGCGCCGCCGTTGGCGGGTGAGATGCCGGTATACCCGGCGCCCAGCAACCGCTGCGGCAACGCGAGAGGTGGGAGAACGATGGCGAAAAGGACGAGCGCGGGGATGACGACGATGTTGATGAACCAGCCGCCTGTGCGTCCTTCCAGAAAGGCGTCTAGCGTCCGCAGTACCGGACTGGATGGTGCTTTGTTCAATTTTCCTGACCTCTGCTACTGACTCTGGACACGCTCGGAGAAACCCCTTGCATGGCCCAGGGTACAGATGGGAATATCGGACAGGCAAACCGGACATGCCTGTGGGAGCTTGTTGCGATCACGCGTCAAGACGCAACGGTGTGACCGGGAGGACCATACGGCGGTGAGGGACCGCGGGATGGTCAATGGCCTGGCGAGCGCCAGACCATGTGCTCTGGGGTACTCACGCCAGCGATTCTAGCAGAAGTGTTTCAAAAGAGCAAATTCTGGAAGTTGGAAATTGGAGGTTGGAAATTGGAAGTTGGAAGTTGGAGATTGGAGATTGGAGGCGAGTTTCCAACATCTAACTTCTAATTTCCAACTTCCAATTCCGTTGACGCCTGCGCGGCTTTGGCATATAATCGGAAGCATGTTCAATGTCATCATCCTCGGCATCGCTAGCTTTCTCACTGACGTCAGCTCGGAGATGGTGTATCCTCTGCTGCCGCTTTACCTGACCTCCGCTCGGATCGGCGCAAGCCCCGCGATCGTCGGATTTATCGAAGGGTTGGCGGAAAGCACCGCAAGTCTCATCCGCGTTTTTTCGGGATATTGGTCGGACCGGCTTCAGCAGCGCAAGCCGCTCACCATTTTGGGCTATTCGGCCAGCGCGATCGGCAAAGCGCTATTGTACCTCTCGGCCGCCTGGCCGCTCGTCCTCGCCGGCCGCTTGACCGACCGCATTGGCAAAGGAATCCGCACCGCCCCGCGTGATGCCCTCATCGCCGATTCTGCTGACCCGGAAAAACGCGGCAGCGCGTTCGGCTTGCACCGGGCGCTCGACAGCGCGGGCGCGAGCGTCGGCGTCATCCTGGCGTACGTATTTTTCGTTTCGCTGCGCGATGATTTCACCGGTATCTTTCTGCTTTCGATCGTTCCTGCTCTGCTTGGCGTCGTCGCCCTATTCTTCGTGCGCGAGAAACTTGCGCGCCGCGCTCCATCCCACGCGCGGGCCGAGCCCCGTGTCCCGTGGTGGCGAAATCTGGGCGCGCGCTGGCATGCGATGGATCGCAAGCTCAAGCTGTTTCTGGTCGTCGTCTTTATCTTTGCGCTCGGCAATTCCTCGAACCAATTCCTGCTCTTGCGCGCCAAGAATCAGGGCTTTGACGATGCGACCGTTATCTTGATGTACCTGGTCTTTAACATCATTTACGCCCTCGCCTCGTGGCCCGCCGGACGATTATCGGACCGCGTGGGGCGCAAGTCGCTCCTCGTGCTCGGCTACTCTACCTACGGCATCGTTTACGTTGGCTTTGCGATTGCCAACCCGCTGCAATTGTGGGGCTTGTTCGCGACCTACGGGATTTACATCGCGCTGACCGAAGGCGAACGCTCATCGGCTTGCACGCGACCTTTGTGGGCGTCGGCCTGCTGCCCGCGTCGCTCTTCGCCGGTTTTCTCTGGGACGCGTTCGGGCCGCAAGCGCCCTTCTTTTTTGGAGGGGCGATGGGCGGATTGGCGGCGATCGCACTCTGGCTACTGATTTAGGACTGCGGAGCGTCCCGTAGGGATTTCAGATTTATGATCTATGATTTAACTGCCCAACACCGACAGGGATTTGAAATCCTAGATCATAAATCGCATATCATGAATTGGGGAACGCAATGGTTACACATTTCATTCTCATCCGCCATGGTCAAACCGAATGGAATCGCGAAGAGCGGTTTCGCGGGCATGCGGACATACCGCTGAACGAGACCGGCAAAACGCAGGCGCAGAAAATCGCCGCGCGGATCGCCGGCGAGAAAATTGACGTGCTGTACGCCAGCCCGCTCCAGCGCACGCTCCAAACGGCCCAGTCCATTGCCGAGACACACCAACTCGAAATCCAAAAGAGCGACGCGTTGCTTGACCTCGACGTGGGCGCGCTGGAAGGGCTGACGGTAGACGAGGCGCGCCAAGCGTTTCCCGAGGTGATTGACAAATGGCTCAACGCGCCGGGGCATGTCAAGTTTCCCAAAGGCGATTCGCTGAGAGCGGTCCGCACGCGCGCCGAAAAACTGCTCGACGAATTGGCGGCCCAGCACGACGGTCAAACCGTCGCGCTCGTCTCGCATCGCGTCGTCTGCCACGTGGTCCTGTGCCTCGCGCTAGACATGAAGCTGGACGCGCTCTGGAACCTCAAGCAAGACAACGGCTGCATCAATCGCTTCGACAAGACCGAGCACGGCTACGTGGTGACGCTGCTCAACGAAACAGGACACCTCATTTGATCCTCACTCTCGACATTGGCACTTCCTCGCTGCGCGCGATGCTGTTTGATGCGCGGGCCCGCGCCGTCGCCGGCGTCAAAGCCAAGATCAACTACAAGATGCGGACCACCCCGGATGGTGGCGTGCAAGTAGACGCAGACAAGATGTTCGCGCGCGCCTGCCGCGCGATAGACGAGGCGCTGGAAATTGCGGGCGCGCGCGCAGAGCAGATTGCCGCCGTCGCTTCGGATTCGATGGTTTCGAACATCTTTGGCGTGGATGCGAAAGGACGCCCCATCACGCCAGTCTACACGTACGCGGATACGCGCTCGGCCCGCGAGGTAGATGAACTGCGCGCCCGGCTCGACGAGCAAGCCGTTCATCAACGCGTCGGCACGCTCTTTCACACGAGTTATTTGCCCGCACGTTTTCTGTGGCTCGCGCGCGCCGACCCCGAGCTTTTGGCCCAAGTCCGCGGGTGGATGTCGCTCGGCGAGTATTTTTATCTTCGATGGCTCGGCCAGCGCGCGTGCAGCTATTCGGTGGCGTCGTGGACCGGGCTGCTCAATCGGCGAGAACTAGAGTGGGATCGCGAGTTGATCGCGGCATTGCCCATTTCGGCGGATCAGCTTTCGCCGCTAGTGGACGTGGACACACCGCTGCGCGGCCTGCAGAGCAAATACGCCAAACGTTGGCCCGCGCTCTGCAATGCCGTCTGGTTCCCCACGGTCGGCGACGGCGCAGTTGCGAATCTGGGCAGCGGCTGCGTGGACGCGACGCGCATCGCGCTCACGGTGGGAACGAGCAGCGCGATGCGCCTCACCTCTCTCCCCCCTCCCCCTCTCCCCTCTCCTGATTTGAACTTCAAAATCAGGAGAGGGGAGAGGGGGACTGAGGGGGTGAGGAGTGAGGTGGTTCCCCCCGGCCTTTGGTCTTACCGCATTGACCGCGATCACGAGCTGCTCGGCGGCGCGCTGAGCGAAGGCGGCAATCTGTACGACTGGATGAAGCGCGTCTTGCGGCTGGGCACATCAGCCAAGTTGGAGAGCCAACTCGCCGCGCGGCCGCCGGACGCGCACGGCCTAACGGTGTTGCCGTTCCTCGCCGGCGAGCGCGCGCCGGGCTGGGCTGCGGACGCGCGCGCGGCGATCCTCGGCTTGAGTCTGAACACCAGCGCCGGCGACATTCTGCGCGCCGGCATGGAAGGAGTCGCCTACCGCCTCGGGTTGATCTTTGAATTGCTGCGAACCGTTGCGCCGGACGCGCGCCAGGTGGTCGCGAGCGGCGGGGCGTTGATGGAGTCGCCGACCTGGGTGCAGATGATTGCGGATGTGCTTGGCGTGCCGGTGATCGCGTCCGCCGAGCCGGAAGCGACCAGCCGCGGTGTCGCGCTCCTCGCGCTCAAAGCGTTAGGTATTATAGGTTCGTTAAGCGATTTGCCCGCCGAACTTGGAGCCGTGTACGAACCCGACCCGGCGCGGCACGAGATTTATATCGAGGCAATCAAACGCCAACAAAAGTGGTATAATTTGATGGTCAGGAAATAGGAAATTGACAGTGGATGCGAACAGGTGGATCCAAACTGATCGCTATCTGCTCGATTTCATTGACACGGTATCTGAATGGAACACCTCACACAACTTGCCCTAGGATTGGAAGTACAGAGTAGCCAGGGCGGATTAGATTTGCTAGACACACCACGCTCGTTGGATGTTTTCAGCGAGGAGCGGTACGCGCCGTGCGCAAATCCGCTGATGGACCAGTTCATTATTTCGAATTTCACGACAACGGATTCTCCCAAAAGAGATCCGATGCAGGAAAACTTGGAGGCCGGAAAAAATACGTATGTTTACGATGCCCATACTTATCACACGAAGGTTCCGCCCGCAGCCATCGTGCGCTTGATCGAACACTACACGCAACCAGGCGAGATCGTGTTGGATCCCTTCTGTGGTTCAGGAATGACCGGTGTGGCGGCCCTACAAGCGCACCGCAAGCCCATGCTGATTGACCTCTCTCCGGCTGCGACTCTTATTGCGTATAATTTTCTCACACCCATAGACGGCCGCGCGTATTTTGCCGCTATTGACAGAGTTCTTGCTACTTTGCGCGAAGAAGAGCTATCCCTCTATGGAACCCATTGCCGCACTTGCGGTAAATTAGTCCCCATGGAATACATGGTGTGGAGCTATGCGCTCGTGTGCGAGTTCTGTGGGAAAGAATTCGTTTTATGGGACGTTGCGCGGGATGAGCACACGGATGTGCGAGAGAGCAAAATCCGGACCGAATTCGATTGTCCTTTTTGCGCCACGCATCTGCAAAAACGAAAACTGTCTCGAACGACTTTATATCCGGTGCAGGTAGTCTGTGGACACTCTTTACACAACGCGTAATTTGCAAGCTGTGGCGCGGCTCTGGGACATTGCCCGACGGTGGCGCGACAGAGACCTGAGTCTCAAGCTGATGTTCACCGTTACGTCGCTATACCAACGTGTGACAAGGTTATCTGAATTTAGATTTTGGGGGGGAAGTGGCAACATCGCCAATTATAATGTGCCAATGATTTTCAATGAGCAAAACGTTTTCAAGGTTTTCCATAGAAAAGCAAGAACCATCCGAGATTATTTGGACACATGGAGCCAACCGCCAGACATGCCATTCTGCATCTCAACGCAAAGCGCAACCGACTTGCGCCAGATCCCTGACGCCAGCATTGATCACATCTTTACCGACCCGCCTTTTGGCAGCAACATCAACTACTCGGAAATGAATTATCTTTGGGAAGCTTGGCTTGGCATTTTCACCGATACAAGAGAAGAGGCCATCGTCAACCGCATGCAGGGGAAGACGGTTGAGGATTACCGTGGACTGATAACCAATGCCTTGCGCGAAATGCATCGTGTTCTGAAACCTGGCCGGTGGCTCACGCTTGTATTTCACAACTCTTCTTCTGAAATTTGGGCGGCAATTCAAGCAGCCCTTCGGGCAAGCGGTTTCGAGCTTGCAAAAATTCAAACACTGGACAAACGTCACGGTACCTTCAAGCAATTTGTTTCCGAGAATGCCGTTGGCTATGACTTGATCTTACACTGCACGAAGAGGTTTCACGACACGGCGCCGATACATGACTCGAAGAAAGAATCTACAGCTTTGTCTGCCATCCGTCTATTCTTAGCTTCTACCCTAAAACAAGACCCAGATGGGTTCGTTGTTCGATATTTGCACGTTGGCCGTCAAGATGAACTGGACACTCGTAAGCTGTACTCTTTGTGGCTAAAAAAACAGATGGAAGCCGATACGATTATAGATCTCGACTATCATATATTCCGCCAGATGGCACAGCAAGCGATTGAATTGGACCTGCCGAATTATCGTGCCCTCACAACGGAGTGACGCGATGCGCCGACCAAAAACGCTCCAGGCATTTTCCAGGACGGAATTCATTAGGGCACATGCCCTCTTGGCGGCCCAAGTTGCCACCATGATGGGCAGAAAGTTCGAAGAAGGAGATTGGTCCTACGTATATCACACCGCAAAGAGAATTCCATATGGTGGCTGGAGCAATCTGAACATAGATGTGATGTTCAAGTCGCTTGGCGTCGAGCATAAGATGCTTTGTGTGCATTCCGATAAGAGTATCAGAGAATACTGCGGGACAAGTTTGATGCATCCCGCGGCGACACGGTCCATCAGAATATCTTCAATGGAAGGGGACCCAACTCAAGTCGCCCACGATGTGCTTCGTCAGTACGCAGAACTTATTGAGCAACGACGACAGTTAGTCGGCAAAAATAATCCTGGCGCATTACCAGATATGCGCGTAGGTTGGCTTCTCTGGCAGGAGAGCTTGCGGGAGTTCCTGTACTTTGAAGAAGAGATGCTTCCACCAGTTCCTGACGATTTCTGGGCTGAATGGCGAGAGAGCAGTGGAGGTACCCGGAAGCCAAGCAGAAATCTATGGATCTATGAGAAAGAGACTGGCAAGAAGCGTTACTCTGTTACGACCGTTGCTGGCGCGAAAATCCAGCCCTATTTTGATGTTCCCGCGCCCAATGACCCCAATCTGTACTGTTTCTGGGTACAAGGGCAAGAGCTTCCAAGAGGTTTGGTTCGGATTTGGATTACTGCTACGACGGCTCTTCTGTTGAAACAAGTGCTCGAGAACGTTGACAGCAAGACGGTTAGCTCTGCCATTATTTCAGCAGCAAACCGGGCTTCCGAAGTTGAAGAAAAAAAGAAGGGCTCCAAAACGGCAAAGCTCGATGCCGCGGAACCCCTTCTCCTGACAGCAGAAGCTTACAATGTACTGAAGGCAGCGTTCCCTGGAGTTAGTGACGAGCATATGATCCAGCTCTTTCTTCACTTCGTTACATCACAGTCATAGAACTGGAAAACAGTTGACGGTGAGAACTCATGTCCATTGACTCCGAAAATGACCTCGTCGCCCTCAAACGCATCGGCAAGATCGTCGCGCTGGCGCTGCAAGCGATGAGCGCGAGCGTGCGACCGGGGATGACTACGGCGCAGCTCGACGCGATTGGCGGCGCGGTGCTCAGAAAACACGGCGCGCATTCCGGGCCGAAATTGGCCTACGATTTCCCCGGCTATACTTGCATCAGCATCAACGACGAGTCGGCGCACGGCGTCCCGGGCGGCCGCGTGATCCGCGCGGGCGATTTGGTGAATATTGACGTGTCGGCGGAATTGGGCGGATATTACGCCGATACCGGCGCGACCGTGGCCGTGCTGCCCGTCTCGCCGCTCAAGCACAAGTTGTGCGCGTCCACCAAAGCCGCGCTCGATCGCGCGATCAAGGTCGCGCAGGCGGGCAAGCCGATCAATGTCATCGGCCAAGCCATCGAAGCCGAGGCCGAGCGCGCGGGGTTTACGATCATTGAGAATCTGAGCGGGCACGGCGTCGGGCGCAGCGTTCACGAGGAACCGCGCGGCGTCCTGAATTACTATGACGATCGCGATGATCGCATTCTGACCAAGGGACTTGTCGTCGCCGTAGAGCCGTTCCTGTCTACGCACGCCGACCATGTAGTAACGGGCGGCGACGGCTGGACGTTGAAAACACCGGACGGTAGTTTGACGGCTCAGTATGAACACACAATTGTCGTCACAAACGGACGCCCGATCATCATCACGGAAATTTGAGAGCAGATATGCCAAACTCGCCGATTCAACTCCAAACTACGACGAGCGACCCGATTGAACTGGATGGCAAAAGCTTGGTCGTACGCTCACGTGCGTTACAATTGCAATTTCCCCGGTCAACCGGCGGGGTGATTTGGAATCGCCCCATTTCTGTGTCCGTGCATACAACCGATGGTCACGACCAAACGCTGCCAATCCAAGATGTAACGCGCGTGACAGAAATCGCCATCTTTACCGTCGCGCTGATCGGCGCGCTATTGATTGGACTCGTAATACGAAATTCGCATGAGAGGTGAAATCATGGCAGACGAAGCAAACACCGACAAACTGTTCGATCCAACTGAATCCCTTGGCACCGTCGAGAAAACGCTTGACAAATTTCTGGACGCCGCTAAAGTGCAAGCCGTGTATGGCGAGCCGATCAAAAACGGCGACATCGTCATTATCCCTTCCGCCGAGATTCTTGGCGTTTTAGGTTTCGGACTCGGCGCTGGCGGAGGCCGGGACGATAAGCAGAATATCGGCAGCGGGGGCGGCGGTGGAGGTGGCGGCCGTGTTTTCTCGCGTCCGGTGGCGGCTATCGTGGTAACCCCGAACGAGGTTCGCATTGAGCCAATCGTGGACGTTACGAAAATCGCGTTGGCGGGTCTTACCGCGGGGGGCTTTATGCTCGCCATGATCGCGCGGATGAGCAAACGGAGACGCCAACGAATAGAACAATAAACGAATAAACGAATAAACCAGAATTCGTGGTTGTCTCAGGAGACATGATGGGGACTGGAACTGATTTGGATCAACTTTCGATTAACACGATTCGTTTCTTGTCGGTGGATGCGGTTCAGCAGGCGAACAGCGGACATCCGGGCCTGCCGATGGGCGCCGCGCCGATGGCTTACGTGTTGTGGACGCGTTACTTAAAGTACAACCCCACCAATCCGGAATGGTGGGATCGCGATCGCTTTGTCCTTTCCGGCGGGCACGGCTCGATGCTGCTCTACAGTTTGCTGCACCTCACCGGCTACGACTTGCCGCTGGAGCAGATCAAACAGTTCCGGCAGTGGGAGAGCATGACGCCGGGCCATCCGGAACGCGGGCTTGCGCCAGGCGTCGAAGTGACGACCGGGCCGCTCGGCCAGGGATTCGGCGACAGCATCGGCTTGGCGATTGCGGAGCGATTCCTGGCCGCGCGCTATAATCGGCCCGGGCATGAAATCGTCAATCATTACACCTACGGGATTGCGAGCGATGGCGATTTGATGGAGGGCATTTCGCACGAAGCGGCGTCGCTCGCCGGACATTTGAAACTGGGCAAGCTGATTTATTTGTACGACGATAACCGCATCTCGCTCGCGGCTTCGACCGACCTCACCTACACTGAAGATCGCTGCAAACGATTTGAAGCGTATGGTTGGCACGTCCAGCAGATTTACGATGGGAATGACCTCGACGCGATTGATCGCGCGCTCCGGAATGCTCAAGCGGAAACTGCACGCCCTTCGATCATTATGGTGCGGACGATCATCGGCTTCGGCGCGCCGCACAAGCAGAATACGTTCGAAGTCCACGGCTCGCCGCTTGGCCCCGACGAGGTGAAAGCCGCGAAAGAAAATTTGGGCTGGCCGCTCGAACCGGCATTTTATGTTCCCGAAGAGGCGTCCAAGAATTTTCGTAAAGCCATCGAAAAGGGTCGCAAGGCGGAAGCAGAGTGGGTCGAGCGCTTTCACGCCTACGAGCGCGCCTTCCCCGATCTCGCGCAGGAATTCAAGCAGGCGATGCATCACGAATTGCCCGCGGGCTGGAACAAGGACATTCCTCCATTCCCCGCGGACATGGCGAAAGGGCTTCCGACCCGCGCGGCATCGGGCCAGGTGCTGAACGCGATTGCGCCGCACATTCCCACGTTGATCGGCGGCTCGGCAGACCTCAATCCCTCGACGAATACCGCGCTGAAAAAGATGGGCGATTTCCAACTGCCGGAAGGTCCGGGTTACGATACGCAAGGTTCGGTTGGCGGCGGCTGGAGCTACGCGGGCCGCAACATTCACTATGGCGTGCGCGAGCACGCGATGGGCGCGGCGGCGAACGGGATGGCCGCGCACGGCGGCATCATCCCATTCACGGCGACGTTCCTCACTTTTTCCGATTACATGCGCCCCGCGATTCGCCTCGCCGCGATCATGCGGGCCCACGTGATTTTTGTCTTCACGCACGAGAGCGTCGGCCTCGGCGAAGACGGTCCCACGCATCAACCCATCGAGCATTTCGCCGCGCTCCGCGCGATCCCTCATCTCACCTTCGTTCGACCCGCGGATGCGAACGAGGTCGCGGTCGCATGGCAGGTGGCAATCGAGCACAAGGGGCCGATCGCGCTCGCCTTTACGCGGCAGAACGTCCCGATATTCGACCGCACTAAATACGGCTCTGCCGATGGATTGCGGCAAGGCGCGTATGTGCTCGCGGATGCGCCGAACGGCAAGCCGGATGTGATCCTGATCGCGACCGGTTCAGAAGTCCAACTGATCGTCGCGGCGCAAGAAATATTGAGCGAGCAGGGAATCAACGCGCGCCTCGTCTCGATGCCCAGTTGGGAATTGTTCGACGTGCAGCCAAAGGAATATCGCGACTCGGTGCTGCTGCCCAATGTCACGGCGCGTGTCGCGGTCGAAGCGGGCACGCCACTTGGCTGGCACAAGTACGTCGGCGCGGAGGGCGCGGTAATCGGGCTGGAACGCTTCGGCGGCTCGGCCCCCTTCAAAGTCGTCTTTGAAAAACTCGGCTTTACCGTGGATAACGTAGTGGAACAGGCGCGCAAGGTTATCAAAAGATGATCTACGAACTCCGCATCTACCATGCAATGCCCGGCAAGTTGACCGCGCTCAACAAGCGGTTCGAGACGACCACGTGCAAGTTTTTCGAGAAGCACGGCATTCGCGCGATCGGGTTTTGGACGCCGGTCATCGGCGACCACAACAACGATCTGTACTTTATCTTGGAGTGGAAGGATTTGGCGGAACGCGAGCAGAGATGGAACGCGTTCCAGGCCGACCCTGAATGGATTCAACGGCGCGCCGAGTCAGAGGCGGACGGCCCGTTGTACCATCACATCACCAACCTGATCCTCACGCCGACGGCGTATTCGAAGATGAGGTAACCGGGCGCAAGAGATCGCGCGCCCAGGTCGCGCTCGTAGGATCGAGCGGGGGTTCGGGTTCCGAGGCATAATCTATGCGGAGGTCGTAGCGCACCTGATCGTAGATTTGCGCGAGGAGCGCGCCGAGATCGAGCGTTGGTTCTGATTCGCCGTGGCGGAGTGGAATTGGAATTTCGGGAATGGGTTCGTCGAGATTGAAAGGATAGAGACGCGCCCGGGGACGTTCCCATTCGCGGCTGATCAAGATTCGATAGTGCGTCCGGGGCGCAGGGTCGGTGGGCATCGGCTCGCCGCCGCGCAGCAGGTCTATCTCGACGAGATTCGACAGCGATCCCAAAACCTGGATCCGCTTCTTTTCATACTCGCGGCGTCCTTCGCCGGACTGCTTGTTCGCGGGGGACAGAATTTCGATAGCAGTGATCACCGCGTGCGTCTTGGTATCGCGAATTTCCAAATAGTGCTCGCGTACTTCTTCCGGCATGGCAAGTTCGACGGATATGGGACGTTCCAGCATCGCGATGGGCGCTTCACGCAGCCGTCTTGGCTCAGGATGAACGACCTCTACATCAGGCCTGCGGAAAACGTCGCGACCATCGCCGACTATTACAAAGGTGCGCTGTTCGACGGCGACATAGTAATTGGGTGCGATGCGAGGACCCAACGCGGTCGCAATCGCAGAAATCAAGAGCGTGTGCAGACCGTGCCATAAACTTGGATGTTCGAGATATGGATCCATTCCGGGAAATGGGGAAGGCATAGTTGCAACCTCCGATCGGTTGCATTATACCATAATTCGATGGAGGAGAGAGACCTGAGATGAACATCGCCGTTGGGGCCGATCATGGCGGATTCATTTTGAAGCAAGTCGTCGTGGAACAATTGAAGCAGCTGGGACACACCATTGTGGACTGCGGCGCGGACACGCTGAATCCCGCGGACGACTATCCCGATTTCGCGCGCGCGGTCGGGGAAGCGATCCAGCGCGGCGCAGCCGAACGCGGCGTCCTCATCTGCGGCAGCGGGGTCGGCGCGGCGGTCGCCGCGACGAAAATGCGCGGCATCCGTTCTAGCGTTTGCCACGACACGTACTCGGCCCATCAGGCGGTCGAGCACGACGACATGAACGTGCTTTCGCTTGGCGCGCGCGTCGTCGGCGACGAGTTGGCGAAAGAGCTCGTGCGGGCGTTCGTCGCCGCCAGATTTGACGGCGGCGAGCGTTTCCAGCGCCGATTGAACAAGGTTTTGGAAATGGAGGGAAACAAGTAGACAGGTACACAGGTACACAGGTGGACGAACCTGTTTACTTGTGTACTTGTTTACCTGTCTACCTGTTTACCTGTCTACCTCACAGGAGGAACCATGGCCGATAATCACAATCCACTCAAACAACTCCAGGTACTTGGACAGTCTGTCTGGCTGGACAGCATCCGGCGCGGGCAAATTTTGTCCGGCGAATTGCAGAAACTGGTTGACGAAGATGGACTGCGCGGGGAAACCGCTAACCCAACCATCTTTGAAAAAGCAATCGGCGGCAGCACCGACTACGACGGCACGATCCAGGAATTGGTCAAGCAAGGCAAATCGGCCCAGGAAATCTACGAGACGATCGCGCTCGACGACGTTCGCATGGCCTGCGACGTTTTCCGCCCCGTCTACGATCAAACCGGCGGCGCCGATGGCTTTGTCAGCATCGAGGTATCGCCGCACCTGGCTTACGACACGGAACGGACGATTGAACAAGCGCGGCGCTTTTTCCGCGAGGTCAACCGTCCGAACGTCTTGATCAAGATTCCCGGTACGCCCGAAGGCGTCCCCGCCATCGAGCAATGTCTCTACGAAGGCATCAACATCAACATCACGCTGCTCTTTGCGGTGCGCGCCTACGAAGAAGTCGCGTGGGCGTACATCCACGCGCTCGAACGGCGCTTGGACGAGGGCTTGCCGATTGACCGCATCGCGTCGGTGGCGAGTTTCTTCGTCAGCCGGATTGATACGCTCGCCGACAAGTTGATCGAAGAAAAATTGCGCGGGAGCAACAATCCCGAGTTCAACGCCAAGCTCGAATCGCTCGGCGGCAAGGTGGCGATCGCGAACGCGAAAGAGGCGTATCAACGCTTCAAGATCATCTTTGGCGACCCCCGCTTTATCGCGCTGCGCGAGAAAGCGGGCGCGCGCGTCCAGCGGCCGCTCTGGGCGAGCACGAGCACCAAGAATCCGCATTACCCGGACACGATGTATGTCGAAGGTCTCATCGGCCCCAACACCGTCAACACCCTGCCGCTGGAAACCATCGAGGCGTATCGCGATCACGGTCACCCGCGCGTCACCATCGAGGACGACTTGGACGCCATGCGGCGCGTGTTCCAGAATATGCAGGATGTGGGCCTCAGTCTCGACGGTATCACCGATCAAGTGCTGAAAGAAGGCGTCGTCAAGTTCGCGGACTCGCTCGACAAGCTGCTCGAGGTGATCGAGACGAAACGCGAGGCCATCGCCACCGGCCGCGCGGAGCACATGCTCGCGGCCCTCGGCGATCTGCAGGGCGATGTGGACGCAGCCCTCGCGGCCGCCGACCAGAACCACGTGGCCGAACGAATTTGGAAAAAGGATGCCGCGTTGTGGAAAGACGATCCGGTCCACCAAGCGATCATCAAAAACGCGTTGGGCTGGCTGACCGTCGGTTCGCAAATGATGAATCAACTCGACGTCCTGCGGAGTTTCGCCGCCGAGGTCGGGGACGCCGGCTTCAAGGCGATTGTGCTCTGCGGTATGGGCGGCAGCAGCTTGTGTGTCGAAGTGTTCAACCGGACGCTCGGCGCCGCGAAGGGTCATCCCAAACTTTATGTGCTCGATACGACCGACCCCGCCACGATTCTCAATCTTGAGAAAAAGATCAACGTCGCGAAAACGCTCTTTATTATCGCCAGCAAATCCGGCGGAACGATCGAGACCCTCGATCATTTCGAGTACTTCTACGACAAGGCGAAGATCGGCGCGAATTTCGTCGCGATTACCGATGCCAATTCGGGCCTGGCGAAGATGGCACGCGAAAAGGAATTCCGCCGCGTGTTTCTCAATCCGAGCGACATCGGCGGGCGTTATTCGGCGCTCTCGTACTTTGGCCTCGTCCCCGCGGCGGCCATGGGCGTTGACCTCGAAAAGGTGCTCGACAAGGCCGACGAGATGGCGCAGGCGTGCGCCTCGTCCGTGCCGGCGCGCGACAACGCGGGTGTGTGGCTCGGCGTCATCTTGGCGACGCTGGCGCGGCGCGGGCGCGACAAGATCACGATCATTACCTCGCGCAAGCTGGAATCGTTCGGAATGTGGGCCGAGCAGTTAATCGCCGAATCCACCGGCAAAGAAGGCAAGGGGTTGGTTCCCATCGCGGGCGAACCCGTTGGCGCGCCCCCCTTCGACTCCGCTCAGGGTGTCTATGGCGATGATCGAGTGTTCGTCTATCTGCGCCTCGGCACGGACAAGACCGCCGCGCTCGATAAAAAAGTGGACGCGCTCGAAAAAGCAGGGCAGCCGGTCGTGCGGCTGCTGATGGACGACCCGATTGCGATTGGCGCGGAATTTTTCCGCTGGGAATTTGCGATTGCCGTCGCGGGCGCGCTCATGGGTATCAACCCGTTCGACCAGCCGAATGTGCAGGAATCCAAAGACAATACCAAGCGGGTGTTGGAGCAGTACGCGACGAAAAAGCAGTTCGCCATCGGCGCGGCCGCGTGGGCCGGCGACAAGGTCGCAGTGCGGTGGACGGGGCCAAGCGCTGGCGCGCAAGGATTGCGCGCGAATCTGGCCGCGTTCCTACAGTCGCGCCAACCGGGCGACTATCTCGCCTTCATGGCTTATCTGGAGCAAACCCGACAAAACGACGCCACTTGTGCCAAGATGCGTGTCATGGCGCGCGATGCGCTCAAGATCGCGACGACGGTTGGCTACGGTCCGCGGTTCCTGCACTCGACGGGCCAGTTGCACAAAGGCGGCCCGGACAAGGTCCTCGCGGTGCAGATCACTGCGGAAGACGCAAAAGACGTTTCCATCCCCGGCGAGAACTATACATTCGGCGTGCTGAAACGCGCGCAAGCCATCGGCGATTGGCAAGCGCTCGAAACACACGGGAGGCGCGCTTTGCAAATTCACTTGAAACGCGGCGCGAAACTGGAAGACGTGGTCGCGGCCGTTCAAGCGGCGCTGCGCCCGGAAAAAGGCGCACACAAACGCGCCGCGCCGCGACCCAGGGCGCGTGTGGCGAAAAAAGCCAAGCGGACCGCGCGGGCGGCAAAGAAGCGGCGTTAGAAAGGAGGAACCATGGCAAAGCAGCCATCGTCTGGTAAGTGCAACCTGTGCGGCGAGACCTTTGGCAAGGTCGCCATGACGCGGCACCTGGCAAAATGCCGGCTCGCCCACGCGCCCACAGGCAAATCGTCCAAACGGATCTTGCATCTGCTGGTCGAAGGGAAATACGATCCCTACTACTGGATGCACATCGAGATGCCGGCGGATGCCAAGCTCGACCGGCTGGACGATTTCCTGCGGCGCACCTGGCTGGAATGCTGCGGGCACCTGAGCGCGTTTTCCATTCGGGGACAAAGGTTCTCGGTGGATGCCGGCGGGGGGGACGTGTTCTTCGATATGGAGCCGGAAGAGGATTTCTCGGCCAAGCTGGGCGACGTGCTTTCTCCGGGACTCAAATTCGAACACGAGTACGATTTTGGGACGACCACGCATTTGGCGCTCAAGGTCGTTGCAGAACGCCACGGCGCGACCAAATCCAGGTCGGTTGAGGTGCTCGCGCGGAACGATCCGCCGGATATTCGCTGCGAGGCGTGCGGCCGGCCGGCGACGCAGGTTTGCAGCGTGTGCATTTACAACGACCCCGCGTGGTATTGCGACGACTGCATTCTTGAGCACAAATGCGGCGACGAGTACGCCCTGCCCGTCGTCAATTCGCCGCGGGTCGGAATGTGCGGTTATACGGGCCGGGCCTACGATTAGAGGAAGTGCATGTTAACGGATGAAAAGAGCAAGGTCATTCCCTTGCGCGTGGGGATGACGACCCATCGCGTGCCGGACCCCGGCGTGCTGGTCATCTTTGGCGCGACGGGCGACTTGACCCATCGCAAGCTGATGCCCGCGCTGTTCGATCTTTTTTGCGATGGCAAATTGCCCCAGGGATTTTCGGTCGTCGGCTTTGCGCGGCGCGAAAAGTCAAATGAGCAATTTCGCGGAGAGATGCGCGCGGCCGCGGACGAATTCGCGCGCAACAAGCCCGGCGACAGCGACCGTTGGGACGAATTCTCGCAGGGGCTGTACTATCACCGGGCCGAATTTCACGAGTCGCAAGGTTACGCATCGCTCGGCGAATTGCTCAAGCAGATTGACGCGGCGCGCGGCACGCGCGGCAATCGCCTGTTTTATCTAGCGACCGCGCCGGAATACTATGCGCTGATCGTCCAGCAGTTGGGCGCGGCGGACCTGTGCAAATCGTCGGGCTGGACGCGCGTCATCGTCGAAAAACCGTTTGGGCGCGACCTGGCGAGCGCCCACGAACTCAACATGCAGCTCCTGCCGACCTTTAACGAGCCGCAGATTTATCGCATTGACCATTACCTCGGCAAAGAGACGGTACAGAACGTCATGGCCTTTCGATTTGGCAACACGATCTTTGAGCCGATTTGGAATCGCAACTATATTGACCATGTGCAAATCACCGCCGCCGAGTCGGTCGGCGTCGAAGATCGCGGCGGTTATTACGACAAGGCCGGCGCGCTGCGCGATATGGTCCAGTCGCATTTGCTGCAGCTTGTCTCGCTGACCGCGATGGAGCCGCCCGTGTCGTTCGATTCGAACGCGGTTCACGACGAAAAGGTCAAGGTGCTGCGCGCCATTCGGCCCTTCACGCCGGAACGGATCGAGCGCGACATCGTGCGCGGCCAGTATGGCCGCGGCAAGAGCATGCTGGGCTATCGCGAAGAGCCGCGCGTCGATCCCAATTCCAGTACCGAGACCTACGTCGCGTTGAAACTGAATATTGACAATTGGCGGTGGGCGGGCGTGCCTTTTTGCGTGCGAACCGGCAAGCGCTTGCAGAAACGCTTTACCGAGATCGCGATCCAGTTCAGGGCTGTGCCGCATCCGCTCTTTGCGCGCGAGGCGCTGCAGACCGTCAACCCCAATGCGCTGGCGCTGCGGATTCAACCGGACGAAGGCATCCACCTGCGCTTTGCCGCGAAACGGCCCGGGCAGACCACGGAGCTACGCGAGGTCAAGATGGATTTCTATTACAAGACCGCGTTCGGCTCCGCGCCCGGCGAAGCATACGAGACGCTGCTAATTGACGCGATGCGCGGCGATTCGACCTTGTTCAACCGCAAAGACGAAGTGGAAATCGCGTGGTCGCTCATCACGCCGGTCCTGGAATACTGGGCGAATGCGCCCGCGCCGAATTTCCCGAATTATGCCGCCGGCGCCTGGGGCCCCGAAGCCGCCGACACGTTCCTACAAAGCGAGGGCCGCGAGTGGCGCGCGGCGTGACTCCTGAAATCGTCGTTGTCCCCGATCCCGCCGCGCTCGCGCGGCAGGCGGCGGAGCGATTCGTTGCGCTGGCGCGACAGGCCATCGCGCATCGAGAGCGATTCAGCGTGGCGCTATCCGGCGGCTCGACGCCGCGCGATTTGTACGCGCTCCTCGCCGCGCCGGAATTTGCCGCGCAAGTGGACTGGGCGCGCGTCTATTTCTTCTGGGGCGACGAGCGCGCCGTCCCACCCGACGACCCCGCGAGCAACTTTCGAATGGCCTACGAGACGCTCCTCTCGCGCGTGCCGGCGCCGCCCGAAAACATCTTCCGCATTCCCGCGGAGAAAGAGCCGCAGCAAGCCGCGCGGGAGTATGATGGAACTCTACGCGAGTTCTTTAAATGGGACGCGTCGCCTTCCAAAGAAGGCGCTGAACGCGGACAAACGCGGACGCCATCTGTCATTGCGAGGAGGCGGTTTGGGCCGACGAAGCAATCTTCTATTCGCGAGTTGAAGATTGCTTCGCAAAAACCGCTCGCAATGACAAGTCCTAATCCGCGTTCATCCGCGCTCGTCCGCGTCCCATATTTCCCGCGCCTCGACCTGATCCTTCTCGGTCTCGGCGCGAACGGGCACACTGCATCGTTGTTCCCGCACACCGCGGTGCTGCGCGTGACAACTCGCTGGGTCGAGGCGGAATACGTCGCCGAAGTGAAGATGAACCGCATTACGCTCACTGCGCCCGTCATTAACGCGGCGCGGAATATCCTCTTTCTCGTCTCAGGCGCGGACAAGGCGCAGACGGTCCATGCCGTTCTCCGCGGTGAGTACCGTCCCGACGATCTGCCCGCGCAGTTGATCCAACCCACAGACGGCGCTCTCGTCTGGCTGCTCGACCGCGCCGCCGCAAGCGCGCTGTAACCTGTAGGGGCGGGGTCGCCCCGCCCAATCCAGGGCGGGGCGACCCCGCCCCTACAAGCTTAAAGGAGCCGTCCACCATGGCCAAGTCCACCATCCCCGGCACGATCGTCGCAAAATCCCAAGATGCGTATGTCGCCCATCAGAAGAGCAGGCGCATTTGGGAAATCGGCACGAAACAGGTTGGCTATCGCCTGCAATTCCAAGCGCGCAAGGGGTTGCGGCTGTTGCATTGGGAGAACAAATCGAGCGGCAATTCGTGGATCGCGTCGGACGCGAGCGGCGAGTTCGCGATCCAATTGGGCGCAGAGATGATTTCCTCTACCGCCGCGAATTTGCGATACGTCGGCTACGAGACGCGCACCCACGCGAACGGCGCGCTCGAACTGCGCGTTTCGTTGGCGCGCGGCGCGCTCCGCATCCACCGTCATTACGTCGCCTTCCCCGAAACAAGCGTCGTCGAGCAGTGGCTTGCCGTCGAGAATGCCGGCGATTCACCGCTGCGCGATCTCACCGCGCTGAATTCCTCGCTCGCTTTGCCCGGCAACCTCTGGCTTTTCCGAATCCAGGGACTCGACGCGCCCGCGGGCGGTGATCCGCCGACCAGCGCGGTGCTGTATCTGAGCGCGCATCCCTTGAGCGACGGGACAGTTTTCGATTTGTACTCAAGGGGGCGCTCGTCGGAAGAGAATCTCGGCTGGTACGCGTTGCACGCGTATGATCGGAACGAAGGCATCGTCGCGGGCATCGAATGGTCGGGCGCGTGGTGGACGCGGTTTAATTGCCAGGGTGGCAGCACCCAGCTCGAAAACGTCCTGAACGATATTCGCCGCGATCTCGCGCCGGGCGAATCCTTTGAAACGCCGCGACGGTTTTTCGCCTTTTACCACGGCAACCTCGAAGACGCGGCGAACGTGACGCACGATTTCGCGCGGCGTTATCTGATGACGCGCCCCGCCGATTTTCCGTGGGCGCACTACAACTCGTGGTTCGCGCATTACACGAACATTGACGAGGCGCAGTTGCGCCAAGCGGTGGACATCGCGGCGGAGTTGGGGCTGGAAGCGTTTTGCATTGACGCGGGTTGGTACGCGGGTTCGCCGCGCGAGGCGGATTTCAGTTTCGGTCTCGGCACGTGGCGCGAGAATCGGGAAAAATTCCCATCGGGGCTGGCCGCGTTTGCGGATTACGTTCACGGCAAGGGTCTGAAATTCGGGCTGTGGGTCGAGCCGGAGCGCGTGGATTTGAAGTACGCGGGACCGGGCACGGACATCCCGTTCGAGTGGCTGTCGCCGCGCACGCCGTTTGACGCGCCGCCGCCGGAAGGGCTGCCGCAGAACGCGCGCGTCTGTTTCGGCCATCCCGGCGCGCGCGAATGGGCCAAGCAGTGGCTCGCGCGCATCGTTCAGGATTATCATGTTGACTGGCTCAAGTGGGACAACAATCTGTGGCTCTCGTGCGACCCGCCCGGCGAGGTGCGCGATCGAGAGTACGCGCACGTCCACGGGCTGTACGAAATTCTCGATTATTTGCGCGCCCAGTTTCCGCATCTCGTCATTGAAAATTGCGCGAGCGGTGGGCATCGCATGGATTTTGGACTGCTGCGGCGCACCGATGTCCAATGGATGGTGGACGACACCGAGCCGAGTTTTCGCGTGCGCCATTATTTCGCGGGCGCGAGTTATCCTTTCCCACCCGAGTATCTCAACGCGTGGCTAGTCGAGTCGTACTGGGAACACATCGCCAACGCGAGTCCCGCGCAGTTGCGCGCGTGGCTGCGCAGCCGGATGATGGGCGCGTTCGGCTTGTCCGTTCCGTTGGCGTGGCTGAGCGCGGAACAACGCGGCGTGGTCGCGGAGGAGATCGTGCGCTACAAGAATCTGCGGCCTCTGCTCGCCGGTCAAATGTATCACCTCTTACCGCAAACCAAGCTGCTCGCGCCGCAAAACTTACAGCCGGCCGGGGAGCCGGATGCGGTCGAGTTTTTCCAACCGGGTGAGGAGCGCGGCGTGGTGTTCTTCTTCCAGGGCGCGGCGCCGCGGGACAATTGCCATGTGTCGTTACAGGGACTTGCGCCGGAACGGGTTTATCGGTTACAATCGGATGACCGTTCGATTGAACAAGAGGGAACGGGACAGCAGTGGATGGAACAGGGGGTAGAAATTGCGAACGATCCCAGTAGTCCATCGCTTATTATCACAATCGCTAGTTTGTAGTAAGGAGGCGGAATGTCCGCTGGGTTGAACAACATAGTCAAAGTTCATCGTTTCTTTCTCAGCCAACTGCTCTACCCGCTTGTGCTCTCGAGTTTGCTCGCCGTCGGGATTTTCGCCGGGCGTGTCTACTTGAGCCAGCGGATGACGTTGTGGTTTCTGCTTTGGAATCTCTTTCTCGCGTGGGTTCCATACTTGTGCAGTCTCGCGGCGATTTTGCTGCACCGGCGTCAGCCCAAGGCGTGGTGGCTCATCCTGCTCCCTGGCTTTGTGTGGTTGATCTTTCTGCCGAACGCGCCCTACCTCGTGACGGACATTCTGCACCTCGACGAGCGCGCGCCCGTGCCAGTCTGGTACGACATTGCCATGCTGGCGACCTTCGCGTGGACCGGTGTCTTTCTCGGCATGGCTTCGTTGAGCCAGATGCAAAGCATCGTCCGCCGATTTTTGGGCGGCGCGGCTAGTTGGCTATTTGCCCTCAGCACGATCGCGTTAAGCGGGCTGGGGATTTATCTGGGGCGGTTTTTGAATTTGAACTCGTGGGATCTGTTCACTCGACCGCAAATCGTCTTGGTGGGTCTCGGAGTCCGGATCGCGAATCCGCTCCATTACCAGCAGGCGCTGGGCTTTACGTTGCTCTTCGCCGCGTTCATGCTTGTCTGCTACGTGACGTTTGTGTCTATCGAACACAGGAAATTGGAAGTTAGAAATTAGAAGTTGGAAGTTGGAAGTGGGCAGTGTCTATGGCGGCATTGAAGCAGGGGGCACAAAATTCGTTTGCGCGGTCGGCACGGGGCCGGACGACCTAAGAGCCATCACGCAATTTGCGACGACCACCCCAGCCAATACTATTGCGCAGGCGATTGATTTTTTTCGGCAGCACCGCGGCGGCGACCGACCAGTCGCGGTGGGCATCGGCTCGTTTGGGCCGGTAGACCCGAATCCGGCATCGCCCACTTTTGGTTTTATCACCACAACGCCCAAGCCGGGCTGGGCGAATAGCGATTTTGCGGGGACGATTCAGCGCGCGCTCGGCGTGCCCGTTGGTTTTGATACGGACGTGAATGCCGCCGCGCTTGGCGAGCATCAGTGGGGCAGCGCGCAAGGGCTGGACAATTTCATCTACTTGACGATTGGCACGGGGATTGGCGGCGGGGCGCTCGTCAACGGCGAATTGCTGCACGGTCTGATTCATCCCGAGATGGGCCACATTTTCGTTCCGCACAATCGAGAGGTTGATCCGTTCGAGGGTTCTTGCCCATATCACGGCGACTGCCTAGAGGGATTGGCATCCGGTCCCGCCATCGAGAAACGTTGGAGAAAGCGCGGCGAGGATTTGCCCGCAGACCATCCCGCGTGGGAGCTAGAAGCCAAGTACCTTGCGCTCGCGCTGGCGAATTATACTGGTATCCTGTCGCCGCAGCGCATCATCTTGGGCGGCGGCGTGATGCAGCAGCCGGGGCTGTTGGCATTGATTCGCCGGCATACCCAACAATTCTTGAACGACTATGTGCACGCGCGCGAGATCCAAGACGAGATCGAGCGCCACATCGTCTCGCCCGCGTTGGGCAAGCGCGCCGGAGTGTTAGGCGCGATTGCGCTGGCGCGGCAAGTCGCCAAATAGCAAAATGCCCTGTCAGTTCCATCCGGCAGGGCATCCTCTTATTATGTCCAGCAATTACCGCGCGCTGGAGAACATTGAACCCACCAGCACCCCGTCAATTTATGATGTCCCCTGACCGTTCAACGTGGTACCGTTTGAATCAGACGGACCAATGTCCTTCGTAGGGTGATTCCGCTCCGAAGGTAGGGAAAGACCCAATTGCGCCTCAACGGCTATAGTTGTAATCTTTGAATTGAATCGAGACGGGTGACCAGAAAGTTGGTGATTTCCCCTCGCTGCCGGTCGCCTATTCCTCAGAATAATGGACAAAAGGCGTGATTCATTGGGGGCTGGATGACAGTCAAACTACCGGTCAAGGTGAACCGCGAGCACGTGAGGCCAGTGCAAGCACCGGACGCGAACTGCGTCGCACGACCGCCGGCCCTCGAGACGACTGCTCCGCCCGAGATTAGCGTGGGGCATCGGCTCCGGGGCCTCCGCGATGAGCGCGACCTGTCTATTCGAGCGCTGGCGGGCAAATGCGGTCTGGCAATGAATACGCTCAGTCTAATTGAGAACGGGAGAACCTCGCCAAGTGTTAGCACGCTGCAGCGTATTGCTCGGGGGCTGGACGTCCCAATCACGGCGTTTTTCGAAACCGAGGGTCCCAAGAACAACATCGCTCATCTTAAAGCGGGGCAGCGACCGAGAGCCCTGATCGCGCACGGCGTCTTGGAAGATTTGGGAGCGGGCTTGACCGACCATGCCGTCGAGCCCTTTCTCGTGACGCTGGAGCCGCTGGCCGGCAGTGGTTCTCAGGTATGCGCTCACACCGGCTACGAATTTGTCTATTGCTTGGAAGGTCGCTTGCTTTACACGATTGAACAATGCGCCTATCTGCTCGAACCGGGTGACAGTTTGCTATTCGAGTCGCATCTGCCGCATCGCTGGCAGAACGTGGGCGAGACCCAATCCAGGAATCTCCTGGCCATGTATCCGACCGATGCGCGCGACCGTCCGACCGAACAGCACTTTTCGGAACGGGAATGACCTATTGTCGTCTCGCTAGTGTGCCCGCCCGATCAGGGTATCGGCGAGATTCAGCGGCTCCATGCGGAGCCGAGTTGGCTCACGTCGGGCCAAGCAGCAGAACGGTTGCTGCTTTGCTCTGACGTGAGCCGATTATTTTTGTCTGCGAAGCGTATTTCCGACGACCTTGCGATATGTCTGAACACATTTCTGGCGCGCTCAAGTCGAAGCTGGCCAAGGCGATAGTGCTCGTCGCGCTGTTGCTTGTGCTCGTCACGATCTCTCTCAGCCGGTGGCCGTCGGGGAACGAAAGACGGATTGGCGCGGTTCGCACGTTTTACCTCTTTGCCACGGACGGTTTCCTAATCTCACCAAGCGGAGAGCGCGTGCGTTTTTACGGACTCGTCGGCGGGTTGCAGAATGCGCCAATGACGTACCGCGCAGACGACGGTAGTGTCAAGATAATTCCAGAAGGACCGCCCGCGCCGACTGCCGGCGCGATTACTCCGAGTGAAGCGGCACTCGTCGGCCAGGCCCAATACCCCGGTCCAATCATCTGGGCGGAAGCCGGCGATCTGGTGGAAATCCGTTTCAAGAACTTGGGAGGGTCCAGTCCCGACGCCCCATCCGACCCGATCGGCATCGAATTGCGCGGCTTGAATGCGCTCGGGCAGGAGGCCGCCGTCCCTGAAACTGCGCGTCTTGCGATACCGGTACAGCCGGGAGATCCAGAATCGGGCAACGTGGTTGTCTATCTTTTCAGTCCATCACGTCCGGGGACATTTGCCTACGGCGCGATGGGCGACATGGCGAATATGAGTGGCATGAGCGGCATGACCGGCATGATGGGCTGCATGTGCTGCATGGGCACGATGGGCTCGATGGACATGACCGAAATGGGTGGAGCGCCTGAGATGAAGTTAGACGGCGCGTTGATTGTGTACAACCTGGGCGATCCTGCGGCGCGTGGTGGTCCCAATTCTGACACGGGCGGCGAACTCGCGAGCGAGCGCTTCGATCAAGAATGGCTCGTGGTCCTGCCGGCCCTGCAGACGCAAGCAGGCAGCGCATCGAGCCGGCCGCAAGACTCACCGTGGCAGCCGCTACTCATTCCGGCGGGCCAGCGAGTGCTCTTGAGGACCATAAATCCGAGTATGGGGGCGCAGGTCGTGAAACTTGACTCCAGCCGTTATGATGTGATCGCTTATCGGCGCAATCCACTTGAATGGTCAATTACAAGAATGGATATGCCCGGTTGGTTGCGACCGGATCAATTGGACTGGCTACCCGGACGTTCAGTCCTCGTCGGCGCGGGTGAGGCGTACGATTGGTTGATCGTATTCAAGTGAGGGAATCGTGGTAGGAGCGGACCGTCAGAAACGACGAGCCATCAGAATTGGATTGCTGATCTTGTTTGCCCTGTTCGTGCTGGCAGGCGCATACCTCCTGTTCCCGCAGCAGACTGAAGGGGCCGCCCCCGAAGCGGCGCGCATATTGGCGGCGCAAGCGGGCCTACCGTTCCAGGTTCTCATTCCGGCCTACCTTCCCTCAGGCCTGGACCGTGCCAACGTCAAGATCCAGGTCAGCCCGCCAAGTTCAGGACGCGGCCCCACAGTCGAGTTGGAATATCGCGGGCCGGCGAGCGCCGTAATCGTCCGAGAGTGGATGCCGGGACGAGCCAGCCAGGAAACGCTCATCGGGGCGCTGCCGATTGATACGAAATGGGGCAAAGGACTATTGCGGGCTGAAAGCCAGCAGACGTTGGCGGTATGGGCCGATATTGGCAGCGTGCGGGTTGGAGTTTACAGTCCGCCCGGAAGCGTGCTGTCGCGAGAGGAATTGTTGGGCATTCTCGAGACGATGGGTCCCGCGGCCAACCGCCAAGTCTCTAGTTACCTCAAGGAGAAATCGCCGATTCGCGCGGCCGCGCCCCCTCCGCCGGTCGAAGTGAAAACGAATCCGCAAGGCATCCAAGAAATCAACCTGATCGTCACGCCTAGCGGCTATTCGCCGGCACGCTTTGCTCTGCAAAAGGGAATAGCGGCCCGGCTCACCTTTCGCCAATTAGGGCGCGTCGGCTGCGGCAACATTCTGGTGTTTCCCGCGTCGCCGTCGTCGCCGACAATTCTACGGTTAGCGTCGCCGCAAGACAAGCAGGTGCTTGACTTTATTCCGACGGTCGCGGGCACTTTCGAGTTTCACTGCGAAGACAACCATTATAAAGGCATCTTGATCGTTCGAGACGGATAACAGGCAGGCAACTCACAACGCCAAAAGGAGAGTGTCTCATGAAAGTCGTAGCGGCTATCCTCGTGATCGCGGCGCTCGTCATCGCGATCGTACCTCAATTCACCGATTGCCTCTCACAAGGTCGTTCGCTGACTCTAGCCAACGGCAACACCGTTCCCATGAAATGTCACTGGACGGCTCAGGCCATGATTGCCTTGGGCATCATCCTCGCCGGCATTGGCGCTGCGGTTGGCTTTAGCAAGCGCCGAGAATCGCAGCGTAACTTGGGCCTGCTGGCCGCGCTCACGGGAGCGTTGGTTGTCCTCGTCCCGACCGTGATCATCGGCGTCTGCGCGAATGACGCGATGCTGTGCAAATCGCTCATGCAGCCGATCCTCATCCTGTCGGGTGTAATTGTCGCCGCTGTCGGAATGGGCACGTCCATCTTTTCGGTACGCCGGCCGGAACTAGCATGAGTACGATTCAACTTGCTCTCCGAAACATCGCCGGCAGCGCGTTCCGAAGCTGGATCGTGCTCCTGTGTATGCTGATGGTGGCGGGACTATATCTTTCGACGACCATGATCCTGGGCGGCGCGCAAGCGAGTCTGGAACTGGCGCTCGAGCGATTGGGCGCGGATATTATTGTCGTCCCCGAAGGCGCCGAGTCGAAGGTCGAAACGGCGCTGTTGATGGGCGATCCAACCCAAGTGTGGATGCCTGCGGACAAGCTGAAAGAGATCAGCCGCGTGCAGGGCGTGGCCGCCATTTCGCCGCAACTCTACCTTTCCACTTTGACGGGCGCTTCGTGCTGCTCGGCGTCGGAGATGTTTCTGGTGGCGTACGATCCGGACAGCGATTTCACGCTTCGTCCCTGGCTGGAGCGGCATCTTCCAGGGGGACTGGATTTGGGGGAGGCGATCGGCGGCAATTTCGTCTTTGTGCCGCCCGACGAGCAAAACATCAAGGTGTATGGCTATTTCCTCACGCTCAAGGGCAATCTGGAGCCGACCGGCACGAATCTCGACCAGACGATGTTCTTTACGCTCCAAACAGCAAAGGATATCGCGCGACTCTCGGCAACCCAAGCTGAGCAATCACTCGTTCTTCCGCCGGACAGCGCCTCCGCCGCGCTCGTGCGGGTCGCGCCCGGAAACGATCCGAATCAGGTTGCCATGCGCATTCTGTCCCAAGTGCCCGGCGTGATGCCGATCACAAGCCCACAACTTTTCCAGACTTTCCGGCTCCAGATCGCGGGGCTTGTGCGCGGGATGCTCGCCGTACTAACCATTACGAGCGTGCTCTGTCTAGTGATGATCGGTCTCGTGTTTTCGATGGCGGCCAACGAGCGGCGGCGGGAGATCGGCGTGCTCCGCGCCCTCGGCGCGACGCCAAGCTACATTTTCGGAAGTCTGCTGGCCGAGGCGGGTTTGCTTGCCGCCGGGGGCGCCGTGTCGGGTTTGACGCTCGCCGCACTTGGCGTGTACTTGTTCCGCGACTATATCATTCGCTCGTTGGGGATGCCGTTCCTCTTTCCATCCGCGCCGGTCCTGGTGGGGTTGGGAGCAGGCGGACTCGCGCTGGGGTTGGTTGGAGTAGGCCTCGCCGTTCTTTTGCCCGCGCTCAAGATCAGCCGTCAAGATCCGGCCGCGGCCATGAGGGATTAGTAGGGTATGTTATCACTAGAAGCGATCAACAAGACCTATGTGATGGGCCAAGACCGTGTTGTGCAAGCCGTGCGCGATATCAGCTTGGATGTCGGGCGCGGAGAATTTTTGGTGATTACCGGACGGTCCGGTTCGGGCAAGACGACGCTGCTGCATCTGGCGGCGGGCTTGACCAAGCCGACGACTGGTCGCGTCCAGTTAGACGGTGTGGATCTATGGAGCATGGGAGAAAAGGAGCGCTCGTCGTCACGGAGTCAGAAGATTGGGTTCGCGTTCCAGTTTCCCAGTCTCTTGCCGTCTCTGACAACCCTTGAGAACGTTACTTTGCCGACCTTCTTTTGCGCGCCAAAAGGCAAATTGCAGGGGCGGCGCCGCGCCCAAGAACTGTTGGAACAGATAGGTCTCAAGGACAAATTCGATGCTTTGCCGCGCCAACTCTCGGGCGGACAGCAACAGCGCGTGGTCATCGCCCGCGCGCTCATCAACGAGCCGGAAATACTTTTGGCCGACGAGCCAACCAGCAACCTGGACGAAGAGACCGAGCGCGAGATCATGGAATTGTTCAAAAGTATCCATGCTTCGACGGGAATAACGATTCTTCTGGTCACACATACTTCGCAACTCATTCCGTATGGCACACGATCTATCCGCATGTCGGCAGGGCGACTAGAGCCAACAGTCAACTCGCCATCGGAGACGACCCGTCCACAGTCACCCAGCTACCCAACTACGTAACCACCCATCTATCCAGGAGGTTTGCCATGTCTACGAACTTGATTACTCGTCGTGAATTTCTTCGTTACTCGGGACTCGGCGCGGCGGCGCTACTTGCAATGCAATTGCCGCGCGCCTCCGCGTTCGCCGCTCCACCGTCAACGACCGCGCCGCTCTTGGAGATTGACTTGAAGGCCGCGCCGGCGAAGGCCGCCATTTTGCCGGGCGCTCCGACGAATGTGTTGAGCTACCAGGGACGCGTCGTTTCCGGCGATCCTTCCCGATTGGCAAGTCTGCCCAACAACTATCTCGGTCCCATCATCAAGGTCGCGCGCGGGCAGCGGCTCAAGGTCAATTTTACCAACGAGCTGGCCGAGGATACTACCGTCCACTTTCACGGACTGCTCATACCATCGGATATGACGGGACATCCGCACGCGCCCTATGTCGTTCGCCCCGGAGGCAAGTTCACTTACGAGTTTGACGTCCTCAATCGCGCGGGGACCTATTTTTTCCACCCGCATCCCCACATGCGCGTCGGCTACCAGTTATACCACGGTTTGGCCGGATTGGTGCTGGTGACCGACGACGAAGAGCCAGCGTTGGCGCTGCCCGACGGCGCGCAGGATATTCCGCTCGTGATCCAGGACCGCACTTTCGATGTCAACAATCAACTCGTTTACTCAGCGGGCGAGATGGGAATGATGGGTGGCGGAATGGGAATGATGGGTGGCATGATGGGCGGCGGGATGATGCCCATGATGTACGGGTTTATGGGCAATCGCATCCTCGTGAATGGACAGCCGGATTATACGTTGACTGTTCCGCCCGGACCTTGCCGTTTGCGTTTGCTCAATGGATCCAATGCTCGCATCTACAAACTGGCATGGCAGAACGATATGCCCTTCACTATCCTCGCAACCGATGGGATGTTCTTGCCGACGCCGGTCCAGAGAAATTATCTGATGCTGGGACCGGCGCAACGCATGGACCTTTGGGTGGACTTTACGGGACAATCGGCCGGAAGCCAATTGCTGCTACAGAGTCGCGCGTTCTCCAACGGCATGATGGGCGGGATGATGGGCAGCATGGGCATGATGGGCGGGATGATGGGCGGCATGGGAAACACGTATGGTATGACCGGCACAGTAACGATGCCCAGCACAGGCAACCTGAACGGAATGGGTATGCGCGGCGGAATGATGGGCGGCATGGGCATGATGGGTGGAATGGGTACGATGGGTGGGATCAATACGCCGAATGGCATGAGCACCATGCAAGCGATCGGGGACGCGACGAGTTTCCCCATTCTGCGTGTGCGTATTGAAGGGACGCCCGCCAAGACCGGATCGCTGCCCGCCAAACTTCCTGCCGCGCCTCTCCACCGGCCCGAGCAGGCAATCAATGCGACCAACCCGCGCACTTTCCAGCTCGCTATGCAAGGTACGATGGACTGGACGATCAACGGGCGCACATTTGAAATGGACGCAGTTGCGGACGACGAAAAGATTCCGTTCCAGAAAGTCGAGCTGTGGCAGTTCGTCAACAACAGCCCGGTAGCCCACCCGATGCACATTCACGGCGCGTTCTTCCACGTGGTCGAGCGCAGCGGGGTCTCCGGGATCGCTGCGTACGACACCGTGAGCAAGGGATTTGTGGACGAGGGTTGGTTAGATACCGTTCTGGTCATGCCGGGAGAAACCGTCAAATTCCTCATCAGCTTCGCCGACTATCAAGGCGAATACATGTATCACTGCCACATCGTCGAGCATGAAGATATGGGGATGATGCGCAATCTGCTAATCGGAGAAACCGGCATGCCAGGTATGAAGATGTAAACAAGCTCAAGAGTATTTGACGGCGGCTTAGTCGGCTCCGCAGGAGCCGACTAAGCCGCCGTCAATGCTTTCAAGACAAGGTTCAAGCGCGCTTTTTCGCCAACTCCTCGTCGCGCAGCATCCGTCTCAGTATCTTGCCGACCAACGACTTGGGCAGCGCGTCGCGAAATTCGACCTCCCGCGGCACTTTGTACCGCGTCAAGTTCTCGCGGCAATAGGCGAGGATTTCGTCAGCCGTCGCCGTTTGCCCGGGCTTGAGCACGATATATGCTTTGACGTTGTCGCCCCGTTGAACGTCCGGGATGCCGACGACCGCGGCTTCCATCACTTTGGGATGTTTGTACAGGATTTCTTCCACCTCGCGCGGGTAGACGTTAAAGCCGCCGACGATGAACATGTCCTTCTTGCGATCCACGACAGTGAAAAAGCCATCCGCGTCCATCGTTCCCAGATCACCGGTCAAGAACCACTCGCCGTCTAGCATGACCTTGGCCGTCTCTTCCGGTTTCTTCCAATAGCCCATCATGATCTGCGGACTCTTTATCGCGATCTCGCCGATTTCGCCGATGGGCAAATCCTTGCCCGTTTCCGCGTCCACAATCTTGGACAACGTGTTGGGCACCGGCACGCCGATGGTGCCGATCTTGCGCGTCCCGCTCATCGGGTTGACGTGCGTCGGCGAGCACGTTTCGGTCAATCCATAGCCCTCGACCAACTTACCGCCCGTGATGCGCTCGAAGGTGGTCTGCACTTGTTCGGGCAACGGCGCTGCGCCACTCGTGCATGAGTTGATCGAGGTGAGATCGAATTTGCTGAGGTCCTTGTAGTTGTTGATCGCCGCATACATCGTGGGCACGCCGCTAAAAATAGTTGGGCGATGTTTGTGCGCGGCGGCCAGCACGGTCGGCAAATCGCGAGGATTGGGGACGAGGACCATCGCCGCGCCTTCGTGGACGCCCGTATTCATCACGCACGTCATGCCGAAACTGTGGAAGAGCGGCAGCGCGCCCATAAACACGTCCTTCCCCGGCTCGCGGGTCACGAACCAGGAAAGCGTAATCACGGCTTGCGCGACCAGGTTGCGGTGGCTGATCATCGCGCCTTTGGAAACACCCGTCGTCCCGCCGGTATAGCCGAGCACGGCGATTTCGTCTTGCTTGACCTCGACCGGCGACGGCGCTGGCGCGCTTTTGAGCAAGGTCTGAAAATCGTAAATGCCCGATTCGCCGCGCACGTCCACGCGATGCCCCTCTTTCTTCTCGCGGGCGACGGTGAAAAGGAGACTGAGCACCGGCGGGAAATACTCTTTGATGTTGCTGAGGATGACGCGTTTGAGCGGCGTCTGGCTGCGTGCCTCCTTGACCGTCTTCCAATGCATCGTGAGACTGACGATGGTCTCCGCGCCGCTGTCGCTGGCCTGGTACGCCAACTCGCGCGGCACGTACTGCGGATTGGTTGGCACGACAATGCCCCCAGCGCGGAGGATGCCATAAAAGGCAATGACGAACTGCGGAGCGTTGGGCATAAACAGCATCACGCGGTCGCCTTTCTTCACTCCCATGCCTTGGAGCGCTCCGGCAAAGCGGGTGGCAGCCGCGTCCAGTTCCCGGTACGTCATCTTGCGATTGTAGAAAATGATCGCGGCGTTGTTTGGGTACTTGTCGGCCGCCATGCTCAAAGACTGGTGGAGCGTGTGCGTTGGAATCTCCACGGTCTCCGGCACGCCTGGCTCGTAGCAATGAACCCACGGTTTAGTACGAGACGCGTCCACGTGATTCCTCCTTCGAGTGCAAAATGGTATTGGCGTCGAGCCATAAAAAAAATCGCCGGCAAGCGCGCAACCCAGTGCACGCCTACCGGCGGATGCTTTCGCCCTTTAGATTGAATTCGAGTGATCCTGCCCCAAAGCGCATTCTTCGCTTCCCTTCGAAGCCAGAACAAGAACCACTGCGGCTCAAAGCCAACTAACTGCTGCTACTCACATTATAGCGATTTGTGGCCGGGCGTCAAAGGGCATCCAAGCTCGCTACTTGGAAGCGGAACAGCTCATTAGCATGATGCGGAACAACGGCGCATAGGTCGGCCATTCCGCCGAAGGCGCCATCGCCATAGCGTAAATGACTTGCTGGCCCGCCAGCATGAACATTAGACTGCCTTTGTACGGCGTGTCCTGGATGGTTCCGCTGACATCGGCAACGGCACCTGGAGAACCATTCAGCGTGGCGACTTGGGTTACGCCTAACAAGGTCATTTTGTCCGCCTTGGCGCCTGCGGCCACGAACTCGGCGGCATCGGCGGTCTCTTTCACGCCGAGCGACTTGGCGGCGGCGGCTTTGGACTGGCTGCCGAATACCACCACGGGGGATGTTTTGAGCGCCGTCGAGTTCGCCACACCCAGTGCCTTTTCGTCGTCGGATAAAGTCATTTGACTGGATTTTTCCGCCTTGAACCACGTCTTCGGCGCGATCACGGTATAACCGCCGGTCAACTGGCGATACTGTTGTGTTGCCATTGTTGTGACTTGTTTCATCGCGGCTATGTCCGTTTCCAGCGCCTTCTTGTCGGAAGCATTTGGATTGAAGCGCTGATACGTCTCCAACTCCGTGATGGCTTGGGTGTATTTGCCAAGTTCGCGATAGACAATCCCGAGGTTTTTGTGTAGATTGGCATCGGTGGCGTCAACTTTGGCGCCGTTCAGGAACTGAGCAAGCGCTTCATCAAGTTTGCCTTGCCCGTAGTACGCCTGTCCAAGGTTGTTATACGCGTTCGGATACTTGGGCGCTAACTCGATGGCTTTTTTCCCGCTTTCGACCGCCTGCGTAAATTTACCGAGACCCACGTAAGCGGCGGTCAAATCCCCGTATGCTTCGCCGTAGCGAGGATTCAACTTGATCGCCTGCTCGAAAGCGGCGACGGCATCGTTGAATTTGCCCTGAGCGTAATAAGCGCTGCCCAAGTTGCGGTGGTAGCTGGGATTGGTGGGATCCAGTTCGATTGCCTTTTTGAACTCGGCGATGGCTTGATCCAGCTTGCCTTCTTTGGCATACTGTATCCCCATCGTCGTGTGCGTGGCAGTCAGGGGCGTCGCTGTTGCTGCGGACGTGGGTATCACCGCTCGCGTGGGCGCGACCGTGGGTGTCACCGCTCGCGTAGGTGCGGACGTGGGTATCACCGCTCGTGTGGCTGCGACCGTGGGTGTAGCTTGCTGGGCGGCTTTGGGCTTGTCGTACTCGCCGTGCGCGTTCCACTTTGCCGAGCTGCCTTGTATAGAGACGTTGCCCGTGCATCGGGCATACGTCACGCCGTCGGCTTTTCCCATCTCCTTGTCGTTCAACGACGCCGCACAACTCACCGTGCCGCTGCTCACAGTGCTGGTCACATTGACCTGGAACGCAAACTCGTTGCCGATGGAAATGGTCTTTTCCCATGGCAGAGTGACGGTCTCTTTCGTCAGATCGCCCTTTTCGCCGCGATACTCGACTTCGGCTTGTGATGCCGTGCCGCTGGCTTTGTAGGTGAGCTTGGCGCCGCTCGCGCAGCCGCTTAGCGCAATGACTAGACAGATCGTCAAGATCAGCGCCTTACCCCGGTGGTTGATAAAAGACCTGTTGAACATTTCGACCTCCTTTTTTTCGAGTTATCTGTCGCACCTGCTTGGTGCAGTAAAGTCGAGTCAGAATGAATCATGGCACCGTGCGGCCGCGCGCCCGGACGGCGCGCCAAGTGGTTTCCACCTCGCAGCCAGATCGGCGTCCCGGCGTGCGCTAACGCCAATGCCGAGGACTGCTCCGAGGCACGGCAAAAGAATCAACACGCCAAAGGTCAAGGCGATCAGAAAACACGCGCGCCGGTTATTCGATGGCTTGGGTGTCGTCATTGTTCACGTCTCTGTTCAAAGTCGTCACCTGTTCTGGACTCGCGCTTTTCATGCTATCCGCCTGCGCTTGCAGAAACGCGAACAGGTCCTTTATGCTCGCAAAGCCGCGCCGTTCGCCCGTCATGGGACTTTCCAACGATGCGCGGCAGGTGGCGCCGGCACCCCAAAGGCGCAGAAGATAGGACAGGTAGTAGGACGATTTGTCGCTTCTAGTCTTCATCATTTCTACTTTCATGTTAGCAGACGACTATCAGTAAGCTATCAGGGACCTGAAAAAGTTCCAGATTTCCGTGGGACCGTCAAAGCTACCGGACTTGGGCACCCCATGCGCTCCTCCATTGATTGTGAACAGGACGACCGCGCGCTGGCCGGCATCGTTCCAGAGCGTCCGATCCACTGAAATCGAACCCGATATCGCTTGATGCGTGGTTTTGGGAGTACCGGTCTGCCCATTCAACTTGGCGAAATACTCGGCCGTGGCTTGCGCCGAGCGAACCGTTGTCCCGTGCGCCGCAGAACCGCCGTTGTAGGGATTCGTCGGATCAGCCGTTCCGGTCATAATCAGCAGGGGAATCGGTTTGCCCAAAGCGCGGCAATCGGAAATATCGTCGGTGGGCAGATTGGCGCTGACTGCCGCAACCGCGGCGACCTCGTCGGCGAGTTCGAGGGCGAGCCGATACACGAATTGCGCGCCATTCGAAAATCCGATTGCAAAGACCCGCGACGGGCTGATGCCATAGTCAGTTTGGAATCGTGCGATGAGCGCGCGGACGAAACCTGGATCGTCAATGTTCTCCACATTTGCCGGCAGCGGCAGGGTTTTGCGGCAATCGTTCCAGGAGTTCTTGTACCCATCTGGATAGACGGCGACGAAGCCATCCCTATCGGCTAAACTTGCAAATTTGTTCCCCATTGCGACACGCATCGCCTCACCGTCCGTACCGGAACCGTGAAACGCGAGAACCAAGGGCGCATGGCGCGGCAGATTCGCGGGCACGTAGTAGCTGTAGCTGCGGTCGAGATTGCCAACCCGAACGGTCCCTTGCTGTAACCCACCGCTCGCTTTGCCCAACTGGCGATCAAAGAACTCGATTGCCAATTTGCCCAGTTCCAGATTGCTGGGACTGGGTATGCCGCCGGCCGGCGCAAAGTTGTGCCCCGCGTTCTTGACGATGACGAGCGACGAGTTTACTCCAGTTGTCCTTAGGCGCTCATACAACACTTGGGATTGGGATAGCGGGACGACGCGGTCCTTGTCGCCATGCAGGATCAGGAATGGAGGATCGTCTTTCGAGACATAGGTCACCGGGCTTGCCTGAACGAGAATCGGATCGTTACGATTGCTAGTTCCATAGGCCTGCGGGATAATTTCCGGCTCTCCAAGCTCTGTCATGGTCAGATCGGCTGGACCGAACATGTCCACCACGGCCTGGACGCGGCTGGACTGGTCGCCATATTCCCCCACGTCGAATCCCGCGCTCGCATCGGTAACGCCCAGCAGCGCGACGAGGTGACCTCCGGCGCTGCCGCCGATCACGCCGATCCGATTGGGATCGAGATTGTAGGATGCCGCGTTCGCCCGCAGATGGCGGATGGCGCATTTCACATCCTGGATAAACGCCGGAAATTTCCACTCGGGGGCGAGCCGATAGTTGAGCGAGGCATACAGGTAGCCGCGACTGGTGAGATCGGCGGGGGACAAGATTTCGGGTTGGTTACGCTTGTCGCCTTGCCGCCAGCCGCCGCCATGAACAAAGACAATGACAGGCGCAAGTTGTCCGGTCCGCTGTGGAAAGTAGAGGTCCATCATCAGCGCCACGCCATCGGCGGTGCAATAGGTCACGTCTCGTCTCACTGCTCCAGAGGTCATGTCGTTTCGCGCATCTGGCGTTGTCATCCGAGTTGCAGTCGGCACGGGTAGCGCGCGCACGGTGGGCGATGCAGATTTCATTACGGCTGTCGTCGCTTGGGTAGGCGATGGGGATATCAATGCAGGTATTGGCGGTTGCGTGGATGTGGGCGAAAGCGGAATAGATGTTGGCGCCAAAGTCGAAGATGGTACAGAGGTCGGCGCTAGAGTCGGCGTGGCTGGTTTTTCAACCGGCGGGGGTGTGGGTGCGGGCGTTGCGCTTGCGCAGCCCACGACGATCAAGCTCACAACCAGAATGGTCACCACGATGGACATGTGTTTCACGTCGCG
>JACQYF010000001.1 GCA_016208315.1 Chloroflexota bacterium | reverse complement strand
ACCGATGTCACGACCGATTGGGCCACTCTCGGCATCTGGGGGCCTAGCGCGCGAAACGTTCTGCAAGCAGTGACACGCGACGACGTGTCGAATGAAGCGTTTCCGTTTATGACCGCGAAGAGATTGAAGATTGAGGGGATAGAGATTCTAGCGCAGCGCGTGACCTACGTCGGCGAATTGGGTTGGGAATTGTACATGCCGTTCGATGCCGCGACGCAAGTTTGGGATGCGCTGATGGCCGCGGGCAAAGACTACGGCATCCAGCCCGCAGGTTACAAGGCGCTCGAAGCGCTGCGGCTCGAAAAAGCATATCGCTACTGGACTGCCGACATCACGCCCGCGGACAATCCTTACGAAGCGGGCCTCGGCTTTTGCGTTCAACTCAACAAGGGCGAATTCATGGGCCGCGCGGCACTCGAAAAAATAAAGCGCGAAGGAATCCAACGGCGATTGTGTACGCTGGCGATGGACGGCAACGCGATCATCTACGGCGGCGAAGCGGTTTCGGCGAACGGCAAGGTCGTCGCGCGTCTGCGTAGCGGCGGCTATGGCTACACCGTTGAAAAGAACATCGGCTACGCCTATCTGCCGCTTGATCTGGCGAAAGTAGCAACGCGTTTGGACGTCGAGGCGTTCGGCGAACGAATCGCGGCGGAGGTCGCGCCGGACGTGCTGTACGACGCGCGCGGAGAACATTTGAGACAGTAAACAGTAGCCAGTCGTCAGTCGTCAGATAGTTGTCTGGCTACTGGCTACTGACGACTGACTACTGAAAGGATATCATGACACACGACGAAATCCTAAAGGGCTTGTACGACAATACAATTCTCGGCAAGGCGCCGATGGTCAAGGACTTGACGAATCAAGGGCTTGGCGAGGGACTCGAACCAGTTGACATGCTGTACAAGGCGCTCATTCCCGCGCTGCAAGAAGTCGGGCGGCGCTTTGAGGTGGGCGACTTTTTCGTGCCCGAGATGCTGCTGTCGGCCAAAGCGATGCAGGGTGCGCTTATCATTCTGCGCCCCCTGCTCGCCGCGAAAGGCGAAAAGTCACTGGGCAAAGTCGTGATGGGCACGGTCAAGGGCGATGTTCACGACATTGGCAAGAACCTGTGCAACATCATGCTGGAAGGCGCGGGGTTTGAGGTGATTGACCTCGGCGTCAACACGCCACCCGACAAGTTCGTTGCGGCGGTGCAGCAGCATCAGCCCGACATCGTCGGCTTTTCCGCGTTCCTCACGACGACGATGCCGATGTTCAAAATCAACATCGAGGCGCTGAAAAAGGCGGGCCTGCGCGACAAGGTCAAGGTGATGGTCGGCGGCGCGCCCGTAAACGCGCATTACGCCGAGGTCAGCGGCGCGGATTACTACTGCCCCGACGCAAGCGCGACCGCGCGCAAAGCCAAAGAGATCGTCGGCACAACGGGCGGCGCGCCCACCGGCGTCCTCGCCCAAGCCGTCATCGCGGTCGAGCAGATGATGAGTAAAGCAGAACCGGAAACCAGTAAACAGTAAACAGTTTACAGTAAACAGTTTACAGTTTTCAGTTTTCAGTGTGCTTCTGTGTGCTTCTGTGGCTAAAGAGGTTTTGATGGAGACAACGCTGCACTCCAAGACCAAAGCCGTCATCATCGGCCCCAACCAGCCGTTTGTGATGATCGGCGAACGCATCAATCCGTCGGGGCGCAAGAAACTCGGCGCGGAGATGGCCGCGGGCGATTTTTCGCGCGTGCGCCGCGACGCCGAGATTCAGGTCGCCGCGGGCGCGCAAATGCTGGACGTGAACGCGGGCGTGCCGATCGCGGACGAAGCCGCGCTCTTGGTCTCGGCCATCCGCGAGATTGCAGAAGTGACCGATGTGCCCCTCTCGCTCGATTCGTCCGTGGCCGAGGCGCTTGAAGCCGCGCTTGCGGCATACGTGGGCAAGGCGCTCGTCAATTCCGTGACCGGCGAAGACGAGCGGCTCGAAATGATCCTGCCACTCGTCAAAAAACACGGCGCGGCTGTGATCGCGATGGCGAACGACGAGACGGGCATCTCGATGGAGCCGGAATATCGGCTGTCGGTCGCACGTAAGATCGTTCAGCGCGCGCAGGATTACGGCATACCGCCAGAGGACATCATCATTGACCCGCTCGCGCTGACCATCGCCGCCGACCCGCAAGCCGTGCAGGTCACGCTCGCGACCATGCGGTTGATCCGCGACGAACTGGGCAACAACATGGTGTGCGGCGCGGGCAACACGTCGTTCGGCTTGCCCGAGCGATCGTACCTCACCGCGGCGTTTATCGCAATGGCGCGCGTCTGCGGCCTCACCTGCGCCATCGCCGACGCGACCAATCCGGTCATCGGCGAAATGATCCGCGCGGGCGACGTGATGCTCGGCCAGGACGAATACGCGGCGAACTGGATCGCGCGGTACCGCGCGAGAAAGTGAACAGTCAACAGTCAACAATCAACAGTCTACAGTCAACAATCAACAGTCTACAGTCAACAATCAACAGTCAGCAATCTGAATACTGTTCACTGTTCACTGTTTACTGTTCACTGTTCACTGTTTACTGTTCACTGTTCACTGTTCACTGAAAGGCACAAGATGAACGAGACACGAAACGATAAACAAGTAGCTACCCTCGGCGGCGGTTGCTTTTGGTGTACCGAAGCCGTGTTTGATCAATTGAAGGGCGTCGAACGCGTCGAGTCGGGTTATGCGGGGGGCACGGTCGCGAACCCGAGTTATCAGCTCGTCTGCACGGGAACCACCGGCCACGCCGAAGTCGTGCAAATCACGTTCGATCCGAAAGTGATTTCGTACAAACAAATCTTGCAAGTTTTCTTTACCGTCCACGATCCAACCACACTGAATCGTCAAGGCGCGGACGTGGGCACGCAGTATCGCTCGGCGATTTTCTATCACGACGACGAGCAGAAAAAGATCGCCGAACAAGTCATCAAAGAGATTGAAGCCGCGAAAATCTGGGACGCGCCCATCGTGACCGAGGTCGTTCCGGCCAAGCCGTTTTACCAGGCCGAGGACTATCATCAGGAATATTTCGCCAACAACCCCGGGCAGGGCTATTGCCGCGTAGTCATCGCGCCCAAGGTCGCCAAATTCCGCGAACATTATCGCGAGATGCTGAAAAAGTGAAATTTGAAATCAAGTTTCTACCTCAAAACTTGACCACCCACGCGCCCGAAGGCACGACGGTTTTTAACGCCGCGAACTGGGCCGGCCTTGCGATTGACAGCACCTGCGGCGGGCGCGGTACTTGCGGCAAGTGCAAGGTGCGGATGCTGCAAGGCGCGAACTCGATCACCGACGCCGACCGCCGCTATCTTTCGGAAGCAGAACTCGCCGAGGGTTGGCGGCTATCATGCCGCGCGCCCGTTCACACCGAATCGCTGGTCGAGGTGCCGCGGCTGATGACCTCGCCCAAGGCCGCGCTCCTCGGCTATGGCCGCCACGTCGTCCTCAATCCAAACGTCGCCAAGCTTTATCTCGAATTAGCCGAACCATCGCTAGAGGACCAACAGCCCGATCTCGCGCGCGTGCTCACCGCGCTCGATAAAGAGGGTTATCAAGCACATGCCGATGTGGCCGTCTGGCGCGCGCTCCCCAAGACACTGCGCGAGAGCGATTTCAAAATCACCGCGGTCGTCTGCGGCGACGAATTGATCGCCGTCGAGCCGGGCGATACGACCGACCGTCTCTACGGACTGGCGCTCGATATTGGGACGACGACCGTCGTCGGCGCGCTGGTGGACTTGAACACGGGCGCGGTCGCCGCCGTCCAGTCCACGCTCAACGGTCAAGCGCCCTACGGCGCGGACGTCATCTCGCGATCCAGTTTCACGATGACCGAGCCGGATGGCTTGGCGATTTTGCAGACGCGCATCGTCGAAACGATAAACACGCTGCTCGACCAACTGCTGGCAACTTCAGGAGTCGCGCGCGAAAACATCTATGAGACAGTCGCGGTCGGCAACGCGACGATGCTGCACCTCTTGCTCGGCATTGACCCCGCGCCGATTTCGGTCGCGCCGTTCATTCCGACGATTGAACAACAAGTGACATTACCGGCGTCCGACATTGGTTTGCGATTACATCCGCAGGCGACATTGAGCACCCTGCCCCACCTCGGCGCGTACGTCGGCGCGGATATTGTCGCGGGCGTGCTGGCGACGGGCATCGGACGCGAGAAAGACGAAAAACTCCGATTGTACATTGACGTTGGCACCAACGGCGAAATCGTCCTCGGCTCGTCGCGGCGCACGCTGGCGACGGCCGCGCCCGCGGGCCCCGCGTTCGAAGGCGCGCAAATTCGATGCGGAATGCGCGCGAGCGACGGCGCGATCGAAGGCGTCCAAGTGAATCACGACGTGCAGTTACAGATGATCGGCGGCGATTTGCGCCCCATCGGGATTTGCGGTTCCGGGTTGGTGGACGCGGTCGCGCAGTTGATCGAATGCGGTTTGGTGGATTCGTCGGGCTTGCTGCTGCGGCCTGAGCAAGCACGCGGCCGCGTGAGCGATACGCTCGTCAATCGGCTGGTTGAGGTGAACGGCGTGCGCGCATTTCTGCTAAGCGCGCCCGAGGAAGGCATCGTCCTCACGCAGCCCGATATTCGCGCGCTGCAATTCGCCAAGGGCGCAATCGCCGCGGGTGTTGCCGTCCTAATGGATTATCTCGGCGTGACCGCAAAGGATTTGGACGAGGTTTTGCTCGCCGGCTCGTTCGGCTCGTACATCAACCCCGCGAGCGCGCGCGCCATCGGCCTGGTGCCCTGGGTGCCGGTCGAGCGCATTGTCGCGGTGGGCAATGCCGCGGGCGAAGGCGCCAAGATCGCGCTGCTCTCCTTCCGCGAGCGCGAGGCCGCGAATCGCATCCCTGAATTCGTCGAATACGTCGAGCTGTCCGGGCGGCCCGAGTTCAACGAGGTGTTTACAGAGGCGCTGAGCTTCCCGAACGTAAAACGTAAAGCGTAAAACGTAAACTTGTTCACGTTTCACGTTTTACGCTTTACGCTTCACTTCGAGGTCGAATGAAGAGCTTGATCGAAAACCTAATCCTGCCTGTTGAACATACCAGCAAAGGACTCGTCTTCGACTGCCGCATGTGCGGGCAATGTATTTTGCATTCGACAGGTCTGACTTGTCCGATGCGCTGCCCGAAGAATCTCCGTAATGGCCCTTGCGGCGGCGTGCGCCCGAACGGGAGTTGCGAAGTGTACCCCGACAAGCCCTGCGTGTGGGTGCAAGCCGTCGAGCGCGCGCCGCGCTTGCCGTTCTGGCGCGATCACATCCACCATCTCCAGCCCCCGGTCAATTGGCAATTGCAGGGCACATCGTCGTGGATCAACTTGATTAGTGGCGCTGATCAAGTTCGTCCCGCGGGTTGGGATGCGAAGGCGACGCGTCCTAATCCACAGGACAAGCATGAAAAGCGGTAGCCGACTGGAACGCGTGCTGCGCGCGGGATTGTTCGCCGTCACCGCGGAGCTGAATCCGCCGGACAGCGCCGACCCGCAGCGCGTGTACGAGGCCGCGCTCATACTCTCTGAGGTCGCCGACGCCATCAACGCGACCGATGCTTCGGGCGCGAACGTTCACATGTCGAGTCTCGGCGAGTGCGCGCTGCTCCTCCGCGCCGGCTACGAAGTCGTCATGCAAATGTCGTGCCGCGACCGCAACCGCATCGCGCTGCAAGGCGATCTGCTCGGCGCGGCCGCGCTCGGCGTCAAGAATGTTTTGTGTCTGACGGGCGACGATGTGACGAACGGCGACCAGCCCGAGGCCAAGCGCGTATTCGATTTCGATTCGATGCACTTGCTGTGGACCGCAAAGATCATGCGTGACGAAGCCAAGTTTCTGAGCGGTCGCAAGCTCACCGAGCCGCCGCGGCTTTTCCTCGGCGCGGTCGAAAACCCGTTCGCGCCGCCGCTCGACTGGCGCGCGCAGCGCCTGGCGAAAAAAGTGGACGCGGGCGCGGACTTTGTCCAGACGCAGTACGTGTTCGATGTAGATATTTTTCGCCAGTTTATGGCGCGGGTATGCGATCTCGGCCTGCACGAGCGTGTTTACATCCTGGCGGGCGTCGGGCCGCTGAAATCGCCGAAAGCCGCGGAATACATGCGGACGCACGTGCCCGGCGTGGTCATTCCCGACGCGATCGTCGCGCGGCTGCAGAAAACGCCGCGCGAACGTTGGCGCGAAGAGGGCATGCAAATCTGCGTCGAGATCATTCGACAAGTGCGCGAGATTCCGGGCCTCGCGGGCGTTCACGTGATGGCCTACCGGCAAGAGGAAATGGTCGCCGAGATCATTCACCGCGCCGGTCTCTTCCCGCGTCTCTCGCCCGCGACGATTCAAGCGCAGTTGAATTCCGAGTACGTCGGCGCGTAACAATTCTGAAGGAGCAAGAAAAATCAGTGACTGCTACGTTTCTGGAACGTCTGCAATCCCGCGAGATTCTGATCGCCGATGGCGCAACCGGCACGCGCTATCAGAATATGGGCTTGGCCCTCGGCGTTCCGCCGGAAGAATGGGTCTTTGACGAGCCGAGCAAGGTCGTCGGCTTGCACCGCGCCTTCATCGACGCCGGCTCAGACATCATCATCACCGATACCTTTGGCGGCACGCGGCTGCGCTTGCGCGATTCGAAATACGCCGACCGCGCGCCGGAACTGAATCGCCGCGCCGTCGAATTGGCGCGCGAAGCAGCAGACGGCCACCCTGTTTTCATCGCCGGTTCGATGGGCCCCACCGGCGCGCTTTGCGAGCCGCTCGGCGACTTGACGTACACGGCCGCGGTCGAAACTTTTGCCGAGCAAGCCGCGGCGTTGACCGAAGGCGGCGTTGCTCTGCTGCTGCTAGAAACGTTTTTTGCGCTCGACGAAGCCAGGGCGGCGATTGAAGGAATCAAACAGGTCAGCACGCTCCCGCTCGTCGTCTCGTTCAGTTACGATCAAGGCACGCGCACGATGATGGGACACACGCCCACCCAAGTTGCCAAGGCCCTCGCTCCACTCGGCTTGGCGGCTATCGGCGCGAATTGCGGCAAGACGTTGGGCGATATGGAGAAAATCATCGCCGAGATAGCCGCGCTCAAGACGGGCTTGCCGATTTGGGCGAAACCCAACGCGGGTTTGCCCCGCATGGTGGACGATGTCGCCACTTACGATGTCACTCCCGCCGCAATGGCCGAGTACGCGATTCGTTACGTCCAAGCCGGCGCGCAAATTGTCGGCGGCTGTTGTGGCAGCACGGCCGAGCACGTTGCGGCGATTGCACGGTCAGTAAAACGTGAAACGTAAAACGTAATTCTCTGCAAATGCGAGGATTACGTTTTACGTTTTACGTTTTACGTTTTACGTTTTACGTTTCACGTTTCACGTTTCAGCATTCCCATGTCCCATTCTCGCGACGACACCCTCGCAATCCTCCGCGGCGAATCTATTGCGCGCCTGCCGGTCTTTAGCGGCTTGCCGAGTCTGACCGACGCGGGGTTGCGCGCGGTGGGCGTTCGCTATAACGACGCGCACACCGATGCCGCGAAAATGGCGATGGCAGCCGCGAGCACGTTCGAGGTTTGCGGTTTCGAGTCCGCGGTCGTTCCGTTCGATCTGTGCGTCGAGGCCGAGGCGTTGGGCGGCCACGTAGATTTTCAAACCGATCTCGATATTTTCATGCCGCCAGTCGTGGACGGCCCGCTCAGCGAATTTCCCCGCACGATTCCAGGCGACCTTGCGCGCGCCGGCCGCATCCCGCTCGTCGCCGATGCGCTGCGCCGGTTGCGCGCGGGCGTCGGTCGCGAGATCGCGATCGGCGCGTGGATGCCGGGACCCTTTACGCTCGCGTGGCAGCTCTTCGGCGCGGATGCATGGCTCTCGGCGCTGCAAGAGCCGGAACGCGTCGCGCGCTGGCTCGAATTGCTCGCAGAATTTTTGGCGCGGGTCGGCGCGTTTTATCGCGACGCGGGCGCGGATTTCCTCACGGTCCACGAGATGGGTGGGTCGCCGCAAGTGTTGGGGCCAGAGAAATTCCGCATGTTCGTGAAACCCAACCTCGCGCGCGTTGTCGCGCAGCTCGCGTCTCCCAAGGTGCTGAGCATCTGCGGCGATACGAACGCCATCGTCTACGATCTGGCCGAGTGCGGCGCGGACGCGCTTCATGTGGACCAGCGCAACGATATCGCGCGCACGCGGCGATTATTGCCGCGCGCGATTCTGCTCGGGAATCTCGATCCAGTCGGCACGCTGAGCCGCGGGTCTGCGGACGCCGTGACGGAAGCGGTCCGCCGCGCGGCGCAGGCCGGCGTCAACGCGATCTGGCCCGGCTGCGACTTGGTTCCCGCGATTCCCGCCGCCAACCTGCACGCGTTGATGACGACGATGCGCTCTAGCCCCACTTGACATCGGGTGAGCAACGGTGCTACACTGGCGCCACTGCGCTCGACCCACTGCGCTCCCTTGATGTGCGGTCACCTGGGAATGGAAAGCATCCTACGGCGAGTGACGTGATGGCATCTGCGTCCTACATAGCCCGTGGTCTTTGCAAGCGTGAAACCGTGACACGCGCCCTAGCGCGCGTCTCACTCACGTTCGGACGAAATCGCAAATGTGAAAGGCAGGCAATTTCAGATTGTCTGCCTTTCCGTATTCCAGGAGGAGGTGATGGTTATCGCATAGATCAATCGGCTCTATTCTGAATGCTCACCAATGACATCGCAACCACTTTAGGGAGGAGAAGAATGAATCTCAAACGCACGCATGGGGTGATCCTGGCCCTGATCGTTCTCGCCGTTCTTGCCGCGGCTTGTGCGCCCGCGCCGACGCCCGCACCGACGCCGGCGCCGCCCACCGCCGCGCCCAAGGCCACCGAGGCGCCCAAGGCCACGACTGCACCGACCACCGCGCCCGCGGCAACCACTGCGCCCGCGGCAACCACTGCCCCGACGACCGCCGCCATGTCGTCGGCCGACGTGATGGCGAAGCTATATGAAGAGGCGAAGAAGGAAGCCGCGCTTTCGACGGTCGCCTTGCCCGACGATTGGCTGAATTACGGCGAAGTCAAAGCCGCGTTCCTGAAAAAGTTCCCCGGCATCAAGCACAACGATCTCGATCCGCAAGCGGGTTCGCAGGACGAAATCAACGCCGTGAAAGCCAACAAGGACAACAAAGGTCCGCAGGCCCCGGATGTCGTTGACGTTGGGTTTGCCTTTGCGCCAACGCTCAAGGATGAAAAACTGTGCATGCCCTACAAGGTAGCCACCTGGGACTCGATCCCTAACGACTTGAAGGACCCGGACGGCTGCTGGTACGGCGACTATTACGGCGTGTTCTCGTTCGCGGTGAACAAGTCCGTCGTCAAGAACATCCCGCAAGACTGGGCCGACCTGCTCAAGCCCGAGTACAAGAGTTCGATCGCGATCGCGGGTGATCCGTTATCGTCCAACCAGGCGCAGCAATCGGTCTACGCTGCGGCGCTCGCCAGCGGCGGGTCGCTCACCAACGTCCAGCCCGGACTGGACTATTTCGCGCAACTCGCCAAATCGGGCAACCTGGTCCCGGTGATCGGCGATCAAGCCAAGCTGGCAAAAGGTGAGACGCCCATCCTGATCACGTGGGACTATCTCGCGCTTGGCTACAAGGACCTGTTAAAGGGCAATCCCGATATCGAAGTGGTCGTGCCCAAATCGGGTGTCTTTGGCGGCGTCTACATCCAGGCGATCAGCGTCTATGCGCCGCGCCCGAATGCCGCCAAACTCTGGATGGAGTTCCTCTATTCGGACGAAGGGCAATTGCTCTGGCTCAAGGGTTACGGGCATCCGATCCGCTATCTGGACCTGGTCAAGCGCAACGTCATTCCGGCAGACCTGGCGAAGAAGTTGCCCCCCGCGGAGCAATACTCGAAAGCGGTGTTCCCCACCGGCGCGCAGGTGAGCGCGGCGCGCAAGGCCGTCGGCGAGAACTGGGAAAAGACCGTCGGCGTCAAGATTGCCAAGTAAGCAAAATCGCTAGACCTTCCAGGTCTTACAAGACCTGGAAGGTCTCATGGAGCCGTCATGTCAGAATTGACACGCGCGGAACCCCAAATTCGATTAGCAAGCGTTCCGCGCCCGCGCAGCTTTTCCTGGGCCTGGGTCGGCGTGCTCCCGTTCTTTGTTTTCGCGTTCCTCTTTTTGATCTTGCCATCCGGCTACCTCTTCGTCGGCAGCGTGCAAGGCGCCGACGGGCAACTGACGCTGGATAACTTTGCCGGCCTCTTCACACCCGCCATCCTGAATACGTACCAATTGAGTATCCAGGTCAGTGTCGTCACGGCCATCGCCGGCGGCCTGCTCGGGTTCCTGCTGGCTTATGCCGCGGTTCTCGGCGGGCTGCCGCGTTGGATACGAACTGCGCTCATGACTTTTTCCGGGGTCGCGTCGAATTTCGCCGGCGTGCCGCTGGCCTTTGCTTTTATCGCGACGCTTGGCCGCACCGGATTTGTGACCGTGCTGCTCAGATCGGTTTTCGGTTTTAATATCTACGATGCCGGCTTTAATTTGTACAGCTTCACCGGCTTGACTCTCACCTACATGTATTTTCAGTTTCCGCTGATGGTCTTGATCATCTCGCCCGCGCTGGATGGCCTCAAGCGCGAGTGGCGCGAGGCGTCCGAGAATTTGGGCGCGAGCAATTGGCAATACTGGCGCCACGTCGCGCTGCCGATTTTGCTGCCCTCGCTCCTCGGCACGATGGTGCTGTTGTTCGGCAATGCGTTTGGCGCGTATGCCACCGCCTTTGCGCTCGTCAGCGGCACCTTTCCGCTAGCCACCATTTTTATCGGTCGCCAGATTCGCGGCGAGGTCTTGCAGAACCCGGGGCTGGGTTACGCCGTCGCCGTGGGCATGGTCTTTATTATGGCGCTCTCGATCATTCTCTATTCGGCGTTGCAGCGCAAGACGGAGCGGTGGCTGCGATGAAAAAGTCAAATCTGTTGAGCTGGTTCTTGATACTGCTCGGAGTGCTCTATTTCTTTGTGCCCCTCATCGGGACGCTGGATTTTTCGCTGCGCGCGGTCAAAGACCAATTGAGTCTGGTCGCCTACCAAGAGGTCTTGGCCAGCCCGCGCTTTGCCAGCACTTTTAGCTTTTCATTGACGATGGCCGTGTGGACGATCGTCGTCAGCATCTTGTTGGTGGTGCCGACCGCGTACTGGGTCCATCTCAAATTGCCGCAGTTGCGTCCCGTCGTCGAGTTCATTACCCTCTTGACGTTTGTCGTTCCCGCGATCGTCCTGGTGTTCGGTTTTATTCGCATCTATAGCCGCCCGCCGCTGTCGCTCATGGAAACCGATCTGGGCACGAACGCGCTCCTCATCGCGGGCTATGTCGCGCTTTCTCTGCCGTATATGTACCGCGCGGTGGATACGGGTCTCCGCTCGATTGACATCCGGACGCTGACCGAAGCGGCGGAGAGTCTGGGCGCGGGTTGGGCCACGGTTCTGTTCCGCGTGATCTTGCCGAACCTGCGCGTGGCGATCTTGAGCGGCGCGTTTTTGACGTTCGCCATCGTGATCGGCGAGTTTACGCTCGCCACGTTCTTGGCGCGACCGGCGTTCGGACCCTACCTGGCGAATCTCGGCCAGACGCGGCCTTACCAGTCCACGGCGCTAACCATCATGAGTCTCGCGCTGACCTGGGGCTCGATCGGCATCATCCAGTTCATCGGCCGCGGCGTGCCGGGGCAGACGCAAGTGGGCGGCACACACTAGATCAGAAATCAGTAGCCAGTCGTCAGTAGTCAGATGAATTTCTGTCTGGCTACTGGCTACTGACTACTCCTCTACTGGAGTAGGCATGGCTTTTCTCGAATTGAATGACGTCAACAAGAAATTTGGACAGGTGGAAGCGGTCAAGGCGTTCAACTTGCAAGTCGAGCGAGGCGAGTTTGTTTCTTTTTTGGGTCCGAGCGGCTGCGGCAAGACCACCACGCTGCGCATGATCGCCGGGTTCGAGTTCCCGACGACGGGGAGCATCTCGATCAACGGCAGGGACATTACGTACCATCCCCCGCAAAAGCGCAATACCGGCATGGTCTTTCAATCGTACGCGCTATTCCCGAACATGACGGTCGCAGAAAATATCGCGTTCGGTCTGCGCGTCAGACAGCAACAAGCCCGCTCCCAAGCGTTTGACCGCGGCTTGCCGGGCAAGCTGATGACGATGCTGCTGCGGCCTATTATCCGCTTTTCTGTCAGATTCGTCCTATTCCTGATTGACTTGATTCGACCGCCGAAGCTAGGCAGCGCAGACTCAAAGCGCGTGTCGGACATGCTCGCGCTCATCCACATGCGCTCGCGCGCGCCCTTGCGTTCCAGCCGCAAGTGCTCCTACTCGACGAACCCCTCTCGGCGCTCGACGCGAAAATTCGCGTCTCACTCCGCAACGAAATCCGCGCGATCCAGCGCCAACTCGGCATCACGACGATTTACGTCACGCACGATCAAGAAGAAGCGCTCTCACTCTCCGACCGCGTGGTCGTGATGAACGATGGGCGCATCGAGCAAGTGGGAACGCCGTTCGAGATCTACAATTTCCCGCAGACGGAATTTGTCGCGCACTTTGTCGGCACGCTCAACACGCTGGCCGCCGAGGTACGCGACGCGCCGCGCGGCTGTCTCGCCGTGAATAACCAAGAGATCACGACGTCGCACAATCTGGACGGCGCGACCGTCGGAGAGCACGTTTCGATTTCGATTCGGCCTGAGCGGATCAGCATGTACGGCGAAAGCCAAAAGGCCAACATGCTCCAAGTGACGGTCGAAACCATCACGTTCCTCGGCTCGATTGTCCGTATTCAAGTGCGTACGGGCGACAACGTGTTTTACATGGATACCTTCAACAACCCGTTCCTCGAACTACCCAAACTCGGCGACAAGATTCAAATCAACTTCTCCGCCGAGGCGGTACTCGTGCTGCGCACGTCGGCATGACAAAGACCTCACAGGTTATGCGGCTCCGTCGGAGCCGAGGAAACCTGTGAGGTCTAGTAACTCATCCGGGTGGTTCACGATCACATCCGCTCCCACCCGCTCAAACTCTCTCCGCATCGCGTCTTTGTCGCTTGCCGGCGCCAGGCAGCCGATAGACACAAAATTCATTTCCGCTTTCGCCGCATTCGCCGCGCGCACGTCGTCTAGCGTATCGCCGACATAGGCGGCGCGCACGCGTTCGGCGGCGATGCGCCGAACCGCCTCGCACAACGTGAACGGATGCGGCTTGCCCGCGCTTTGCCCGGTCCGCCCCTCTTCGGCGACCATATCCTCGTGCGTCACGAGCGAGCGAAAGTATCCCAAGATGCCCGCCGTTTCCAGCGCGTAGACGGCCTGGCTGCGCGGCCGCCCCGTGGCGATACCCAGCCCCACGCGTTTGCTCAGCGACTCGAGCGCCGCGGGACTCGCAATCAATCGCTCGCGGCGGATGAGACCCGCGCCGTGGTACACGAGCGGCGGCTCGCCGTATTCTTTGGCAAACAACGCTTCGCCGAGATACACCTCTTCAAAAATTCGCTTGACCAAGTTTGGGCCGCGCAGTTCGCCTTTCGCAAAGAGCAAGTGATCGCCGCGCTCACCAAGAATCGTCCAGACCGCGGCCAGCCCGCCGCCGGCTTGACCCACGGCGCGCGCAAACGCGGCAATATCCTTGCGCCGCGCAAGCTGCTCGACCGTCGTGCTGACGCCCGCGGCCGCTTGCCGCAGATACGCCAAAATCTCCGCTGGGGTCTTGGGTAACTGCGAATTGGCGGCGGGCGCGGGAATGCCGCCTTCAAGGTTCGCAATGAAATGTTTCAATATGCCGGTCGTCAAATCCCAATCGTTGTTGAATCCGCCTGCAAGTTTGAACGCGGCGACATCTTCACGCGAGACCAGTTCGCCCGCAAACGGCGAGAGGCCCATCGCGGCTTCGAGGTAAAGCTGCGTCGTCTGCCGGATCACGTCGCGGTACGATTCCGAAACGTCAATCAGCACACCGTCAATATCGAAAATGAGCATATCGAATTCGAGCACAAGAAAAACCCTCTTCCGCTAATCTCGCGAATCTCCGCGAAAGGAAAGATTAGTGAAGATTCGCGGAGATTCGCGGATCACATCTTGACATACTGGACCAGCGCGCCAACACCGTGCCGCGCCACAATCGCCCGCGCGCGCATTCCCGGCGAGGTACGCGTTTCCAGCCGTTCCCAAATCGGCGCGAGCAATCGCCCCTCGCCACGGCCGCGCCGCGCCAAGCCGGCCTGCGCGATTTCAACCAGCTTGCGAACGAGTCCCGCGCGCGGCTCTTTCGCCACCAGTCCCTCTCGAACCACCGCGCGGCGATAGGCAAGCATCGCGGGCCAGGGATCGGGGCCGAGCGCGTCGTCGAAATACCCGGCGATTTGCGGAAGCGATTCCACCCAACCGACAATGAGCGCATTCGCGGCGAACGATTCGCCGGGCGGCTGTTGGCAGGCGGGCCGCACCTCGATGGTCGAGTTCTGCACGCGCGCCCGCGCCGAATTCCAAATATAGTGCTCGTGGAAAAGAAAATCGTCAAACGAATAGGACGGCAACGAATTAACGAATGGACGATTGATTTGTTTAAAGCCGTTCGGGGTCGGCAGGACGAAACAGGTATAGTCGCACAAGTAACCAATGAACTCTGCGACCGACTTGAATCGCCGCGGCGTCATGCCGTACCGGATTTCGCCCAAGTTTCTTAGTGTTCCTTCTCTTCCAGACACAAACCTGCCCACGCGTCCCGAATACACCGACGAATTCGCGCACAATGCGATAAGGGGCGCGGAGAGGAGATTCAGCCAGTTGTCCGCGTCGAGCAGTTCCGCGCGACAAATGTCCACGTGCGTCTGATCCGCGGCGGTCGTCGTCAATTGCAGCCACGGCGCGCCGATCGCGCGGTAGAGCGCTTGATAGCGCGGGCGCGGCGTCATCAGCGCGGGCGACGGCCGCGTGCGGGGCTGGATGCCGAAGCCGAGCAGGTACATGCCCCGCGATTCGGCGACGCGCGCGACCGGCGACACGGCTTGATCGAACGCGGCTTGGAGCTGCCAGAGATCGTCGTACGGACCGAGCGACAATTCAATCGTGCCGCGCCCAACTTCTGCCGCAATGTTCAACTTGTCGCGTTCGACGCCGACGAGGAGCGTGCGCGTCTGGGGATCGTCGTAGTAGGGTTTGAATCCGTGCTCGGCCAGCAGCGGTTCCCAGAGCAGATTTGCGTCGCCGGCGCGGCCGTCTGCGGTGACGACGGGGAACTCGGCCTCGCGGCCCACTTTGCGAATGGGGCCAAGACTTTCGCGGAAGCAGGATTCAAAACGCGCGGCGATGGCGTCAATCGAGTTGCTGGATGACATCGGGCAACTTGACGAACTCGCGGCAAATCGCGTTCGCCCGCGTGTTGGCGCTGCCGCGGTCAACCACGCCGGTAAAGAGGATCGCCTTCATGCCGACCGCGAAGGGGCCATCCACGTCATTGCTCTCGCGGTCGCCGACGTGAACGATTTGCGCGAGCGGCACGCCCAACTCGGCCGCGGCGCGTTCAAAGACAATCGGCTTGGGCTTGCTCGCGCCGGCTTCGTCGGAAAAGATGAACGCGCGGAAATATTCGAGGACGCCTTGGGATTCCAGCAGAGTCCGAATCCCGCGCCCCGAAGTGTGAATCGTATCGGAGACGATGCCGAGCGCGTAGTGCTGGGACAACTCGGCGAGCACATCGCGCGCGCCCGGCACAAAGGTCGGCGGAATCATCACTTCCATGTCCTCGACTTGGCGGACGATTTCCGAGAATCGCGGCGTGAGCGGAATTTTCAAGAAATCATAGACCACTTGCAGCCGCGCGGCGACGCTGGGCGTGTGATGTTCGTTCTTCCAGAAATGGCGAAAGCGGTCGTTGGCGTGAGCAAATGCCGCCGAGATTTGCTCAGGTGTAATCTGGGAATGGTAATTGGTAATTTCGTCCACGAGCAGTTGCAGGCGCGCCTGGGCTTTGGTCGGCAGGCCCAGCGCCTTACGCCGCGGCTCGTCCGAATCGTCGGCGACGAGCGTGTCCCAAAAGTCGAAGGTTACCGCTTGAATCATGCTGATTTCTTTCGCGTGCGTTGGCGTTTGTCTGGCTCGGGTGTCATGCCGAAACGGGCAGACACCTGATCTAGTGTTGCCGTTCCGCCTTGTTTCATTCGTTCCGCGATCCCGTCTAGGTAATCCATGAACTCTTTATTTTCGCTCAGCGCGCGTGCTTCCAGAGCAAATTCGTCCTCAACTCTCACAACAGCCATTACCGGTTTGCCTTTTTCGGTAAGTACAAGTACGTCGCCCCGCTTAAGCCGAGCCGCTTTCCGAAACGAAGGCGATGTTTGTTCTAGTTCAAGTGTTTTCATAATTACTCTTTGATCCTCTGGCCCTTTGGATCCCACAGCGGCTCGCGTTCAACCGTCGCGGGGATGCGCTCGCCGAAAATCTCCACGTCGAGCGCACTGCCGACCGCCGCGTGCTCCATCGGCAGATACGCGTACGCGATGCTTTTGCGGACGGAATAGCCGTAACCGCCGGACGTGATCCAACCCACGACCTTATCGTCGCACCGCACCGGCTCGTTGCCGAGCGCGAGGGTCGCGGGGTCGGCGAGCGTGAGACAACACAATTTGCGTTTGATGCCTTGCGCTTTTTGCTTGACGAGCGCGTCACGTCCGATAAAGCTTCCCTTTTCCAACTTGACCGCGAATCCCATGCCGGCTTCGTAGGGTGTATAGTCCGGGCTGATGTCCGCGCTCCAATAGCGATAGCCCTTTTCCAGCCGCAGTGAATCAATCGCGCGATAGCCCGCCGCGATGATGCCGTCGGCTTGGCCCGCGCCCCACAACGCATCCCACAATCGCTGCCCGTACTCCATCGGGCAATAAAACTCCCAGCCGAGTTCGCCAACATATGTCACGCGTACCGCGAGCGTTGTCACGTCGCCCACGGCGATGTTTTGCGCGGTCATGTACGGGAACGCCGCGTTCGACACGTCGGCTTTCGTCACGCGCTGCAAGATCGCCCGCGCGTGCGGCCCCCACATTCCAATACACGCGTACTGCGACGTGACATCTTCGATCACGACCGTATCATCCGGCATGTTGAGCCGAATCCACGAGCGGTCGTGCTCGCCGAACGCCGTGCCAGTGATGATGCGGAAGCGATCCTCGGCGAGCCGCGTGACGGTAAAGTCGCATTCGATTCCGCCGCGCGGGTTGAGCATCTGCGAGTAAACGACCGAGCCGACGGATTTGTCCACATCGTTATCGCAGAGATATTGGAGCGCGGCGAGCGCGCCGGGACCGCGCACCTCGAACTTGCTGAACGACGTTTCGTCGAACAACCCCGCGCGTTCCCGCGTGCCGATATGTTCCGCTTCAATGGCAGGCGACCAGTTGTGGCGCGCCCAACCTTTCGGCTGATAAAAGTTGGCAGTTGGCAGTTGGAAGTTGGAAGTTGGTTGTAGTTCTAACTTCGAACTTCCAACTTCCAACTTCCAATTTGCCTCAAACCAATTCGGTCGTTCCCAGCCCGTTTTTTCGCCAAAGATCGCGCCCAATTCTTTCAGGCGATAATACGCGGGCGAGAGGCGCAGCGGGCGCATCGTCTCGCGCTCTTCGTTTGGATAGTGAATGTCATAATACTTGCTGTACGTTTCGATCGTGCGCGCGACCGTGTAGCGTTGGCTCGCGTAATTGTTGCCAAAGCGGCGCAGGTCGAGCCGCCACAAATTCCATTCGGGATGCCCCTCGACGATCCATTCCGCCATCGCCTTGCCGATGCCGCCCGCGCTGGCGAGGCCGTGCGCGCAGAACGCCGCCGCGACCCAGAACCCTTTCACGACCGTCGGGCCGAGCAAAAATTCCGCGTCGGGCGTGAATCCTTCGGGACCGTTCAACAGCATGTTCACCTGCGCGTGCTCGATGATCGGCGTGCGCTTGATGAGATTCTCCATCAACGGCTGAAAGCGGTCCCAATCGGGCAGCAGCAGTTGGTTGTTGAAATCCTGCGGAATGCCGTCGAGGGCCCACGGCGCGGGCTGGCGCTCGTAGCCGCCCGCGATCAGCCCGCCCACTTCCTCGCGCCAATAGACGAGGTGATCGGGATCGCGCATCGTCGGCAGATTCTTGGGCACACCGGGGATCGGGCGCGTGATAAGGTACAAGTGCGCCATCGGCGTGACCGGCAGCGACAGGCCGACCATCGCGCCGATTTCGCCCGCCCACTGCCCCGCCGCGTTGACGACGATTTCGGTCTGTATCGTCCCGCGATCGGCGACGACCGCGCTGACGCGTCCGTTTTTCTGCGCGATGGATTGCACGCGGGTCGTCGTGAGAAACCGGACGCCGTTCTTTTTCGCGCCGGCGGCGAGCGCGTACGTCAAGCCGCTCGGATCCACCATGCCGTCGGTTGGCAGATAGACCGCGCCGAGGACGCCCTCGGGGTTCATGATCGGAAAAAGTTTCAGCGCGTCTTCCGTACTGATGAGTTCGAGCGGCAGGCCGAACGAGCGCGAGAGCGCAACCTGGCGTTTCAGTTCTTCCAATCGCTCGGGCGACGACGCGAGCCGCAGACTGCCGACCTCGCGCCAATTCGGATCGTATTCGGTCTCGACTTTCAGTTTGCGATACAGGTCAACGCTGTAGCGAATCATCTTGGTGAGGTTCACGTCGGAGCGCAATTGCCCGACCAGACCCGCCGAGTGAAAGGTCGAGCCGCTGGTCAGTTCGCTGCGTTCAAGCACGACCACATCGCGCCAGCCCATCTGCGCGAGATGGTACGCGATGCTGCACCCACCGACCCCGCCGCCAATGACTACGACGCGCGCTTGCGTTGGAAAATTCGTCTGCATCAAAATTCCTTTAGCCACTTTTCAAGGCGGGGATCGCGAATCATCTCCGCCATCCGGTTGAAATGCTTGTCGGCGTAGCCGCGAAAATCGAAATCGAGTTTGGAGATGCCGATCTGCACCATGCCCCACATCGCCTCGCGGCAATCGGAGACGATCTTCATGAGCTTGTGGCGGGCGAACCTCACCCCCATCCCCCTTCGGGGGTTAGGAGTGAGGTAGTAACACGCCAGCAAAAACGCATCCTGCTCGTCGCCGAACCCGTGGTGCACCGCAAAGTTTGCAAGGTCGAACGCGGGGTCGCCCATACCCGCGTACTCCCAGTCGAGGATGCGGATGTTACCGTCATCGAGGAAATTCTCATTGAGCAGGTCGTTATGGCAGGGACAGGGCGTGAACGGATCGTGCAGAAACGCGGCTTCAATCTCGCGCAGGCGCGCCATCAACCAATCGAAATGGTCGGGGAAGGCCACGCCGTGTTGGCGCGCGGTCCGTTCATATTCCTCGACCGTGCGGAATGGAGAGAACGCGCCGGGGATGCTTGGCAGGGCATGAAGGCGATTGAGCGCGGCTGCGACGCGCCGAATGTTTTCCGGCTTGCCGATCTCCTCGCGCGGCAGCGGGCGCGCGGTGAGAAACCGCGTAACCAAATACCCTTCCGGCTCGATAAAGAAAATGACGTCCGGCGCCAGTCCGATGCTCGCCGCCGCCTGGTTCGCCGCGTACTCGTTGCGCCGATCAATGCCGAGCAACTCGGTCTTTGCGCCGCCGATGCGCAGCACGAACGACTCACCGTTTACGTCCACGCGGAAATTCTGATTGGTGATCCCACCGCCGAGGGGCGATGTGCGTATGTCGGTCGCGCCCGCCCAGTGTGGCACGCGGGCGAGGGCGTCTTCAAGAGAAAGTGCCATTTGTAATCCATGCAGGGGAGCAGGGGTGCAGAGGAGCAAGGGAGATGTCATTGCGAGCGGTTTTTGCGAAGCAATCCCCGACATCGGCATTGGAGATTGCTTCGTCGCAAAATGCGCTCCTCGCAATGACATATGCATCTCCCCTGCTCCCCCGCTCCCCTGCTCCTCTGCTCACGCATCATTTCGCCAATGATGGCAATACTAGGAAATCCACCCAGTTCCGCAACTCTTGCTGCCGAATCTGCGCGTCCAGAATGTCGTCGCCGATTTTCAGTTGCTCCCTCAGTCCCTTCGTTTCCGGCTTTTTGTACAATTCGATCATGTCCGCCGCGAGCTTTTCGACATCTTCTTGCTTGACGAAAAAGCCCTCGGTCGTGAGCGGCTCTTTGCGCGCGATCAGCAGCCGCGCCATTTCGTAGAGATTGTACTCGGGATGATACTGCGTCGCCCAGAAGGCGCCTTTGCCGCATTGCACCGCGAGTGCCTGCACCGGCGAGTGTTCGTTGATTGCCAAGAGCGTGCCGCCTTCGGGGACGCGCGTCACAATATCCAAGTGCATGATGAATCCGTTGAATTGGTGCGGCTTGCCGCGGTAGAGCGGATGCTGCTTGCCCGCGTCGGTCAGGTGAATGTCGCGCGCAAACGCCCACTCGCGGCCCTTGGGGTTTTTTTGCACCTCACCGCCCGCCGCGACCGCTGCCATCTGCACGCCCCAGCAACTGCCGTACTGCGGCTTGCCCGCGCCGTAAACGGCGCGGCTAAACTCAATTTGGCGTGTCACGCTCGGCTGATCGTGGTAAATTGTCAGGTTCGAGCCGGTCCAGATGTACGCATCGTAGGACGATAGATTTGTGCCGGTTGGCAGCGCGGTGTCCAGGTCGGCGATGTACAGCGTATCAATTTTGGCGTTAGGCGTGTACTCTTTGAGAAAATCTACGTACATCTCGTGCGCCTGCTTCATCCCCGCCTCGGCCAACACCGCGCGATTCGGCGCAGGATAGCCGTTGATGACGCAGATGGCGAGGGGTTGTGTTACGGTCATTGTAGCTCCTATTCGTATTGCGTAAAACGTGAAACGTAAAGAGCACCTTACGTTTTACGTTTCACGTTTTATTCATTGGCAATAAACACGCTCTTGTACTCGCTGTAATGCCCCAGCGCGACCATGCCCTGCTCGCGGCCGATGCCGCTTTGCTTGACGCCGCCGAAGGGCGCTTCGATGTGGACGCTGCTGCTGGAGTTGATCGAAAGCAAACCGGTTTCGAGCGCGCGGGCCATCCGCATCGCGCGTCCCACGTCGCGCGTCCAGAGCGAGCCGGACAAACCGTAATGGCTGTCGTTCGCTATGCGGACTGATTCCTCTTCCGTATCGAACGGCAACATCGCGACGACCGGCCCAAAAATTTCTTCCTGCGCGATTCGCATTGACGGTTTGACATCCACATAGACCGCGGGCATCAAATAGTTGCCTTTCGCGAGCGGGCCCTGCGTCGGCGCGTCGCCGCCGACGACGCGCCGCGCGCCTTCGCCGTCGCCGATGTCAATGTATTTGCAAACCGCCTGGCGATGCTGCGGCGTGATGAGCGGCCCCATCTCGGTTTTCTCGTCCGCAGGGTCGCCGACCTTGAGAGTCTTGACGCGCTGGACGAAGCGTTCCACGAATTCGTCAAAGATCGGTCGCTCGACGAGAAAGCGGCTGCGCGAACAGCAGTCCTGCCCCGAGTTGTCGTACACCGACCAGAGCGACGACTCGACGCACGTATCGAGATTCGTATCGGCAAAAACGATGTTGGCCGATTTGCCGCCGAGTTCCAATGAGACGCGCTTGATGCCGTCCGATGCCAACTTCATTATGCTCGCGCCTACCTCGGTCGAGCCGGTGAGCGAGATTTTGCGGACGAGGGGATGCGTGACGAGCGCCGATCCGGCGAGATGGCCGGGACCGGGCAGCACGTTGAACACGCCTTCGGGCACACCCGCTTGGAGCACAAGATCGCCGAACGCGAGCGCGGTGAGCGGCGTAACGCTCGCGGGCTTGAGGACGACCGTGTTGCCCATCGCCAGCGCGGGCGCGATTTTCCACGCGGCAATCATTAGCGGAAAGTTCCACGGCGTGATCAGCACGCACACGCCGAGCGGCTCGTGAAAGGTGAGCAGGTTTCCGTCTTTGGCAACCGGAATCGTTTCGCCGTGAAACTTGTTGACCGCACCCGCGTAATATTCGAACGTGTTCGCGACGCTCTCCAATTCCCAACCGGTCGCCGAAATCGGCTTGCCGCCGTTCTGCGATTCGAGCTTGCGAAACCTATCGAGATTATCGCGCATCAGGTTCGAAATCCGCATAAGCAGCCGCCCGCGGTCGCGCGAATTCATCTTGCGCCACGCGCCCTGCTCGAAGCATATGTGCGCCGCGCGCACCGCGCGATCGGCGTCCTCTTTCGTCGCCGCGGCCACCTGCGCGATCACCTCGCCGTTCGCGGGATTGTACACGTCCGTCGTCTTGCCGTCCGCGCTCGGCCCGCGCCGGCCGTCAACGAGCAAGCCCTCGAAGGGGATTGTAGTAGACATCGGTGTCCTTTCTCGTATTGCGTAGTGCGTATTACGTAATACGTAGTATGCACTACTGTGGAGTTACATACGCCGCCGTAATGCCGCCGTCCACCATGAACTCGGTTCCCGTCACGTAGGACGATTCGTCGGACGCGAGGTAGAGCGCGGCATAGGCCATTTCTTTCGCTTCGCCAAAGCGCCCCATCGGAATGTGGACGAGGCGGCGCTGTTTTTTTTCTTCGGTGTTGAGAAATTTCATGAGGAGTTCGGTCCGCAGTGGGCCGGGGCACAGCGCGTTGACGCGAATGTTTTCGCGCGCGTGAATGAGCGCCAGCTCGCGCGTCATCGAGAGCACACCGCCTTTGCTCGCGGTGTACGCGATTTGCGGCGTCGCCGCGCCGAGGATCGCAACGAACGACGCGGTGTTGATGATCGAGCCGCCGCCGGCGCGCTTGAGCGCGGGAATGCCATACTTGCAGCCGAGAAAGACGCCTTTGAGATTGATGTTCATCGTCAGATCCCAAACGGCTTCACTCGTCGTCATCGCATTGTCGTCGTCGCCGTGCATGATGCCAGCGTTGTTGAAGAGCACGTTCAATTTGCCAAATGTCTGTTCGGCCACGCGCACCATGTTTTCGCAGTCGGCTGACTTGGAAACATCGGCATGAACGTAGACGGCTTCGCAACCTTGCTGCTCGATCGCCGTCACGGTTTCGGCGCCGGCCGGATCGTTCACATCCACCACGACGACCTTTGCGCCTTCGGCGGCAAACAGCAGCGCAGTCTCGCGCCCGATGCCGCTGGCCGCGCCCGTGATCAAAGCGACTTTGTCTTTGAGTCTCATGGATGGTCCCTCCAGTGAAAACAGTATATATCACAGAACCGGATTTTCCGCTAGCTTGCTTCTCAGGCGCCGCGCCCAGGCCTGCAATTGTTTCCGCTCGCCGCCTTCCAAACGCCTCTCGGCGCGGGCCAGCGATTCGGCGCCGGCCGCGCACTCGCCGCGTTCGAACAAAAGCTCCGTGAGCCACAGGTCAATTTTGATTTGCAGGTGAAGGTCCTGCAGATGGGCGACCGCGTCGCGCGCGGTTTCGAGCAGGATCAGCGCGCCGTCGAGGTCGCCGCGGCCGCGGGCCGCCAAAGCCAGATTCGCGCGCGCGTTCGCGATCTCGCGCGCGTTGTGGTTCTTTTCCGCCTCGGCCTGCGCGCGATGGAACCAACCCTCGGCCTCATCCCATTCCTTTTCGGCAAGCGCGATCTCGCCGCGCGTGCTGTAAAGGTGCTGTAACGGGAGGCGCAGCGCCCGTTCCTCGGCGAGGGACAGCGCGGCGGCGATGTGTTCGTGCGCGGTCGCGAGGTCGCCGTCGACGAGCGCGTGGTACGCGAGATTATTGTGCCCCAGCACTTGCTGAAAATCGTTGCCCGCCGCGGCGGCGAAATCAATCGTCTCGCGATAGGCGGCGAGCGCGCGCTTGAGCTCGCCGCGCTCGGCGAACAGGTTGCCTAACACAAAACGCGCGCGCGCGGCGATATCGGGCAGGTGATTCTCCGCGGCGTGCCGCGTCGCCTCGTCCAAATTCCTTTGCGCGTCCTCGAAAGAATGCGCCTGGCCCAATTCGCCGGAAGCGAGCGCCAGGCGCGCTAGGGCGTGCGATTCGGGATCGTCTTCGTTCGCGACGAACACCAGCGCTTGCTCGGTCCACGCGCGTCCCAGATCGAAACGGCCGGCCGGGTAATAGGTCTCGGCGATATTCAACGCCGCGCGCGCCGCCCCGCGCCGGTCGCCCGTGGCTTGATACTCTTGCAGCGCGGCTTCGAAAGTAGCGCGCGCGTCTTGCAATTCGACCTGGCGCAAGAGCACGCGGCCCAGGCCCATGCGCCGCGCGGGCGTCGCTTGGAGCGCGAGCGCCTGACGATAAAAGTCAATCGCTTCGGCGGATGCGGCCAGCGCGAGCGCGCGTTCTGCCGCCATTTCGGCGTAATGCGCGGCGGGCGCGACATCGCCCGCTTGCGCGTAATGCGCCGCCAGCTGTCCGGCGATTTGCGGCAGGCGATGGGCAAACGTGGCTTCGAGGGCTTGGGCCGCGCGGCGATGAATGAAGGCGCGCCGCGCGCCGCTCAAACTATTTTGCACGACCGCGGCGACGAGCGGGTGCGCGAAATAATAGCGCCCGTCGCGTTCGCTCAACACGTTGGCATTCAACAGCGCGTCGAGCGCCTCGAGCGTTTCTTCTTCGCTGCGTCCGCTTGTCCGGCGCAAGATCGCAAAATCGAAATCCGGGCCGAGCACGGCGGCCGCTTGCAGCACCTGGCGCGCCGTGCCATCCAGGCGGTCGAGGCGCGCCCGAATCAACTCGCTCAAGACCGGGGGCAGATCACTCGGCAGCGCGCGATACATTTCGATGAGAAAGTACGGATTGCCGGCCGCCTGCGTCTGCGCCCTTTCGGTGAGCGCCGGATCGCCGCCGAGCGAGGCGATCAGCGCGGCCGATTCCGCGGCCGTCAAGCGCGCGAGCGGCACGCGGCGCGCCAACCCTACGCGTCCCCAGCTCGCGACGAGATGCGCGAGCGTGCTCGGCGCATCTTCGGGCCGATAAGCCAGTACGAGTAAGAACGGCCGGTCGTGAAGCCGGTGTGCCGCGTAGCCGAGCCAATCGAGCGTGGCGCGGTCGGCCCAGTGTACATCGTCAAGGAACACGACGAGCGGGCGCGCGTCGAGCGCGAGGAGACATTGCGTGAACGCTTCGAAAAGATGCCGGCGTTCCTCATCCGGCGGCAGCGTGGCGGGCGCGGGCAAATTGGGGTGTGTCGCGCGAATTTGAGGCAAGAGACGCGCAACCTCCGCGAGCCAGATCGGAGATACGGCGTCGAATTTCTGCGCCATGACCGGCTGGCCGAACAATTCGGCCAGCGGCGCAAAGGGCAGCGCTTGGGTCGAATCGAGACAGCGCGCTTGGAGGATCGCCGCGCGCGGCGCGAGGTTCGACGACCATTCGCGCCACAAGCGCGATTTGCCGATGCCCACTTCGCCGGTGAGGAGCACGATGCGCGCTTGGGCGGCCGCGGCTTGCAGTTCGGCGTCGAGCGCCAGCATTTCGGCGCGGCGACCGATAAATGGCTCGCGCGATTTTTCTTTGCGTTTTTGTAGGGGCAACCCTCGTGGTTGCCCTGGGGCCAGGGCAACCACGAGGGTTGCCCCTACGGCGCCAGCGACGATGGCCGCGCGCAGTTGCTGGGTTTCCGGCAGCGGCGGCACGCCCAATTCGCGTTCGAGGGTGGCGCGCAGCGTCTCGTAATGGCGCAGGGCTTCGGCGCGTTCGCCGAGGCGCGCGTGCGCATCCATGAGCGCGCGGGCCATCGGTTCCTGCAGCGCGTCGTGCGCCAACGCGCGCTGCGCGACCGCGATCACCTCGCGCCAATGGCCCGCGGCGCGATAGGCGTCCACCAAGGCCGACAGCGCGCGGGAATACGCTTCGCTCAAGCGCTCGCGCGCGCCGGTGAGCCAGATTTCGAAATCAGGCGCGTCGGAGAGGACGAGGCCGTCGAGGAAGGGACCGCGGAATAGGGGAATTGAAAGTTCGAAGTGGGAAGTTACAAGTTCGAATTCGCGCACATCAACCCAGGCGGAATCGGCAATCGCGAGGTGGTCGTCATCGGCATTGAGCACGTCGTCGCCGAGGGTTTTGCGAATCGTCCAGAGCGTGTTGCGGAGATTCTTGCGCGCGGCTTCCTCGGAGCTTTCGGCCCAGAGCAAGCCGAGCAGCCGCTCGCGGGGTTGCGGTTCGCGGGACACAGCCAGATAGCCGAGGAGCGCGATGGCCTTGGCGGAAGTCAGCTCGACCGGCTGCCCGTCGAGTTCGAATTGCGGCTTGCCGAGAAAGAAAAACCGAGGCGCGGACATCGCCGGTTATTATACGGCAATGCCGCGCCTCTGTCTAACGCGTTTTCGGAGTGAGACTAGTTCGCGGGCGCAGATTGGCGCGCCGGAGCCGCCATCGCGGCCGCCGCGCCGAGAGCCACCGCCGCCAATCCGGCCACCCACGTAATCGGCTGCGGAAGCGCGATGCCGAGCAGCGCGTCGAGCGAATAGGCGCCGGGACCGACGAGCGCCACGCCAAGCGCAACCGCGAGATTGGTCAACGGAAGCTCGCTGCCGCCGTTAGTGGCAAACAAGCCCTTGCCCCAGTGAACTTTGACAATCGCCGTAAGCATCGCGGCGATAATGCCGAGCGAACCGACCGGGTTCAGCAACCCGAGCGCCAGCAGCAAGCCGCCGGCGGCTTCGCTCGCTCCGGCCACGATCGCCCAGAACGTCGCCGGCTGCATGCCGATGGAACCGAGCCAACCGGCCGTGCCTTTAAGGCCGTATCCGCCAAACCAGCCGAACAGTTTTTGCGCGCCATGAGCGAAAAGAACGAGTCCGACGATCAAACGCAAGACGAGCAGTCCTACATCGAATAACATTGTTTCCTCCACCGAACTGTTTTCGAATTCTGCTCATAGTTTACCAGACCGCCGTCCTTGCGCGCGTCCTTCGCCGCGTCCTCTTCACAAAATAGGACGCGGACGAGCGCAGACGAGCGCGGATTTCTATTCTTATCCGCGTCCCATTGTTGCTCATTTTCTGGACTCGACCAAATTTTCCAGTCGGTCCACCATGCGCGCGAGCACGCCGAACGTCGTCTCGACCGGTTCGGGCGAGGTGTGGTCTACGCCGGCTTGCTTGAGCACGTCGAGCGGGTATTGCGAGCCGCCGGCGCTCAAAAAGCCGAGATATTTTTCAACCGAGCCGGGATTGCCGGAGAGAATGTTTTCGGCGAGCGCGTGCGCGCCGGAAATGCCGGTCGCGTACTGGTACACGTAATAGTTCAGGTAGAGGTGCGTCGGGAATTGCGCCCACGTAATGCCCAATCGCTCGCGGTCAATCTCCACCTTGTCGCCGTAACCCTCCGCGAAGAGGTCGGCCAGCAGCGCGCTCATGCCGTCCGCGGTCAACGCCGCGCCGCGTTCGACGCGTTCGTGGATTTCCAGTTCGAAACGCGCCAGGGTCGGCATGATGAAGAAATAGCGGTGAAAGTTCGCCATCGCCTCTTCGATCAGGGCGATTTGAAATTCGGGATTGTCGTGCGTACCGAGAAGATGGGCGCGCACCATCGCCTGATTGAAATTCGAAGCGGTCTCGGCGAGGAAAATTCCATAGCGCGTGTAGACGAACGGCTGGGCCTTTTGCGTGAAATACTTGTGCATCGAGTGACCCAACTCGTGCGCCAGCGTGCTCATGCTAAAGAGGTCGTCGTTGTAACTCATCAAGATGAACGGCTGCGTCCCCGGCACGCCGGTCGAGAACGCGCCGGCGCGCTTGCCCTGGTTGGGATAAATGTCCACCCAGCGCTGCTCCGTCATCCCGCGCTGCGCCACGCTCACGTACTCGTCGCCGAGCGGCTGCAGGCCCGCGCAAATCCATTCGACCGCTTGCGCGTAGGGCACGTTCGGTTTCGCTTTCGTCAGCGGCGCTTTTTCGTCGTACACGTAGAGCTTGTCATAGCCCAGCGCGCGGCGGCGAATGTCCCAGTAGCGATGCCAAGTCGGCAGGTTCTGGCGAAACGTCTCGATCAGGTTGTGGAATACTTGCGGCGGAATGTAATTCGACGTGAGCGCGGCGTCGAGCGAAGAAGAGTAGTTGCGGGCGCGCGCGACAAACACATCTTGCTTGACGCCCGCCGCGATGCAGCTTGCCATCGTGTTCTTGACGGCCATATGCGCGTCGGCGTAATTCTCATAGGCGGTACGACGCACTTGGCGGTCGGGATGCGTCCGCAGCGCGCCAATCGTGCCCTGCGTGACCTCGAACGATTCGCCGCCATCCTGCGCGGGCGCGAATTTCAAATCGGCGTCGGCGAGAATGCCGTGGATGGCCGCCGCGGTGCGGAACGGGTCGCCCAAGCGGCTTAACAGTTCTTCGACCTCGGCGGAGCGGACGTGCGGCCGGCGGATTTCGAGGCGATCAAAATAGTGCGCGTAAATCTGGAGCCGCGGCTCGTCTTGCATCCACTGCCGCAACTTGTCCGCGCCGATCGCCAGAATTTCCGGCTCCGCGAACGCCATCGCGCCGGCCGCCCGCGCCATCAAGCCGCGCGCGCGATCGTGCTTGGCCGCGGCGGATTGGTCGGCGGTGTCCACCGTGTGCGACATGCTGGCGTACAATCCCACCTTGCCCAACGCGATCCCAATCTCTTCCGCGGCCGCGAACCAATCGGCCAGAATCTGTGGACTCGCGGCAAGTTGCCCGCGAAAACGAGCCAGCCCCGGCAATTGCTCGCCCACGCGCTTGAACTCGGCTTCCCACGCTTCGTCGGAAGGAAACACGCTTGCGAGATCCCATGTGTGTTCGATGGGGATCTCGTTGCGACGCGGTACCTCGTGTGTCATCTGTAACTCTCCAGGGATGATGTGATTTGCTTGCGGGCGCGATTATAAACGCCATTGCGAATTGCCGCAAACTTCATTGAATGTCATTGCGAAAACCCCATGCCTGTGGGGCATGCACGAGAACAGAAACGCGCGCAGGTTCGTAGTACGCGACGTAGCGCATTTTGCGGAGTCGCGTCCGCGCGCGAAGGACGGCACTCCGCAAAACCCGCTGCGTGCCTGACTACGAACGAGGCGCGTGTTTGTAGTTAGCGACGTAGCGCAGTTTGCGGAGTCGCGTCCGCGCGCAAAGGACCGCACTCCGCAAAACCCGCTACGTGCCGGACTACGAACGCACATTCGCCATGACAAAACCAAAAGCGCCGCAATCTACGGTGGGAGATTGCGGCGCTCGATGTTTGCGCTAACGGAATGATTATCCCGTGAGGTTCTTTTTGTAGAACTCGACGAGGCGCGCCCAGGCGTCTTTGGCCGCCTGCTCATTATAACGCGGACCGGTATCGTTGAAGAACGCGTGGTTCGCGCCGGGATAGATTTTGTATTCGAACGGCTTGTTGTATTTCTTCATCGCGGCTTCGAGCGCGGGCACGCCGGGCGTGATGGACTGATCGAGTTCGCCGTAGGTACCCTGCACCGCGCCAGCGAGCTTTTGCACGTCGTCAAGGTTCGCCGGATTGCGGCCATAGAAAATGATCGCCGCCGCGATGTCCTTGCTGCTGAGCGCGGCCTGCATCGAGTTGGCGCCGCCCCAGCAAAACCCGACCACGCCGATCTTGGGCCTGACGAACGATTGACTTTTCAAGTACGCGACCGACGCGACCAAATCGGCATTAACATCTTCTTGCTTGAGCGAGTTGATCGCTTGCGTCGGGTCGGCGGGCGCGACGAATTTGGGCGTGCCGCCCAAGCGCGAGAGCAAGTCCACGCCGAGCGCGACGTAGCCCAGGTTCGCGACGCGGCGCGTGACGTCTTGGATGTGATCGGTCAGCCCGCGATTCTCGTGAATGACGATCACCGCGGGGAACGGTCCGCCGCTTTTCGGCTTGGCCAGCAGCGCGGACATCTGAACACTGCCGCTGGGATAAGTAACTTGGGATGCATCCACCGCGGACGGGTCCACATAACCGGGAATCGTGCTGGCAGACGGAGGCGGCGCGGTCGGTTGGGGAGGAGTAGTTGCCTTTACCGCGGCGGTGGACGCAGCCGTTGGCGCGGCCGTGCGTGCAGTGGTTGGGGCCGTGGTCGGCGGGACGGGTGTGGCGGTGGGGAGGACAGCCGGCGAACACGCTGCGAGCAATGCTTCGGCAGCGCCCAGACTGCCCACGAGCAGCACGGCGCGCGCGAAAAACTCGCGCCGGCTCAGCGCTCCGTGTTCCCATTCGGCGACGAGATGATCTATTTGGTTTTGGTTCATGGTGCGGGAAACTTTCTAGCCGCCATCCGCGGCGAGCAGATGGCGAATATCTGAACTGCGGTTTACGCGGAGCGCGTCACCGCATCGAAAAAGTGGATAAACGTTTCGATGCCGCGATAGTAATTGGGGAGATGGTATTTTTCGTGTCGTGCATCCTTTCTCGCCGTAGACCCCCGGATGGCCCGCGGTCGGCATGGTGGCCTGATAGTATTACGAATTTGGATGGCCGGGGAGATTCCTTTCGACGGCGAGGGCATGCTACCACAACCAGAGCTGGCTTGGCAATCGGGGGACTTTCAATAATAAACCCGGCGTCCCGAGAGCAAGCTGAGAATCGCCGCAAAGAGCGCCGAGCCGGCAATCGCCCAGACGAGCGGAAACTGCTGGCCCTCGATATTCAAAACGAAAACCGGCGGCAGTCCGAGTTGCTGCGCCAACCACCAACCGAGATACGCGCCGACGAAGCCAACCGCGATCGAAGCGATACAGCCGCCGCGCGAGAAACCGGCAATCGCCTGCCCGATGCTGCCCGCAATCGCCGCGACGATCAGCAAAAGGATCAAACCCGTAATCGTCATTCGAACCTCCTCTGCCGGCTATAACGGTTGACCTGGAAAAGTGTGTCAATTTGCGGGGCGATTTGCCTTGTTTCCCTCCCCCAGATGTGCTATACTTTTCCCGATGAGCGTACCGGCCGGCTTTATCCCGAATCGTGATCCCCAGCTGTTTTATCCGCTCCGCAGCTACGTGCGCGTGCCGTCGGCGACCGTCGCGGCAGAGTATCTTGCCGCGCTCACCGCGCCGGGCGACCTCGTGCTCGATCCGTTCGCGAGCACGGCGACGGTGGCGCGGGTCGCGCAAAAAATGGGGCGGCGCGTGATCGCGGTCGAGAGCAATCCGCTGTGGAGTTGGCTCGCGCGCACGATGGCGGCTCTGCCGTCCGCCGCCGAGTTGAATGCCGCGCTCGCGCGTCTCGGCGATGCGCTCAAGGACGACGTCCCGCTCCGCACGCACATCAACCGGCTGTACACGACCGTCTGCGCCGGCTGCCGCGAGCCGACGCCCGCGGATTATTTCATCCACGCCCGCGACGCCGGGCCGATTCGCCGCCATTACACCTGCGCACACTGCGGCGAAACGCGCGACGACTCGGCGACCGAGGACGATCTCAAACGCGCCGCGGCTTTCGACGCGCACGGTCTCGCGTACCATTTCGCTTTTCAGCGCGTCGTGCCGGCGGAGAACTTGCACGCCGACCGCGTTCGCAAGATCCTCGACGTGTACACGCCGCGCAATCTCGATGCGCTCGTCACGCTCACCGTCAAGATAGATGCGCTTTTCCGCCAGCCGCGCGAGCGCGATATTCTCTTGCTCCTGCTTTTGCACCTGCTCGACCGCGGCACGTCGTTCTATCCCGCGCCCGATGCTCCACCGCAACTGACCGTCCACAAGCAATTTGTCGAATTCAACCTCTGGCGCGAGATGGAGGCCGCCGCGCACGCCTTGGGCGAACACGCGCCGGAGCCGATCGGCGATCTCGCAACCTCGACCGCGGACGTGCTCGCCGATCAAGAGCCGCGCGCGTTTATCGGTCGCGGCAGCGCCAAAGCGCTCGCCCGCGCGGTCCCGGAACAGTGCGCCGCGCTGGTGCTGTCCGCGCCGCCCACGCGCAAACTCGCGGTCTGGGCGCTCTCGTATTTTTGGGGCGCGTGGATTTTGGGCCGCGCCGCGGTGGAATCCCTCATCGCCTCGCTCGACGCGCACAAGGGCGATCCGGGCTGGGAGCGCCGCTGGTATTTCGATTCGCTTACCGGCTCAGTGGACGCGCTCGCCAAGCTGCTGCGCCGCGACGCGTACGCGGTGTTCGCGTTCGACGAGACGTGGCACGAGGTGATCGAAACGCTGCTGCTCGCCGCGGCGGGCGCGCGCTTGGAGTTGGAGACGTTTTTATTTCAGCCGCGCCTCGGCGATTTTCCGCGCCGCGAGTTCGACAGCATCGCAGGCGATTATCGCGTCGTCTTTTCCCGCCGCCAGCCCGCACCGCTCAAAATCCTCGCCGAGCCGCAGTTGGCCGAGAAAATCCGCACGGCCGCGCTCGCCGCGGGACGTGAGGTGCTCACGCGGCGCGGCGAGCCGCTGGCGTATTCGTGGGTCCATCACGCGGCGTACACGCGCGCGTTTGCCGAAGGGTATCTCGCGCAGGTGATGAAAGCGAACACCAAGTTAGCGCCGAATCGGTTTGTCTTTTACGCGGTGCGGGAAGGTCTCAGCGAGGGCTACGCGCACGATCTCGACCACTACGAAACACCGGAGCGCTTTATCTGGCTGCGCTCGACCACGCCGCGCGATGCGCCCTTGATTGACCGCGTGGACGACGCCGTCCGCGAAATCCTGGCCGCGCATCGCAGCATCGCGTGCGAGGAATTGCAAACGGTGATCTATCGCCAGTTTCACGGCGACCTGACGCCGGAAGCGGGCTTGGTCGAGTTGTGCGCGGCCGCGTACGCGGAGGAGCACGACGGCGCGTGGCATTATACCGCTGGAGACCGCGGCATCTTCGATCCCGCTGGAGACCGCGGCATCTTCGATCGCGAGGAAGATGCCGAGACGGAGAAAGCGCACGCGCTGGATGTGCTGGCGCGTTTAGGCGAGCGAATGGAATACCGGATCGCGCGGAGCGCGGCGACGTTTGATCTGATCTGGGAATGGGACGGCGAAATATCGCACGGTTTCCTGTGGCGCGACCGCGCGCGCTTTGACGACCTGCTGCCCTTGCAGATTGCGCCCGCGCGCGGCTATCTCGTCGTGCCGGAAACGCGCGTGGACTTGCTCCGCGAGCGCGTCCACCGCCTGCCTCTCCGCGCGGACGCGTTCCGCGAGGCCGGCTGGGATTTCGTGCGCGTGCCGTTTGCGGAACAACTGCTCCAGGCAGAAAAAATCGAGCGGCACGACATCCAGCTCATCACCGGTCTCGTGCCGCCCGCGGCGGGGGAGAGGACGCAGTTGGAACTTTTTTGATGCGGAAAATACGGCGTGAGATTGATTATCCATGCTTGCGTAGAGACACACTCTCTATTATAATGTCCACGGTTCTGATGTGTTCATTGCTAATACTGTTGAGGTAACTGGTTCTTAGGCGATCATTTCTCGATTGGATGCTGAATGTGAGATCAAACGACATTATTCCAAGTGAACCAAATACCTATATCGATGTTCAGGATGCCGCCGAACTCTCAGGTTTTGCAGTTAGACATCTTCGAAAACTTATCAAATCTGATCAAATCAAGTATTTCAAAACTGAAAAAGGTTTGATGATTTGTTGGGCAGATGTACAGCGTTTAGCTGGTCAGCAGAAACCTTTTTGGGTCACTTTACCCGAAAACGCGCTATTCACCAGTACGCCCCCAGCATCTTTATTACTTTATACAGACTCGAATGAAGTTGATGTTCATCACCCATTAGAAGCTTTCTACGACAAAGTAGTGCATGGCAACTGTATCGATTGGATGCGCCGGATGCCATCGCAATGCATTCAATCCGTCGTTACATCGCCGCCCTACTGGGGTGTCCGCAAATACCCTGATTCAGAGAAAATCGAATGGGCAGATGGTTCCAGCATCAATCTAGGCGAAGAACCATCCGTGGACGGCTATGTCGCACACACACTGGAAGTGTTTCGCCATCTCAAACGGGTTCTGCGAGACGACGGGACGATATGGTGGAACTTGGGCGATACCTACCAGACTCGCGCCTATTTACGAGAGAGCAGTACGGAGCGACTCAGAGCATTTGAAGGCGACCGAAATGACACGTGGAGTAAATATCCGAACAAACGGTACTCATCGGGTCACTCATACCTCAAAGACAAAGACTTGACATTAGTTCCGTTCCTGGTCGCCATCGGCGCAGAACACTTGGGATTCTACGTTCGGTCTATTATTGTCTGGAACAAAGAGAACACGATCCCAGAGCCGACTATAGATCGCCCAACAACCGCACATGAATATATCCTGTTGCTGACCAAATCACGGTTTTACAAGTACTATGAGGATCAAGAAACTGAAGCTTCAATCACAGGTGAGGTCATAAAGCGAAATAACGGCAAGCGCACCTTCGAGATGGGGACCAAGCGAAAGCTACGCACCGTTTGGCAATTCCCGACAAGTAGTCGACATGGAGACCATACGGCTGCTTTTCCGCTAGAGTTACCTTTGCGTTGTCTGCGCTTGTCAACTAAACCAGGTGACCTCGTATTTGATCCATTCGCAGGCTCTGGTACAACATTGGCGGCTGCAAAGATTCTCACTTGTCGTTATTTCGGCTGTGATATCGTTGAGGAATTTGTAAGTGAATCTGAACGGCGATTACTTGCGCCAAGTAAACCACTGAATGGTAAGCAAAAGAACACGGATAACAGAGGGGCTAGAGATACTACACGCAGCGAGGTTCGTCAGGAGACGCTACTAGATCGTAAGCCCGGTTATAAAACTAGGAAGAAACCAACCCCATCTGAGCAGCAATAAACGAGCGAAGTGCCTGTTCGGATGTCCCAATCTGTTTACAATCGAAAGCATAGTCGAAGACTGAATACTGATCCCGCTTGAACCAAGCGGGATTTTTGTTATTGTACGCCTCATCTGTTCTCAGAACACTTATAAACCCACCGCGCTGAATTTGATGAGCATGCATGTAAGCCCACATTTGATAATGATCCTGTGCGGTTGGCGCGAATTTGTACTTGACGTCGGCGATTAATAGTGTACTTCCTCCGCGGCGAATCAAGACATCTGGTTGTATCCAAGTTGGCTTGGGTGATTCACGATAGAAAGGTATCGGGCTTTGCTTGCCATCTTCTGCATGAGCGTCATAGGCTTGGGCAGCTTCCTGACAAAGGAGGCGAATGTATTTTTCAAACATATAGGCAGTGTTAATCAATATAGGTTTGAAAGTTACGTCTTGATCATCCCCCAATGCCAAACCTGCTCCACGGAAAATGAGCAATGCCAAGTTCAGTGCGGGCAAATAGTAGTACCGATTGGAAGGGAACCGTCCAGTTTCCAATTGACGCTCGATTAGAACCAATTGCTCAGCCGACACATGAGTGGACTGCACTTGACCGAAATATTCCAATCGCCCTAAAACAGCGTCGCGGTTAACATACTTGAGCGGGGCTTGGGTCAAATACTCTAAACACCGCCGGAGAATACGATTCGGTAAATTATCAAGCTTTGGCGTGTAAACTCGCTGGGGAATAGGCAGTCCTCCAGTCCGAGGAAGAGAAATAGCCCAACGGGGATAATCAATCTTGCCGCGAACCACATACATGCTTTGAGATTCCGGGCTACTTTCTCGCACCAGTCCCCATGTCTTGATTACGTCGACAGCTTGAAGAAAACTTTCGACTAATCCCTCAAAGAAGGATTCTAGATCATCTTCAGGGATTTGATAAGGAACTGTTTCATCAAATGGGGTTTCCAGAGAATGATTCAGAAGACCACTCCGGTAGAGCATATATGTCAGATTCCTTAGTCCCGACTTGGGGAGAATCTGTATCCCGTAATCCGGAGTAAGAGGGACTATACCCACATAGGAACTAGACTGAATTGCCCAGTGATGGGCGACAGAATCATACTCCAGGGTCAAGTAATCCTGGTAATCGGGGGGTAGCATATCTGGCTGAAACCAAGCCTCCGTAATAACTTGACGCTGGGTTTCGTAAAGAGAAAAGTATTTCATCTCACCCTTCTACATTAATGTACTCTTCCCAAGTGGGTACCTCAATCACCCGTTTGAAAATACTGTCTACTCTAACCAAGTCGTCCTTTCGATACAGTCCCAAGTACGCCGCAATAGTAGGGCGAATCACGCGTCGGTAGGTAGATCGTAGCGACTCACGGTCTTTTACAGACTTGAAGTAGGCGTGTCCCAACGGATAGTAAGTTTGTACCTCATTGAAAGCACTACGAAGTATTCGAATAAAATCCTCGTCCTGGCATCCTGCTATCGTGAGTATTTCTTCTAACAGGTTGGCGTTGGGAGTCAAATCAACCTGCCCAAACCGACGTCGAAAGGCGAAATCGAGGTCGTATGTTGACTTGTCGAGGTCATTGAGCGTAGCAATCACATAGAGATCAGGCGGAATCCAAAATTCTCTACTCGGATCGTAGAGATGAGGGATCGCGTATTTCTCATCTCGGTATTCCCGCTCGATTAACAGAAAGGCCTCTCCAAATACCTTGGATACGTCTGCCCGATTGAGTTCATCTAGAATGACAACTTGCTTTTGAGTACGCCCAACTTGACATGCTAGCGCGAACCGTTTAAGTACCGGCTCAAAACTCAAACCACTTCCTATGGGGACTGGCTTCAGTGCCTCGATGAAATCTTCGTAAGCATAAGATGCGTGAAATTGAAATAGATGAAGGCGTTTTTCATCTTCTCCGATTATGGACTTGGCTAGCTCAAACGCCAACCTTGTTTTCCCAGTTCCAGGTGGACCGACTAGCAACAATGCACGTGACTCGTGCAATACCTCCAATGCTTCGTTCATTGAATCCTGAGCACTCCACCAACGCTGAGCCTGCTGTGTGTTGCTATGGCTAGAGACAATCCGTCGTATCTTGGTCTCTGAAAACGCAGGACGTTGCGGTAACTTCAGGATCGTCCGTGCAGAGCCTTTCTCAACTTCCCTTGAGATGAACTCGACAAGCTCGGACCGATCGGGCACTATCGTCACAAACGGATCAGGGTCAAAATCCGAATCCTTTGTGAAAAGTAAATCGACTTCGACCGGATGAAGATTTAGAGATTCTCTCACGGTCATCCACAGAGAAGTAAAGTTGGGCCTGCTTTCCCATTCGCTATTCCTATTCATCCAGATTACGAAACTGGGAGTGTGAACAGTCAGTTGAACACCATCTTTATCAGCAAGTCCAGCCTCACCCCTACCAAGCGAATTAGGATATTCCGCGCTAAATCTGATTAGCCAATCCTGTTCCCGAGATTGATGCCCTTCCAGCCATTTCATTTTGGTCTTAGTGGCTTCATCCAAGTATTTCTTAACGTTGGTCTGTATGATGCCTCGGGCAGCATCGTGCTTTAGTCGTTCATTTCGAAGAGGATTGTAAAATGGCTCATCCTCTGGCAAACCAGGAACCCCAAAAAGCAGTTGGAGTGCCGGCGTCGTGTTCGTAGTTGTAATACTCAGGTAACTATCATGACCAAATTTCAAGCCGTGCGCCTTCAGAACAAGATAATTGCGAAATGACTCGTGTGCTCCTGAATCATGCAATCTCTTGGTAGACTCAATGAGGCTCTCTTTCGAGAGATAAAACATGTTCAATCTCCTTGGAGTAAATCACTCAGTTTGCAGCCGAGGGCCTCGGCTAGCCGCTCTGCTCGTTCCAAAGAAATACTCTCCTGCCCACACTCAACCTCAGAAAGATAGGAACGACTCAGGCCAGCAGCAACGGCTAGCTCAGCTTGCGTCATACCCTGCTGCTTTCGTCTTTCCCGCAACGCAGCACCAAAGCGAGCCATAATTGGATGTCGGATATTCCCGACAAAAGACAAAGCCCGACGTTTCAATCCACGCCGGGCTACTGTTAGGTTCCTCTGCTTCGCTTTGCTGCGTTGCATCTTCGCCACCTCTGGCGAAATACACAGGAATCGGAAAATCCTCTACTCCGATTATATCACATTGCGTGTGCAAGCCAAAAACTACTGATGACTCAGGGCATTACTTAGGTCATCTCCTTCACGGATAACATAGACAGGAATCCCGCTCGCGGCCAACTCCGCCGCGGCACCGGCGGTTTCGCCGCGACCGCCGAAGGTGTTGGGGTCGGCGATGACGGAAATGGTGCGGAGGCCGCGGCGTTTGATCTCGCGCGCGGCTTTGACCCATTCGAGTTCGGCGGACGGCGTGATCGCGATCAGCGTGATGTTGCGTCCCAGGCGCGCGCTCTCGACTCCCAGTACATGGCTGAACGGCATGCTCCCTTCGCCCCGCAAAACCGACAACACTTCCATCAGGCGATTCACTTGGCGTTCGCCGCGATCCGGCTGCACGATCTCGCGCTGGTCGCCGTAAGCGACCATGCCGACCGCGCGCTGCTTGCGCAAGAAATATTTGGCGATGGAGGCGGCCATCGTCACGATGTACTCTTCCGTGTTTGGCGGCAGGCGCAATTGTTGGTCGGCGAACCAGAGCGACGATAGATCGCGCGAGTCCCAGTTCTCTTCCCACCACTGCCCCGCTTGCACGCCCCGCTCCAGATCGAGGAAAATCCACACGTCCGCCGCGGGATCCAGTTCAAACTCTTTGACGATCAAGCGGTCCATCCGCGCGGTCGAACTCCAATGGATGCGATTGAACGAGTCGCCGGGCGCGTACTCGCGCGTGCCCGCGACGTTCGTCGTCGTGTGGTGCGTGCGGCGGTGGAGCGCATCGCCGCCCGAGAGTTGGCCCGTGGGCGGCGCGAACGTCGCCAAATCAACGGTCGCGGGGAAAATGGTGAGGGTCGTCGTCGTATTCGCCAGGCGGCGGTAAATCGTGAAAATGCCGAACGGGTCGCCGCTCGCGATCGTGATCGGTCCGAGGTAAAAGCGCCCGCGGCGGCGGCACAGGGTACGCACGCTCCAGCCCCAGCGCGCGCGCGCTTTGAGCGCGTTGAGGACGCGGCTCACGCGGTGCGCCGGCAATTCCGAGGCATCCACCAGCTCGATCCAGATTTTGGAAAACCTGCCGGTGTTGTGGGCGAGGAAGCGTTCCTCCGCCACGCGCCCGACCTGCGTGCGCGGCGTGATCACCTTGCGTTCGAGTCGAAAGGTGAAAACGCTGTACGCGGCCCAAAAAAGAGAGAAGGCCAGGATGGCGAGGATGAGATAGGTGAGCCGAAAGAAAATCGCGTGCCCGGTCTGATAGCCGAAGCCGGCCAGCAGCAGCCACGCGATCACGAGCGGCCACTGCCGCACCGTGATGCGGATCGCGCCGGCGCGCGTGGGAATCCAAAGTTCGCGTTTACGGAGAGAACTGAAAAACTGCATGGAACACTTTATCGAATTTCGCCATCGCCATCGTTCGACCTTTCTTCGGGCGCGGGCGGCTCGGCGGCGCGGGGTTTCAGGGGATGAAGCTCGCCTTGCTCAAGCAAGAAACGATGGTACTCCATGAACCAATCGAGGAATTCGCGGCGTTCCTGCCTGGCCTGCTCGCGCTGCTGGCCCGATTTGTGGACGTCGCGGCGCCGAAAGATTTCCTGAATCGCACCCTGCGGATCGCGGATGTCGTAAAAGACGAATTTGCCCGCGCCCGCCGTTTCGATGACGAGATCGCCAAAGTTGAAAATCATGGCGAGAACGCCCTGCCGAACATACGAAATATCCTGGACGCGATCCAATGTCGTCTCGCTCTGCTTGATTTCGATCCCCAGCGGGCTGCGCTCGATATCTACGATGCGATCGTCGGTGACGCGGTAAATGTCGTTTTTCCAATCTTCGTACATATACCACAACCAAAACCCGGCGAGCAGCAAAAGAATGAACCAGATCGCGACGAGCAACAATTGCGTGGTCAGCGATAGGATGAGCGGCCCGAGGACCCGCACCGGAATGATGCCGGCAATGTGGATGAAAGCAATGACGAGCAGGATCGCCACCGCGACGAGCGGCTCGTCCACGCGCTCGATCAAGACGAACCAATGCTTGCGCCAGGTGATCTGGTGCGGCCCTTCGACCTCCAGCCCAAACATCTCGTTCAAACGCTGACCGACGGGGCTGAAGCGCACGCGGCGGATGGTCTTGGGCGGCGGCGGCGCGGGCGCGGGCGGAGGCGGCGGAATCAGTGCCTTGCCGGTGATGTCGGCGGGCGCGAGGCGCTGCCAAAGGTCCTCGCGGATGCCCGCGCGCATGCGCTCGCGTTTCTCCAGCGCGGCGCGGTCCTTGAGGCGATTGATCTGCTCGAAAATACGCTCCCGAATCCGCTCGGAACGCGGCGCGTAATCAAAGTTCACGTCAATCTGGCGGCCCATGGTTTCGACGCGCAGATTGGTAAAGTCGAATATTTTTTGCGCCCAGCCCGTGCCGCGCTCGACGACGTTCGTGACCTGTTCGATCAATGCTTCCTCGCGCTCGTCGAAGAAAAAGACAACCTTTTCGATATGGACGACGCGCTTGTTGGTGACGACGTAATGGTCGTTGCTCCAATCGAGGCCAAGCCACGCGCCCGCCAGCAAGCTCCATCCCAAGCCGAGCAGGAGCAACACGGTGCTGATCGTCGAAAAAATATTCTCCGCCGCGCGCGGATCGCTGCCCGTCGGATCGAGGAACTGGTGAACGACCAGCGCGGCGGTCAATAGGGCGACGGCGATCAAGGTTGGGATGACGAGGCGTTTGGCTAAGGCATACCAATGGCGGCGCGTATTCACCAAGACGATCTCGCCGGCGGAGAGCCACGGGAATAGCCGTTTGGCGAGTTTTTGCTGAACTTCCGGGCGAATGCTGAGCGCTTCTCTGATCTCGGGATGCGCGTTGAGCAGCTCGTCGAACTCGTTCTTGGGCAATTTGAGTAGGTCGGCCTCGTTCGAAAAGACGTCAATCGTCACATCGCGATGTAGGCCGGTGAAAAGGGAGGTCTCGCCGAAAAACGCGGGGGCATTCAAATAGCCGAGCACGCGCTCGACGTCCTTCGCGTCAATATAGCGCACGCGCAGGATGCCGTTTTCGAGCACAAAGAACGCGTCGCCGGGATCGCCCTGCCGCGTGAGAATGTCGCCGATCTTGTGATGGGCATGGTGAAAGAGCGGCGCGAGGCGAGCCAGTTGCTCGTCGTCCAAACCGGCAAAGAGAGGAATGGTTTTCAGGCGTTCGACGGGAATCATGGGAATCTCAGATACAAAAGCACGCGAGCGACGCTGCTCGCGTGTTCACGGGGGTATCGGCTCCCCAATTCCGCATAGACATTCAACATAAGCGATCGTCACTATGCCGCGCGCTGCAACTGCTGTTTGAGCCAACGATTGACCAGCACTTTCACCGGTACTCCTTCTTGGAGCGCTCGTTCCTGAATTTCACGTGCCAAGTCAGGTTCAAGTGGCACAGTCAGTTTGCGTGGCGTCAACATCACGTTGAACTGAACCTCACGCCAAGCATCGGGGTAATCCGCTAGACTGTGCGTATCCCAGAATTGCTCAAACTCCTCGTCGGTTGCGAAACGCTCCGGCAGCGGATCGCGTTGCTTCTTATTTCTTGGCATAGCGCTTGCGTTTTAACTTGTCCTCATCAAGAATGTCTACGGCGACGATATCCACGAGGCGGTCTCTCTTTCCGAGAGCATTCTAGCATCACTCCATTGCCCTGTCAATCTTCAGCAAACACGCCTCACGCCTCACAGCATATCTTTCAATTTCTTCGCCGCCGACCTTGACATGCCTTCGACGGTCGCGAGTTCCTCGACCGATGCTTCGCGGATTTTGTCGAGCGAGCCAAAGCGCGCGAGCAACGCGCGGCGGCGGCGCGGGCCGATGCCGGGGATCGAATCGAGCTGCGAGGCCAGGCCGCGTTTGGCGCGCAGATTGCGATGGTAGGTGATGCCAAAGCGGTGCGCCTCGTCGCGGATGCGCTGCAAGAGTTTGAGCGCCTCAGAGGATTTGCCGAGCCGCAGCGAGTCCGGGCGATTGAGCACGAATACTTGTTCCTCTTGCTTGGCGAGACTGATCAGGTTGACGCCTTCGATGCCCAGGTCGCGAAACACCTCGTGCGCCGCGCTCAACTGCCCCTTGCCGCCGTCAATGATGACGAGATCGGGAATGCGTTTCCACGACTCATCTTTGCCGGGCAACTGAGCGTTACGGCGAACGTCGGGAGCGTTACGGCGAACGCTCCCTACGGTCTCCCCCTCTCCCGCGCTCTCCGCTGCGTGCTCTTCCTCTTTCGCGTCCACCAATCGCTTGAAGCGCCGCCGCAGCACTTCTTGCAGACTTGCAAAATCGTTCGCGCCCTCTACGGTCTTGATCTTGAATTTGCGGTAATCGCTCTTTTTCGCCGCGCCGCGCTCAAAGACCACCATCGCGCCGACGGAATTCGTGCCCTGCGTATTCGAAATGTCGTAGCACTCCATCCGCAGCGGCGGATTGTCGAGCCGCAGCGCCTCCTGCAATTCGGCGACCGCGCTCATTTGCTTGTTTTCGTCCGCCAGCCACTGCGCCTTGAGACTCACCAGCGTCGCCTTGGCGTTTTCCGCGGCCATGTCCACCAGTTCTTTGCCAAGCCCCTGATGCGGGACCTGAATCATTACCGTCTGCCCGCGCCGGCTCTGCAGCCACGTCTCGATGATCTTGGCTTCGTCAATATCCTCGGGCAGCACGATTTCCGGCGGGATGGAGGCCGCTTCGTCGTAGAATTGTTTGACGAAGGACGATAGCACGTGTTCCGCGTTCTCGCCCTCGGTTCCTTCCAGCACGAAGAATTCGCGCCCAAGCAGCTTGCCGCCGCGCACGAAAAACACCTGGACGCACGCGTCGCCGTCCTCCTGCGCGAACGCGATCACGTCCTGGTCCACCGTCGCGACCGAAACGACTTTTTGATGTTCGGCAATGCGCGCGAGCGCCTGCAGTTGGTCGCGGTAGCGCGCCGCGCGCTCGAACTCGAGCTTCTGCACCGCCTCGTCCAATTTGGCGCGAATCGCGGCGGTAACCTCTTCGGCTTTGCCTTCGAGGAATAGGCAGAGACGATCAATCATCGCGCGGTATTCGTCGCGCGAAGCCGCGCCGATGCAGGGCGCGAGGCATAAGCCGATGTCGTAGTACAAGCACGCGCGGTGGTCCTTGCCGGTGATGTCGCGGTCGCAGGTGAGGTACGGAAACACTTTGCGGAGCGTGTCGAGGGTTTCGTGGACGGCCCAGACGGCGGTGAACGGGCCAAAGTAGCGCGCGCCGTCGTTGTCCATGCGGCGCGTGAGGAACACTTTGGGGAACGGCTCCTGCCACGTCACTTTGATGTAGGGATAGCGCTTGTCGTCCTTGAGGCGGATGTTGAAATGCGGCTTGTATTTCTTGATGAGGTTGCATTCGAGGACGAGGGCTTCCAGTTCCGATTCGGTGATGATGAACTCGATATTGCGGATGCGCTCGACAAGGCGCACGGTTTTGTAATCGGACTCGTTGGGCGCGTGGAAATACGACCGGACGCGGCTGCGCAGGTTGATGGCTTTGCCGACGTAAATGATCTCGTCGCGTTCATCCTTCATCAGGTAAACGCCGGGACCCATCGGCAGGGTGTCGAGTTTTTGTTGGATTTCAGCTTGCGCTTCGAATTTCATCGGGGACAATTATACCATAAATAGAACGAGGGTGCTAAAGCACCCTCGCAAAGAGTCATTCGAATCATCTCACGCGTCGAAACGCAGCATCGTTCGTCCGACCTGGATCATGTCCCCCGAGCGCATTGCCGCGCGACCCTCGATGCGTTTACCGTTGAGATAGGTTCCATGTCTCGATCCTTCGTCTTCGACGTAGAACTGCCCGTCTTGTTGAATGACGCGGAAATGTCGCCCGCGCGAAATTAACGGATCGTTCGGATCAATGTCGCTGCGGCGCATTGCGACCACCGCTTGGTTCAAAGGAATGCGCTTGCCATCCGCGCCGCCCGATATTACTACCAACCATGGATGCCATGTTCCCGGCGCTGGCTGATACCCCAGATCGCGCGCCAGGTGCATCGCATTCTGGTAGCGTCGTCGCGGGTCTTTTTCCAGTGCGCGCATCACTGCCGTTTCAATTTCAGGCGGGATATTTGGGTTGAGCTGTCGGGGCGGTATGGGCTTTTGGTTCAGATGTTTATCAATCACCTGGAGTGGTGCGCCCGTGAAGGGCCACTCGCCTGTGAGCATCTCATAGAGTACGATACCGAGAGAATAAATATCGCTGGCAGGTGTGACTTCTTCACCCGCGGCTTGCTCATAAGGGATGTAGTAGGCCGTGCCAATGACTATGCCCTCTGATGTCTTGGTCGTCGCCGAGGTCGACTCGGCACGTCCAAAGCCCGTCACTTTCACTCCACCGCTCGACGAGAACAAGATGTTCTCGGGTTTAATATCGCGGTGGATCACCCTGTAATTGTGAGAATAGGCCAGCGCCTCGCACGTCTGCCCGATGACCGATCGGACAAAATCAAATGACGCGGGAGCGCCAGTTACCAGACGATGACGCAGGGAGCCCCCGTCCACGTACTCCATGATGATGTAATACGTATCCGCTTCCTCACCGTACTCATAGATGTGTACAATATGCGGATGCCGCAGTCGAAACCCGATCTCGCCCTCTTCCCGAAATTTCTGACGAATGTATGGATCCGGCGAATGCAGGACCTTGATGGCAACGGGTGCATGATCAATCAACGAGACGCCTTTGAAGACTCTCTCCGCGCCGCCGCTGCCAATTGTTTCGGCAATCTGGTATGTTCTCAAGCCATGTGCCACACCTGACATTGCTGGTGCAGAAGAAGAAAGAGGGGCCGAGGGGAGAGAACGTGAACGTGAATATCGCGCCACCGTGGGAACAGGAGGCAGCCCTATGAAATGAAAAGGCGACCGAGCCTCATTCAATTTACTGCGGAGATTACGGAGACGAACGCCTAGTGACCTGAAGCCTGTGTGCTTGGCAGACTTGCCGTAGAACCTGTACCCCTCCGCGCCTAACAGAAACAGCACGGCGAAGCCTAGAGAAAGCAGGATGCTCGTCCCATCCGAAGCATTGAAGATTGTTAGGATGGTAGACAGAGTTGCAAAAAGAAGTACGGCGGACGTGTAAACTGCCCATGCGAAAAGTATATCGTTCAAACATTGCCGCCGATTCCAATGATATGATTTCATTCTTCCCCTTTTGCTGTATCAATATCGAAACGGATTTGGCTGACGGTCGAGAACACACCGTGAATGAACGCAGCTAATAGCAGGAGCAGAGCCAAACCAATCTTTACACGTTCGAACCACAAGGCTACAAAGGGGTATTGCGCAATGTCGCTCTGCAACAGAAATTGAATCACGGAGAATAGCAGAAAGTCAAGTACGACTGCACCCGTATAGACTACGAAGATATAGGCAAACAGTGATAAATAATCCAGTGCTCTCCAGAATCTATCTCGAATCCGGCGTCGCGCAATTTGCTCTGCGTTCTCGAGGTCGGATGATGCGGTCACGGTGTCCCTCGCGGCAGTTCGACTTGTAATTCAATGCTATTCTATGATGGATTGTTTGAGATGTCAATACAGACGCGCATAATCTTCCTCGAAGACCTGCTGTCGAATCTGGCGCAGACGCGCAATCACCTCTTCCTTCGTTTGTCCCAAGCCCAGTCCACCCGAACTACGGACTTGACGTTGCAAGTCACGGAACTCTTGCTCCCATGTCTCCCGCTGAATCTCTGCCAAACGGCGCTGCACGGCTTGCGAAATCAGGTCCGATAGACTGGGATAGTTCAACTTTTCTTGCGCCTCGACCAGTTCACGATAAAGGTCTTCGGGCACTTGCCAAACAATCTCTCGAGATGCCATTCTGAATTTCCTTTCGCCGATCCTACCTTTGCCTCATCGCCGCGCCGGCGCGCGCTCGCCGCCAAATCGCCAGAGCACGAGCAGCACGATAACGACCACCACCACGACGCCGACGACGATGGGCGCAAGCAGCGCGAGGAGCGAGACGACGACCGAGGTGACATCCTCCGCGACGCTCACCGCCGCGTTGCCAACGCCGAGCGTGCTCGCGGTCACGACCGGGCGCGCCGTCGCCTTGACCGCGTGGACGCTGAACGCCAGCACCAGCCCGGCGATGACGGCGAGGACCGGGTGCAAGTTAATGACGTTTGTGCTGGCGGCAAAGAGCACCGCGCCCGCGACGGGCCGCACAAAGGTTTGGAACAGGTCGTTGATCGTGTCCGCGGCGGGAATCTTGTCTACGATCATCTCGATCACGAGCAGAACCCCGAGCGCGCCGATCACCCAGTCGTTCGTCAGCACGTCGAACGGCGGGTTGAGCGTGATGAGGTTCGTATTGCGCGCGGCCAGGGCGACGATAAACAGCGGAATGTAGGCGTTCAACCCGGAAGCCGACGACAGCCCAAACGCGGTCAATAATTGCGAAAAGAAAGATAACATCGTGTCATGCCTCGACGATAATTATACCACAAAGACACAAAGGACACTAAGGGTTTCCCCTTGTGCCCTTTGTGTCCCTTCGCCAAGCTCAGGACCTGCTTTGTGGTTCAGACGGTCTAGCCCTTGACGCCGCCAATCGTCAAGCCGCCGGTCATGTATTTTTGCAGCAGCAGATAGACGAGCGAGACCGGCAACGCGATAATGACCGCCATCGCGGAAAAGTGCGACCACGGAGTGGAACTCGCAAATTGCCCCGTCATGTTATACAGCGCCATCGCCAAAGTAAAGTTGTCGGGGTTGGTCAAAAATTGCCACGAAAGGTAGAACTCGGTCCAGCCGGACATGAAACCGAGAAAGCCGGTGATGGCAATCGCCGGCGTGGCGAGCGGCAGCATGATGCGGAAGAAGGTTTGATTGGGCGACGCGCCGTCAATCAACGCCGCTTCTTCGAGTTCTTTCGGAATCGTATCAATATAACCCTTGAGGTTCCAGATGGAGAAAGGCAGCAGCGTCGAAAGGAGCGCCAAGCCAACGCCCAGCAGCGAATTGCGGAGATTGAAATCGCCGATGACCACGCGATTCAGCAAGACGAAGAGGGGCGCGAGCGTGGCGACGTTCGGCAGAATCAGCACGGCCAGGATCGCCAGCATGAGGAACTGCCTCCCGGCAAATTTGAATCGCGAAAACGCGTACGCGGCAAAGACGCCGACCATCACCGAAGCCAGCGCCGAACCGCCGGCCAAGAGCAGACTGTTGATCGCGAGCATCGGCAAACTGACGGGATTGCTCGTGGGCTTTTCGAGAATATCCAAATACGCTTTCAGCGAAAAGCCGGGCGGGATGAGGTTCAGCGTCGTCGGGCGCATGACGTCCGCGCGCGGATCGAACGACATGCTCACCACCCAGAGAATCGGAAAGAGCACGGTGAAGGCAATAAAGAGCAACATCAGTTGATAGAGAAGCTGCTTGGCCGGCGTCGTCCGCTGGCCGACGATGTAACTTTCCGCGTAGGTGAATTTGGGTTTGACGCCGACCGCCGTGGCCGGCGGAATATTTTGGCTAGACATCGTAACTCTCCGTAGCGCGCGAGATGCGATTCGTAATCAGCGTAATGATCAAGAGGATGATCGCGATGTAAACCGCAAAGGCCGCGGCGATGCCGTAGAGGCGTTGTTCGTTGACGAGGCGGAACGCGGTCGTCACCAGAATCTCGGTTTGGCGCAACGGCCCGCCGCCCGAGACAAAGTAAATCAGGTTGAAGAGATTGAACGTGAGCGTGATGCCATAGACGATGGCGGGGACCATCGCGGGGCGGAGCAGGGGAACGGTGATGTTAAAGAACTGCTGGCTGGGCGACGCGCCGTCAATCGAAGCGGCTTCGTAGTAATCCTTGCTGATGCTTTGCAGCGCGCCCGTGGCGACAATCGTCATAAACGGCCAACCGAGCCAGATGTTGGTAATGAGAAGAGCAAAGTAGGACAGGGGGAGCGGCAGACCCGGAATCGGCGGATTCACCGATTCCATCCATCGAATGTGAAAGGTGGCGGGGCTGAAACCGACCAAGCCGCCGAGCATCGCCAATCCTTGATTGAGCGCGCCGAAGTCCGGATCGTACATGTTGCGCCAAACGTTCGCGACGACGAGCGTCGGCAGAACGATCGGCAGGATGAATATCGCGCGATAAACGCCCTTGAACCACAAACCCTTGGCGTTCAACAGAACTGCGATCAGGACGCCGATGACGACGTGGAAGACGACATTCGAGAACGTCCAGAACAAGTTGAAGAAGAGCGTATAGACGAAATCGAAATTGGGGATGGGCACGGCGCCGGAGAGAATGTCGGCGTAGTTATCCAGGCCGACGAAATTGGGGAGCGGTGAATCGACGCGCAGATTCTTCAAGCCATAATCGGTGAAAGACATCCAGAGGCCAAAGGCCATCGGATAGTACGTCATCACGGCCATGACGACCATCGCCGGAATGATGTAGAGGTACGGGTTGGTCAATCGCCAAAAGCTTTTGCGCGGCGCGGCGCGGGGCGCGGTCATGCGAGAACGCGTATCTGCCTCAGTCAAGGCTGCCATGAATCTGACCTCAACGGGTTTATCAAAGAGTGCCAGCCGAGTATATCCGGCTGGCACTCTCCACGAACGGGTTTATTGGATCTTGTTGGCTTTGTTCATCGCCGCGCACGCTTCTTTGATGGCGGCATCGGGAGCCAATTTGCCTTCAAAGATCTTGGTGGCGGCATCGCCAAACGGACCCCAGAAGTTGTCGAGCTGCGGGACGAGGGGGCGCGGGACGCCTTTGTTGGCGGCATCCGCAAACGCCTTGACGTTAGGATCCGCGGGCTGGACATCCGTGCGCGCCGCGGGATCGCCTGCGATGTCTGCATAGAGCGTCTGGGCCTCTTTGGTCGCGAAGAACAGCGCCAGGTTCACCGCGCTTTCCTTGTTCTTGCTGTTGGCGTTGATGTACCAACCGTCAATGCCCGTCAGCGGACCGGCGTCACCCTTGGGACCTTTCGGCATCGGCGCGACGCCGACCTTCGCCGCGGTGAGGGCATCTTTGTTACCACCCAACACCCAAGGACCATTGAAGTAAATATCCAATTGGCCCTGGCGATAAAGCGTATCGAGCTTGCCGTCGTCGGTGATATTCGCGCCAGCCGTTTTCAGACTGAGCAGATAGGTGTACGCATCGGCGACGCCGCCCTGATCGGCAATGCACTTGCCCTTGTCGTCCATCAGCTTGCCGCCGAACGCGTTCCACCAACCGAAGGTGTGATAGCCGCTGTTCGGCACGCCGACCTTTTTGCCGGCTTTGACGGCGGCCAAAAGTTCGTCGGTGGTTGCGGGCGGAGTCGGGATCGTCGTCTTGTTGTAATACATCGCGAGCGCCTTCGGGATCATCGGCACGGCGTAAATCTTGCCGTCCACCGTCACGCCCTGGATGGACAGCTTGGAGTACGGATCGAGCTTGCCTTTCAGCAAGTCGTCGAGCGGAGCCAGCAAGCCCGCGCGCGCTTCCTTGCCGAGACTGTCATTCGGCGCGATGTACATGTCGGGGCCGCCGCCGGTCGCGGCTTCCGTCTCGAACTTGTTGAACAACTGGTCGAACGGGATTTCGAGCACGGTGATCTTGGCGTCGGGGAACTGCTTCTTCGCCGCATCCAACAACTGATTCAGCGTCTTTTCTTCGTTGTCGCCGGTGTGGTAACCGTTCCAGAGTGTAATGTTACCCTTAACGGCGCCAACGGCTGCGGGCGCGGTGGTTGGGGCCGTCGTCGCGGCGGGCGCAGTCGTGGCGGCAGGCGCTGTGGTAGGCGCGGTGGTCGCTTTCGGCGCTTCAGTGGCTTTGGGCGCTTCGGTCGCCTTGGGCGCTTCGGTCGCCTTGGGCGCGGCGGTCGGCGGCGCGGCTGTAGGCGCGGGTGTGGGCGCGGGCGCGCACGCGGCGATTACCGCGAGCACGAGCGCGAGGGCCAAGAGTAGGTAAATCTTTTTCACGGGGATCTCTCCTCCTCGAACAAGACACGGGTGGATAGCGAGTTCGCCGGGCCGGGGCGTTGATAAAGGTAGACGAAGGGAGCCAGAGTTCACCCCCTCAAAGAGTCAATCAGGCAACGAGGCAATCAGGCAATCAGTTACTAATTGCCTGATTGCCTCGTTGCGCGGACGAACTTCGTCCGACTAATTGCCTAATTGACCAATTGACTAATTGACTTTACTAGAACGGCAATTCCTCTTCCGTGTGCGGCTCGGCGTTCGGAACCGAGGGGACCGCCGCGCCTGGGGTGGGCGCGCCGCCGTCGCCGCCATCGCGACGGCCCAAGAAGCGGACGGTGATCGCGCGGACTTCGAAGGAAGCGCGCGGCTTGCCATCTTGCGTGGTCCAAATCCGGGGGCCACCATTTTCATCGCCGGTCAGCTCGCCTTCGACCAGGACGGTCCGGCCTTTGCTCAAGTACTGGTTGCACGTTTCCGCCTGTTTGCCCCAGACGGAAATGCGGAACCACAGCGTCTCATCCTTCAATTGCCCATCGGACGCGGTGTACTTGCGGTTAGTGGCGAGCGAAAACGATGTGACCGGGGTGCCGTTGGGGGTGTAACGCATTTCGGGATCGCGTCCCAGATTCCCAACGAGAACAATGCGCTGATACATCGTGCCTCCTCTTAACTCGTGGGGTAAAACTTACGAACGGTTAGACTTTGAGCCAACCTTGCTGCACCATGAACTTGGTCAAGACCGGAATCTCAAAATAGGCGGGTTTGGCATACGCCAGGTAGGTGTAATAGAGGTTCGGGATCAACGGCAGGAAGAAGATGATCCACAGGCACAGGCCCAGAATCCCCGCGCTTAACGCCGTGCAGGCAAAGTAGACGATACACGCCAGCACGTAGAACACCATCTCGGCGACGAAGAGGCCCAGGGATTGGATGGCATGGAACTTTTGGTAGGGCCGTACCTTCATAGTCTCGACCAACAGGATGATCGCGCCGACGATCGGCAGGAAGAAATAGGCGAGGGCCGCCATGAGCTTGTCGTTGTCGTTGACGTCGGTTGGGACGGAGAATAGCGATTCGGTCATGTTCGTCTCCTTTGACAAGATTGTCCGGGGGGACTCGCACAAGGCGAGAGCCGGGGATTTTAGGTCGCGGTCAAGAGCCGAGCGCCGTTGCGCGCTCTAATCTAGACAGGCGAGGATATGCCGCGCATATCCTCGCCTGCGTTCCACACCTACCGAACTTTACATCCCGGTCGAGTACGCCGGGGGCATTGCCGCGGCGGTACCGCGCGCAAAGCTGCCGAAGAGATACGCCCCCACCAGGGTCGCCCAAAAGCCGGTAAAGGCGGCGCCAATCCCGCAAGCGATACTGCCGACCAAGCCGGCGACCATCGCGGCGATCACAAATACGACGAGTGCCGTGACGTAGCTGCCGATGTTCGCGCTAATCAACTGCCACGCGGGCCCAAATTGGAAAAAGGCGCCGAACTGGTCGGTGGTCGCATAGCGAATCATGAGGGCCGGGACAAAGACCAAGAGCGCGAGCACGTAGAGCAAAAGCAGACAAATCCCACAGATCGCCAGGATCGGCGCCAAGCTGGCCAAGGGGCCATTCTGCTGGCTGCTGCCGCTGCCGGTTGACCCGGAACTCACGAGCACGGCCGGCAGAATAAAGGCGCAACAATAGATCAAGATCGCCGGCAGGGAATACACGAACGTGGCGACGAAGGTCATCAGGCCCTTCATGAAATAGCCGCCAAAATTGTCCCACTCGGGGAGGGGGAGAGTTTGATCGTTGTAGACCCGCTTGGTCTGTTCCAACCAATAGCCGGTCGCGGCAAAGTTAACGATCGGAATGAGATTGATGATCCCGCCAATGAGGACCTTCTTGAGCCATTGTTGGTCCTCAAAGACATACGAAAACGACCTTCCGATGTCCATGGTGCCTCCAACAAATATGGGGATTTGTGAGTACGCTCAAATTATAACAGATGTTCGGTTACGATGCAATAGGGTAAACAAATTGACTAGGCGACCAATTGACCCTATAATCCCAAACCATGACAGCAAGCGATTCGCTCACCAAAAAATACCAGGCCCAACTCTCGGCGCTGCGCGAGATCACGCGCGCGATCAGCGCGGCCTGGTCGCTCGACCAAATCCTGGCGCTCATTACCCGCAAGACGGCGCGTGCCATGGACGTGGATTCCTGTTCGATCTACTTGCTCGACGACGGCGGCGAGTACCTGGTGCTCAAGGCCACGACGGGTCTCGCCCCGCAAGCCGTGGGGCACGCCCACCTCAAGTTCGGCGAAGGGCTGACCGGCCACGCGGCGAAAATCGGCAAGCCGGTCGCGGCGAGTCAAGCGTCCCGCGATCCGCATTTCAAGTATCTCCCCGAAACGAAAGAGAAAATGTTCCAGTCGCTCCTCGCGGTGCCCCTTATCTCGCGCGGCAAGGTGATTGGCGCAGTCAACGTCCAGACGCGCGAGGGACGCGAATATTCCTCCGACGAGATCGAGCTGCTGTCCATTATCGCCGACGTGGCGGCCGGCGAGTTGGAAAAAGCTCTCCTCTATGAAGAAATCGGCGGGTTAAAAGAAGCGCTCGAGACGCGCAAATTGGTCGAGCGAGCCAAGGGGATTTTGATGAAGCGCCACAGCATCGGGGAACAAGAGGCATTCGCGCGCATCCAGCAGCAGGCGCGCACCGCCCGCCGAGCCATGCGCGAAATTGCCGAGGCGATCATTCTCGCGGAAGGGGTGTAGGGGCGGGGTCTCCCCGCCCTGTTTGGTTGCCCGATGCACGAAGAAAGGGCGGGGTAACCCCGCCCCTACGCATTCAACAAATATCGCTTGCGGACCTTGGTGCTGATGACGTCCATCGCCAGCACCAGCACGAGGATCAAGAGCAGAATTGTGGCAACGCGCGGATAAGCCAGCGTGTTGATGTAGACGTTCAGATACAGGCCAATCCCGCCCGCGCCGACAAAACCGAGAATCGCCGAGGCGCGGATGTTGTATTCCAGCATGAACAGCAGTTGGCTCAGCACGTGATTGGCGCTCTCGGGCCAAACGACGAAACGCGCCAGATGCCACGGCCGCGCGCCTACGCCGCGGACCGCCTCCAGAATCTCCGGGTCCACGCCCTCAAAGAACTCGGCGTAAAGTTTTGCTAGATAGCCCAGCGTGTACAACGCAAGCGCCAGCGTGCCCGCCAGCGGCCCCAGCCCTACGACGATGACGAACACGACCGCCCACAACAGCGAGGGGATGGTGCGGATCGCGCCGATCACAAAGCGAATGACGATCACGACCGGCGCGGGCGACAAGGTACGCGCACCCAAAAAGCCGAGCGGGAGCGCGAGGAAAAACCCCAGGAGACTGCCCGCAAAAGCCATCTCGACCGTTTCGAGCAACGCCATCGCCGCGATGGGCAAGACATCCTGATCGGGCGGCATGGTCCCCTGAACAAAGATGACGAGGTTCGACAGACCCTTGGCAAGGCGCGCCCCGTCGAACAAGCCCAATTGGCCGAGCACTAGGGCCAAGATGGCAAGCAGCGCTGCGCCGCCGACAAGGTCGCGGTTGAGCAGCATGTTGCCGGAAACGCGTTCGGCTTTCACGCCAGCACCTCGCGGGCGAAGGCAAACGTCATCGGCTGCGCCGGCTCGGGCCGAAGCAGATCGCCATCCTTCAACACAATGACCTGCTCGCCCATTTCCTGCACCAGAGAGATTTCGTGCAGATTGATTACAAAAGCCACGCCCTCGCGCCGCCCCAGCTCGCGCATCGCGTGAAGGATTTGCGCGGCGCGCGGCAGGTCGAGGTCGGAAACGAATTCGTCGGCGAAAACAATTTTCGGCTTCTGCAAGAGCGTCCGCGCGATCGCGACGCGCTGTCTTTCGCCGCCGGAAAGACAATAGACCTTTTCGTGCGCCTTGTGCTCGATTCCGAGAAACGCGAGATACTCAAAGGCGCGTTCGACCTGCTCCTTGGGGAATACGCCCAAGAGCGGGCCGACGCCCGGCATGCGGCCCAGCGCGCCGAGCAGCACGTTTTCCAACGCGGTGATCCCGCGCACCAAGCCCAATTGTTGGGGGATATAGCCGATTTGGCGGCGGAGTTGCGTATCCACGCCGTTGCACGCCGATTGCCCGAATAGGACCACGCTGCCGCGCTGCGGCTTGAGCAGCCCGGCGAGGACTTTGATGAGCGTGGTCTTACCGGACCCGGAAGGCCCGACGATCGCGAGGAACGCGCCTTCGGGTACATGCAGGCTGACGCCTCTCAAGATCCAGCGCGGCTCGTTATAGGCAAACCAAATTCCCTCAGCTTTACACGTAACCATCAGCGGCCTACCCGTTCCGTATAGACCAGGCCCGCGCCCTGCAAGTATTTCTTCAAGGCGGCAAGATGGCTGTCCGCGGACGATTTTTGAAAACCGACGAAGATGCTCGAAATGAACGCGCGCATCAAATCGCGCTGCTCGGGCGCGCCGAGGGCCGCAATCGCTTCGACGACTCGCGCGCGCAGCGGCTCTTTGAGATCCTTGCTGAGCACGACGCCGTGCGAGGGAATCGGCCCTTGCTTTTCTAAAACGCGCGTGTTCGCCAGCACTTCTTTGTAGAGTTTTTCAGGCACATCGCCGGCAATGACCGTCACGTCCGACTGTCCTGCTTTGAGCGCCTCCCAGCATTGGGCGTAACCGCCGCCGAAACGCACGTCGGCAAATACGGTTTTGGGATCGGCTTCGCTTTTCTCCGGCTTGGACAAGAGACCGAGTTCGATCAAGCGTCCTACGGGCGCGACATAGCCGGACGTCGAAATAGGGCTGGGGAAGCACGCGCGTTTGCCGCGCAGGTCGCCGAGTGATTGATAAGGGCTGTCTTTCGGAACGACCCAGTAGGAGAAGTAATAGGTGGCGTCAGTCAACTTGTCGTCTACCAGAACTTGTCTCACTTCGGCCAGGGCCAGCTCCGCGCCGGCCAGATCCACCGCGAGGTACGCGGGCCACGCGCCCATAAAGGCGACGTGCGCCTGACCGAATCGCAGCGCTTCGATGACGCCGGCCTGGCTCAACGGGACGTAAATCTCGACATCAATATCGCCGCCCAGTTTTTGTTCGAGGAATTGCTCCAGCGGCTTGGCTTTTTCCAACATCTCGGTAGCCGCGAGGGTGGGTTGGATCGCGACGACGACACGTTCTTTGGGACGCGCGGGCGCGGCGCTGCACGCCGCGACAAATATCGTGAGGCCGAGGAACAGGGCCGGTAGAACCAGTCGCTTGAACACGGTTGCCTCCTCACGCGTCTTTACAGAGACGCGGTTGTCAAGTATAATCGGAAGGCGGCGACAGTGTGAGTAAGGTGATGTAAACCTTCGTTGTTAGCATACACTAATACGCCGAGCTTGTCAATATACAAATTTCTTGTGTTTTTTTTGCGGATTGGCGCGGGAGGCAACGATGACGACACCTACAGCAGAATCCTACCTCGAATTGATTTATATGATGGCAGTTGAAGCTCAGCCCGTGATTGGCGCGCGACTGGCGGACTCGCTCCACGTGTCACGCCCCACCGTTACGGCCACGCTCAAGCGCCTAGTACGCGATGGCCTCGTCAAAGTCAACGACCACAAAGAAATCCGCTTGACGCCCAAAGGGCAAGGAATTGCCGAACACTTGCAGCGGCGGCATCGCGTCGTCGAACGCTGGCTCACCGATGAGTTGGGGCTGGATTGGGCGAAATCGGATGCCGAGGCGCACCAGCTTGAACATGCCATGTCGGACGAGGTGGCCGAGTTGTTGAACAAGCACCTGGGCTATCCCGCGACCTGTCCGCACGGCAACCCGATTCCGGGAAATGTCTCGAGCGTCGCGGGAAAGAATGGGCAGGCATGTCAATTGAGCAGCGTGAAAGAAGGCGACAGCGCGGTCGTGATGCGCGTCTCGGAATACGCGGAGAACGTCGCCGAGCTGCTAAATTACCTGGGCACGCGCGGCATCAGGCCCGGCGCCAAGCTCACCGTGACCGAAGTTGCGCCGCTCCACGGTCCGTTGACCCTCAAACTGGGCGAGCGCGTGATTTCGATGAGCCGCGAGGTTGCGAATTTCGTGTGGGTCAAACGCGCGGAGTAAGGACGATGAAATCTGCGCCACGGCGACGATCCTTTGGACAATTCCTCACCAATCTGGATGCGCCCTACCCGCTGCCGACCAAGATCAAAATGCTGATTCGGAATCTGACGCGCCGCGTTTTGCGCGCGCAGACGTGTTGCGGGCACGACGGCGAACCGGGCTGTTGACAAGCAGCGCCGCGCCTCGGGGAGACGCGCAAGTAGGGCAAGTTGGCTCGGCACCGAAGGTGCCGCCTTGCCCTACGCGCCCTACGGAAGGGGTTGGCTGACGGGCGGCATCGAAGCGGGGATGGGGATCGCGGCGCTCACGCCTACGCCGCAAAAGGGGCAAAGCGTCCAGCGCAGACTGAGAATCTTGTGGCAGTTGTCGCACTGGCGTTTGAGCTTGGTGTGGCAGTTGGGGCAAAAGAGAAAATCGCTCTGAATCTTTTGATGGCAGACCGGGCACGCCTGCTTGTCTTCGATATCTTGCAGCAGCGCCTCTTCCGCAAGATCGCGTTCGTAACTGTCGGCGAGCTTTTCATGCGGGCGCAGCAAATAGTAAAGCAGCATACCCGGAATGTTAAAGATGACCACGAGCATGACCGACAGCAATTGGGCGAAGAGATCGCGCGAGCGCGAACGGACATCGCGAAAGGTCCACACGATCATACTAATCCAGACGGCGAGCACGTACGCGCCGAAGAACGCGACGAACAGTTGCAGGATCGCCGCAAACGGGCCCAGATCAAAAGGCAAAGGCATTGCAAACTCCCTCTAAAAAATTGCGGCGCTATTATAGCATCAACCGCGAATTACGCCAAAGCAGGGTGCTGTCAAAGTCGCGCTGCATTGTCATTTCGAGCCGGTTTTGCGAGAAATCTCTTGCCGCAATAGCGAGATTTCTCCTCGCAAAGCCCGCTCGTCGAAATGACAACTGACTTTGACAGCGCCCTAACGCCAAAGTGCGAACGGTTGTTGCGCTCGGTGGGTTGTGGTATAATGCGTTCCCAAGAGACAAGGCGCAGCAGTTCGACCCAACGCTGTGTTCAAGCGGAGGAAGACGATGAATTCAGACTTGATTGAAGTTTCGATTGACAGCATTCGCGTCAGTCTGGTCTCGCCGCATCGCATTGTCGTGTTAAAGGATGGCGACGACCGCTTTTTGCCGATTTGGATCGGGCCCTTTGAGGCGGACGCCATCACGATCGCGTTGCAAGGCAACCAGGTGGCGCGGCCGCTGACGCACGACTTGATGAAAACGATGATCCGCGAAGCCGGCGGCGTGCCCTCCCATATTGTGGTCAACGACTTGCGCGAAGATACCTTTTACGCCCGCATCGTCATGCAACTGAACGAGCGTCATGTCGAAGTGGATTCGCGCCCCAGCGATGCCATCGCGCTGGCGGTCCGTTTCCAAGTGCCGATCTACGTTTCGCCCGAAGTGATGGAAAAAGCCGCCATCCGGCCCAGCAGCGGCGCGGAAGCGGTCACCGACGAAGAGGTCGAACGGCTGGGGGCCTTTAAGGACTTGCTCGAGGATCTCGACCTCGACGACCTGGGCAAGAGCGGCGACGAACCCAAGAACGACTAATCCCCTCTCAAAACCCGTTTTCCGCCGTCGGCGCGAAGACGGGTTTTTCGGATCAACGGATGGACATCCGAACCACTGGTACGTCTGACAGAGCGACTCAAACCGCCTTGGTGGTGCCGAGCAATCTCGAAGCCGAACAGGCCGTCCTCGGCGCGCTCTTGATTGACCCCGACGCGATCATCAAGGTCGCGCCTATCACGCGCGCGGATGATTTCTATCTGGAAAAACACGCGTGGATCTTTGAGGCGGCGTACGCGCTGCACGAGCGCCGCGAGCCGATTGACTTTTTGACCATCGTCGCCGAGCTGGAACGCCGCAGCAAACTGAGCGACGTGGGCGGCGCGGCCTACATTACCGCGCTCATCAACGCGGTGCCGACCGCCGTACACGTCGAGCACTATGCCCAAATCGTCGAGCGGACGTCCACGCTACGGCGTCTGATTTCCGCCTCCGGCGAGATCGCCGGTTTGGCTTACGACGGGACCGAAGAGATTGACACGGTGATTGATCGCGCGGAGGAGATCATCTTTTCCGTCGCGCAGCGCCGGATGACGCGCGAGATGATCCCCATGCGCGTGGCCGTAGACCAGTTCATTGATCGCCTGGATTACGTTCAAAAGCATCAAGGCGAAATCCTCGGCGTCTCCACCGGTTTTATTGACCTCGACCGGCTGCTCGGCGGCTTTCAGCCGTCCGACCTCGTCATCGTCGCGGGACGTCCCGGCTCGGGCAAGACTTCGTTCGCGCTGTCCGTCGTCCAGCACGCGGCCATCGCCAAGAAAAAACGCGTCGCGCTGTTCAGTCTCGAGATGTCGGCGGAGCAATTGGTGCAGCGGTTGGTCGCGGGCATGGCGGTGATTGACTCGCAGAACCTGCGCGTCGGCAAGATTCGGGACGACGAATGGCCCAAACTGGTGCAGGCCACCGGCGTGCTCTCGGAAACCCAGATTTTCATTGACGACAGCGCGGTCGTGACGCCGCTCGAAATTCGCGCCAAGGCGCGCCGTCTCCAGTCCGAGTACGGGCTGGATCTCGTCGTGATTGATTATCTCCAGTTGATGACCGTGCGCGGCCGGATCGAAAATCGCGTCCAGGAAATCTCGCAGATCTCGCGGCAGTTGAAAGAATTGGCGCGCGAGCTAAAAGTACCGGTCGTCGCGCTCTCGCAGCTATCCCGCGCGGTCGAATCGCGCCAAGACCACCGCCCGCAGTTGGCGGATTTACGCGAGTCGGGCAGCATCGAGCAAGATGCCGACGTTGTGCTCTTCATCTTCCGCGAGAAAACGTACTATCCCACTCTGGAAAAATGGCAAGCGGCGCATCCTCACAAGGAATGGCCGGACAAGATCGCGGAGCTAATCGTCGCCAAACACCGCCACGGGCCGATCAAGGATCTGCAACTGCTCTTTATCGAAGAGCAGGCCAAGTTTGATAATCTGCTTATTGCGCGAGACAACGAACCGCTATGAAACTCTTCTCTGGTTTTCCTTCCGGCAAACTCCAAGTCACGCCGCTGCCCAATCTCTTTTTCAGCGAGCTGCTCCCGGCCATTGACGACCTCGCCGAATTGAAGGTGACGCTGCACGCGTTCTGGCTGCTGGCAACGCGCAAGAACCGCGCGCTTTACGTGACCGCGGCCGAACTGCGCGCCGACCGCACGCTCGTGCAGTCGCTCGCGGCGCTTGACGCGAAACCGGACGAGGCGCTCACGCGCGCGCTCGCGCTCGCGGCCGAGCGCGGCACGCTGCTGCGTTTGAGCGCGTCGGGCGATGAATTGTATTTTCTCAACAGCGAAGCGGGCCGGCGCGCCTTCGAGCGCGTAGGGGCGGGGTCGTCCCGCCCTGACACAGGCGGCACAGATACGCCGGAGCCAGCCGTGATCGCCGCGCGTCCCGATATTTTCCACCTCTACGAAAAGAACATCGGACTGCTGACGCCGATGATTTCGGAGGAACTGAAAGACGCCGAAAAGGAATATCCGGCCGAGTGGATCCCGGAGGCGTTCAAGATCGCCGTCGAAAACAACAAGCGCAGTTGGAGTTACGTCCGCAAGATTTTGGAACGGTGGCAAGTCGAAGGCCGGGGAGCAGGTTTGAAGAAAGGCAAGACTTGGTATGGCGATGAATACGGCAAATTCGTCAAGAGATAAGATGCCGCTGCTATCCCCTTGTCCGATTTGCGGGGGCGCGGGCTTTTTGCGCCGCGAGGTTCCCGTCGATCACCCGGACTTTGGCCGCGCCGTTCCCTGCGACTGCAAAAAACGCGAGACGCAGCTTGCCGAATTGAACGGCTTGCGGAGTTCGAGCGGCCTCACGCATCTCACCCAAATGACCTTCGAGACGTTTCGGTCCGAGGGCATCGGCCTGAACCCCGACAAGCGCAAGAACCTGCGCCAAGCGTATGACTGCGCGCGCGAATTCGCGGACAAACCGGAAGGTTGGCTGCTACTCAAAGGCGGCTTCGGCTGCGGCAAGACGCACCTCGCGGCGGCGGTCGCCAATGCTCGGCTCGCGCGTGGCGAGCCGGTGCTCTTCGTCATCGTCCCCGATTTGCTCGACCACCTGCGCGCCACTTTTGCGCCCGCGTCGCGGGTGACCTATGACGACCGATTCGAATCAGTCCGTTCGACGCCGTTCTTGATCTTGGACGATTTGGGATCCCAGACGGCGACCGCGTGGGCGCAAGAGAAACTATTTCAATTGCTCAATCATCGCTACAACGCCCAACTGCCGACGATCATCACGATGAACCGCGAACTGGAAGAGGTTGACCCGCGCCTCCGCTCGCGTCTCGCCGACTCCACGCTCTGCACGATCATGACGATCCTCGCGCCCGATTTTCGGCAAGGCGGCACGGACTCGGCCAGCGCGGGCGCATCGAACCTTGCGCTCTATGGCGAGATGACTTTCGACGCGTTCACGCTGCGCACGGACGAATTGAAAAACGATGCGCGGGACAACTTGCGCCGCGTGCTCCACATCGCCAAAGATTATGCCGAACATCCGCAGGGGTTCATCGTGTTTACGGGTGAGTACGGCTGCGGCAAGACGCATCTGGCGGCGGCGATCGCAAACGCGATCAATCAGCGCGGTCATACGGTCGCGTTCAAGACCGTGCCGGACTTTCTCGATCATCTACGCGCGACGTTTGCGCCCGGCAGCGGCACCCAATACGATCAGGTTTTCGAGGAAACGCGCACGGCGCCGTTCCTCGTGCTCGACGATTTGGGCACGGAAAACGCGACGCCGTGGGCGCGGGAAAAGCTTTTCCAGATACTTGATTTTCGTTACGTCTCACGTTTGCCCACCATCATTACGATCCACAGCGAAGCGCAAGTTGACCCGCGCATCCGAACGCGCATCTTTGATCTAGCGCGCAGTTCGGTCAACGAGATCATCGCCCCGAGTTACCGGACAACGCACCGCCGCGCTGAAGCCAAACCGGAAACCAATTACCGTCGCGCGAAAAACCGGTAGGTTCTCCTTTTTTTGGCGTTTGCCTAGCCCTATGCTATAATGCCGCCAGTTTCTTGAAGGAGAACCGAATCGAATGGATTTAACCAAGTGGCGACTGCGGTTCGCGCTGGCCGCATTGATTTTTGCCGGCGCGCTCGCATGCCGCACCGCCGATGTGTTCGTTGCTCAAGCTACGGTCACCCCTACCCGAACGCCGCGTCCGACTTTTACACCCCTACCCAAGGCCACAAATACTCCTGTTCCGACTCCTGTCCCGCCAACCCCAGTGCCGCCCACTTCGGCGCCCACCCGAACCGCCACGCGTCGACCGCCCACCGCGACCCCGCGGCCGCCCACCGCCATCCCGCCGCCCGTCGTTCAGCCGACGGCGCCGCCACCCGTTTCGCAATACGAGTTTCACGTAAATCCCGCCACATGTTCGCACTCGGGACTTACATATATCAAAGGCACCGTCTATCTCGATCGGTTTAACCCGGACGCGAGATACGCGGGCGCGATCGTGGCCTTGGGGCCTCCCGACGGTTCGACGATATACGACAAAGTCAAAGCGGGCGATGATGGGGTGTACACTTTTGTCCTCTCATCAGAGGGGCAGCCCGGCAGACCCGGTACGTGGGGACTTTGGCTCGTTGACCCTGCCGATCGCCGAAAATCGGATATCGGTGGCCCCATTGTCACGAATGGCTTGCCGGCCGACAATCCCAGTGCCTGCTGGGCTGGCACTGTGGATTTCTGGAAGTAGCCGATGACATGTAGGGGGCTTGCCTATGGGTACTCCTGCGCATCATCCCTTGGTCGAACTAGCGCGGGCCGCGATTGAACTGCACGTGCGCGAGCGCAAACGTCTGCCTCCGCCGCGCGAGCCGCCGCCCGAAATGCAGGAGCAGACGGGCGCGTTTGTCTCTATTCACAAAGGCGGCGAATTGCGCGGCTGCATCGGAACGATCACGCCGCAGCGCGCCAACCTCGCGGCCGAAGTCATTGACAACGCCATCAGCGCCGCCACGCGCGACCCGCGCTTTCCGCCGGTCGAGCCGGACGAGCTGGCCGACCTTGAGATATCGGTAGATGTGCTCACGGCCCCGGAACAGATCGAGACGATTGCCGATCAAGACCCCAAGCAACACGGGTTGATCGTTCAATCCCGGCGCGGCCAATGGAAGCGCGGGCTGCTCCTGCCCGATCTCGAGACGATTGACACCGCGGAAAAGCAACTCTACTATACGCGGGTTCACAAAGCCGGCATCACGGATCCGGCGGAACCGGTCGAACTGTATCGCTTTCAAGTCAAACGCTACCACTGATGGCTGAGGGATGAGTGATGGGGGATGAGGGATGAATCGCTGTCGAATGCAGCGCATCATCCCTCAGCCCTCAGCCCTCAGCCCTCGACAAGGATCACCTTCCATTGAAACAATTCGCGTCCCGGCCTGTCCTGCTTGGTATCGTTTGGCTTGTCTTGCTCGCCTGCCGCACTGGCGATGTGATCGCCCGCGCGCAGCCGACGGCGACGTCCACCGTGACGCGCACGGTACGCCCCACCTTCACGCGCGTTCCGCCCACCGCGCCGCCGACGCCCACGCTCGTGCCCGCTCCGACTGTACGGCCAGTCACCGCAACTCGCGTTCCCACCGCGCGTCCCGCGCCGACGCGCACGCTACCTCTCCCGCCGACCGCGCCGCCGCCTCCGCCGCCCACCGCCGATCTCTATCAAGGTTACTATTATCGCGTCGCGAAAAGTGTTTGCACGCCCGCACAGAACACACGCGCCGAGGGAACCGTCTACGACAACGGCGTGCCGCAAAATGGCGTCCGCGTCCGCATCGCGAATGGAAACGGCGGTAGTCCGGTCATTGACGATTTCATCACCGGCGTTGACCCCAGCGACTACAAACACGTTGATCCTGCCCTCCAGGGGAAGTACCGGCTCGGCCTAGCCGAGGGTCAACAGATGGATGGGAACTGGTGGGTCTTTATCGTTGACAGCAACGGCCAACAAATCTCCGTCGGCGCATATTTCAAAACTTCCGATACGACTGGCTGCAATACCGCCGCCATAGACTTTGCCCACAATTAGAAATCCGTTCTGCCGCCAAACCCGTTTTCGCTGCGCCTGCGGAGCAGGAGAGAAACCGGGTTTCTGTTTTTTTCCGCGTCCTCCGTTCGCAAGTTTCGATTCACCGCACTGCTCCACGAATTAATCGCCGAAACCCATTAGGGAAATTTCGCGCAAAGCGCTCGCCACTCGCGTAACATTCCTCCGAGTTCTTCGTAAGAATATTGACGCGCGTCGCGCGCGTTAATTTTCTCTCATCTAGGCCCGCGTCTGCTGTGTGAATGGATGAGAGTGTATTAATCATTGAACCTCTGCGGCGCGTGGAACCGTAGTACCACATGTGAGGATTTACAGTCATTTTACACACGCTTTATGCGTCTATTACGTAATTCGGACATACTGAAGATGAAACCGGCGAGCGTTGCCAATCTACGGCAGGTCAAAATGAAGAATCAGCACGCGCAGTTGATGACCAGCAATGGCGCTGCGGCGCCTGGCACGACGGCACGTACCTTTCCCAATCTTTGGACTCTACCCCACTGGCGGCCTTGGGATTGGAGTTATCCCGCGCTCGGCAAACGCGATCTCCGTCTCGATCTCTTGCGCGGCTTTGCCGTGTTCGTGATGGTCGTCAATCATTTTGGGGGTTCGTCCTGGTTGTACCTCATTACCGGCGGCAACAACTTTTTCACCTCGGGCGCGGAAGCGTTTATTTTCATCTCCGGGCTAGTCGTCGGCATGGTCTATGGCGGCATCGCGCTCAAGCAAGGCATCCGCGCCGCGCAGCTCAAAGCGGTGCAGCGCGCTTGGACGCTCTACAAACTCACCGTCGTCCTCACCTTGCTCTTCGCGATATTCTCCGTCGCGTTCCAGATGGAGTGGGCGGAAGAGCTGAACATCACGAATCCGTTCCTCTTCGCGCTAAACATTGCCACCCTGCGGCAGACGATGTATTTGACCGATGTCCCGCTGCTCTACACATTTTTGTTGCTGGGCGCGGCGGGCGCGCTGTGGCTCCTCTACAAGGGCTATACCAAGCTGCTGCTCACGGCTTCGCTTGCACTGTGGCTTGCGTTTCAAATCGCGCCGGCCCAAGTTCAGGTGCCCTGGCCCGTGGACGGCAACACGACGTTCAACTTTGCGGCATGGCAATTGCTCTTCTTCATCGCGATGGTCATTGGATACCATCGCGAAGCGTTGATCGAAAAATTGAGCCAGATGCCGCGCTGGCCCTATTTCTTGTTTCTGGGTCTGCTGTTCGTCTGGTTGGCGCAATTGAACGGCACGCAAGCGACGTTCCTGAACGGCCTGTTGCCCGGACTCGACACCCAGGTATTCATGCACGATTTCTTCCTCAAGAGCGCGCTCGCGCCGGGGCGGTTGATCGCCAGCTTCATCGTCTTCCAGTTCGCGTATCTGCTGGTAACGCTCTTTTGGAAGCCGATTTGGGCCGCGTTGGGTTGGCTCTTGATGCCCTTGGGCCAAAACTCGCTGTACGCGTACACAATGCACATTGTGCTGTTCGGCCTCTTTTACGCGGCACTGCCGTATTTGCCGATCAATATTCTGGCGATGGGCACGCTTAATACCGCCCTCCAATTTCTGGCCGTGCTCGCCATTTGGGCGATGATTCAACGCCAGTTTTTGTTCCGAATCATTCCGCGCTAGCCCCTGCCTAGTTTGTGCGTTTCGGCGCTCTCGTGGTATAATGTGAGCAGAAATATCTCGAGAGCCGCAACGCATAAACTTGATGAAAGCACTATCGCGCATCGGTGGTTTGCTCTTTGGCATTCTGCTGGTAATCATACTCGTCCCCGATCGGGCCGGTTGGCAAACGGTACGCCTAGAGAACTTGAGGGTCGTCCCTCCGGCGACCCTTTCTGTATCGGCCCTGCCAAGCATATCCGCCACACCGCTGGCTGTTGGCACGATCGCTCCGGCCAATCTCACCATCGCCGACAGTCCGACCGCCAAACCCGCACCCGAGCCGCCCGCCATTTTGGCAGAGGATCGGCTAGCTGAACTCAAAGCCGCGCGTCGCGCGCTCGCCGCCGCGCCCAAGCTGATTTCACGCGGTCCACCCTCCGATTATTTTGACGTCTTTGTCCGCCTGCCTGCGGCGGCCAAGCAGGGCGTCGCGTTACGGGTCTTGCTCGTCCTTCACGGAATGGGCGGGCGCGGCGATTGGTTCGCCGAGCCGCTTATCGCTGAGGCCGACCGCAACAATTGGCTGCTCGTCGCGCCGACGCTGCCTTATACCAAGGATTGGAAAGATCCGATCCAGCTCATGCAAGAGGACTTGGAACTGACCGGGTATCTCGATAAGATGATGGACGAGCTGCCGGCGCGCCTGGGCTTGAAACTGAGGCAGCACGCCCTGATCATGGGATTCTCGCGCGGCGCGCAACTCGGCCATCGCTTTGCTTTATTCTATCCCGAACACGTCGAGAGCGCCGCCGTTCTCTCGGCGGGCGCGTACACCATGCCGCTCGTCAAAAACGACGCCGGGCCGCTGGTCTTTCCGTTTGGCATCGCGGACGTGTCCAAACTCTTGGGGCAAGCCGTGGACATGCCGCATTTCAAGCGGATCTCGTTTTGGGTGGCCGTGGGCGAAAAAGACAATCGCAGCGCCGACGTCTCGCGCGCCTTTGATTCTTCATGCGGCAAGACGCGCGTGGATCGCGCGCGCTCGTTTCAAGGCGCGCTGACCCAGATCGGATCGGACGCACGCCTGGCCATCTTCCCCAACGCGGATCACGAGATTACGACTGATATGCGCTCTGGCGCGCTCCGATTTCTGCGCCAGGACGAGGTTGCCGACAACTGGAACGATTAGGAATGCGCCGCGCCGTTCTTGTCTTGGGGCTAGGACTCGTCATGACAGTCCTGGGCAGCGGATGCGCTCTCACCGCGCCGCCCCCAACCCCGGCCGCCACTTTACTCCCCATTGCCGTCTCGACCCCAACTATTCACGTCACGTCAACTCCCACTCTGGCTAGCCCAACGCTCCGACGGACGCCGACGAATACGTCCACCCCGACGCGCACGCCCACGCGCACACGCACAGCCACTCCGACCGTCACGCGCACACCGACCCGTACACCATTGCCGAGCAACACTCCTTTGCCAATCGGGCACATTACGCGGATTGATAACAAGTATCGCAGCGCCGCCCTGAATGAGGATCGTAGGATTGTCATCTACTTGCCACCCGGCTACAATGAATGGCCCCAGCGGCGCTACCCTGTGCTGTATATGCTGCACGGCTACGGGGGATTTGACAAACTGGTGCCCGAATGGGAGGAGTGGGGGCTAAAGGACAACGCGGAGGCGATGATGCTCTCCGGTCAGATCCAACCACTCATCATCGTCCAGCCGTATGGATTTATGGCCGGCGGACAGCCGTCGTACTTTTTCAATCACGGTCCCGGCACGGACGGCAAACGCTGGGGTGACGCGATCTGGCAGGATGCCGTTAATTATATTGACGCGAATTATCGCACGCTGGCGCGCCGCGAGAGCCGCGCGATCGGCGGCTTTTCGCTCGGCGGGCAAGGCGCGCTGTCGTTCGGCTTGATGCATCCCGACGTCTTCAAGGTCGTCGGCGCGCACAGTCCATCGTTCCGCGGCGCTGACGGCTCGATCGGTTTTATCAACGACGTGAATTACTTTAATCAATTCGACCCGATCTGGCTCGTGCAGAACACCGACGCCGCGCGCCAACTCGCTCTTTGGCTCGACGTTGGCGCGGACGACCAGAACGTACGCAATTGCGGCGCAGAATCCGACCGCTGTGTAATGGCGTTTCACGATCTGCTTGTCGCCAAAGGTATTCCGCACGAATGGCAGAGTACCTGGCCCGGCCCGCACGAATGGATCTATTGGCAAACCCATGTTCCTGACTACCTGGCCTGGTATTCGTCCAAACTCGTTGGACAATGATGCGATTCTCTTTGGGGCTTGTGCTAGTCGCCCTAACTCTTAGCGCGGCTTGCGGCTATACTCGCTTCGATCTCCCTGCGCCCGCCGCGTCAACTGATCCAACCGAACCCGCCCTTGCGCTCGCGCCAACGTCCGCACCCGTTCCGCAGTCTCCCTGTCGTCCCGCGATCACGCCTCAACCGACGCAAGCGCCATCGCCGAGCGCGCCCGCCCGCGCGCTCACGCTCACACCTCTTCCCAAATTTCCGCGACCGAGCGGCGCGAGTCAACTCATCACGCGCAGGTTTTACAGCGCAGCTCTCGATCAGGATATGCGCTTCTTGATCTATCTGCCTCCCGGCTATGGCGACACGCCTCGCCGCTACCCGGTCCTTTACATGCTCTCGGGCTATGATGGCGATCCGCACGAATGGGTCAACTGGGGCTTGTGCGATGCGCTCGAATCGCTCATTCGGAATGGACAGATCCAGCCGCTGATCGTCGTGATGCCCGATGGCGATAAATCGTGGTGGTTCAATCACGCGCCGCCGCCCGCCAGCGATGGTAAACGGTACGGCGATTACGTTTGGCAAGACCTGGTTAGTTATATTGATGCGAACTATCGAACGCTCCGGCAGTCGCAGAGTCGCGCGATTGGGGGCTTGTCGGCGGGCGGGCAATCGGCGCTGACGCTCGCCATGACGCATCCCGAGGTTTTGCGGAGCGGATGGTTCGGTCGCGGTGTTCGGCGATTGGGACTTTTACAATCAATATGATCCGTTTTGGCTGGCCGAGCATACCGACGCCGCGCGTCGACTGACTCTGTGGATTGACGTAGCCGCCGGCGATTATCAATGGCGCGACTGCAATCCGCCGCCTTCGCCACAGAGGTGCATCGTCGTCTTCCATACGCTCTTGGAAGCGAAGGGGATTCCGCACGATTGGCGCGATGCGTGGCCTGGCATCCACGATGGCTATTACTGGAGCGAGCATCTGAACGATTATCTCATCTGGTACGCATCGAAACTTGTGGGCGAAGATATTCCGTAGGGGCAGTGCCTTGTGCCTGCCCGTCCGGGGCAGGCACAAGGCACTGCCCCTACGAATTCACGAACCGCATCCTGCAATCGCCCCGTTCGCGAAACCCGTTTTTCTCACGCGCTCGTCGCGTCGAAAACGGGTTTCTTCATTTGACAATGCCCGCGGCCCAAGCGTATAATCGGACGGCGTTTTTTGATTGGAGTATTGCATGACTGTCAAAAGCTGGGTCATCCGGCTGAATGCGTTTCGCAAGCCGCCGAGCGCGGGCGAAGCGCTTAGTTTGAATCGCCATCTCTTCCAACTGGCCTGGCCCTCCCTGATTGAAAATCTGCTCCAGACCATGCTCGGCTTTGTGGACCTGGTATTTGTCGGGCAACTGGGCGCCGCGGCGATTGCCGGCATCGGCCTGGGCAATCAATTGATGTTCCTGCTCCTGGTCTTGTTTATGGGCCTATCGGTCGGCAACCAGGCCCTCGTCGCGCGCGCGGTCGGCGCGGGCGACAAGCGCGATGCAGAGCGGACGGCCAAGCAGTCGCTGTTGATCGCGGCCGTTTTGTCGCTCGGCATTGCGGCGATTGGCATCCTGTTTTCCGATGCGATCATCCGCGTGCTCGGCGCGACGCCCGAGGTCACCGAGATTGCGGGCGGCTTTTTGCGCGTCGTCTCGACCTTTTCGGTCGTGATGGGCATCATGCTGGTCGGCAGCGGGACCCTGCGCGGCTCCGGCGACACGCGCACGCCGATGGTGATCACCGGTTTCATCAATATCATCAACATCGTCCTCGACTATTTGCTGATCTTTGGAAATTTCGGGTTTCCGCGCCTGGGGCCGGTCGGCTCGGCGGTGGCGACGACGATTGCGCGCGGCGTGGGCGCGGGCTTGATCCTTTACGTGCTCTTCAAACGCGGCTCGATCCTCAAACTGCCCGCGTGGGGCGGCTGGGGATTCCATCGCGACGCCATCGCGCGTATCCTGAATATCGGCGCGCCGGCGGCGGCGGAGCAGATCGTGTTCAACTTGGGTTTTCTCGCGTTTAGCGCGATTGCGATTCTCCTCGGCACGAACGAGCTGGCCGCGCAGCAGATCGCATTCAATATCTCGATGTTTTCGATCTTGCCCGCGTTCGCGTTTGGCGTCGCCGCGCTGACGCTCGTCGGTCAAAACCTCGGCGCGCAAAAGCCGGATCGCGCGGAGCAGAGCGCGTGGCAGGCGTTGAAAAGCGGCATGATGTGGATGTGTTTGATGGGCGTGGGCTTTTACGCGGGCCGCCACTTTTTGGTGAGAATCTATACTGACGACGTGAACGTGATCGCATTGGCCGAAATGTGCCTCGTGTTCATCGCGGTCGCCCAACCACTGCAAGCCATTGCGGTCGTCCTCTCGAGCGCCTTGCGCGGCGCGGGCGACACGCGCGCCACGCTCGTGTTCACGTTCGTCGGCATCTGGATCGTGCGCGTTGCGTTCGGCTACTTGATGGGCATTGTCTTTGGCTTGGGATTATTCGGCGTGTGGCTGGGCTGGATCGCGGATTTTCTCACGCGGGCGGTCTTGATCGCCTGGCGTTTTCGCGGCGCGCGCTGGAAGACGCTGCGCGTCTAGGTGGTTAGTAGCAAACAAGAAATCGCCGCAGGGATACCAACTTCCCCGCGGCGATTTTGCCTGCGACCCTTCGACAAGCTCAGGGCAGGCTCTGTGACCTGCGACTGGCTACCCCGTCAGCTCCTTGACCACCTCGTTGACGACCTTGCCATCCGCGCGACCCTTGAGCCGCGCGGCCGCTTCGCGCATCACCTTTGGAAACTCTTTCGTGCCGAGTTGTGCGATGATGCCCAGCACCTCGCCTTTGATTTCGTCGCGCGTCAACTGCTTGGGCAGGTAACCCTCCAGCACCGCGATCTCCGCGGCTTCTTTGGCGGCAAGTTCGGGGCGATTACCCTGGTTGTACATTTCGATGGACTCACGCCGCTGCTTGATCTGCTTTTCCACGACGCCGAGCAGGTCCGCTTCGGTGATCGGCTTGCCGAAATCCTTGCTCTTGGCATCGGTGCGCGCAAGCTCGAAATTCGTAATGGCGGCTTTGAGCATCCGGATCGCGTTCATGCGCGTTTCGTCCTTGGCGCGCATGGCGCTTTTCAGATCTTCGCTGAGTTGGTCTTTGAGTGGCATGTGGCTTTACTCCTTGAATCGCTCCGCCGCATTGTAACGCAGAAATATGAAATTGAAAAACCCAGCCGAGAACTGCGGGCTGGGATTTTCAACGCGCGTTCGACTCGGCCTAGTGATGCCCGCAGCCGCAGCCGCCGCCACTGGCCTGCGCGCCTTCACCCGCGCCCGCGCTGAACGACTGGCCGCACGAGCAGGTGCTGACCGCGTTCGGATTCTCGATGCGAAAGCCGCCGCCCATCAAGCTGTCCACGTAATCCACATTCGCGCCGTCGAGATACATCGCGCTCGCGCTGTCGAGATACATGCGAACGCCGGACGCTTCAAAGACGAAATCGCCCTCTTCGGTCGTGTTCTCGAACGCCATTCCGTACTGAAATCCCGAACAACCCCCGCCGGAAACAAAGACCCGCAAGCCATAACCGGGCAGATTCTTTTCCCGGAGAATTGATTGCAGCTTTTCCGCCGCGAGCGGTGACAGATTGACCGTCGGCTGAACCGTCATTTCCTCCACGGCCGTCGTCACCGGAATCGTCTGTGTGTCCATGTACTCCTCCTCAAAAAATATGTCATCCGCCGATTTGCGACATGACTCGCGATTCGGCGATCACGTGCTCTGCCAGGCCATGTCCCCACGGCTTGTTGATCACGCCGCGCGTCATCAAGGCGCGCAATTCCTCATCCGACGCGCCCGCGCGTAGCGGCGTCAGCAAATCCACTTCGTCGTCGCGCAGCAAGCACAAGCGCAAGCGGCCGTCCGCGCTCAAGCGCATCCGGTCGCACCCCGCGCAAAACGGCTCCGTCACCGAACTGATAAAGCCGAGGGTGCCGCGCCCGCCGCGCAATCGAAATGGCCGCGCCGGGTTGTGTCCATCCCAATCTACGGCTTCCAAGCGACCCAGCGCGCTCTCGATCCGCAATTTCATTTCGGCGACCGGCACCACCGAATCCATCTGAAATTCCGCGATGCTGCCGAGCGGCATCACTTCGATAAACCGCATGTCCCACGCGTGATCGAGCGTTAGGCGCGCGAGGTCCACAATGTCGTCTTCGTTATAGCCGCGGACGACGACCGAATTCAGTTTGATCGGATAAAGGCCCGCGCGTTCGGCGGCGAGAATCCCGCGCCACACCTGTTCGAGTTTGCCGAACCGCGTCATCTTGTGAAAGCGTTCGGCGTCGAGCGTGTCAATGCTGATGTTGACGCGCTTTAGTCCGACCTTGGCCAGCGGCTCGGCCAATTTTTCGAGCTTGAGTGCGTTCGTCGTCATCGCGATTTCTTTAATGCCCGGAATGGCCGCTATGCCGCCGACGATATTCACGAGATTTGGACGCACGGTCAGCAGTTCGTCGTCCTGCAGCAAATAGCTTTTCGGTTGGAACACCATGTCTGCGGGCATACAGTACACGCACCGAAAATTGCAGCGGTCGGTGAGTGAGATCCGCAGATAATGGATATTGCGGCCGTACGAGTCATTCATGGGTCATATCTTCGCCATCACAAAGCGACAGTGCGCGTCGTGATTCGCGATACAGCGCGTCATCTTAGCCGGCGTCTCGAGCAAAGCGCCGACGATGGTCATGTCCATCTCGCAGACCTCGCGGTGCTCGATCGCGACCTGGCGGAACGGGCAGTTGCAGACCACCAACGCGAGCGTGTCGCCTTCGTCGGCCCAATCGGCCATATACCCGCGCCCGGCGAGGAATTTGGCGACGCGCTTGACGCGCGCCTCGGTTCCCGCGCCGGCCCGCAGCGCAGGCGCTGATTCGGCGATGCGTTTGCCGGCTCGGCGCAGCAAGGTCCGCGTTTCCTTCTCACCCAACGTATCCGCGATTTCGTCCAGCAGTTGGCCGGCGAGCAGATGGTACTGCTTGGGCAAGTGCTCGTGCGCGCCAGCGCCCAGCGCGTACACCTTTTCCGGCCGGCCCACACAGCCGCGGTGCGCCGGCTTGGTTTGGACGATCAGGTTATCGCGCGCCAACAGACCCAAATGGTACCGCGTCGCCATTTTGGAGAGTTGGGCGACCTGCGCGATTTCTCCGACGCATAGCGGCCCGCGCTGGTTCAACGTCTCAAGGATGGTCTGGCGGATGGTGGACATCGTTATCCTCGTACCCATTATACACGCCGCCGACACGGTTGTCAATAAGTGTAAAAATATTTTGATAAAGTCCAACCTTGTCGGTCCACCCCCTTTCAAGTATAATCTGACGTATACCGGAATCAACGCCGCGGGCAGCGCATCAAAAAGCAGGCGATCTTTTTTGTCGGAGAAGCGCCGCACCGCGAGTCCAAGATTTCGTGGGAACACGAGGAAATGATTTGGCTGCCGTTCGACGCCGCGCGGGAACGCTTGAAATTCGCGGGCTTGCGCGCGTTGTTGAAGAAAGCCGACGAATTCATAAAACGTGAAACGTAAAACGTAAAACCGCGGACTTGCGCCTTACGTTTTACGTTTTACGCATTACGTTTCACACGAGGGTCTACATGCGAATCCTAGCAATTGACGTCGGCACGGGGACGCAGGACATTTTGCTTTTCGACAGTGAGGTCGAGGTTGAGAACTGCCTGCAAATGGTCATGCCCTCGCCGACCGTGTTGGTGGCGCAGCAGATCAAGGACGCAACCGCGCGCGGCGAGGACGTGCTGCTAACCGGCACGATCATGGGCGGCGGACCGTGCAATTGGGCCGCCAACGACCATCTCCGCGCGGGCTATCGCGTCTTGGCGACGCCGAGCGCAGCGCAGAGTTTCAACGACGACCTGGCCGAGGTTGAAAAGTCGGGCATCCACGTCGTGACCGACGCGGATGCGATGTATCTAGAGAACGTGGCTCGCATCGCAATGCGCGACGTTGATCTCGACGCGGTGCGCGGCGCCTTTGCGTCCTTCGGCGTGGATTTGCGCTTCGACGCGGTCGCCGTGGCGGTGTTCGATCACGGCAACGCGCCGCCCGGTTACAGCGACCGCTTGTTCCGCTTTGAATTCCTCGCCGAACGGCTCAAAGCGTTCAACAGCCCGGCCGCGTTCGCGTTCATGCGCGATCAAATCCCGGCGCGCCTTACCCGGATGCGCGCGGCGGCGAACGACGTCGAGACCGATGCGCCGGTCCTGGTGATGGACACCGCGCCGGCCGCCGTGCTCGGCACACGGCGCATTCGTGACGGATGCGCCCGCCGTGGCGCTTGATCCTTCGTCTGGCGCGGGACATGGCTTTTTGGCCGTCGTGGGGCCGCGGCGTGGCCTGTTGCTCAACTCGCGCTATCGCCCGTATTTCGCGACGCCGTATGGCGACATGATGCTGGCGGGCTGCTTTGGCTTGGTGCGCGCCTACGCGGCGCTCAATCCCGACGCCGCGCCCGAAATCGAACGCGCGTTAGACCGCGCGCGGGAAAAAGCGTGAAAGGAATTTAGGATGTCGGATTTATGATTTAGGATTTGAGGACAACAGGCATAGTTCATGGCAAATCCTAAATCCTAAATCTGAAATCGTAAATCTCAAATGCCTATGACTGGGACAATTCTGAACGTCGTAACCGTGCTGGTGGGTGGAATTTTGGGTGCGATGCTTGGCGGACGATTGCCGGAGAAGGTTCGCGAGACGGTGATGAATGGTCTGGGCTTGCTGGTTTTCGTGATCGGTTTACAGATGGCCCTTACCACTCAGAACATGCTCATCGTTCTCGTCAGTATTTTGTTCGGCGGGATTATCGGCGAGTTGGTTGGGATTCAGGCGTGGCTGGATGGCATCGGTCAAAAACTGGAAGCGCGTTTTGCGCGCGGCGGGGAGGCGGGCACGTTTACACGCGGCTTTGTGACCGCGAGTCTCGTCTTTTGCGTCGGCCCGCTCGCGATCCTCGGCTCGATTCAGGATGGGTTGCTAGGCGATTTCAACCTGCTCGCGATCAAGTCGGCCCTGGACGCGTTCGCCGGCCTGGCCTTTGCTTCGACGTTAGGCATCGGCGTCGCGTTCGCCGCGCTGACGGTCTTAATTTACCAAGGGGGCATCAGTCTCGCCGCGATGCTGCTGGGGAGCGCGTTGGGTTCCGTATCGCGCGAGACGCCGTGGGTGATCGAGATGACCGCGACGGGCGGCGTGCTTATCATGGGCATTGCGCTGTTGCTGCTCGATTTAAAGCGCGTGCGTATCGCGAATCTCTTGCCCGCGGTTTTCCTCGCGCCCGCGACCGTAGTCGTCTTGAGCGCGCTCAAATTGGGCGGGTTCTAACCATCGGATGGGAATGCAAATGGACACCTTCCCCACTTTCCAATCGCCCGAGATTATTATCCACTCCGCAAATCAACTGCTCACCCTCGCTGGCCCCGCGCCCAAGCGCGGCGCGGCGCAAGGCGATCTGGCGATCCTGCGCGACGGCGCGGTCGCGATCAGCGGCGAAAAAATACTCGCCGTGGGCAGCACGCTCGACATCCTGGGCCTGGCCGACACGCGCACGCGCAAAATTAACGCGCGCGGCAAGATCGTCCTGCCCGGTTTTGTGGACGCGCACACGCACGCGGTTTTCGCCGGCGACCGCGCGAATGA